>NZ_AWSA01000019.1 GCF_000576595.1 Intrasporangium oryzae NRRL B-24470 | reverse complement strand
CCTGTCAACGGTGTCTCGGGACATCACACACGGTCGGGCTGACAGGATTTGAACCTGCGACCCCTTGACCCCCAGTCAAGTGCGCTACCAAGCTGCGCCACAGCCCGTGTGCCCCTCGGGGCGAACGAAACCATAGCGCACCTGCTGCCCTGCAACCGAATCGGGGGCCGACACGGGCCGCCGCGCCCGCAGGGGCTGGGTGAGGCTCACCTCCGACGCTTCTCCCGGACCCGGACCGACACCTCGATCGGGGTGCCCTCGAAGCCGAACTGCTCGCGCAGGCGCCGCTCGAGGAACCGGCGGTAGCCCGCCTCGATGAAGCCCGAGGCGAAGATGACGAACCGGGGCGGGCGGGTCGAGGCCTGGGTCGCGAAGAGGATGCGCGGCTGCTTTCCCCCTCGGACGGGGTGGGGGTGGGCCGCGACGATCTCGCCGAGGAAGGCGTTGAGCCTCGCCGTCGGGATGCGGGTGTCCCACGACTCGAGCGCGGTCTCGATCGCTGGCACGAGCCGGTCCATGTGGCGGCCGGTCCGTGCGGAGATGTTGGCCCGGGGAGCCCACGGCACCTGGACGAGCTCCTTCTCGATCTCGCGCTCGAGGTAGTAGCGGCGCTCCTCGTCGAGGGTGTCCCACTTGTTGTAGGCGATGACGAGGGCACGGCCGGCGTCGATGACCTGCTGGATGACGCGGATGTCCTGCTCGGCGATCGGCTGCTCCGCGTCGATGAGGACGACCGCGACCTCGGCCTTCTCGAGGGCCGTCTGCGTGCGCAGGGAGGCGTAGAAGTCGGCTCCGCGCGTCTGGTGGACGCGGCGCCGGATCCCCGCAGTGTCGACGAAGCGCCACGTCGTGCCGCCGAGCTCGATGAGCTCGTCGACCGGGTCACGCGTCGTCCCGGCAATGTTGTCGACGACGACCCGCTCGGAGCCGGCGAGCCGGTTGAGCAGGCTCGACTTGCCGACGTTGGGGCGACCGATCAGGGCGACCCGTCGCGGACCGCCCTGGGCGTAGGCGCCGTGCGCCGAGAACTCGGGGAGCACCTCGAGGACCGCGTCGAGGGCGTCGCCACTCCCGCGCCCGTGCAGGGCCGAGACCGGGTAGGGCTGCCCGAGACCGAGGTTCCAGAGCGCGGCGGCGTCGGCCTCTCCCCGCTCGTCGTCGACCTTGTTGGCGATGAGGACGACCGGCTTGCCCGACTTTCGCAGCAGCTTGACGACGGCCTCGTCGTCGTCGGTCGCGCCGACCGTCGCGTCGACGACGAACATGACGACGTCGGCGAGGTCGATTGCGATCTCGGCCTGCTCGGCGACGCGCAGGTGGATGCCGCTCGCGTCGGCCTCCCACCCGCCCGTGTCGACGAGGGTGAAGCGGCGGCCACCCCACTCCGCCTCGTAGGAGACGCGGTCGCGGGTGACGCCGGGGACGTCCTCGACGACGGCCTCGCGCCGCCGGAGGATGCGGTTGACCAGGCTCGACTTGCCGACGTTGGGACGGCCGACGACGGCGACGACGGGGAGCGGTCCCTGCGCGAGCTCGTCAGCGGCATACGGGCCCTGGGCGGCGAGAAGCGCCTCGTCCTCGGGGCTCAGCTCGAAGTCGGAGAGGCCGGCGCGCAGGGCCCGCTCGACGGCGGCGTCGTCCTCGGTCGCGATCGGAGCACCCTCGTCCTCGGCGGGGCGGGCGGTCTCGTCAGTCACGGTTTCCTCGAATCACAGAAGTTCAGTTGAGGCACCATTCTCCACCCGCGCACGACGTACGTGTGACGCGAGTGCGTCGCGCAGCTGGTCGCTGGCGCTCCGCAGCCGGTCACGGCCGGGCACCGACGGGTCGGCCTCGAGCGCGAAGGGCTCGCCGAAGTCGACGACGAGCGTGGCTCGTGGGCGCGGCCAGGCGTCGGGAGACGCACCCTCGACCCGCGTCCCGAGCACGGCCACGGGAACGATGCGCGCGCGGGTGCGCAGGGCGATCCAGGCGGCACCCTGGTTGACCTCCTCGACGTGCCCCTCGTTGCGCGTGCCCTCCGGGAAGATGCCGACCGCTCCCCCGCGCTCGAGCACGGCGCTCGCCGTCGCGAGGGCCGTCCGGTCGCCCACGGAACGGTCGATCGGGATCTGGCCGACCTGACTGATGACCCACCCGAACGGACCGTGGAAGGCCTCCTGCTTGACGAGGAAGTTGACCGGCCGAGGGGCGAGCGAGAAGACGAGGGGGCCGTCGAGGAAGGCGGCGTGGTTGGCGACGAGGATGACGGGCCCGTCCATCGGCACCCGCTCGGCGTGGTGGTGGACGCCCCGGTAGAGGGTGTGGAAGATCGCCTGGCCGACCCGGCGCCCCGCCCTGGCGCGCCGTGGGTCGGGCGCGACGACGGCCTTCATGCGCGTGCGGCCGCGACGACCTGCAGGACCGCAGCGACCGAGCCGTCGAAGTCGAGGTCGGAGGTGTCGACCGTCGTCACGCCGTCGGCGGCGACGGTGAACTGGGAGACGGCCGAGTCGGCCTTGTCGCGGTCGACGATCTGCGAGCGTGTGGCCGCCACGGCCTCGGCGCCGTCGTGGCCGTGCAGTTCCTTCGACCGTCGGGCGAGACGGGCCTCCTCGGAGGCCGTGAGGAGGATGCGCACTGGGGCGTCCGGCGCGACGACGGTCGTGATGTCTCGCCCCTCGGCGACGACCCCGCCCCGGGACGCGCCCGCCTCGGAGATGAGCCGACGCTGGAGCCGGCGCATGATCTCGCGGACGGGGATGACGCCGGCGACGGCCGACACCTGGGTGGAGATCCGGGTCTCCCGGATGTCTGCCGCCACGTCGTGTCCGGCGACCTCGACGGTCGGAGCGTCGGGGTCGGTGCCGATCGTGAGGGGGAACGCCTCGGCCGCGTCGATGACCGCAGCCTCGTCCGCCAGGTCGACGCCCTCCTCGAGACACCACCACGTGAGGGCGCGGTACATGGCGCCCGTGTCGAGGTAGCCGAAGTCGAGGGTTCGGGCGACCTGCTTCGAGACGCTCGACTTGCCGGAGCCCGAGGGCCCGTCGATGGCGACGACGAAACCGGAGAGCTGGGCGTCGGGCTGGGTCACGGGGCGTTCAGACATGCGCCAGAGCCTAGTGCGCGGCGGGGAGCGGGCCGGACCGCGTCCGGGCGCTGCTCAGTCGTGGACGCGCCAGCCCAGGCGGGCCAGCTCGGTGCGGAGCGGCTCCACCGACGCGGGCACGACCGAGACCTCGGCGACGCCGACCGCCTGTCCGAGCCCGTGCTCGAGGTGCAGGTCCTCGAGGTTGATCCCGGCGCTGCCGATGTCGCCGAGGAGTCGAGCCAGCGCTCCCGGCTCGTCGGGCACGACGACCGAGACGACGACGTATGCCGCTGGTGCAGCTCCGTGCTTGCCCGGGATCCGCGCGTGGCCGAGGTTGCCCGCCTCGAGCACGTGGCTCAGGGTGCCGAGCGAGCCCGCGCCGTCGCGCTCGACGATCCCGTCGAGGGCCGTGACCACGTCGTCGACCTGGTCGCGGACGTGCCGCAGCACGTCGCGCACTGCGGCCGCGTTGCCGGCGAGGATCTGGGTCCACAGCCGCGGGTCGCTGGCGGCGATGCGCGTGACGTCGCGCAGGCCCTGGCCGGCGAGGCCCACGGCCGACTCGGGGAGCTCACGCAGGCAGGAGGCGACGATGCTGGCGGCGAGCTGCGGGACGTGCGAGACCGCCGCGACGGCCTCGTCGTGCTCGTGCGCGGGCATGACGCGGACGGCCGCGCCGACAGCGAGGGCCAGCTCGCGGACGCGGCGCACGGACTCCTCCGTCGTGTCGGGATGCGGCACGACGACCCAGGCCCGCCCGTCGAAGAGGTCTCCGCGGGCCGCTGCTGCACCAGAGCGCTCACGTCCGGCCATGGGGTGCGAGCCGACGTAGCGGGTCGCGTCGACGCCCGAGGCGAGCACGTCCCGCAGGACCGACTCCTTGACCGAGGCGACGTCGGTGACGACGGCGTGCGGCCACCGGGAGAGCGCGTCGACGACGACCTGCGCCGTGACGTCCGGGGGCGCGCCGACCACGACGATGTCGGGGTCAGCGTCAGTCTCGGTCGCAAGCGACCCGGCACGGAGGTCCCGGGCGAGCCGGACGGCCGTCGGCGACGGGTCCTCGAGGGTGACCGCGAAGCCGGCCGACGACAGGGCGATCCCCAGGCTGGTGCCGATCAGCCCGGTCCCGATGATGCGGACGCTCGTGCTCACGCGGTCAGCGTAACGACCCGGCCGCCGCACGGAGCGGCGGTCCGCGTCAGAGGCCGGCCGCCTTGTAGAGGGCGCCGATCTCGGCCTTGTTGAGCCGGCGCGTGCGCCCCGACTTCAGGTCGGCGAGCCGGATCGGGCCGACCTCGGTTCGGACGAGCTCGAGGACCGGGTGCCCGACGGCGTCGAGCATGCGCCGCACGACGTGCTTGCGCCCCTCGTGCAGGACGATCTCGACGAGCGCCTTGCCGGGTTGCGAGTCGACGACCCGGAACGAGTCGACGGCGACCGGGCCGTCCTCGAGCTCGATGCCCTCCCGGAGGCGCTTGCCGACGTCGCGCTGGACGGGCCCGCGGATCGTCGCGAGGTAGGTCTTGAGCACGCCGTATGCCGGGTGCTGGAGCCGGTGCGCAAGGTCGCCGTCGTTGGTGAGCAGGAGCAGGCCCTCGGTGTCGGCGTCGAGCCGGCCGACGTGGAAGAGCCGCTCCTCGCGGTTGCCGACATAGTCGGCGAGCGAGACGCGTCCGAGCTCGTCGCTCATCGTCGTGACGACGCCCTTGGGCTTGTTGAAGGCGAGGTAGACGCGGTCCTCGTCGAGGTTGACACGGACGCCGTCGACGTGGACGGTCTGGCGCTTGGGGTCGATGCGGACCCCGAGCTCGGTGACGACCTGGCCGTCGACCTCGACCCGGCCCTGCGCGATGAGGTTCTCGCAGACCCGTCGGGACCCGACGCCGCCGGCGGCCATGAGCTTCTGGAGCCGGACGCCGTCGGGGTCGTGGACGTCGATCGTCGGGGCGCTCTGGCGCGGGGGGAGCTTGGTCGGCTGGCTCGGCTTGGTGGATCCCGCGAACCGGGCCCCGCTCTTGCCGCCGGACCTCGTCCCGGACCGTCCGCCCGACGCCGCGCCAGGCTTGCCGCTCGACCGGCCGCTGCCGGCCTTGCCTCGCCCGCCGGGTGCGCCGGACCGCCCGCCCGATCCTGCGCCCGACCCGGAGGCCTTCTTGCGGGGCTGGCGGGGGGACCTCGAGTGTTCGCTCATGCGTGTCCTTCCTCGATGAGCTCGTCGATGACATCGGCATCGGGTAGGTAGGGGGCCAGCGCGGGGAGGTCGTCGAGGGACGTCAGGCCCATGCGCTGGAGGAAGTAGGAGGTGGTCCGGTAGAGCACGGCACCGCTCTCACCGGTGTCATCGAGCTCCTCGATGAGGCCTCGCGAGAGCAGGGTGCGCACGACGCCGTCGACATTGACGCCGCGGACCGCGCTGACGCGGGCCCGGGACACGGGTTGACGGTACGCGATGACGGCCAGGGTCTCCAGCGACGCCTGGGTCAGCCTGGCCTGCTGGCCGTCCAGGACGAACTTCTCGACGACGGGCGCGAAGTCGGCCCGGCTGTAGACCCGCCACCCGCCGGCCACGTTGCGCAGGGTGAAACCGCGCTGCGCCGCGGCATACTCCTCCTCGAGGGCGTGGAGGTGAGCCGTGACGTCCTCGACGGGCAGCTCGAGGGCGGAGGCGAGGGCGACCTCGCTCACCGGTTCGTCGACGACCATGAGGACGGCCTCGAGGGCCGACCTGGCGCCGCCCGGGAAGTCGTTGATGTCGAAGGCGATCTGCTCGTCGCCGCCTTCGGCCGGCTCGACGGGCTCGCGGGCCGCTGCCGCCTGGTCACTCATTCGTCTGCTCCTGCCGGCCGGGCCGTGCGGTCGTCGGTCTCCGACTCGGGGGCGTCGGGAAGGGCGTCGCGGACGCCGGGTCGCCGCGCGACCGTCTCGGGGTCTCGACGGTCGCCATCTTCTCCGCCTTCCCTGCCATCCTCGTCGTCGAGCTCGTCGAACTCGTCGTCGATGGAGACGTCGCCCTGCTCGGCGCCCGTCCATCGTACGTCGAGCTCGCCGAGGGCCTCCGCCTGCTCGAAGGCCACGGCGGCCTCCTTGAAGAGCTCGAGCAGGGCGAGGAACCGCGCGACGATGACGAGCGTGCTGTCGGCGTCGGCGACGAGAGCGCGGAAGGACACCTGCCCCCTCGACCGGATCCGCTCGACGATGATCGCGGCCTGCTCGCGGACGCTCACCTGCGGCGCGTGGAGGTGGTCGAGGCCGACCGTGGGCGGGATCCGGGGGGTCATGGCCCGGGCGGCGATCATGGCGAACTGCTCGGGGGTGACCGCGATGACGAGCTCGGGAAGCAGGCTCGCGAACTCCGGCTCGAGGCCCGCCTGGCGTGGTGTCATCCGGCCGGCTGTCGCCATCCGCTCCTGGAACGTCGCAGCGATCTGCTTGTAGGCGCGGTACTGGAGCAGCCTGGCGAAGAGCAGGTCGCGGGCCTCGATGAGCGCGAGGTCCTCGTCGTCCTGCGGGCCGGACTGCGGGAGCAGGCGGGCGGCCTTGATGTCGAGCAGGGTCGCCGCGATGAGGAGGAACTCGGACGCCTGGCTGAGGTCCCAGTCGCCGTCGGCTGCCTGGGCGGCCTTGATGTGCGCGACGAACTCGTCGGTGACCTGCGCAAGAGCGACCTCGGTGATGTCGAGCTTGTGCTTGCTGATGAGTCCGAGGAGCAGGTCGAAGGGCCCGCTGAAGACGTCGAGGTGCACCTCGAAGGGCGCAGCCGCCCGTCGCGTGATGACGCCACCCGGCACGAGGTCGTCTCCCGCACCCGCGGGAGGCAGCGCGGGGGTCTCGTCGACCGGCGCGCGGTCGACGGTGTCGTGCTCGGTCATCGCATCCTTCGCCGCGTCAGGCCGCGCCGCCACGCGCGATGAGCTCTCGTGCGAGCTGGCGGTAGGCCCCTGCGCCGGAGTGGTCCGAGGAGTACGTCGTGATCGGCTCGGCGGCGAGCGTCGCGTCGGGGAACTTGACCGTCCGGCTGATCACCGTGTGGAAGACCTGGTCGCCGAAGTGGTCGACGACGGAGCGGACGACCTCGCGGCTGTGCAGGGTCCGGCTGTCGTACATCGTGGCGAGGATGCCGTCGACCTGCAGGCGCGGGTTGAGGCGGTCGGTGATCTTGTCGATCGTGTCGATGAGCAGGGCCACGCCACGCATGGCGAAGAACTCGCACTCGAGCGGGATGATGACCCCGTGCGAGGCCGTCAGGGCGTTGACCGTGAGCAGGCCGAGCGAGGGCTGGCAGTCGATGAGGATCACGTCGTACTCGTCGAGGGCGGGGCGCAGGGCCCGGGCGAGGATCTGCTCGCGGGCCACCTCGCCGACGAGCTGGACCTCGGCGGCCGAGAGGTCGATGTTGGCCGGCACGACATCGAGGTTGGGGGTCCGGGTGGGCACGATCACCTCGTGAATCTCGTGGCCCCGCTCGATGAGGAGGTTGTAGATCGTCAGGTCGAGCTCCTGGGCGTTGACGCCGAGGCCGACCGAGAGCGCCCCCTGGGGATCGAAGTCGATGACGAGAACCTTGCGGCCCAGCTCGGCCAGCGCGGCGCCGAGGTTGATCGCGGTCGTCGTCTTGCCGACGCCACCCTTCTGGTTGCACATGGCGATGACGCGGGCAGGGCCGTGGCTCGTCAGCGGGGGCGGCTCGGGGAAGTGCGGCTCGGGCCGGCCGGTCGGACCCAGCTCACCGCCGTTGGTGAGCCCGTCGCTCAGTCCGTCGGTGAGGCCGTCGTCCGACCTGCGTGCCGAACCGTTGGAGGACTCGGCACCGGGCCTCCGCGGCGCACCCCCGGCTCCGGGCCACGACGTGGCCCCGCCGTCGCCGGCCGTGTCGGGCCGGTCGAGGTGCTCGGACTGCATGGTCTCGTGTGACTCCTCGTTCACCGGGTGTTCCGCTCCGCTCGGTCGTGCCCGTCCTGTGCACTCGGTCGGCCTCTCGCCGATCACGAGTGACCATATCAGCGGGCACGGGGGTGAGCCCCCGCATAGACCTCGCGGAGTCGGGTCACGGAGACCATCGTGTAGATCTGTGTCGTCGTGACCGAGGCGTGGCCGAGGAGCTCCTGGACGACTCGGACGTCGGCCCCGCCGTCGAGCAGGTGGGTCGCGAACGAGTGCCGCAGGGTGTGCGGCGAGATCCCCGACAGCCCGGCCCGCTCGGCCGCTCGCTGGATGACGGCCCAGGCCGACTGCCGCGAGAGCCGAGCCCCGCGCTGGTTGAGGAAGAGCGCGGGTCCGCCTCTGCCGCGGGCCGCGAGCGCCGGACGGCCCCGGACGACGTAGGCGGACACGGCGTCGAGGGCGTAGTGCCCGACCGGGACGATGCGCTCCTTGCCCCCCTTGCCGCGGAGCCGCACGGCACCGACCGAGGCGCCTCCCTGCCCGACCGGGTCGGAGTCGATGTCGTCGACGTCGATGCCGACCGCCTCGCTGATCCGCGCGCCGACGCCGTAGAGCACTTCGAGGAGGGCGCGGTCGCGAAGCGACTCGGGCGTGTCGCCGACCGAGGCCGCGGCGAGGAGGCGCTCGACGGACTCGACGGAGATCGCCTTGGGCAGGCGCGATGGTGGCCTCGGCGGCGCGACGTTGCCGGCCGGGTCGGTCGGGACGGTGCCCTCGAGCGCGAGGAAGCGGTGGAACCCGCGCACGGCGACGAGGGTCCGCGCGGCGGAGGACGCGGCGAGGCCCCGCTCGCGCAGGGAGGCGAGGAAGTCCGAGACGTCCGCCTCGGTCACGCGGGCCGCGTCGTCGACCCCGCGGTCGGCGAGGTACTCGCGGTACTTGCGCAGGTCACGCTCGTAGGAGCTGAGGGTGTTCTCGGAGGCTCCCCGCTCGACACGGACGTGGTCGAGCCACCCCCGGACGTCCCGCTCGAGGCGAGTCGTCCGGGGCGGCGCAGGCGTGACCTCCGTCAGGAGAGGGCCTCCTCCAGGGTGATCGCGTCGAGGCCATGGGCCTCGGCGACACCGGCATACGTCACATGGCCGTCGTGCGTGTTGAGGCCGAGGCCGAGCGCACGGTCGGCGCGCAGCGCGTCGCGCCAGCCCCGGTTGGCCAGCTCGACGGCATACGGGAGGGTGACGTTGGTCAGCGCGTAGGTGCTCGTGTGGGGCACGGCACCCGGCATGTTGGCGACGCAGTAGAAGACCGAGTCGTGGACCTTGTAGGTCGGGTCTGCGTGCGTGGTGGGGCGGGAGTCCTCGAAGCAGCCGCCCTGGTCGATCGCGATGTCGACGAGCACCGAGCCCGGCTTCATGCGGGCGACCTGCTCGTTGGTGACGAGCTTGGGCGCCTTGGCACCGGGAACGAGGACCGCGCCGATGACCATGTCGGCGTCGGAGATCGCACGCTCGATCTCGTAGGCGTTGGATGCGACCGTCTGGCAGTGGCCCTGGTAGACGAAGTCGGCGTTGCGCAGGCGGCTGACGTCGCGGTCGAGGAGGAGCACCTCAGCCTGCATGCCGAGGGCGATGGCGGCGGCGTTCATGCCGGACACGCCGGCGCCGATGACGACGACCTTCGCCGCGTAGACGCCTGACACGCCGCCCATGAGGACACCGCGGCCGCCCTGGGCGCGCATCAGGGCCTGGGCGCCCACCTGCGGGGCGAGCCGGCCCGCGACCTCGGACATCGGGGCGAGGAGCGGCAGGCTCCGGTCGGGCAGCTCCACCGTCTCGTAGGCGATGCCCGTGACCTTGCGCTTGCAGAGCTCCTCCGTGAGCGGCCGGTCGGCGGCGAGGTGGAGGTAGGTGAAGAGGGTCTGGCCCTCGCGCATCCGGTCGTACTCCTGCGCGATCGGCTCCTTGACCTTGAGGATCAGGTCACCCGTGGCCCAGACCTCGTCGGGGCCGTCGAGGATCTTCGCCCCGGCCGCCTCGTAGTCCTCGTTGAGGATCGACGAGCCGACGCCGGCGTCGCGCTCGACGAAGACGTCGTGGCCGTTGCGGACGAGCTCGTGGACACCGGCGGGCGTGATCGCCACCCGGTACTCGTGGTTCTTCACCTCGCGGGGAATACCGACCTTCATTGCTCTGCACATCCTTGTGTCTGATCGTCGTTGATCTGCTCCGCGGCCCCGCGAGGGGCACCGGGCCGGCCGGTCCTGAGGGGGCCGGCACCACAACTGTAGCCACGCCGACACGGGCCTCTGACGCGCATCACGTGTGCTCCCACGCTTGCGGCACGCGCCGTGCCAGAGTTCCCCCATGCACCCCGTCCTCGGAGAGGTCCTGGGGGTCGGGATCCCGGCCCACGAGGCCTTCGTCGCGCTCGGTCTGCTCGTCGCGACGCTCGTCTTCGGCGCCGAGATGCGCCGTCGGCGCATGGCCGACCCGAGGCTCTGGGCCGTCGTCGCCGTGGCGCTCTCGTGGGGTGGCGTCTTCATGTATGCCGGGACGTGGTTCCAGCACCTGGACCCGAGCGCGAACGCCGGGTTCGTGGCGCAGTTCCTCTACGGCAACCGCAGCGTGCTCGGTGGCCTGGCCGGCGCGTATGCCGGGGCGCTGGCGGGCAAGCGCCTGACCGGGTACCGCGGCCGCACCGGCGCCCTCTTCGCGCCGGCCGTCGCGGCGGGCCTCGCCATCGGCCGGGTCGGGTGCCTCCTGACCGAGGACCCGGGCTCGCCGACCGGCCACGACTGGGGCATCGTCCTCGACCCGGCGGCAGCGGCCCGGACCGGCGCAGTCGCTGGTGTGCCCCTCCACCCGTCGTTCCTCTACGAGATCGCGTTCCACCTCCTGGCGCTCGCGCTCGTCGTCCGCCACCGCGACCGGCTCGAGGAGCCCGCGGGCCTGCTCACGGTCTACCTCGCGGCGTATGCCGTGTTCCGCTTCCTCGTCGAGTTCGTCCGGGGCAACGAGGTCGCGTGGCTGGGGCTGACCCGGCCCCAGCTCTTCCTCCTCGCCCTGGGACCCCTCGTGCTGTGGCGCGCCGCCCGAGTCCTGCGCCCCGCACGCCACACCGCCCCGATCGCACCGGTCCCCCCGATCACCCAGGAGGTGGCATGACGCCGAACCTGCCCCACGCCCTCGCGACCTGGCCGGCGCGCCGCTGATGGCGGTCCCAACCGGACCGGGGCGCGGACTGCGGGGCGACCGGATCCACCGCTACGTCAATGCCTTCTGCCCCCGCTGTCACCACGACCGCCCGGAGCGCGAGCTCGCCGACGTCCCGCGCCTCAGCGGGTGGCTCGCCGAGCGCGACGGGCGGATCTGGCTCGAGCGGGCCTGCCGTGAGCACGGCCTCGTGCGGACGCTCTACGACGAGTCGCCCGAGATCCTCACCTACCTCGAGCAGTGGACGGCCCCGACGAAGTCCCACGTGCCCGACCGCGTCGGCAACCTCCTTCCGGTCCCCGAGGCCTACGAGTACGGCCTGCCGGCGATGCAGACGCAGCACACCTGCATCCTCCTCGAGGACCTGACGGAGCACTGCAACCTGCGATGTCCGACCTGCTTCGCCGACTCCGCGCCCTCGCTGCGCGGGGTCGCCTCGATCGCCGACGTCCTCGCCAACGTCGACGCCCGGATCGCCCGTGAGGACGGACGGCTCGACGTCCTCATGCTCTCGGGCGGCGAGCCGACCCTCCACCCCGACCTGCCCGAGCTGCTCGCCGCGCTCGTCGAACGGCCGATCGTGCGGATCCTCGTCAACACCAACGGGCTGACGATCGCCCGCGACGACGCCCTCGTCGACCTGCTCCACCGCCACCGCGACCGGGTCGAGGTCTATCTCCAGTACGACGGCGAGAGCGCCGAGTCCTCCCGGCACCACCGCGGCGCCGACATCCGGCGCTTCAAGGACCTCGCCATCGAGCGTCTCGCCGCCGCCGAGGTCTTCATGACCCTGACGATGACGGCCGCCCTCGGGGTCAACGACGGCGAGATCGGGCACGTCGTCCTGCGCGCCCTCGAGACGCCGTACGTCGGGGGCATCTCGATCCAGCCCCAGTTCGGCAGCGGACGGAGCGGCCCGCTCGACCCGCTCGACCGGCTCACGCACACGGGCGTCCTCGCGCGGCTCGGGCCCCAGACGGGTGGGCTCGTCACCTGGCGTGACCTCACCGCCCTCCCGTGCTCGCACCCGCACTGCGCGTCGGTCGGCTACCTCCTGCGCGACGACGCCGGCTCGTGGACGTCGCTGACCCGCGCGGTCGGGCACGAGCGGCTGCTCGAGTGGCTCGAGCTGGCCCCCGACCTCGTGGCCAACCGTGTCGTGGACCAGGCCGTGTCTGCCGAGCTGCGGGCCGTCGTCAAGGAGTCGGTCCTCGGCCTGCTCAGCGAACAGTCCTCGCTGTCACACCCTCAGGTGGGCGACCTCTGGCGGGGCATCTGCGACAGCTGCGACATCGGGGTCGGGACCCTCGCCACGCTGGCGGGCTCGAGACTCCCGGGCCACCAGAAGCGGCTGCGCCGCCTCCTCGCCGAGCGCGTCGTCCGGATCACCGTCAAGCCGTTCATGGACGTGTCGACGATGATCGAGGAGCGCCTCACCCAGTGCTGCGTCCACGTCGGGACCCGCGGCCCCGACTCCGCCGACCAGTGCGCGCCGTTCTGCGCGGTCCAGGCGTGGCCCCGCCTCGCCCGGCAGCGGCTGTCGACCCGGTCCGAGCGACAGCTGCCTCTCGTGCACTGACCCCGTGCACTGGCCCGCGAAGGGACTCCCTCCGCGACCTCGTCCACCCCCCACCGCCCCGACGACCTCGCCCCTCCGCCGAAGGAGCACGATGACGATCCCGCCGCCCGACGACCCACAGAACGAGTCGCCGGACCCCGACGCTCCGCGACCCGGACCACCGGGAACCGACGACCGCCCGTGGGAGCAGCCGACGCCCCGGCGCCACGGACGCAAGCGGCTCCTCGGCGCCCTCGCGGCCGTCGTCTACCTCGCCGCCCTGCTTGGCACGTCGCTGGGGTGGTCCAGTGGGGCCACCCTCCTCGTCGGGGGCGTCCTGTTCGGCGTCCTCGCCGGCACCGTCCTGATGGCGATCGAGGAGATGCGGCCGTATGCCGCCGGGTTCCTCCTCGGGCTCGCCGCGGTCATCGTCGTCGGCGGGGGCGCCTGCATCGGGCTCATCGCCTATGTCAGCTCGACCGTCTGAGCGGCCGATGACCGACCAGGAAGCCCAGGGCCCTCACCCCCGTCCCGAGGTTGGACCCCCTCACCCCGCCGGGTACGGAAGCGCCGTGGACCTGACCCCGACGGCACCCGAGCCGACAGCGGATCGCGGCTCAGCGGCATACGACCCGCTGCGCCTCTGCGTCTTCGCGACGGTCTCGCTCCTCTCGTGGCTGGCCGGGCCGTGGGCGCTCGCCGTCTTCGCCGGTCTCGGGTTCGCCGGCTACTGGCGCGCCCGTCGGGCCGGGCTGCTCCGCTCGCGCTGCCTGCTCGGCGACACCCGGCTCGTCCTCGTCTACCTTCTCGCGCTGCTGGCCGTCGCGGCGGCGGCCATGTGGCACCAGCTGAGCACCCTGGGAGGCACCTCGTGAAGCTCTACGCCGACACCACCGCCCGCCGGACGCGGCAGCTGGTCGCCGACGTGCTCGTCCTGCTGTGGATCGGTCTGTGGGTCTGGGCCGGACGCCAGGTCCACGACACGGTGGCCCGCCTCGGAGCACCTGCGGACTCGATCACCTCGGCCGGGCAGTCGGTCCAGGACGCGCTCACGGGAGCCGGCCGGCAGGCCGGGCGGATCCCGGCCGTCGGCGACGACCTCCAGGGGTGGCTGGACCAGGCGGCGGGCTCCGGCACGACGCTGAAGAACGCCGGGCTGTCCATGTCGTCGACGATCGACACCCTCGCGACCCTGCTCGGTTGGCTGACGGCCCTGCTGCCCATCGTCCTCGTCGTCGGCTGCTGGGGCGTGCTCCGGTGGCGCTTCGTGCGCCGCGCCACGAGCGCACAGCGCTTCATCGACGCGACCGAGGACCTCGACCTCTTCGCCCTGCGGGCCATGGCGAACCAGCCGATGACGGCGCTCGCCCGTATCTCCGACGACCCTGCAGGGGCGTGGCGGCGCCGGGATGCCGACGTCATCCGGGCCCTCGCCACGCTCGAGCTGCGTGACCAGGGGCTGCGGCCACCGGCGGGGTGAGCCGGTGGCCGCGGGCTTCCGGCGTGGGGCTCAGCCGATACGCGTGACCGCAGGCACGAGGTCGGCCGGGTCTGGCAGCCACGACGACGCGTCGGCCGGGACCTGCTCGCCCGAGCGGATGTCCTTGACCTCGTCGCCCGACCCGCCCGCGCCCGGAAACCACACGAAGGGGATGCCGCGACGCTCGGCGTAGCGGATCTGCTTGCCGAACTTCGCGGCCGAGGGCGCGACCTCGCAGGCGATCCGACGACGGCGCAGCTCCGTCGCCACCGCCACCGCCTCCTCGCGGGACGCGTCGTCCTTGAGGGCCACGAGGACGGCCGCCGGTGTCGACCGGGAGGCCGTCACGAGACCGCTCCCGATGAGCAGGCCGAGGATGCGGGTGACCCCGATGGAGATGCCGACGCCGGGGTAGGTGTTGCGGCCGTCCGACGCGAGGGCGTCATAGCGGCCGCCCGAACAGAACGAGCCCCACGACTCGTGGCCGATGAACTGGGTCTCGTAGACCGTGCCCGTGTAGTAGTCGAGGCCGCGCGCGATCCGCAGGTCGGCGACGAGCTTGCCCGGGGCGTGCGCCATCCCGGTGCGGATGACCTCCGTGAGGGACTCGAGACCCTCGTCGAGGAGGGGGTGCTCGACCCCGAGGGCGCGGACCCGGTCGACGAACGACAGGTCGTCGGTCCGGATCGCCGCGAGGGCTAGGCACTGGTCGGCCTGCTCCGGGGTGGCACCCGACTCGACGAGGAGCGCCTTGACCTTCTCGGGGCCGATCTTGTCGAGCTTGTCGACGATGCGCAGCGTCCCGATGACATCCGTCAGGCCGATCCCCTGGTAGAAGCCGTTGGGGATCTTGCGGTTGTTGACCTGGATGACGAACTCGCCGACCGGGAACTTGCTGAAGACGTCGGCGATGACGAGCGGCATCTCCGCCTCGAAGTGCGGCGAGAGCTGGCCCACGTCGACGACGTCGATGTCGGCCTGGGTGAACTCGCGGTAGCGGCCCTCCTGGGGACGCTCGCCCCGCCACGCCTTCTGGATCTGGTAGCGCCGGAAGGGAAAGGCGAGCTTGCCGGAGTTCTCGAGGACGTAGCGCGCGAACGGCACGGTCATGTCGAAGTGCAGACCCCAGCGGGCCTCCTCGTCGCCACCGCCCGCGAGCCGGGAGACGGCATAGATCTCCTTGTCGGCGTCCTCACCCTGCGAGCTCAGGCGCTCGATCGGCTCGATGGAACGTGTCTCGATCGAGGAGAACCCGTGGAGCTCGAACGTCTCGCGGATGACGTCGAGGAAGCGCTGCTCGACGATGCGCTCCGCGGGGAGGAACTCCGGGAAGCCGCTGATCGGGGTCACTTTGGCCTGGGGGGTGCTCACGCGGACAAGTCTTTCAGGTAGGGGTTGGTGGCCCGTTCGTGGGCCATGGTCGTGGCCTGGTAGTGCCCGGGCAGGACGAGGGTCGTGTCCGGGAGGGGCAGCACGACGTCCCGCAGGCTGCGGCGCATCGCCGCGTCGTCACCGCCGGGGAGGTCGGTCCGGCCGATCGAGCCGGCGAAGAGGACGTCGCCCGTGATCATCGTCCGGTCGACGTCGACCTGGTCGCGGATGCCGTTGGGGACGCGGTCGATACCGAACATGACGGAGCCCTCGGTGTGCCCGGGCGCGTGGTGCACGTCGAACTCCATGCCGGCCAGGGTGAGACGCGCGCGGTCGCGGATCTCGACGACGGTGCTCGGTTCGGTCCACGTGGCGCGGCTGCCGAACTGCTGCTCGAGCATCGCGAGCAGGCCCGGGTTGCTGCGCCCCAGCAGATCGGTGAGCCGGTATCGGTCGTCGGCATGGATGTAGGCCGCCGTGTCGGTCCCGCAGACCGGGGTCACAGAGTAGACGTGGTCGACGTGGCCATGAGTGAGCAGGACGGCGGCCGGCCGCAGCCGGTGCTCCGCGAGAACCTCCCGGAGCGTCTCCACGACGCCGATGCCCGGGTCGACGATGACGCACTCCTCCCCCGCGCTCGGCGCGAGGACGTAGCAGTTGGTGTCGAACGCCTGGGCAGGGAACGCGATCGTCAGCACGGCGCGAGCCTAGTGCGCGGGAGAGACTTGGGCGCGCCGCGTTCGTGCGCATGGAAGAGTGGGTTTCACTGACTCGTGACCAACCCACTGTGTCTCGAGTTCGACGTGTCCCTAAAATGACCGGACGCCCGGGGACAACCCGCACGGCCCGTTCGAGGAGAGGTTTGTGACCAAGCAGCAGGAACGCGCGCGTGCGCGTCGCCGCCACGAGGAGAAGCAGAAGACCGTCAAGCCGCCGGTGAGCGACGCGACACGCGACAAGCAGGTCTTCGGTGTGATCCTCGCGGTCATCCTCGTCATCGCGGCCCTCATCGCCGTGCCCAAGATCATCGGCAACCAGGACAACGCGACCCCGACCGCGGCGGCCACGTCGACGGCTACGTCGACGGCGTCGGCGACGAGCACCGGCGGACTCGCCGCAGGTCAGAAGCTCGCAGCCGGCTGCACTGCTCCCCCCGCGCCCCAGGCCAACCCGAAGTCGCTGACCAAGGTGCCCGACAAGGCCACCGCGGCCGGCAAGACCTTCATCGCGACCATCAAGACGACGTGCGGCACCCTGACCTTCGAGCTCGACGGGACGAAGGCCCCCCAGACGGTCGCGTCCTTCCTCAACCTCGCCAAGGAGCAGTACTGGGCGCCGAGCCCCTGCCACCGCGTCACGACCGAGGGCATCTACGTCCTCCAGTGCGGCGACCCGACCGGCACCGGTTCCGGCGGTCCCGGCTACACGTTCGGCATCGAGAACGCCCCGAAGGACGGCACGTACCCTGCAGGCACGCTCGCCATGGCCCGCACCTCGGACCCCAACAGCAACGGCGGCCAGTTCTTCATCACCTACAAGGACACCAAGCTGCCCACCGCGGGCGGCGGCTACACGATCTTCGGCAAGGTGACCGGCGGGCTCGACATCGTCGACAAGATCGCGGCCAACAAGGCGCTCGCCCCCAACCCGACCGACGGCACCCCGGTCTCGCCCATCAGCATCCTCAGCGTCGACGTCACGGAGAAGAAGGCATGACGGACATCATCCAGCCCGAGCCCGACGAGACCACCCCGGTGGAGAACCCGGTGGAGGCCCCGGTGGAGGCCCCGGAGGCGACCACGGAGGCGACCACGGAGGACGGCCAGGCGCCCGTCGCGGAGGTTCCGGCCGCGGAGGTTCCGGCCGCGGAGTCGGATGCGCCGTCGACGGCCGAGTCCGCTCCGGAGGCCCCTTCGTCCGAGGAGGCCCCGGCCGAGGAGGCCCCTTCATCCGAGGAGGCCCCGTCATCCGAGGAGGCGCCGGCTGCGGCGGCTCCCGCTGCCCCCACGCCGGCCTCGATCCCCAAGCCGAGCGCCATCCCGACCCCGGCGGCCATCGCCAAGGCGGTCCCGCACCCGCCGACGCCGGCGGCCCCCGCGCTCATCACGACCGACCACTCGGCCTCGGCCGCCTTCGGCCGGGTCGACGAGAACGGCGTCGTCTACGTCCGGACGACCGACGGCGAGAAGGAGGTCGGCTCCTACCCCGGCGCGAGCGACGAGCAGGCCCTCACGTACTTCGCCCGCAAGTACGACGAGCTCTTCGCCTCCGCGGTCCTGCTCGAGCAGCGCCTCGCGCAGCCTGAGGTGCCGTCCAAGGACGTGCAAGACGGCCTCAAGACGCTGACCGCCCAGGTCGCTGACGCGGCCGTCGTGGGCGACCTCGACGCGCTCGCCAGCAAGCTCGACGAGATCCAGTCCGGTATCGCCGCGAAGCGCACCGTCGAGCAGCAGCACCGGGCCGAGGCCCGCGCGGCAGCGACCGCCGAGCGTGAGCGGATCGTCGCGGAGGCCGAGTCGATCGCGGCGCAGCCCGAGAACAAGATCCAGTGGAAGACGAGCGGGGCGCGCATGCGCGAGCTGCTCGACGAGTGGAAGCAGCACCAGCGCGCCGCCACCCGGCTGGACCGCGACACCGAGTCGGCCCTGTGGCAGCGCTTCAGCGCGGCCCGCAACGGCTTCGACAAGGCCCGGCGCAGCCACTTCGCGGGCCTCGACGCCGCCCACGCGGAGGCGAAGGCCGCGAAGGAGCGCCTCGTTGACGAGGCCGAGAAGCTCGCAACGAGCACCGACTGGGCCGCGACGGCGGGTGCCTTCAAGCGCCTCATGGACGAGTGGCGCCACGCCGGCCGGGCCTCGAGGTCCGACGACGACCGGCTCTGGGGTCGCTTCAAGGCCGCCCAGGACGCGTTCTTCTCGGCCAAGGACGAGGTCGTCGCCGCCGAGGAGGAGCAGTACCGCGGCAACCTCGCGGTCAAGGAGGCCCTCCTCGTGGAGGCCGAGGCCATCCTGCCCGTCACCGACCTCGAGAAGGCCAAGGCCCAGCTGCGCAGCATCCAGGACCGGTGGGATGCCGCCGGCAAGGTTCCGCGGGCCGACATGGACCGGGTCGAGAAGGCCATGCGCCGGATCGAGCAGACGGTCCGCGACGCCGAGGACCACCGCTGGAAGTCGAGCAACCCCGAGGTTGCCGCCCGGGCCCGGGCCATGGTCGACCAGCTCGAGCGTGCCGTCGCCGACCTCGAGGCCGACCTCGCCAAGGCCGAGGCCTCGGGCAATGCGAGCCGCATCAAGAAGGCCCGCGAGGCCCTCGAGGCGCGTCAGGCGTGGCTCGACCAGGCCCGCGCGGGGGTCGCCGAGTTCGGCGGCTGAGCGACCACACGTCATGAACGGCCACCCGGCTCCCTGAGTCGGGTGGCCGTTCGCGTCCCGACCGAGGACCACGGGGTATGCCGCCGGGCTGGCAGGGCACGTCGGCCGCGGACCGCTACCCAGCGGCATACGTGCTGGGCCCGTGTGGTCAGGCGGTCGACTTGCCGCCGTTGACGCGGTAGACGTCGAAGACGCCGTCGATGCGGCGGACGGCCTTGATGACGTGGTCGAGATGGGTGGGGTCGCCCATCTCGAAGGTGAAGCGGGAGATCGCGACCCGGTCGCGCGAGGTCTGCACGGACGCCGAGAGGATGTTGACGTGCTGGTCGGAGAGCACGCGGGTGACGTCCGAGAGCAGTCGGCTGCGGTCGAGCGCCTCGACCTGGAGCTGCACGAGGAAGACGCTCGCCGAGGACGGAGCCCACTCGACGTCGATGAGCCGGTCCGGGTTGGCCGTGAGCTGGGCGGCGTTGGTGCAGTCCACCCGGTGGACCGAGACGCCGCTGCCCCGCGTGACGAAGCCGAGGATCGGGTCGCCCGGCACGGGCGTGCAGCACTTGGCCAGCTTGACCCAGACGTCGGGGGTGTCGACGACGACGACGCCGGGATCGCCAGGCCGGCGACGTGAGGCCGCCCGCGTTGGAACGGTCGCCTCCGCGAGGTCCTCGGTCGCTCCCTCCACGCCGCCCATCGAGGCGACGACCTTGCCGACGACGTGCTGCGCCGAGACGTGCCCTTCTCCGACAGCCGCGTAGAGCGCCTCGATGTCCTGGTAGCGCAGGTCGGTCGCCACGGCGGTCATCGACTCGTGGCTCATGAGGCGCTGGAGCGGGAGGTTCTGCTTGCGCAGGGCCTTGGCGATGCTCTCCTTGCCCGCCTCGATGGCTTCCTCGCGGCGCTCCTTGGAGAACCAGGCCTTGATCTTGTTGCGGGCGCGGGGGCTCTTGACGAACTGGAGCCAGTCGCGGCTGGGGCCGGCGCCGTCGGCCTTGGAGGTGAGCACCTCGACGACGTCGCCGTTCTCGAGCGTCGACTCGAGCGGCACGAGGCGCCCGTTGACCCGGGCACCGATGCAGTGGTGCCCGACCTCGGTGTGGACGGCATACGCGAAGTCGACCGGCGTGCCGCCCGCCGGCAGGGCGACGACCGAACCCTTCGGGGTGAAGACGTAGACCTCGCTCGAGCCCATCTCGAAGCGCAGCGAGTCGAGGAACTCGCCCGGGTCCTCGGTCTCGCGCTGCCAGTCGAGCAGCTGGCGCAGCCACGCCATGTCGTTCTGGGGGGTGATCTCACCGGGGCGCGCTCCCCCGCCGTTGGCCGCCTGGTCCTTGTACTTCCAGTGGGCCGCGACGCCGTACTCGGCGCGACGGTGCATCGTGTGCGTCCGGATCTGGATCTCGACCGGCTTGCCCTGCGGGCCGATGACCGTCGTGTGGAGCGACTGGTACATGTTGAACTTCGGCATCGCGATGTAGTCCTTGAACCGGCCCGGGACCGGGTTCCATCGCGAGTGGAGGGCGCCCAGCGCGGCGTAGCAGTCGCGCACGGTGTCGACCAGGACGCGGACGGCGACGAGGTCGTAGATCTCCTCGAAGTCGCGGCCCCGCACGATCATCTTCTGGTAGACGGAGTAGTAGTGCTTGGGCCGGCCCGTCACCGTCGCCTTGATCTTCGCCGCCGTCAGGTCCTCCATGACCTGGGTGCGGACGCCGGCGAGATACTCCTCCCGGGCGGGAGCCCGCTCCGCGACGAGGCGGACGATCTCGTCGTACACCTTGGGGTAGAGCGTGGCGAACGCAAGGTCCTCGAGCTCCCACTTGATGGTGTTCATGCCGAGGCGGTGTGCGAGCGGCGCGTAGATCTCGAGCGTCTCGTTGGCCTTGCGCCGGGCCGACTCGGGCGAGACGTAGCGCCACGTGCGGGCGTTGTGGAGCCGGTCGGCGAGCTTGATGACGAGGACGCGGATGTCGCGGGCCATCGCGATGACCATCTTGCGCACGGTCTCGGCCTGGGCCGCCTCACCGTAGGTCACCTTGTCGAGCTTGGTCACGCCGTCGACGAGCATGGCGATCTCGTCGCCGAAGTCGCGCTTCAGCTCGTCGAGGCTGTAGTCGGTGTCCTCGACGGTGTCGTGCAGCAGCGCCGCGGCGAGGGTCGGGGGTGTCATGCCGAGTTCGGCGAGGATCGTCGTGACGGCGAGAGGATGCGTGATGTAGGCGTCGCCGCTCTTGCGCATCTGGCCCTCGTGGGCCCGCTCGGCCACGGCATACGCCCGCTCGATGACCGAGACGTCGGCCTTCGGGTGGTTGTGCCGGACGACGGTCATGAGCGGCTCGAGGACCGGGTTGCCGGTCGGGCGCGTCGCGCCGAACCGGGCGAACCGAGCGCGCACCCGGGACGGGGTGCTCAGCTCGCCGCGGACATCCTCACTCATGAACAGAGTCTAGGGGGTCGCCCTGAGATCACACCGTGAGGATCGCGTTGACGGTCCGGTCACCGAGACGGGACCGCCCGTCGAGGAAGGCGAGCTCGAGGACGACCTCGATCGCGGCGACCTCGGCTCCGGCCCGCTCGACGAGCGAGCAGGCCGCCTCGGCGGTCCCCCCGGTGGCGAGGACGTCGTCGATGACGAGTACGCGCTGGCCCACCTCGAAGGCGTCGTTGTGCACCTCGATCTCGGCCGTGCCGTACTCGAGGGCGTAGGACTCGCGGAGCGTCTCGCCCGGCAGCTTGCCCGCCTTCCGGACGGGGACCATCCCGAGCCCGAGCTCGTAGGCGACCGCTGCACCGAGGATGAAGCCGCGCGCCTCGATCCCGACGATGACGTCGACGCGGTCGCGGTAGCGATCAGCGATGTCCCTGACGAGAGCACCCAGGGCCGGTCCGTCCGCGATCAGCGGGGTGAAGTCCTTGAAGAGGACCCCCGGCTTGGGGAAGTCGGGGATGTCACGCAGTCGGCTCGCGACGAGCTCGGCGACGGACTCGTCCGCGTGGAGTTCGGCCACGCCGGTCACCGCTTCGACTTCGGTGCCCGCTTGGGCTGGTTGCGGGGACCGGCCTGGGCGTACTTGTGCACCGGGCGGTAGCCGGCCTCGGCCGGGCTGACAGCCTGCTGACCCTCGACCACCGCGGCGCCGTCCGCGCCGACGATCGCCGGCTCGCGGGTGTCGACGCCGGCGACGGCGGCCTCCTTCGCGTGGCGGGCGACGTACTTGTCGAGCGCCTTGACGGCCGGCTCGTTGCGACGCAGGTCGACGAGGAGCGGTGTCGCGATGAAGATCGACGAGTAGGCGCCGACCCCGATACCGATGAAGAGCGCGAGGGCGAGGTCGAGCAGCGTGCCCGGGCCGAGCGCGGTGAACCCGACGACGAGGATCGCGGCGATGGGCAGCAGCGCGACGACCGTCGTGTTGATCGACCGGACGAGGGTCTGGTTGACGGCGAGGTTGGCCGCGGCGGAGTAGGTCATCCGCTTGGTCCTGAAGGCCTCGGCCGTGTTCTCGCGCACCTTGTCGAAGACGACGACGGTGTCGTAGAGCGAGTAGCCGAGGATCGTCAGGAAGCCGATCATCGACGAGGGCGTGATCTCGAAGCCGAACAGGGCATAGATGCCGACCGTGATGACGAGGTCGTGGAGCAGCGCCACCAGGCCTGCGACCGCCATCTTCCAGGTCCGGAAGTAGAGCGCCATGACGAGGGTGACGAGGATGAGGAAGACGATGAGGCCACGGATCGCCTGCTGGCTGACGGTCTCACCCCAGCTCGGGCCGATGAGCGAGGAGCTGACCTGCCCGGCCGGTACGCCGAACGCCTCCGCAAGGGCCGTCTTGGCCTCGTTGGTCTTCTCCGAGGCGGCCTCGGTCTGCACCCGGACGGTGTCCTGGCCGACGATCGTCGCGACGACGTTGCCGCCGATGCCGGCCTCGTTGACGGCGGTCTGTGCCTTCTGCTCGTAGCCCTGGCTGTTGCTCACGCCCTGGACTCGGAACTCCGACCCGCCGCTGAACTCGATGCCGAAGTTGAGGCCCTTGACGAAGATCCCGACGAGGGCGAGGACGACGAGCACGCCGGAGATGGCGTACCACGTCTTCTGCCGCTTGATGAATTCGATCGAGCGACGGCCCGTGTAGAGGTCGTTGCCGAACTGAGCGAAGTTGATCATGCCTGGGCCTTCCCCTCGGCGAGACGGGCCGAACGCGTCGCAACCGGCGCCGGATTGCCGAACTGGCCGCGGCCGCGGTAGCGGGGGCTCTCCTTGGCGCCGAGGCGCTCGGGGTCGAGACCCGACCACTTGTGGCCGCCACCGAAGAACTCCGTGCGGGCCAGCAGCTGGACCGTCGGGTGGGTGAAGAGGATGACGACCACGAGGTCGATGATCGTCGTGAGCCCGAGGGTGAACGCGAAGCCACGGACGTTGCTCGACGCGAGCAGGTAGAGCACGAGGGCCGCGATGAAGTTGACCGTGTCGGCGGCGATGATCGTGCGTCGGGCGCGCTTCCAGCCGGTCTCGACGGCGGCGACGAGGGGTCGCCCGTCACGGACCTCGTCGCGGATGCGCTCGAAGTAGACGATGAAGCTGTCGGCGGTGACACCGATGGCGACGATGAGACCGGTGACACCGGCCATGGTCAGGCGGAAGCCGTGCGTCGTCCCGAGCACCGTCACGGCGAGGTAGGTCATCAGCGACGCGACGAGGAGCGAGACGACGGTGACGAACCCGAGGGCGCGGTACTGGAACATCGAGTAGATGACGACGAGGATCAGGCCGATGAGGCCGGCGAGCAGGCCGAGCTTGAGCTGCTCCTCACCGAGCTGGGGCGTGATGTTGTCCTGCGTCTGCAGCTTGAACGAGATCGGCAGGGCACCGAACTTCAGCTGCTGCGCGAGGGCCTTCGCCGAGTCGATCGTGAACGAGCCGGTGATCGAGGCGCGGCCGTCGGTGATGACGGCGCGGGCCTGCGGGGCCGTGATGACGGACTTGTCGAGCACGACGGCGAACTGGTCCATCGGGGGCTGGCCCTGCATGCCGTAGAGGCGCTTGGTGACCTCGGCGAACTTGGCCTTCCCGGCGTCCTTGAACGAGAGGGCGACCTCGACGATGGAGGTGGGCTGGCCGTTGGGGCCGGGCTGGAATCCGCTCGTGGCGTCGGCGATCTGGCTGCCGTCGATCTCGACCGGGCCGAGGACGTACTTCGTGGTGCGGTCGTCGCTGCACGTGGCCAACGGCTGGGCGGGGTCGTCGACGATCTTGTCGACGGCGCCGGGGACGCTGCAGTCGAGGGCGACGTAGTCCTTGGCGACCTTCGCAGCGGCGGCCTCTGCCTTGGCCTTGTCCCAGCCGAGGCCGGTCAGGCCCTGCAGGGCCTGGGCCTTGATGGCGGCCTCCTGCTCGGCGGACGTCGGTGCCGTCGGCGTGGCGGTCGGCGTGGCGCCGGTCGCCGGAGTCGCGGCGCCGGAGGCGGTCGGGGTCGGCGCCGGGGTCGTCGCCGCGCTGAAGGCGTCGGGCACGACACCGTTGGCGGCCGTCGTGCTGGGCGCCGGGGTCGTCGCCGACGGGGTGCCGGTCGCGGTTCCCGTGGCCGTGCCGGTCGGGGTGCCGGTCGGGGTCGTCGTAGGCGTGCCGGAGGGCTGGGCCGCAGCCGGCGAGCTGCCGAGCGCCTGGACGAAGACGGCGCGGAACCGCAGCTGGGAGGGCTTGCGGATCGCGTCGAGCTGCTCCTGCGAGGGCGTGCCGGGGATCGAGACGACGATGTTGCGGCCGCCCTGGGTCGCGATCTCCGCCTCGGAGACGCCGTTGGCGTCGATGCGCTGGCGGATGATGTCGACGGCCTGGTTGACCTGGCCCGGCGTGACCTGCTCGTTGCCGACGAGGGAGGGCTCGAGGACCATCTCCGTGCCGCCCTGGAGGTCGAGGCCGAGGCGCGGCGTCAGCTGCCCGTCGCTCCAGACCTTGAGGCCGCCGGCGAGGGCGCCGAGCCCGAGGATGATGACGAGGAGCGCGAGAAGGCTGCGGACTGCTGACGTGCGGGTGCTGCTGCGTGCCACGTGTCGACTCACTGACCGGTCTCGGGGGCCTCGGTCGACCCCTCGCTCGTGGCCGGGCTCGAGGCGACCTCGGCCTGCTTCATGGCGAGGGCGCGCCGGTCGAACCGGATGATGGTGCCCTCGGAGACCTCGAGCCAGGCGGTCGAGGCGTCGAGCTGGCGGATCGTGCCGAAGATGCCCGAGGAGGTCACGACCTGGTCACCGACGTTGAGCGACTCGCTGAAGGAGCGCATCTGCCTGACGCGACGGCTGTTGGTCCAGAAGAGCCACCCGATGAGGAGCAGCGGCAGAGCGAGGATGAGCAGCCCGCCCGCTCCCGACGAGGAGGTCGCCGCGGGGGCCAGGGTCCCGATCGTTCCCATCAACAATTCAGTCCTTCGGTCTTCGTTCCGGGCAGCGCGCGACCCAGCACAGGGTTGTGGATGTCGCGTCAACGACCGGTGGCACCGGAAAGTGCCGCGGCAGCGGCGGTGGTGCCCGCAGGAGTCTACGTGCGGTGCGGACGTTTGTCAGACCAAGACAACGCCGTATGCCGCACGGCTGGGTCACGTTTTGGCCGCAGTTGGGCGATCGTCGGGTCCGGGCCGTCAGCCCTCGAACCGTCCACCACCCGCGTCGTCGATCGGCAGGGTGGCCGACCACATCGACTGGGCGTCGAGGGGCGGGGTGAGGCCGAGGTGTTCCCAGGCCAGGCCCGAGGCTGCACGGCCGCGCGGCGTCCGGATCATGAAGCCCTCCCGGACGAGGTAGGGCTCGGCGACCGTCTCGACGGTGTCGGGCTCCTCCCCCACCGCGACGGCCAGCGTCGAGAGGCCGACCGGGCCACCGTTGAACCGCCGGCAGAGCGCTTCGAGGACGGCGCGGTCGAGCCGGTCGAGCCCACGCTCGTCGACGTCGAAGAGCTCGAGCGCGCGGCGGGCGGCGATGTGGGTCACGCGGTCCTCGCCGTGGACCTGGGCCCAGTCCCGCACGCGGCGCAGCAGCCGGTTGGCGATGCGGGGGGTGCCGCGGCTGCGCAGGGCGATCTCGGCGATGCCGTCCTCGTCCGCCTCGAGCCCGAGCAGGCGTGCGGACCGATGGAGGATCGTGACGAGGTCGGCGGCGGCGTAGTAGTCGAGGTGCCCGGTGAAGCCGAACCGGTCGCGGAGCGGGGCGGGCAGCAGGCCGGCTCGGGTCGTCGCCCCGACGACGGTGAACGGCGGTAGCTCGAGCGGGATGGCCGTGGCGCCCGGGCCCTTGCCGATGATGACATCGACTCGGAAGTCCTCCATGGCGAGGTAGAGCATCTCCTCGGCGGACCGGGACATGCGGTGGATCTCGTCGAGGAAGAGGACCTCGCCCTCTGCCAGGGACGAGAGGACCGAGGCAAGGTCGCCCGCGTGCTGGATCGCCGGCCCGGACGTGATGCGGATCGGCTGCTCGAGCTCGCTCGCGACGATCATCGCGAGCGTCGTCTTGCCGAGCCCCGGCGGGCCCGAGAGGAGGACGTGGTCGGGCGGGGTGCCCCGGCGCCGCGCCGCCTTGAGGACGAGCCCCAGCTGCTCACGGACCCTGGTCTGGCCCGGGAAGTCCTCGAGGCGCTTGGGCCGCAGGGCCGCCTCGACCTGCCGCTCGTCGGTGTCGCTGCCCGCGTCGACGATGCGCGCCGTGGCGTCGAAGGAGCCGTCCGCCCACCCCTCGTCTCGCCCGGCCCCGGCGTCGGACCAGCCGGCCGTCATCGCCCGAGCTCCTGGAGCGCTGCCCGGAGCAGCGCGGAGACGCCAGCGCCCTCGGCGGCCTTGGGCGCGACCTTGTCGAGGGCGTCGTCGGCCTGCCGGACGGTCCAGCCGAGGCCGACGAGGGCCTCGCGGACCTGCTCGCGCCAGACCTCTCCGTCCGACTCGACGCTCGGGGCCGGCTGTCCGGGCGCGCCCGGCAGGACGCCCAGCTTGTCGCGCAGCTCGAGCACGAGGCGCTCGGCGCCCTTCCGGCCGATGCCCGGGACCTTGGTCAGGGCTGCGATATCGCCGCCGCCGAGGGCCGCGCGCACCGCCTCGGGTGAGTGGACGGCGAGGAGCGCGAGGGCGAGGCGCGGGCCGACACCCGAGACGGTCTGGACGGTCTCGAAGACGTGCTTCTCGTCGTCGGTGGCGAAGCCATAGAGCGTGAGGGAGTCCTCGCGGACGACGAGAGACGTCGCCAGGTCGGCGGGTTGGCCGGGGCGGACGGAGGCCGCTGTGGCCGGAGTCGTGTGGACGAGCAGGCCGACTCCCCCGACGCCGAGGACGACGGAGTCGAGGCCGGCCTTGAGGACGGTTCCGGAGAGCGAGGCGATCATCGCGGGAAGGCTCCAGGGTTGGCGCGGTTCGGGACGGGACGGCCGGTCGCGCCGTGGCGCGGGGCCCTCGAGGGTATGCCGCTCGGCGGGCTGCCGAGAGCGGCCGCCGCCTCCGCGAACCGGTTCTGGGTGCCGCCGCGCCAGACGTGGCAGATGGCGAGCGCGAGGGCGTCGGCCGCGTCGGCGGGTTTGGGGGCGTGCTCGAGCCCGAGCAGGTGGGTCACCATCGCCGTCACCTGGGCCTTGCCGGCTCGCCCGCTCCCGCTGACGGCGGCCTTGACCTCGGTCGGCGTGTGGAGGGTGACCGGGAGGCCGAGCCGCTCGGCGATGATCATGACGATGCCCGTGACCTGGGCGGTGCCCATCACGGTCGAGACGTTGGTGTCGGCGAAGACACGCTCGATCGCGACGGCCTCGGGCCGGTGCCGGGCGAACCACTGGCGCATCTCGTCCTCGACGGCGACGAGCCGTTTGGGGGTCGGGTCCCCCGAAGGGGTCCGGATCACGCCGACGTCGACGAGGGTGAGCCGGCGGCCCGGGACGCCGTCGACGACGCCGACGCCGCAGCGCGTGAGGCCGGGGTCAACGGCGAGGACGCGCACGGCATACCTCCTGGGTCGGCGAACGTGGATCCGAACAGGTGTTCGGCTCCACCGTATCCGCCCTCCAGGCAAAGGCAGGGAGGCACGCCGTCACGCGGCGTGCCTCCCGTGAGCCCGGACGGCGCGACCCGTCGGTCAGTCCTCGTCCTCGAGCTGGGCGAGGACGTCGTCGGGGATGTCGCCGTTGGCGTAGACGTTCTGGACGTCGTCGCTGTCCTCGAGGGCCTCGATGACCCGGATCATCTTCTTGGCGCCGTCGAGGTCGAGCGGCACCTGCAGGTTGGGCACGAACGAGGCCTCGGCCGACTCGTAGTCGATGCCGGCCTCCTGGACGGCCTTTCGGACCGCGACGAAGTCGCTCGCCTCGGAGACGATCTCCCACGTGTCGCCGTTGTCGTTGACCTCCTCGGCGCCCGCGTCGAGGACGACCTCGAGGATGTCGTCCTCGCTCTGGTCGCCCTTGGGCACGATGACGACGCCCTTGCGGTTGAAGACGTAGGCGACCGACCCCGGGTCGGCCAGCTGACCGCCGTTGCGGGTCAGGGCCGTGCGGACCTCGGCCGCGGCCCGGTTGCGGTTGTCGGTGAGGCACTCGATGAGCAGGGCGACGCCGTTGGGCGCGTAGCCCTCGTACATGATCGTCTGCCAGTCGGCGCCACCGGCCTCGGCCCCGGAGCCGCGCTTGACGGCTCGGTCGATGTTGTCGTTGGGGACCGACGTCTTCTTGGCCTTCTGGATCGCGTCGTAGAGCGTGGGGTTACCGGCGGGGTCACCGCCGCCCGAACGGGCCGCGACCTCGATGTTCTTGATGAGCTTGGCGAAGAGCTTGCCGCGTTTGGCGTCGATGGCAGCCTTCTTGTGCTTCGTGGTGGCCCATTTGGAGTGGCCGCTCATTCAGGTTCCCTCGCGTTCCGGTTTCCGTCGGCGCGTCACCGGCGGTGCTGACTGACGATCTTGACGAACTCGGCGTGGATCCTGCGGTCGCCTCCCACCACCTCGGGGTGGAACGACGTCGCCATGATGCTGCCCTGCCGAACCGCGACGATCCTACCGGCGGCCGGACCCTCGCTCACCCGAGCGAGCACCTCGACGCACTCCCCCGCCTCCTCGACCCACGGGGCGCGGATGAACACGGCGTGCACGGTGCCCTCGAGTCCGACGTAGTCGAGGTCCTGCTCGAAGGAGTCGACCTGGCGCCCGAAGGCGTTGCGGCGCACCGTGATGTCGAGGCCGCCGAGGGTCTGCTGGTCGGGGCGGGCATCGGCGATCCGGTCGGCGAGCATGATCATCCCGGCGCACGACCCGTAGGCGGGCATGCCCTCGGCGAGCCTGCGCTTGAGCGGCTCCTGGAGGTCGAACGCCCGGACGAGCTTGTCCATGACCGTCGACTCCCCTCCCGGGATGACGAGACCGTCGATCGACTCGACCTCCTCCGGGCGGCGGACGGTCGTCGCCTCGGCGCCGAGGTCACGAAGTGCGGCGACGTGCTCGCGCACGTCGCCCTGAACGGCGAGGACGCCGATGCGGGGACTGCTCATCACGCGCCACAGCCTAGGCGGGGGCCACGCGAGCCCTCACCGTGACCCCGTCGGAACCATGCCCAGCAAGCATCGATGAGCCGCGATGGCGTGTCGTCCAAGCACTGACGAGGCCGAATCGGGTCGCGATACGGTCCGGACCATGAGCACCGACGCCCGCGACCACACCCTCGACCACACGTTCGACCACTCACCCGGCCACTCACCGGAGCAGCCCGGCGGCCACGTCCTCGACGACCTCCTGTCCCGGGCCGCCGACCTCGACGCGAACGCGCCGCTCTCCGGGATCCGCGACCGGTTCACGCTGCCCGAGGGTGTCATCTACCTCGACGGCAACTCGCTCGGCGCGCTGCCGACGGCCGTCACGGAGGTCGTCCACGACGTGCTCGAGCGCCAGTGGGGTGAGCGTCTCATCCGGTCGTGGAACGAGGCCGACTGGTGGGGCGCCCCGACCCGCATCGGCGACGCCCTGGGACGCCTCGTCGGCGCCGCAACCGGCCAGATCGTCGTCACCGACTCCACGTCGGTCAACCTCTTCAAGGCCCTCATGGGTGCTGCGCGACTGCGGCCGGGCCGCACCGTGGTGCTGACGGACCCCGACTCCTTCCCGACGGACCTCTACATGACCGACTCCGCGGCACGGCTCGCCGGGCTCGAGGTCCGACGCGTGCACCCGCGCGACGCCGTCCGGGCGATCCACGAGGCCGGCGACAGCCTCGCGCTCGCGTCCTACTCGCAGGTCGACTACCGAACCGGTGAGAAGTGGGACCTCGTCTCGATCACCGAGGCCGCCCACGCCGTGGGGGCCCTCGCCTGCTGGGACCTCTGCCACTCAGCCGGCGCCATGGAGGTCGATCTCGACGCCGGCGGGGCCGACCTCGCCGTGGGCTGCGGCTACAAGTACCTCAACGGCGGCCCCGGCGCGCCGGCGTTCCTCTACGTCGCCCAGCGCCACCTCGCCGACTTCGACCAGCCGCTCACCGGCTGGCACGGCCACGCCCGGCCGTTCGAGATGGGCCCGAGCTACGCGCCGGCCGAGGGGATCGCGCGCGGTCGGGTCGGCACGCCCCCACTGATCTCGATGCTCGCGCTCGAGGCGGCCCTGACGGCATACGACGGGCTCGAGCCGGCCCAGGTGCGCGCCCAGTCCCTCTCCGTGACGGAGGCCTTCATCGGCGCGCTCGACGCGCTCGGCGTCGACCTGCCCCTCGCGACGCCGCGTGACCCGGACCGACGGGGGTCGCAGGTCTCGCTTCGCCATCCGCAGGCGTTCGCGGTCGTCCAGGCGCTCATCGCCCGTGGCGTCATCGGCGACTTCCGCGAGCCCGACATCATCCGGCTCGGTTTCGCCCCGCTCTACGTGACGCACGTCGACGCGGTCAACGCGGCCGCCCACGTCCAGGCCGTGCTCGACGGCCGCGAGTACGAGCGCCCCGAGTTCGCCGAGCGCGGGGCCGTCACCTGACGCGCCTGCGCCGGTCCAACACCGCCCGTCCAACACACCGGGAAGCGGTCGTCCTCGTCGGGCACATCACGCCCGGTTGACGGCTTCCCGGTGTGTTGCCGATGCGGGGCGCATGAGCACGTCGACGTTGTCGCTCCACTGCTCGACGCTCCCGACCCCGCGCGGGAGGGCCCGCACGACGGGGTCGGTGACGCTGTCCTCGATGAGGGTGACGCAGGCGGCGCGCACCCCGCGGTAGGGCCGGTCCCAGAACGGCTCGACCGGGTCGTCGACCATCGGGAGGCCCACCTCGGCCTGCAGGCGGCCGAGTACGCGGAGCGCGTCGACGAGGCCCGACTCGCGCTCCGGCCACCGCGTCGCCGCCAGCGCGGCCTCCAGCGGTCCGAGCGCCTCCCGGGCACGCGGGAGGCGCGCGAAGCCGTGCCGAGCCACTTGGCGTAGGGGGCCACCGTCGTTCGAGCAGGTGGCCGAGGTGCATGGCCGCCCCGCTCAGGCGGCCGGACACGACGCGGGAGCCGAGGTCGTCGCCGCGCTCAGCGGTGCGCCCGACGAAGGGCAGCTCCTGGGCCAGCCGCGCCCAGTCCGTGGCGACGACATGGCGCCGCACGTCGTCGGGGTACCACTCGAGCCGCTCGCGTATGCCGCTCAGCTCACCCACCCGGTCGACGAACACCTCCCCGCCGGTGACCTCCAGGACGGCCTGCCCCGTGAGGGAAAGCCACTCCGCGACGGTCAGGTCCCGGGTGGCGTCGACACCGAGACGCGACCGCGCGAACGTGGCCACGTCGGACACCTCGACGCGGTGACGGACCTGCCGATCCCAGGTGGTGGCGAAGCGGGTCGGCCGACCCTCGACGGTGTCGGGCAACCACCGCGCGAGGTACGCGTCGACCTCGGCCACGAGGTCGGCGGGCACGAGGACCGTGAGGCGAAGGCCCCAGTCGTGGTCGCGCGACATCGCGTGGGACCGATGCTGCCACGCCTAAGCAACACACCGAGCAGTCGTCAACGTCGCCGGGCACACCACCGTGGTGATGACGGCTTCTCGGTGTGTTGCGGGGCGAGACGCACGTATGCCGCCGGGCCCGGTCGGGCACGGCGGCATACGTCAGCGTGTGGCTGGCCGGGCGGAGGTCACCAACCGCGCTCGGCGAGCCGGTGCGGCTGCGGGATCTCGTCGACGTTGATGCCGACCATGGCCTCGCCGAGCCCGCGCGAGACCTTCGCGATGACGTCGGGGTCGTCGAAGAACGTCGTCGCCTTGACGATCGCCTCGGCGCGCTGGGCCGGGTTGCCGGACTTGAAGATGCCGGAGCCGACGAAGACGCCCTCGGCCCCGAGCTGCATCATCATCGCGGCGTCGGCGGGCGTCGCGATGCCGCCCGCGGTGAAGAGCACGACGGGCAGCTTGCCGGCGCGGGCGACCTCTGCGACGAGCTCGTAGGGTGCCTGGAGCTCCTTGGCCGCGACGTAGAGCTCGTCCTCGGGGAGGTTCTGGAGGCGGCGGATCTCCTGGCGGATCTGGCGCATGTGCGTCGTCGCGTTGGACACGTCGCCGGTCCCGGCCTCGCCCTTGGAGCGGATCATCGCCGCGCCCTCGGTGATGCGGCGAAGGGCCTCGCCGAGGTTGGTCGCGCCACAGACGAAGGGCACCGTGAACTGCCACTTGTCGATGTGGTTGGCGTAGTCGGCCGGGGTGAGGACCTCGGACTCGTCGATGTAGTCGACGCCGAGGCTTTGGAGGACCTGCGCCTCCACGAAGTGGCCGATGCGGGCCTTGGCCATGACGGGGATCGAGACGGCCTCGATGATGCCGTCGATCATGTCGGGGTCGCTCATCCGGGAGACGCCACCCTGGGCGCGGATGTCGGCGGGGACGCGCTCGAGGGCCATGACGGCGACGGCGCCGGCGTCCTCGGCGATCTTCGCCTGCTCGGGGGTGACGACGTCCATGATGACGCCACCCTTGAGCATCTCGGCCATGCCTCGCTTGACACGGGTCGTCCCCGTGCCGGTCGAGGCGGACGAGTGGGCCGCGGTGTCGGCCGCGGACGGGGTGCCCGTGGTCTCGGTAGTGCTCACGATGTCCTGCTTTCTCGTGGTGGGTTGTTCACAGGGTAGGCCCCCCGGCTGGACGGCTCCGACCCGGTCCGCGACCTGGGAGTAGGCGACGACGGTCGAACGGGCAGCGCGCGACGGGCGCGAATGGGCGCGAGAAGGCGGCGGGAGTCGGCGGACCGTACGGAAGGCCTCACCGCCCCGATGGATCGTCCTCAGGCCGCGAGGTGCTCGGGGATCTCGTCGTCGAACTCGATCGTGTGCGGCATCGGCGTGTGGCCGGCCAGATGGAAGATGCGGATGGCCCACTTGCGTCGGACGCGCCGGACGTCCGTGACAGCGTCGTTGTGGAACCGCCGTGCGAGCTGGACCCGGGTGCACGCGGACCCGAGCCGTCCCAGCTGGTCGGTGCCGGCCTCCCCCGCGTCGCGGACGAGCTCGACGGCGTGGGGCGTGAGGGAGAGCTGGAGGGCCTCGGTCAGGTCGCTCTCGGCGAGCTCACGGCTCTCGCCGTGCTCCTCGGGCACCTCGAGCGACCCCGCGGCAGCGTTGGCGAGGATGAGCGAGGTGGCCCCGTCGAGCAGGCCGCTCGTCGCGAGCTCGAGGGCCGCCTCCGCCCGGCGCACGAGCTGCGCGTCGAGCGCGGCGAGCGTGCCGCTCAGCCGGACGTGGAGACGGTCGAGCCGGGCTGCCGTGTAGCTGAGGTACCACGCGATGATCACGAGGACGAAGAGGCCCGCGAAGACCCACGTCAGGACCCCGCTCATCGGCCGATCCCGCCGCGCAGGAACCGGTTCCACCCCGTGTGGTGCTCCGGGCGGGCGGCCATGCGTCCCTCGATCACCGTCTCGTAGACGGCGATGATCCGGTCGGCGACGACCGACCAGTCGAAGAGCCGGGCGCGCGTGCGACCGGCAGCCGCGAGGTCGGCTCGACGTTCGCCGTCGCGCAGGAGCGCGAGGAGGTGCTTGGCGAGGTCGTCCGGGTCCTCGTTGTGGAACAGCTCCCCCGTCGCGCCGCCGTCGAGGACCCGGGAGAACGCCGAGATGTCGCTCGCGAGGACGCAGGCTCCGGCGGACATGGCCTCGATGAGGATGATCCCGAAGCTCTCCCCACCCGTGTTGGGAGCCACGTAGACGTCGACGGACGCGAGGAGCGAGGCCTTCTCCTCGTCGCTCACCGCCCCGAGGAACTCGAACGCCGCAGCGACGTGCTCGGGGAGCCCCGAGGTGACCTCCTTCGGGTCGCCGGGGCCGGCGACGAGCACCCGCAGGCCGGGGACCTCGGCGAGGACCGCCGGAAGGGCGGCGGCGAGGACGGGCAGGCCTTTGCGCGGCTCCTCCATCCGGCCGAGGAAGGCGATGGTCGGGCGCTCGGGGGTCCCCGTCCAGTCGGGTCGGTGCGGCGCGCTGGAGAACCGGTCGACGTTGACGCCGTTGGGGATGACCACGGCGTCGCCGCCGATGTGGGTCGTCACGGTCCGGCGGGCGTCCTCGCTCACGGCAATGCGGCCGGCGATCTTCTCGAGGCTCGACCGGAAGATCGGGTAGGCCGCCTGCATCGTCCGCGACCGGATCATCGAGGTGTGGAACGTCGCGACGATGGGCCCGTCGGCCGCCATGAGGGCGAGGACGCTGACGCTCGGCGTGACCGGCTCGTGCAGGTGGAGGACGTCGAAGTCGCCGTGCTCGAGCCAGCGACCCACCTTGCTCGCCGTGACCGGGCCGAAGTTGAGCCGCGCCACCGACCCGTTGTAGCGAACCGCGGTCGCCCGCCCTGCGGACACGACGTAGTCGGGCAGCTCGGTGTCGCTGTCGGCGGGCGCGAGGACCGACACCTCGTGGCCGGCATCGATGAGGTACTCGGCCAGGTCGCGGACGTGGAACTGGACCCCGCCGGGCACGTCGAACGAGTAGGGGCAGACGATCCCGATCCTCATGAGACGCCCTCGGTGGCGCCCACCCGTGCCGGGTCGAGGTCCTCGACGAAGACGCGCTGGAGCATGTGCCAGCTGTGCGTGTGCTCGCGGATGGTGCCGGACAGGTGGTCGGCGCACTGCTGGATGAGGTCGGCGACCTTGTCACCCGTCGTCCCGCCGACACGCGGCGCCAGCTGCTCGCTGAACTCGATCACGGTCCGGTGACCCCCGAGGCCCTCGCCGCGTGGAGCGGGCTCGTAGTGGATCGCGGCGCAGTAGAGCGGCGCCCCGGTCATGAGTGCGAGGACGGCCGGACCCTTGGCCATCCGGGCGCGGTGCCCGAGCAGGTCGACCTCGACGCCGTTCCTCGTCAGGTCGCGGTCGCTCGCCAGGGCGATGACGCGCCCCCCGGCACGGGCGCGTGCGAGGAGCGACGCGAAGGGGTCCTCCCCGCCGGTGAGCGGGATGATGTCCATGTCGATGGCGTTGCGGAAGGCGACGAACTCCTGGAAGACCTCCTCCGGCTCCAGCCGCTCCGCCACGGTCGTCACGGGCGCGATGTGGTCGGCGGACCAGGCGGCCGCGAGGTCGAAGTTGCCGAGGTGCCCGACGAAGACCACGGGGCTCTGCCCCGAGGCCGCGATGGCCGTGGGCTCCTCGGCGCCGTACGCGACGACCGCGCGGTCGATCTGGTCGCGCCGGAGCGACGGGAGGCGGAACGCCTCGCAGTAGTAGCGCATGTAGGAGCGCATCCCGTCGTGGACGAGGTCGTCGAGCTGGGCCTCGGTCAGCTCGGGGCGCACCCGCGCGTAGTTGGAGCGCAGGCGCTGCACCCCCTTGCCGTTGCGCAGGACGGCGAGGTCGGCGATCCGGTTGAACAGGCCGTATGCCGCCGGCTCCGGGAGCGCTCGGACGGTGGACCACCCGAGCCGGAACCCCAGCACGCTGACGGTGTCGGCGGCGCGCGCCAGCGGCGACGGGGTGCTCAACTGGCGACCTCGCCCTTCGCGAGGGCCTGGCGCCGGACGGTCAGCATGCGCTGCAGCACCGTCACGAAGCTGGCGACGGCGAGCAGCGCGAGGACGACCCCGAGCAGGATCGTCGAGTCGAGCAGGTCGGCGAAGAACGCCGCGACGAGGACGGCGACCAGCCGGTCGGCCCGCTCCGCGATGCCGACGTTGGCGGTGAAGCCGAGCCCCTCGGCCCGCGCCTTGGCGTAGGAGACGACACTGCCGAGGATGAGGCACGCCAGGGCCAGACCGGCCATCACCTGGTTGCTGCCCTTGCCTGCGTAGTAGATGACGAGGCCGCCGAAGATCGCCGCGTCGCCGATGCGGTCGAGGGTCGAGTCGAGGTAGGCGCCCCACTTGCTCGACCGGCCGGACTCGCGCGCCATGATCCCGTCGACCGTGTCGGAGAAGACGAAGGCCGTGATGACGAGGACGCCGATCCACAGGTCACCACGCGGGAAGAAGACGAGAGCACCGGCGCTGACACCGAGGGTGCCGACGATGGTGACGATGTCGGGACTGATGCCCAGCCGGAGGAACAGGTGGGCGATCGGGGCGAGGATCGTGGTCATCGTCGCACGGAGCAGTCTGTTGAGCATGGTGGGGACAGCCTACTGATCGGTTGCCGCAGTGAGGCACGAGCGACCGGAACCTGGCGGGCGGCCGATGCGCCGGCCGGCCGGCGTCAGGCGGTCGGCCAGCTCGCGACGATCCGCGCGCGGGTGTCCTCGAGCAGGTCCGGCAGGGCCTTCGTCTGCCCGATGATGGGCAGGAAGTTGGAGTCGCCGCTCCAGCGGGGCACGACGTGCTGGTGCAGGTGGGCAGCGACGCCGGCGCCGGCGACCGCTCCCTGGTTCATCCCGAGGTTGAAGCCGTGTGGCCCCGAGGCCGCCTGGAGAGCACGGACGGCGGTCTTGGTGAGCGCCGAGAACTCCGCCGTCTCGTCCTCGTCGAGGTCGATGTAGAGCGAGACGTGGCGGTAGGGGCAGACGAGCAGGTGCCCGGGGTTGTACGGGAAGAGGTTCATAACCACGTAGCAGTGCGTGCCTCGGTGGACGATGAGACCCTCGGAGTCTGCCTTGCCTGGGGCCGCGCAGAACGGACAGCCCTGGCCCGGCTCGTCGGTCGGCCGATCACCGAGGATGTAGGCCATCCGGTGCGGGGTCCAGAGACGCTCGAAGCCGTCGTCGACGTGGGCGAAGGCGTGCGCCGACTCCGGCTCGGGCGTCTCGATCATGTCGGAATCCTAGGGTGTGGTCGCCGCATCGGAGCGGTCGGCCCTCGCCCGTCCGGGTGCTCCGGACGCGTGTCGATTGGCCGAATCGGCCCTCGACCCGGTTCAATGGAGACGGGCCCTGCGGTGTGTGAGATCGCAGGGCCCTTTCCGCTGCCCGCGCTCCCAGGACAGGGAACGGCCCCGCGGGTGTGAGAGCCGCAGGGCCGGGGCGTTCCCCACCGAAGCGCGTCTGCTGCTCGGCAGCTGGCGGGTCGGAAGGGTGAAGCCCCGGGAAGTATGAGTTCCCGGGGCTTCTTTCTTCTTCGCCGAAGCGAATCAGAAACCGTTTCGCCGAAGCGATTCGGTACTTCCTTTGTATGCCTACGGGGCGTCCGGCGCAAGGGGTTCAGCCGGCCGATTCTCGGCTGTTTCCCGGCCGACGGCGTGTCGGGCCGAATCGTCGGCGTGTCGCCCGTGACGCACGCTGGGCGGGGTCGGAGCGCGCGCTCCGAGCCCGGCCCAGCGGCATACGACTCCGGCCGTCTGGCGGCTCTGGAAGACCGCTCGAGGTCAGACCTGCGCGCGCGACTCGATCGCGGCGAGGATCTCGGCGATCGCGTCGGCGACCGGGACGCCGTTCTTCTGGGTGCCGTCGCGGTAGCGGAAGGACACGGCGCCGTTGGCGCGGTCCTCCTCCCCCGCGATGAGGACGTAGGGCGCCTTCGACTTGCTCGCGTTGCGGATCTTCTTCGGGAAGCGGTCGTCGCTCGCGTCGAGCTCGACGCGGACACCCTTGCGCTTCAGCTGGTCGAGGACGTCCTGGAGGTAGTCGGCGTAGTCCTCCGCGACGGGCACTCCGAGGACCTGCACCGGCGCGAGCCACACGGGGAACGCGCCGGCGTAGTGCTCGACGAGGACCCCGAGGAAGCGCTCGATCGAGCCGAACTTCGCCGAGTGGATCATGACCGGCTGCTGGCGGGACCCGTCGGCAGCCTGGTACTCGAGACCGAAGCCCTCGGGCTGGTTGAAGTCGTACTGGATCGTCGACATCTGCCACGTGCGCCCGATCGCGTCGCGGGCCTGGACCGAGATCTTCGGGCCGTAGAACGCCGCGCCACCCGGGTCGGGGACGAGCTCGAGGCCGGAGGCCGTCGCCACGTCCTCGAGAACCTTGGTCGCGACCTCCCACTGCTCGTCGGAGCCGATGAACTTCGAGGACTTCTCGCCCTCGGTGTCGCGGGTCGACAGCTCAAGGTAGAAGTCGTCGAGACCGAAGTCCTTGAGCAGCCCGAGCACGAAGTCGAGCAGGTGCTTGACCTCGCCCGGGGCCTGCTCGGGGGTGACGTAGCTGTGCGAGTCGTCCTGGGTGAGACCGCGCACGCGGGTCAGGCCGTGGACCACGCCCGACTTCTCGTAGCGGTAGACCGTCCCGAACTCGAAGAAGCGCAGCGGCAGCTCGCGGTAGGACCGGCCCCGCGACTGGTAGATGAGGTTGTGCATCGGGCAGCTCATCGCCTTGAGCTGGTACTTCGCACCCTCGAGCTCCATCGGCGGGAACATCGTGTCGGCGTAGTACGGCAGGTGGCCGCTCGTGTGGAACAGTCCGTCCTTGCTGATGTGCGGGGTGCCGACGTAGGAGAAGCCCTCCTCGACGTGCCGCCGACGGACGTAGTCCTCCATCTCGCGCTTGATGACGCCGCCCTTCGGGTGGAACACGGGCAGGCCCGAGCCGAGCTCGTCGGGGAAGGAGAAGAGGTCCATCTCGGCGCCGATGCGCCGGTGGTCGCGGCGCTCGGCCTCTGCGAGGCGGTCGAGGTAGGCCTTGAGGTCGTCCTTGGTCGGCCACGCGGTGCCGTAGATGCGCTGCAGCTGGGGGTTCTTCTCGGAGCCGCGCCAGTAGGCCGCCGCGACGCGCATGAGCTTGAACGCGTTGCCGATGAGCTTGGTGTCGGGGATGTGCGGGCCGCGGCAGAGGTCGCCCCAGGCGCGGGTGCCGTCCTTGCGGATGTTGTCGTAGATCGTCAGCTCGCCGCCGCCGACCTCGACTCCTGCACCCTCCGCGGCGTCGTCGGCGTTGCCGCCCTTGAGACCGACGAGCTCGCACTTGTACGGCTCGTGCGCGAGCTCGACGAGCGCGTCAGCGTCGGTGACGACGCGGCGCGAGAAGGTCTGGCCCTCGTTGATGATCCGCTGCATGGCCTTCTCGAGGGCCTTGAGGTCGTCGGGGTGGAACGGCTTCTCGACGTCGAAGTCGTAGTAGAAACCGTCCCGGACGGGCGGACCGATGCCCAGCTTGGCCTCGGGGTTGACGGACTGGACGGCCTGTGCGAGGACGTGCGCGGTGGAGTGGCGCAGGACGGCGAGGCCGTCGGGGCTGTCGATGGCGACCGGCTCGACGACGTCGCCGTCGGCGACGACGTGGAAGAGGTCACGCAGCTCGCCGTTGACCCGCGCGACGACGACGGCGCGGTCACCCTCGAAGAGCTCACCCGCCGTCGTCTGCTCCGCGACCGATCGCTCGCTTCCGGCGACGGTGACGGTGATCTGTGCAGACACGGTTGGTGCTCCTCGGAGTGCGGACCCGACCTCTTCCGGCCGGATCGAGTCGTATGCCGCAGGGTTGCGGCGGTCTCAGCCTATCGAGAGCGCGCGACCGGCTGCGACGGGCATTCGGTCGGGCCGGGCTCGTTGTCGTGCCGGGTCACCACGTGTTCTCGATGACGGCGTGCTCGACCTCTCCCGTGAGGTTCTCGAGGCGCGAGAGGGTGCGGCTCGGCTCGAAGGCGGAACGCAGCCGAACGGTCGATGGCAGGCGCACCGGCTTGCGGAACCACACCCGGCTCGTGAGCCCGGCCTCGGGCAGCCGCGGGCCGAGCGCCGCGAGCGCCCGCGCGTAGTGGTACATCCCGTGGGCGATCGCGGTCGGGAAGCCGAAGGGTCGCGCGGCGAGGGCGTGCACGTGGATCGGGTTCCAGTCGCCGGAGACAGCGGCATACGACCGTCCCGTGCCCTCCGCGAGGCGCCAGACGGGGCCGGCGGGGACGTCGGCGAGCGGCTCGAGTCCCGGCGGGTCGGACACCTGGGCCTCGGGGTGGCCGGCCCCGCGCGAGAGGTAGGTGCTCACGCCGCGCCAGACGAGCTCGCCCTCGATGCGCGCCTCGGAGACGAGGTCGACCTGCCGGCCGCGGCGGTGCGGCCGAAGGTCCTGTGCCCAGACGGTGAGGGCGAGCTCGTCCGTCACCAGGAGGGGGCGCAGGAGGGTGATGGCGTTCGTCACGTGGACTGCGCCGAGGAGAGGCAGGGGAAAGCCCTCGTGGCTCATGACCGCCATCTGCAGGGGGAAGGCGAGCAGGTGCGGGTACGTCAGCGGCAGGGTGCTCGAGAGCGGGAAGCGGCAGACGCGCACGTATGCGGCGAGAGCGTCGAGGTCCACTCGTATGCCGTCACGCACCGCCCGCACGTCGGGGAGCGTCTCGCTGTCGCTCCCCCGGCGTAGGGCGCCGGTCGCGTAGATGCGCCTGAGGTCCGGGGCGGTGTCGAAGGAGAGGGTCGTCGTCATCACGCCTCCTTCAGGCACCGAGGAGGCTCTGGCCGCAGACCCGCAGGACCTGGCCCGTGACGGCCGCGGCCCCGGGTTGGCTGAGCCAGGCGATCGCCTCGGCAACGTCCTTGGGCTTGCCGCCCTGCTGGAGGGAGTTCATGCGGCGCCCGATCTCCCTCGTGGCGAAGGGAATCCGGGCGGTCATCTCGGTCTCGATGAAGCCCGGGGCGACGGCGTTGACGGTGATCCCCCGGTCGCGCACCTGGTCTGCGAGGGCCGTGACGAGTCCGATGACCCCCGCCTTGCTCGCGCCGTAGTTGGTCTGGCCGCGGTTGCCCGCGATCCCCGCGATCGAGGCGACACAGACGATGCGTCCGCCTTCGCTGAGGGCGCCCTCGCCGAGGAGCGCCTCGTTCATCCGCAGGATCGAGCGGAGGTTGACGTCGATGACACTCGACCAGCGGGCCTCGTCCATGTTGACGAAGAGCTTGTCGCGGGTGATGCCCGCGTTGTGCACGACGATGTCGAGGCCCCCGTGGCGGGAGACCGCATGCTCGACGATGCGGGTCCCGGTGTCGGGCGCCGTCACGTCGAGCTGCAGGGCCGTGCCCCCGACCTCGTTGGCGACGCGGGCGAGGGCGTCACCCGCTGAGGGCACGTCGACGGCGACGACGGTCGCCCCGTCCCGCGCGAGGACGCGTGCGATGTCGGCACCGATGCCGCGGGCCGCACCGGTGACGACCGCGACCCTGCCGTCGAGCGGCTTGACCGGGTCGTCGTCGACGCCGGCCCCCGCGTCGACGCGCACCACCTGGCCGTCGACGTAGGCCGAACGGCCGGAGAGGAAGAAGCCGACGGCCGACCACGCGCCGGCCGAGGCGTCGCCGCGAGCCAGGACGAGGTTGGCCGTGGCGCCCCGGCGCAGCTCCTTGCCGAGCGAGCGCACGACCCCCTCGAGCGCCCGCTGGGTCGCGACCTCGGTGACGTCGGTGAGGGTCGCCGGGTCGGTGCCGATCACGACGACCCGCCCGTTGGTCCGCAGGCGCTTGACGGCCGGGGCGCCGAGGACGCGGAGGGCGTCGAGGTCCTCAGGGTCGGTCGCCGAGCTGAGGTCGAGGACGACGGCCCCGATCGTGTCGATCGCCTCCTCGACGGATCCGACGGTCACGAGTCCGGCGGCCCGCAGTGACTCGGAGAGGCTCGCGGCGAAGCGACCCTCGCCGGCGACGAGCACCGGGCTGTCGCAGAGCGGGGTGCCCGGCTCGTAGCGGCGCAGGCGGGTCGGCTGCGGGACCCCGACACGCTTGGCGACAGGCGAGCCGATCAGCGTGGAGAGAAAGTCGCTCATCATGCCTCCAGGATCGCGACGACGCCCTGGCCGCCTGCGGCGCAGATGGAGATGAGGCCGCGGCCGCCGCCGTTGTCCTTGAGCTGCTTGGCGAGCGAGGCGACGATGCGCCCCCCGGTTGCGGCGAACGGGTGCCCGGCGGCGAGGGAGGAACCGTTGACGTTGAGCCGGGCGCGGTCGATGGCGCCGAGGGGCGCGTCGAGTCCGAGCCGCTCGCGGCAGAAGTCGGGGTCCTCCCAGGCCTTGAGCGTCGTCAGGACCGTTGCCGCGAAGGCCTCGTGGATCTCGTAGAGGTCGAAGTCCTGCAGCGTGAGGCCGTTGCGAGCGAGCAGCCGGGGCACGGCATAGACGGGAGCCATGAGCAGGCCCTCGTCTCCGTGGACGTAGTCGACGGCCGCGGTCTCGGCGTCGACGAGCCAGGCGAGTGGGGTGAGCCGGTGCTCGGCGGCCCACTCCTCGCTGGCGAGCAGCACGGCCGAGGCGCCGTCGGTGAGCGGGGTCGAGTTCCCGGCGGTCATCGTCGCGCCCTCGCCGCGGCCGAACACCGGCTTGAGGGTGGAGAGCTTCTCGACGGTGGAGTCGGGACGAAGGTTGGTGTCCTTCGTGACGCCGAGATAGGGCGTGACGAGGTCGTCGAAGAAGCCCCGGTCCCAGGCCGAGGCGAGGTTGCGGTGGCTTGCGGCGGCGAGCTCGTCCTGCGCCTCGCGGATGACCCCCCACTGGGCGGCGGTGAGGGCCATGTGCTCGCCCATCGACAGCCCGGTCCGCGGCTCGAGGTTCTCGGGGACGGACGGGACGAAGTGTCCGGGCCGCAGGCCTGCGAGCGCCTTCGCCCGCTGGGCCGGCGTCTTGGCGCGGTTGGCCGCAAGCATCGTCTGGCGCAGGCCCTCGCTCACGGCGATCGGCGCGTCGCTCGCGCTGTCGACGCCACCGGCGATGCCCGCGTCGATCTGGCCGAGGGCGATCTTGTTCGCGACGAGGATCGCCGCCTCGAGGCCGGTGCCGCAGGCCTGCTGGACGTCGTAGGCCGGCGTGCGTGGGTCGAGGCGGGTGCCGAGGACGGTCTCACGGGTCAGGTTGAAGTCGCGGCTGTGCTTGAGGACGGCTCCGGCGACGACCTCGCCGAGCCGCTCCCCCGCGAGTCCGAAGCGGGCCACGAGGCCGTCGACGGCGGCCGTCAGCATGTCCTGGTTGGAGGCCTTGGCGTAGGGGCCGTTGGCGCGGGCGAAGGGAATGCGGTTGCCGCCGAGGACGGCGGCGCGCCGCGGCGCCCGGGGACGGGGCTGGGAGGCCATGGATCTCTCCTGAGTTCGTCGTCGAAGCCGTGGGTCGAGGCCGGGTGCAGGCCGGGCAGGCCGGGTGCAGGCCGGGCAGGCCGGGTGCGGGCAGATCGCGGGTGCGGAACCCGTCCCTGCACGAGCTCGATCTCGCTCCAAGATAACCGATACCGCCAGTAGTCGGTACGGGGAGTACCTGTTAGTTTCGTGGACATGGACGACACCACCCGCGACGACTCCCGCCGCGGCAGCCCCGCCCCGCGGGTCGCGCCCGCTCGGGACGGTCGCGACGCGCGCTGGGAGCAGCACCGCTCGGAGCGCAGGGCCGCCATCGTCGACGCGACGATCCGCGCCGTCCGCAGGCACGGGGCCGCGGTGGGGATGGACGACATCGCCGCCGAGGCCGGCACGAGCAAGACGGTGGTCTATCGCCACTTCGACGACAAGGCGGGCCTGTACCGGGCCGTCGCGGCTCGGATCGACCAGCGGGTCGTCGGCGACGTCGGCGACGCGATGGCGCGGGCCCGGGCGTCCGACGACGATCTGCGCCACCTGATCGCCTCGACGGTCGAGGCCTACCTGTCGCTCGTCGAGTCCGACACCGAGGTCTACCGCTTCGTCGTCAACCGTCCTCTCGTGGACCAGCCCCTCCCCGACGACCCGGTCGGGGGCACGGTCGGGGAGGTCACCGACCGGCTGACCCGTCTCCTCGAGCAGTCGCTGCGCGGCACCGAGGTCGACTCGGGACGAGCCCGGCTGTGGGCGGTCGCCCTCGTCGGGTCCGTCCGTGCCGTTGCCGACGACTGGCTTGCGTCGCCGGACCGCCGGCCCCGCGAGGAGCTCGTCGAGCTGCTCACCGAGCTGGCCTGGCGGGGCCTCTCCCCCTGGGTCGGCGACGCTCCCTAGGCGCGGTCGTCGTCAGGCTGTGGGGCGTTGGTAGCGCCCGCGGCGGTGGACGAGCGGCTGCTCGGTGTCGGCCACCTCGACGTGCTCGATCATCGTCTCGACGAGGACGGACCAGCCGACCTGCCTGCGAGAGGCGCGGTCGAGGCGGACGCCCGCCCAGGTGCCGGCGGGCTCGAGGCGCGGTCCCCACGGGGTCTGCACCCACGTGCCGAGCCGGAACGGACCGCCCGGGGCGGGCCGCACCCCCGCGAAGGCGTCGGCGAGGTCCCGATGGCGCCACTCGAGGAGCGACACGACGGCCGTCCCCGTCTCCTCGAGGCGTTCGAGAAGGTCAGCGTCGGGGTGGAGCAGACCCACGATGTGACCAGGGTTCCCCCCGGCGACGAGGTAGGACGACACCGTGAGCCCGACCCGCTCGATCCCCTCCCCCGCCGTCCAGAGCGAGACCGTCCCACCGATGCGGCCCCGGAGTCGGCGCACCGGGTCACGGTCGTCGTCGGAGGGCAGGAACGGGTGCTCGGAGTGGATCGTCACGCGCTGTCCGGCTGGGCGACCAGGACCATGTCGTCGACCGACACGCGGCCCGGCTCGAGCACGTCGGCGTACACACCGGCGCACTGGGCCGGTTTGCGGGTGATCGTGAGCACGCAGTCGCCGACCCGCACGACCCGACCGACGAGGCCCTCGAGCACGGCCGGGTCGATGTCGAGGACGAGGTTGGCCTTCGGGTGGGTCTCGACGAACTCCTCGACGGCCACGAGGTGCACGGCGTGCTTCTTGGCACGGTTGCCCTGCGGCCCTGTCGGGGTCACGTCGACCGAGTCGAGCTCCTGCCCCGGCGAGTCGGAGTCGGGATAGATGAAGAGGCTCGAGACGGTGGCGTTCATGAACCACACGCTAGCCGCCCGGACGCTACTGGGTGCCTGGTCAGCGGACGCGAACCGAGCCGTGGCAGCGACGCGGAGGGCGGCGACGGGACGGCCCCGCGGCGCGTCACCGCCCGTCGTCGGCCTCTCTCCGCGCGCGGTCCAACACGCTCCAGGCGGTCACGGTCGCCCGGTGGAGAGACTCGTCCAGAGGCTGCGACCGGTGTTCGTCGGACAGGATCTCGACACCCCACGGTCCGTTCCAGCCGGCGGTCCGCAGGGCCGTGATCATGGCCGTGAGGTCGAACGTGCCCTCACCGCAGTAGCGGCGACGATGGACCGTGTCCTCGAAGAGCGTGCCCATGACCTGCTCGTCGGCGTCGTTCAGCTCGACGCCTACGATGCGGTGCAGCGGCACGGTCGCGAGATCAGAGGGTGGCGTGTGTCCCCGGGCGATGTGCCAGGTATCGATGACCACGCCCCCCGACTCGTGTCCGGCGTCCTCGACGAGCCGCAGCCCGTCGTGCAGCGTCTTGATGTTCGACCAGGGGAAGAACTCGATCCCGAGCCTCGTGCCGACCCCCTCGGCCTGGGCCGCGAGCTCAGCGAACCTCGCGGCCCAGAGGCCCGGGTCCCACGGGCCGTCGTCGCCGTCTGGCGTGACCTTGATGTGCCTGGCGCCGAGCGCCTCGGCCGCAGCGAGCAGATCGTGGCGGACCCGGTCGGACTCCTGACGGTGGGCTCCGGCGTCCCACCAGTACGGGATTCCCTCGAGCTCGAGGTGCACCATGCCGTTGTCGGAGAGCATGGTGCGGATTCCGGCCAGCCCGTAGGCCGCCACGGCGGCGGGCAGGTCGTCGGACAGCAGGCCGAAGCCTCGGAAGCCAGCCCTCGAGGCGGCCTCGATGCGGTCGCGAAGGGTCAGCGGGCTGCGCAGGTCCGGTCGGTCCGACGCGGCGTCGCCTGCGGTCGTCCAGCAGGTGGCGAGCAGCTCGTCGGAGGTGTCGCTGGGACCCCCGTGCGACCTCACGCTGTCGCGAGTGGGATGCGTCGACGCGCTCATCGGAGACCACCCTCCAAGGCCGCGTGGGCCGGCCGCGGCTGCAGACCGACCGCTTCGTAGCACTGGTCGATCAGGCGCATCGTCCTGACCGCATCGGCCGCGTCCGTGGGGGCGGGCACGCCCGTGCGAACCGCGGTCGTGAAGGCCTCGAGCTGGTAGGTGTAGGACGATCGGGTGCCGAGGTGCTCGGTGCGGCTGCCCTTGCTCGTCGTGACGATGAGCCGGTCGTCGTTGTGCGGATTGACGAAGTCGGCGATCACCGCCTCCCCCGCGGTGCCGATCAGGCGATGGCTCATCTGGTGGTGGTCGCTGGCCATGTTGCACCCCGCGGTTCCGGTGACGCCGTTCGGGAACCGCAGCTCGGCGGTGAGCCACTCGTCGACCCCGGGGTGCCCCTGCCGTTCGCCGCCGGTCGCGCTGACCAGGGCCGGCTCGCCGCCCACGAACGGGGCGAGCATGCGCAACGAGTGCAGGCTGTAGCAGCCGAGGTCCATGAGGGCACCACCTGCGAGCTCCAGTGACCATCGCGGATCGCTGTCGGCCGGCGCCGGCATGTCCATGACGGTCTCGACGTGCCGCAGCTCACCGAGCTCGCCGCTGGCGAGGATGGCGTGCAGTCGCGCGACGAGCGGGTGCCAGAGGTAATGGAAGCCTTCGAAGAACTGGCGATCGGATCTGCTCGCCACCGCCGCGACCTCCTCGGCCTCGGCGGCGTTGCTGGCAGAGGGCTTCTCCGTGAAGACGTGCTTCCCTGCGGCAAGGGCGGCCTTGTTCCACGGCGCGTGCAGGCTGTTGGCCAGTGGGTTGTAGACCGCCTCGACTTCGGGATCGTTGATGACGTCGAGGTAGGACTCGTGGACTCTCTCGATGCCGTGGGCCTCGGCGTAGGCCGCGGCGCGCGCGGGGTCGCGCGCAGCGACCGCCACCAGTCGGGCACCGGTGATCGCGGCCGGCTTGACGACGGCGAGGTCGGTGATGCGGGCGGCTCCGAGGATGCCCAGCCTCAGCGGTTCCATGCCGCTCACCGCGGCATCGGAGTCGACGAGGCGTTGAGCACGTCGCGAACGTGGTCGGCACTGATGCGGACGTCGTGCACGGGGCCCTCGCCGCGCGGCTCCTCGGTGAGGATGGTGTCCTGTTCGAGCGTGTACCACCCGGTGTAACCGGCGCCCTGAAGGGTGTTGACGATGGCTGCGATGTCGACGTCCCCGGTGCCCAGCGGGCGGTACATCCCTCTCACGACGCCTTCGGTATAGGTGAGGCGGCCGGCGCGCACCTTGTCCGCGATGGTGCTGTCCACGTCCTTGAGGTGGGTGTGTGCGATGCGGTCCGCTGACTGACGGGTCAGCTCGGCCGGATCGGTCCCGCCGATCAGCAGGTGACCGGTATCGAGGCACAGGGCGATGGAGGATCCCTCGAGCACCCGCTCCACCTCGGGACCGGACTCGATCATCGTGCCCACGTGCGGGTGCAGCACCGCCCGCACACCGTGCTCAGCGGCCAGGTGCGCGATGCGGTCGAGGTTGTCCAGCAGCCGCGTCCAGCCGGCATCATCGAGGATGGGCCGCGCGTCGTAGCCGTCGAGTCCGGACACCGCGGAGAGCACGAGGACCTCGGCGCCGGTGGCGTCGTAGCCCGTGAGGATCCGACTGATCTCGGGGAGTGGGTCGTGGCCCTCCTGGTGCATCAGGAGGGGGGTGAAGCCCCCCACCGCGGTCAGGTGATGGCTCTCGAGCACGGCGGCCATCTCCTGCGGATCGCTCGGAAGGAACCCCTCGGGGCCGAGCTCGGTCGCAGCGAGCCCGACGTCGTGCATCTCGGCGAGCACGCGCTCCGGGGTGAGCTGATAGCCCCAGTTCGGGACCTCGCAGACTCCCCAGGAGATGGGTGCGCCGGCGATCCTGCTCAGGGCGGCTTCGGATGCAGGAGCACCTGCGTGCAGGTTGGGATCGGTCATGACGGTCGGACCTCGTTGATCTGCACCGGGCGGTGCTGTTGGAGGGAGAGGGTGGCGGCTTCTGCGATGACGGCAACGGCCAGGGCATCGTCGACGGTGCACGGTGACGTCCGTTGCCCGGCGACGACCGCGGTGAACGCGTCGAGCTCGGCGTGGAAGGCACTGGCCAGCCGGTCCATGAAGAAGGTGGCCGGCGGCCCGGCGGGCCAGGTGGCATCGGGTTCGAGGTTGCGAAGCGGCGTGGCATCGCTCCAGCCGGCGGCGACGCTGTCGCCGGTGCCGTGCAGCTCCAGCCGGACGTCGTAGCCGCGCGGGTTGTAGCGCGTGTTGGACACGACCGCGGTGGCACCGTCGTCGAAGGTCAGGACCGTGGCCGCCGTGGCGACGTCGCCGAACTCGGCGAAGAAGGCGTCACCCTTGGCGCTGCCGGTGGCATAGACCTCGACGACCTCGCGACCGGTGACCCAGCGGACGGTGTCGAAGTCGTGCACGCTGCAGTCGCGGAAAATCCCACCGGACGTCTCGATGTACCCCCGCGGGGCTGGCGCGGGGTCGAGGGTGGTGGACCTCACGGTGTGGACCCATCCGAGCTCGCCGGACTCCACTGCCGCCCGAGCCGCACTGAAGGCGGGGTCGAAGCGGCGTGGGTAGCCGACCTGCACCGGTATGCCGCTGTCGTTGACGTACCGGGCGATCGCGGCGGCCTCCGAGAGGTCGCCCGACAGCGGCTTCTCGCAGAACACGGGTATGCCGGCGTCCACCCCGGCCCTGATCAGCTCGGTGTGCGCGTTGGTGGCCGCAGCGATGACGATGGCATCGACCCCGCCACGGATCAGGGCCTCCGGAGAGTCGGCCACCGCCGCACCGACCCGTTCCGCGACGGCCTTCGTGGTTTCGGGAACGACGTCGGTGACGACCAGGGAGTCGACGGCGGGAAGCCGGGACAGGGTGTCGGCGTGAAACGAGCCGATCCTGCCGAGACCGATCAAGCCAAGGCGCATGGTTCTCTCCTCGATGCGAGTTGGAGGTTGACGATGATGACGAGCCCGGTCACCCGAGGCCGCCGATGACGTTCTGGTCCCAGTCGATGACCGAGCCGGTGACGACGCCGCTCCGTTCGGAGAGCAGGAAGACCACGAAGTCCGCGATCTCGTCGACCTGCCCGAGCTTGCCCATCGGCAGGCGGGCAGCCGCTTCCCGCTGCCAGTCCGGGCCGGCATCGTGCGCATGCCGTTGGGTGACGTCCTCGCCGTCGGTGGCCGACCACCCCATGTTCAGGCCGTTGATCCTGATGCGGTCCCAGCGGTGGGCGTGGGCAGCGTTCTTCGTCAACCCCGCCAGTCCTGCCTTCGCCGCAACGTACGGCGCGAGGAATGCCTGTCCACCGTGTGAGTCGATGGAGATGACGTTGACGATGGTGCCGGGTTCGCCCCGCCGCACCATGTCGGCGATCGCTGCCTGCATGAGGAAGAAGGGAGCCCTGAGATTCACCGCGATGTGCTGGTCGAACAGCTCTGGCGTCGTGTCGAGAATGGTGCCCCGGGTCGTCAGTCCGGCCGCGTTGACGAGGCAGTCGATCCGCCCGTGTCGCTCGACCGTCGCCACGACCGCGGCCCGCGCCTGCGGCACATCGCCGATGTCGGCGCGAACGAAGACGGCGTCGGCCCCGGTGCTCCGGAGCTCAGCAGCGACCTGCTCACCGCGTTCGGTGTTGCGGCCGGCCAGCACTAGGCGGGCACCTTCCCGAGCGGCGGCCCGTGCGATGCCGGCGCCGAGACCCTGGGTGCCGCCACTGATCAGCAGCACCTTGCCTGTCAGCAGGTCCTTCATGTCGACTCCACGGGGGTGGTCGCCGCGTCTGCCGCCGGTTCCCAACCCGGATTGGCCACCGCGGCCGGCTGGTGGCCGGTCAGCACGTCGAGGACTCCTTGCGCCGCCTCGACGAACGTGGCTGCGCTGGCCTTCCGGCTCAGCCCCATCAGGTGGGGGGTGAGGACGACGTCGGGGTGGTCGAAGAGCGGGTGGTGCTGCGGGGGCTCAGGGTCGAAGACGTCGAGGCCGACGCCGCCGAGCCGCCCGTCCTGCAGTGCAGCGTGGACCGCGTCGAGATCGGTGAGCGCGCCGCGGCTGCAGTTGACCAGCACGGCTCCCGTCTTGACGTGACGGAGCAGCTGGGATCCGACGAGGTGACGGGTGGACTCGAGCAGCGGGAGGTGCAGCGTGATGACGTCGCTGCGGCTCACGAGGTCGTTCAGGTCCGCACAGCGGACATCGGCCGGTGGCTCACTGACGGGGTCGTAGGCCAGAACCGTCATGCCCAGGGCGGCGCCGAGGGTCGCGGCCCGCCGCCCGATGCGGCCGTAGCCGACCACACCGAGCACCGACCCGGCGAGGTCCCCCACCGGAACGGAGTCGCGCTCCGACCAGCGGCCGGATCTGACGAGGGTGGTGAGCCGCCCGAACCGCTTCACGAGATGCATCGCCATGGCGATCGCACCCTCGGCGACCGCCGTGGTCCCGGCGCCCGGCGTGACCACGACCGCGATGCCCCTGGCCGTGGCCGCGGCGAGGTCCACTCGCTCGACGCCCACCCCGGTGCGCGCGACGACCCGAAGACGCGGCATACGGTCCAGCAGCTCGGCGTCCACGCGCGCATCCGCGCGGGCGATGGCGCCCTCTGCCTGCGCCAGGTCCGTGCCGGTCGGCTCCGGAACGAACCGGCACTGGCCACCGAGTACCGGGGTCACGAGGTGCGGGTCGACTCGTCCGAGGCCGACGACGACCGGCAGCTCCGCGGTCTCAGGCATTGCTGCCGACCGTCTCGCGTCGGTGACCGAAGGTGGCGCCCGGGACCGTCGGGACGTGGTGCCACTGCCCGTCGACCGCCGACGCTGCCGCAGCGGCGATGACCTCGGCGTCGGCGAGGGCCTCCTCGATGGTCGAGTTGCGCTGCTCGCCCCCGGTGACGGCGACGAGGAACTTCTTGGCCTCGACCACCTTGAGGTCGTCGTAGCCCAGGCTGTTGCCCGGCCCCGGTTGGAACGCCGCGTACTCGCCCTGGGACGCGTTGCCCAGGATGGTGGTGTAGCCCTGGTTGGGACCGGTGCGTCCGAGGGCCAGCTTGAGCTCGTTCATCTGCTCGAAGTTCCACGACGCTGAGCCCTCGGTGCCGTACACCTCGAACCCCAGCCCGCACTGGGGCCCGACGATGACTCTCGACGCCTCCAGGGTGCCGACGGCGCCGGCTGCGGGTGAGTCCGCGGCGAAGCGGACGAGAGCGGCTGCATAGTCGTCGTTCTCCACCTCGCCGAGCTCGCCGTCCTCGATCACGGCGAAGTGGGTGGCCTGGCCCATCGGCAGGATGGGTCTCTGCCGGTGCACGGTGGAGAGCAGCCCGTTGACGTCACTGATCGGGCCGACGACGTACTGCATCAGATCTACGACATGGCTGAGCAGGTCCCCCAGCGCGCCGCTGCCCGCGAGGTCCTTCTTGAAACGCCAGGACAGCGCCCCGTTGGGCTCGGAGGCGTAGCCGTTGAAGAAGACGGCGCGAACGTTCGTGATCCGTCCCAGCTCGCCGTTCGCGATGAGCTCACGGATGCGTTCGACCGCGGGGGCGTGCCGGTAGTTGTAGCCGATCGAGGTCGTGACACCCGCTGCGGCCGCGGCAGCGGCGACGGCGGCGGTGTCGACGGCATCCCGACCGACGGGCTTCTCGATCCAGAACGACTTGCCGGCCTCGGCCGCGGCGACGCCGATCTCGCGGTGCAGCAGGTTCGGCGCGCAGATCGAGACGACGTCGACCTCGGGGTCCGCGAGCACGTCCCGGTAGTCGGTGGTGCCCTTCGCGTAGCCGAGGACGTTGCGGGCGTACTCGACCCGATCGGGCGCCGTGTCCGCGGCGTGCACCAGCCGGGGCCGGATGTTGAGCTCCGGGTAGACCACGGGAACGGCCTGATAAGCACGGCTGTGCAGCTTGCCCATCCAGCCGACGCTGATCAGTCCCACTCCCAGCTCGGTGATGCCCTTGTCGGTGATGTGTCCAGCCATGTCGATGTCGCTTTCTGAGGAGAAGGGAAGTAGATGAGGGGGTGAGCCGGCCGTCGGGCGGCCCGCCTCAGTCGCGGTCGCGCCGCCCGGCGAGGTGCAGCGCCGATCGGGACGCAGCCGCGAGCAGCGTCGAGTCGGAGCCGATCGCCACGAAGGTCCAGCCCTGGTCGAGACGCTGAGCCGCGGCGGCCCCGTCGTTGACGAGCAGGCCGCAGGCCTTGCCGTGCCGTTGGGCCGCGGAGAGAACCGCCTGGAGCGCTTCGACGAAGGCTGGGGCGCTGGTGTCGCCGGGGACACCGAGGTCGTGGCTGAGGTCCCGGGGGCCGATGAACAACACGTCGACACCGTCGATGGCGGCGATCTCGTCGGCCGCGGCAACCGCGGCTGCGGACTCGATCTGGACGACGACGAGGATCTCCTCGTCGGCACGGTCCAGGGCGCCCGGGTCGAGCCCGAACCGGCAGGCCCGGTTGTAGGTCGCGACGCCGCGGTCCCCCCGCGGAGGAAACCGGAGGTGGGTCATGGCGTCGCCGACCTGACGCGCATCGTCCATCCGGGGCAGCATGATCCCCGCAGCCCCGTTGTCGAGCACACGACCCATCCGGATCCTGGCATCGGTCTCGACCCGGACCACGGTCGGCACCCCGTAGGCGCCGGCCACCGGGACGACGTCGCGGACCTGCTCCTCGCCGCCGGCACCGTGCTCCAGATCGAGCAGCAGCCAGTCGAACCCGGCAGCGGCGCACACCTCGGCGGTGACGGCGGAGGCAGTGCCCAGGAAGGTTCCCACCGTGGCCTGCCCGTTGCGGACCGCCCGGGCCAGGGCTCCGTGGTTGAGCGGGCCGGAGGCGTCGGCGGTCATCCGAACCACCGCTGGGTCTGACGGTCCTGCTCGTACTCCGCGCGGAGCGCGGGCACTGTCGGGACCTCGGAGACCTCCGCCGGGGCGACGTCCCACCACACCCCCGCCGGGGGGAGGTCAGCATGCGGGATCACCGGTACGACGATGATGACGGTTCCTCGGTGCCCGCGGGTCTCGTCGAGTGCGCCGCGCAGCTCGGCCGCGGTGGTGGCGCGCCGGGCCTTCGCCCCTAGCCCGGACGCGATCTGAACGAGGTCGACGGACAGGTACTCGCCGCCCAGGCGCGCCGCCTTCTCGACCTCCGTGGCGTCCGCGAGCTCGAGCGGCTCGGTGCGGTAGCGGAACTCGTTGCCGAACTCCCGGCCGCTGCGGAACATCTGGAGGCGGTGGATCACCTGGTAGCCGTGGTTCTCGGGGATCACCACGGTGATGGGCAGGCCCTCCTGCGCGGCCGTGACCAGCTCGGTGGGTGCCATCAGGAAGGTCCCGTCGCCGAGGAGCGCCGTCACGCGGGCCGATGGGTCGCGGTGCGCCATCCGGATCCCCATCGCGGCCGGGATCTCGAACCCCATGCACGAGAAGCCGAACTCCAGGTGGCAGGTCCGCCCGTCCGTGGCATCCCACACCTTCTGCAGGTCACCGGGAGGACCGCCGGCCGCAGCGACGATGACGTCGCCCGCGCGGGCCTGCTCCTGCAGGATGCCGATGACCTGTCCCTGGGTGAGAACCGCGTCGGTGGTGGTGACGACGTCGGAGTCGGCCGAGACCGCGGACTTGTCGAAGAGCTGGTCCGGGTCGAGCGCATCCGACCGCTCGATCGCCCAGGCGTCGGCGAGCTCCTCGACCCGGTTCCTCCACGCCGGCTCGGGGCTCTTGCCGCGCTCGGAGACCGCCTCGGCGAGCGCGGCCAGGCTGCGCTTGGCATCGCCGATGACGCCGAGGGCGCCCAACCGGTCTGCGTCGTGCACGTTGACGTTGATGCTGGCGAACCGCACGTCGGGGTTGGCGAAGATCGAGTGCGACCCGGTGGCGAAGTCGGTCAGCCGCGAGCCCACCGTGAGCACGACGTCGGCCTCGTTGGCCAGCGTGTTGGTGGCCGGGGTGCCTTCGAGGCCGATGCCGCCGACCTGCCACCAAGCACGGGTCTGCACGGCTCCCTTGCCGCCGAAGGTCTCCGCGACGGGCGCCCCGATGGCGGCGGCGAGCACCTCGAGCTCGCCGGTGGCGTCCGAGTAGATCACGCCGCCCCCGGCGATGATGATCGGCCGCTTGGCGCCGGCGAGAAGTGCTGCGACGGCCTCGACCTCGTCGGCGTCGGGAGCGGGCCGGCGGATCACCCAGTCACGCTCGGCGAAGAACTCGGCGGGGAAGTCGTAGGCGTGCGACTGGACGTCCTGCGGCAGGGACAGCACGACGGCACCGGTCTCGACCGGGTCGACGAGGGTCCGTATTGCCGCCGGCAGCGCGGTGAGCAGCTGCTCGGGGCGGGTGATCCGGTCGAAGAACCGGCTGACCGGCCGGAAGGCGTCGTTCACGGTCAGGTCGGCATCGATGGGGTGCTGCAGCTGCTGCAGGACCGGGCCCTGGTGGCGGGTGGCGTAGGTGTCGCCCGGCAGGAGGAGGACGGGCAGCCGGTTGACCGTCGCCAGCGCGGCGCCGGTGACCATGTTCATCGCACCGGGGCCGATCGAGGCGGTCACGGCGAGGGTCGCCCGACGTCGCGAGTGCTTGGCGAAGCCGACCGCCGCATGGACCAGCGCCTGCTCGTTGCGACCCTGGACGAAGGGCATCGTCTCACTCAGCTGGTCGAGGGCCTGGCCCAGACCGGCGACGTTGCCGTGCCCGAAGATGCCCAGGGTGGCAGGGATCAGCCTGCGGCGTTCCCCGTCGGCGACGGAGTGCTGACGGGACAGGTAGGTCACCACCGCCTGGGCGACGGTCAGTCGAATGGTGGGCGTCGTGGTCATCGTCCGGGCTCTTTCTGGGGGAAGGAATGAGGTCAAGGGAGAACGGGAGGGGGCCGGGCTCTACCAGGGCCGGCCGTGCAGGATGACGGTCTTCACATCGGTCATCTCGGCGACCGCGCTCCGCGGGCCCTCCTTGCCGATCCCGCTGCCCTTCAGACCGCCGTAGGGCATGAGGTCGGCGCGCCACAGCGGGGTCCAGTTGATGTGGATGGTGCCGGCGTCGAGCTCACGGATGGCCCGCACCGCACCCGAGACGTCCGAGGTGAAGATCCCGGCGCCGAGTCCGTATGCCGTCCCGTTGGCCTGCGCGATCGCGGCCTGCCAGTCCACCGCGGTGGATACGGCGACGGCGGGTCCGAAGAGCTCGTCCTGGCTGAATGGTGACCGAGGGTCGACATCGGAGACCACGGCCGGCGAGATGATGGCGCCATCCCGTTCCCCACCCGTCAGCACCGTGGCGCCGTCCTGGACAGCCGCGCGGATCGACCGCTCGACCCGCTCCGCCTCCTGCTCGGTGATCAGGGTGCCCATGGTCGTATCGACCGAACCGGGGTCCCCGGTGCCGATCTTCTGCACCCGAGGCACGAGGGCGTCGAGGAAGTCACCGGCGATCTTTGGGTGGGTGATCACCCGTTGCACCGAGATGCACACCTGTCCTGCGTTCACGAAACCTCCGAGAGCGACGGCCCGCGCCGCAGCCTCGATGTCCGCGTCGGGCAGCACGACCACGGGGCAGGACGCGCCCAGCTCGAGCGACAGCCTCTTCACCCCGGCCCTCTGGGTGATGCGGGTGCCGGTGAGGGTCGAGCCGGTGAACGAGACCTTGTTCACGCGAGGGTCGGCCACGAGTGCGTCGCCGAGTTCCCCGCCAGGGCCGGTCAGGACCGACAGGACCCCCTCTGGGAGGCCCGCGTCGACGAAGCACGCGGCGAGCGCGAGGGCGGTCAACGGTGTGGTGCGAGCCGGTTTGAGCACCACTGCATTGCCTGCGGCCAGCGCCGGTGCGACCTTGTGGAGCACCAGGAGTGAGGGGTAGTTGAACGGCGTGATGGCCACCACCACACCGACCGGCTGGCGGACCGTGAAGCCGACCTTGTCGAAGCCCGTCCCGGGGTTGGCGTCGAGCGGCAGCGAGTCGCCGTAGAGCTGCGTTCCCTCGAACGCCGCCAGCCGGATCAGCTCACCGGACCGGGACGCCTCGCCACGGGCTTCCGTGATGGCCTTGCCGGCCTCTGCGCTGATGGTCTGCGCGATTAGCTCTGCCCGCTCGTCCGCCAGCGCGGCCGCCTCCAGCAGGATCCGCATCCGCTGGTGGGCTGGGGTTCGCCGCCAGACCCGGGCCCCCTCGGTGGCCGCGGCGAGAGCGACCTCCACATCGTCGCGCCCCGCCACGCACACCGAGCCGACGACCGCCCCGTCGAAGGGCGAGGTCACATCCTCACGACGCCCCGAAACGGCCCCGACCCACTGGCCACCGACCAACATCTCCACGTTGAGCTCCGTCCATCGACACTGATGTCGGACCGCGGGGGTTCACTCGCGCAACCTGCGGTCTGTTCCCCTCAGCGTGACGGTCACGAGTCCAAAGGGTCAAGCAAACGGATCCATCAAAAACCCATCACGGACAAGATCCATATCTCCCGCCACGCGCGGCCGACTGCACCGCGCGGAACCTGCGCGGAATCGCTCCAGCCAGCCAAGCTTCCTCACGTGGGCAATCTTGCAGAGCCATCAGCAATCCATCAGAATGGGCAGATGCCTCACCCGTATCCGATCCGTGAGATCGCTCGTCAGTCCGGACTGAGCGAGGCGACGGTCGACCGCGTGCTGAACAAGCGACCCGGGGTGCGGCCCAGCACCGCCGCAAACGTCGCCCAGGCGATCGCCGATCTCGACAGGCAGCGCAGCCAGCTGCGTCTCAGCGGGCGGACGTTCCTCGTCGACCTCGTCATGCAGACTCCCGACCGGTTCTCCTCTGCCGTCCGGTCCGCCCTGGAGCTCGAGCTGCCCATGCTGCGGCCGGCAGTCGTGAGATCGAGGTTCGACTTCCGGGAGACGGCACAGCCGGGCGAGCTCGTGAGGACGCTCGACGACATTCGCCGCCGTGGCTCGATGGGGGTCATTCTCAAGGCACCCGACGAGCCCGAGATCAGTGACGCGATCGGACGGCTGCACGACAGTGGGATTCCGGTGGTCACGCTGGTCACCGACATCCCCTTGAGCCCGAGGGTTGCGTATGTGGGCATGGACAACCGGGCCGCCGGCGCGACCGCGGCCTACCTCATCGACCAGTGGCTCACCGCAGGCGACGACGCCGTCCTGATGGCCTTGAGCCGGAGCGCGTTTCGCGGTGAGGAGGAGCGCGAGATGGGCTTCCGAGCCACGATGCGCGAGCGAGCAGGTGGACGCACCCTGATCGAGGCCACCGATACGGACGGCATCGACACGGCCGTCCGCGACCAGACCATCTCACTTCTCCGCGACCATCCCGGGATCACCGCGGTGTACTCCATCGGTGGAGGCAACAAGGCCATCCTCGAGGCGTTCGAGCTCATGGGCAGGCCGTGCCGAGTGTTCATCGCGCACGATCTCGACCGAGACAACCTGTCGCTGATCCAGGACCGGAAGATCACCGCGGTCCTTCACCACGACCTGCGCCATGACATGCGCCGTGCGTGCCGCGTGATCATGCAAGCCAGCGGGGCGCTCGACGGGCCGATCGAGTCGATCCCGTCCCAGATCAACATCATCACGCCGTACAACGTTCCGTCCCAGCCCCTCCTGTGAGACACCACGGATCAGGGCCGACGAAGGCCCCCGGTCTGCGTCTCCGCAGGGGGGGCCTTCGTGATCTCGTGGACGTGAAGGGACTCGAACCCCTGACCTCTCGCGTGTGAAGCGAACGCTCTAACCAACTGAGCTACACGTCCGGGCGCCGGCGACGAGATGAAGCGGGCGACGGAGGGAAACAATAGCGCCCCCCGCGCGAACGCGGTAATCGCCCCCGAGCGTGTCGTCCCCGGGTGGACGCCGCAGCCGCGTCCTGCTCATTAAGACCCCGAGAACCCCTGGTCAGTCGATGCCCGGGAGGCGCCCGAGAAGCTCCTCGGCCCACTGCGGGAGGAACGCAGGGACCCCCTGCCAGGCGAGGTAGGCCCAGACCACGGCCCAGAGGCAGAGCAGCGTGCCGAGGGCCACGAGGCCACGCATCCACAGCGCCTGGGCCATGATCCAGTCGTTCCACCGGGCGACGTGGTGGCGGGCGAAGTCGAGCCACCGCTGGGCGAACTCGAACTCGCTCGCGAGGATGAGCAGGCCGAGGAAGACGACGAGCCAGCCGGGCCCCGGCGCCGGCACCATGATCAACCCGACGACGGTGACGAGCGTCCCGACCAGGCCGATGGCGGCCCGCCAGACGACGGCCGTGACCCGGTTGCGGCGCAGCCGGGCACGCCAGGCCCACCGGTCCTCGTCGGCGTCGAGCAGGACGTCGGGATCCGAGTAGTCGACCTCGCCGCCCCTCCTGCCGGCGTCGCACTCCCCCGAGCGCGGGCTCACGGGTCGAGATCCCGCGCTGCGTTGGTGTGGAAGACCTCCTGGAGCATGGCCGTGACCGGCCGCTCGGACGGGAGGACGTGATCGTCGACCGCGCTGATGGGCAGGACATCCTTCGTCGAGCTCGTGATGAACACCTCGTCGGCCCGGGTGATGACGTCGAGCGGCAGCGCCTCCTCGCGGATCTCGACGCCGGCGGCCCGACCCCACTCGAGGACGAGCTCCCGCGTGATCCCGGGCAGCAGGCCGGAGTCCGCGGGCGGGGTGAGCACCACGCCGTCGACGACGACGAAGACGTTGCTGCCGGTGCACTCGCAGAGCTCGCCGCGCGTGTTGCCGAAGACGGCCTCGATCGCGCCGACCTGCTTGGCTCGGGCGAGCGCGACGACGTTCTCGGCATACGACGTGGTCTTGAGACCGGCCACCGCCGAGCGCTCGTTGCGTGTCCAGGGCACCACGGTGAGAGTCCCGGACGCGGGCGGCAGGGGCTGCGGCGCGGCCAGGACGATGTAGGAGAGGGAGGCGTCGTGGCGGTCCGAGCCGAGCGGGCCGACGCCTCCCGTGACGCTGTAGCGCAGCCGCCCGAAGTCGATCGTGGGGCCGTCGAGGACGGCGGCGATCCCCTGGCCGAGGTGGTCGAGGTCGAGCGGGGGCAGGCCGAGCCCGGCAGCCGAGCGCTCGAGCCGGCGATGGTGCCGGCTCAGGGCGAAGGGGCGACCGTGGATGATCTTGGCCGTCTCGAAGACGCCGTCCCCGACCGTGACCGCGTGGTCGAGCGCCGAGATGGCGGGCGCGGTGGGTCCGACGAGGGCCCCGTCGACCCAGACGCGGGGGGTGATCTCGCTCATGCCTGCTGGTGCCTCTTTCGTGCAGCTTGGGGTCCGGCGACGAACCGGGTGGTCATGGTGTCACAGTGCCGGCGGCGAGCCCGATGAGCCGGGACGCCTTGAGCTCGGTCTCGGCCCACTCCCCCGCCGGGTCGGAGGCCCACGTGATGCCGGCTCCCGTGCCGAAGCGCAACCACCGCCGGCCTTCCTCATCGTGCTCGGCCCAGAAGGTCCGGATGCCCACCGACAGGTCGGCTTCGCCGCGATCGGCGTCGACCCACCCGATCGCGCCGCAGTACGGCCCCCGCTCACCGACCTCGAGATCGTGGATCGTCCGCAGCGCGCTCGACTTCGGGGCTCCGGACACGGACCCCGGAGGGAAGGCCGCGTCGAAGATCGCGTCCCAGCCGACGCGTTCGCGAAGCGTCCCGCTGACGGTCGACACGAGGTGGACCAGGCCGGGGTGCTCCTCGATGGCGCACAGCTCGTCGACCCGCACGCTGCCCGGCTCACAGACCGCCGAGATGTCGTTGCGCATGAGGTCGACGATCATGACGTTCTCGGCGTGGTCCTTGGGCAGCATCTGCTCGGCCGTCGGAGCGGTGCCCTTGATCGGCTTCGTCACGAGGCGTCCGTCGCGACGGGACAGGTAGAGCTCCGGTGACGCGCCGACGACGTCGAGCCCGCCTTCGCGGCATCGGATCCGCGCCGCGTGGGGCGCGGGGTTGCCTCGTCGCAACAGGGCGTCGAGCCCGTCGAGGTCCGCGCCGGCGTCGAGCTCGTGGCGAAGGACCCGGCACACGTTGACCTGGTAGACCGCCCCCGCGGCGATGCGCCGCCGGATCTCCTCGACGGCCGAGACGTATGCCGCCCGGTCGAGCGAGCTGTGCCAGTGGCGGTCGAGCGGGTCCCAGTCGACCCCCTCGAGCAGCACTGGATCTCCGGGGACCAAGGGGAGCGGCTCGACGTCGGCGAACCGGACGGCCGTGACCGCGCCTTCGAACGTCGCGACGACGGCCCAGAACCCCGACTCCGAGATCGCGGAGAGGGCGTCGCGCCCGCGGCGCACGTCGATGACTCCGCGGGCCTGCCGGTCGGCGAAGCGGGCATGGTCCACGGCCTGATCCTAGGTGGGACGGCCACTCGCACGAGCCCGCCCCCTCCGACCGCGCTCAGTCGGTGAGGGCCTTCTCGATGTCGGTGGCGATGTCGGCCGGCTCGACGTTCGGGGCGTAGCGCTCGATGACCGCGCCGTCGCGCCCGATGAGGAACTTCGTGAAGTTCCACTTGATCCTCGAGCCGAGGACGCCGCCCTTCTCGCTCTTCAGCCACTCCCAGAGAGGGTGCGCGTCGTCGCCGTTGACGTCGACCTTGTCGAACATCGGGAACGTCACGTCGTACTTCGCGGAGCAGAAGGCGCTGATCTGGTCAGCGGTGCCCGGCTCCTGGGCGCCGAACTGGTTGCACGGGAAGCCGAGGACGGTGAAGCCCCGGTCTCGGTAGGTCCGCCACAGCTCCTCGAGCCCGGCGTACTGCGGCGTGAAGCCGCACTCGCTCGCCGTGTTGACGACGAGGACGACGTCGCCTGCATAGGCGGAGAGGGCCTGCTCCTCGCCGGTGAGCGTCGTTGCCGTGAAGTCGCCGAGAACGGCCATGGGTTCCTCCTGGGTGGGGCTCGTCGGCGTCGTCGGACGCCGAGGTCGGGGTGGCTCGCATCGTCGCACACCTGGCTCGACGGCATACGGTCGGGCGACGCCACGGACCCTGGACCTCCGGTCACGCGGAGGCGTCGGCCTCCGACTCGGGCGGCACGACGGCGCCCTCGTGCTCGTCGCGCTCGGCCCACTCGAGAAGGGGCGCCAGGTCGAAGACGGCGTCGTCGATCCCCGCGTGGAGGTCCCCGAGGCGGGCGAACCGGTCGGGCATCGTCGCGATGGTGAGGTCCTGCGGCTCGACGTCGCTGACCTCGTCCCACGTGATCGGGGCCGAGACGGTGCCGCGGGGGTTGCCGCGGACGCTGTAGGCGGCGGCAATCGTGTGGTCGCGGGCGTTCTGGTTGTAGTCGACGAAGAGGTCGGACGGCGACCGGTCGCGGCGCCACCACGTCGTCGTCACGTCGTCGGGGAGCCGGCGCTCGACCTCGCGGGCGAAGGCCAGCGCGGCCCGGCGCACGTCCTGGAATCCCCACTCCGGCTTGACCCGGACGTAGACGTGCAGGCCCGATCCCCCGGACGTCTTCGGCCAGCCGACCGCGCCCAGCTCGTCGAGGATCTCTCGTGTCGTCAGCGCGGCCCGGCGCACGCGGTCGAAGGGGCACTCGGGCATGGGGTCGAGGTCGATCCGCCACTCGTCGGGCTTCTCGGTGTCGGCGCGGCGGGAGTTCCAGGGGTGGAACTCGACGGTCGACATCTGCACCGCCCAGATGACGCTCGCGAGCTCGGTGACGCAGAGCTCGTCGGCGTGCAGCCCGTAGCGCGGGAAGTGCAGGCGCACCGTCTCGACCCAGGGGGGCGCGCCGGCGGGCAGCCGCTTCTGGTGGACCTTCGGCCCGTCGACGCCCTTGGGGAACCGGTGGAGCATGCACGGCCGCTCGCGCAGGGCGTTGACGATCCCGGGCCCGACGGAGAGGTAGTACTGCGCGAGGTCGAGCTTGGTCTCGCCGCGCTCGGAGAAGTAGACGCGGTCGGGGCTCGAGAGGCGCACCGTGCGGTCGCCCACCTCGAGCTCGACGGACGGGGCCTTGCTCGACGCCGCAGCCATGGACCAACTCTAGGGGCCGTATGCCGCCGGGCCGGGACTGCGCGCCCTGCCGGGTTCGTGCCCCGCAGCATCAACCGGTGCGCTTCGCGCCCGGTGGCGCGGCCGATGGACGGGTCCGCCTGGGAGCCCGGCGGGGCAGCCCGCGGACGGGCAGGTCTCCGGGCTCGGCCGCGCCCGGCGCTGCCGGTGCCCGGCGATCGCCGGCCCGGGCGGAGGCGCGGCCGAAGCGGTCGGCGAGCGGGGCCGCAGAGAGGCCGTGGACGATGACGCTGAGCACGACGGTGAGCAGGATGACGGCGAGGGGCTGCTGGGCGTCGGGGCCGAGCTCCTCGAAGGCGATGAGGGCGAAGACGAGCGAGGCGAGTCCGCGCGGCCCGAACCACCCGACGAAGAGGACCGTGTCACGGCCGAGGCCGCTCCCGACGCAGGCCAGCGCGACGGGGACCATGCGGACGGCCGTGAGGCTGAGCACGGCGTAGCAGAGGGTGGCGAGGCTCGTGTGCGAGAGCGCCGCCGAGACCCCGATCGCACCGAAGACGAGCCAGACGAGCAACGAGGCGAGCCCGCTCACCTGTTCGACGAGGACGAGCTCGGCCAGGCCGCGCCTCCCGGCCACCGCCCCGAACGCGAGGCCGCCGATGAAGGCGGCGATGAAGCCGTTGCCGCCGAGGGTGACGGCAGCGGTGTAGGCGGCGACGGAGAGGGACAGGACCGCGATCCCGGCGAAGTCCTCGGCCACCCACCCGGCCTGCCGGGCCCGCCGCAGGATCCAGCCTCCGGCGACGCCGACCGCGCTCCCGACGAGCGCCCCGACGACGATCTCGAGCAGGGCCTCGCCCAGCCCACCGGCGTCGGCCAGCCCCTCCGCCGACGCGGCTCCCGCGATGGCGACGAGGACGACCGGCGTGGCGATCCCGTCGTTGAGCCCGCTCTCGACCGTGATGAGGCGCCGGACCCGGGCCGGGACGCGCGGGTTCGTGACCACGGGGATCCCGAGTGCGGCGTCGGTGGGCGCGAGCGCCGCGGCGACGAGGAGCGCCGGCCACGGGCCGAGTCCGGGCAGGAGCCAGGCGGCCAGGCCCCAGCCGGCGAGGATCGTCAGGGGCAGCCCGATGCCGAGGAGTCGCGCGATGTTCGCCAGTTCGACCCTGAGGTCCTGGGGGCGGACCCGCGCGGCGTCGGCGAAGAGGACGAGGACGAGGGTGAGCTCCACGACGGGACGCAGGCTGGTCGCCGTCGAGGCGGGGTCGCTCACCAGCGTGCGGCCGAGGATGGCGCCCGCTCCGAGGAAGACGATGGGGGCGGTCAGGTCGGCCCGCTCCAGCCGCGCCGAAACCATCCCCCAGGCGAAGACGAGGGCCGCGACGACGAGGAACGTATTCGGGCCCATGGCGCTCCTTGGCCAGGCATCCACGTCGCCGGCCCGTGCGGCCGTGGCGATGGATGCCATCGATGACGTGGCGGTTCGACGGGGAAGGCCGTCGGACGACGTACCGACGATGGCGCAGCTGCGGTGTCGAGGCCTCCCCCGCTGTTGGTGAGACCGCGCCCGCGCGGCGGGGTGTCCCGTCCTCGCCACGGCCGGCCTGGCTCGCGCGCCCTGCCGCCTCATCCGACACGGGTGATGCCCCGGCGCCACGGGGGGCGTTCGCTGGGGGCGGACGACCTCTCCCCGAGGACGCCCGGGACGCAGTCGAGGATGTGAGGCACATGGGCGCACGAGGCGGCAAGAGCGGGACGGCCGGGGCCACGGAGCAGTTGAACCGACCGGGCGGCGGGGCGGGTCACGCGCCGCGCCCCGACGACCACCCCGGACCGGAGGAGCGGGTCGCCCGCGGCCTGGCCGCACGGTCCGCGGTGCCGCCCGGAGAGCTGGGCGACTTCGAGCCGGCAGCTGACCGCCCCGGCGTCGCCGACGTCCTCGCCGACCAGGCGAGGACTCGCGTGCCCGAGCTCGTCCCGATCCGGCATGCCAGGATGGCGGTGTCGCCGTTCACCTTCTTCCGCGGGCACGCGAAGGGGATGGCGATCGACCTCGCGCCCGGGCCCGTCTCCGGGATCAGCGTCCAGCTCTGCGGCGACGCCCACCTGTCGAACTTCGGGGTCTTCGCCTCCCCCGAACGCCACCTCCTCTTCGACGTGAACGACTTCGACGAGACCCACCCGGGCCCGTGGGAGTGGGACGTCATGCGGCTCGTCGCGAGCATCGCCGTCGCCGGCCGGGCGAACGGGTTCTCGGGCAAGCAGCGCCGGGCCTGCGTGCTCGGCACGGCCGAGCGCTACCGGGAGGCCATGGCGCAGTTCGCGGGCATGCGCTTCCTCGATGTCTGGTACTCCCACGCCGACGTGGACGAGCTACGAGGGGAAGTCCTGCCCAAGCTGAGCGCGAAGCGTCGGCAGACCATGGAGAAGAACCTCGGCAAGGCACGCAGCAGCGGCAACCTCAAGGCCCTCGCGAAGCTGACGGAGCTCGTCGATGGAGAGCTGCGTCTGCGCAGCGACCCGCCCCTCATGGTGCCCCTCGGCGAGCTGCTCCCGGAGGACGACCGCGCCGACCTCGTCGCGCGCATGCTGGGCCTCCTGCAGCACTACCGCGGCACCCTCCCGAGCGACAGGAGGATGCTCTTCGACCGCTTCGAGTTCCTCGACATCGCACGCAAGGTCGTCGGTGTCGGCAGCGTCGGGACGCGCTGCTGGGTCGTCCTGCTCCGCGGTCGCGACGACCAGGATCCCCTCTTCCTCCAGGTCAAGGAGGCCGAGGCGTCGGTCCTCGAGGCAGCGATCCCGGCGGCGATGCGGCCCGCGGAACCGTTCGGCAACCAGGGCGAGCGTGTCGTCAAAGGCCAGCGGCTCATGCAGGCCGCGAGCGACATCTTCCTCGGCTGGCAGCGCGTCGACCAGGGCATCGACGGTGTGGGCCGGGACTTCTATGTCCGCCAGCTGCGCGACATGAAGGGCTCGGCCCTCATAGACCAGATGAACCCGCCGACGATGACGCTCTACGGCCAGTACTGCGCCTGGACCCTGGCGCGGGCCCACGCGCGGTCCGGGGACGACATCGCGATCGCCGCCTACCTCGGTGACGACGACGGGTTCGCAACGGCCATGGCCAGGTTCGCAGAGACGTATGCCGACCAGACGGAGCGCGACCACGCCGCGTTCGTCGACGCGATCGGGTCCGGCCGGCTCCCGGCCGCTGCGTCGGTCTGAGCCCGGTCGTCCGCCGGGCACCCGGCAGGCCGTATGCCGCTCAGCCCAGCTGAGCGGCATACGGTGGCGTCTGCTCGTGGCGTCTGCTCGCGGCGAACCCTCTGGGGAGGGCAGCCGGCGGCGGGACCAGCGGGCCGCCCGTCACGCGACGGGAGTCCGCGGGTCTCCTCCGCTCGGCGCCACCGACAGGGCGACGGCCGGCGGACGAGCGATGAACTCGATCAGTCCCACGAGGACGAGCACGACGAGAGCCGTCACGAGGACGACCTTCCCGTCGGGACGGTCCCAGAAGACCAGGGTCAGTCCGCCGAGGATGGCGACGGAGAGGTCGAGCGCCCGCTTGTGCGCGAACGCGAAGGCTCCGACGCGCCCGGTGCGCAGTCCCTTCGACTCGGCGCCCCCGCGCAGAGAGGCGATGCCCTTGCCGAGCGCCTCCCGGGTTCGGACCGCCGAGGTCGAGGGGCCGGTGAAGAACGCGCCGAGGGCGATGACGAGGAAGGTGAGGGCCGTCGTGCGCAGCCCGGTCCGCAGGAAGCGGACGAGCGTGTCGAAGACGTCCCCCGCGGCCTCGCGGGGCGTGGTCGAGGGAAGTGCGTCGAGGTAGAGCGGCCTGGCGACGGCGAGCAGGACCCCGATGGCGAGCACGGCGGCCACGATCCCGAGGGACCCGAGCATGAGGGCCCGCCGATGGTCCCGCGCGAGGTACACGCCGAGGCCGAAGAGGATCAGGGTGATGATCGGCAGCCACACGCCGAGGGTGTTGAGCAGGTTGAAGAGGCCCTGGGCCTTGGTGACGGCGTTGGACTGGACGAGGGTGAACGACGTGTTGACCGTCGGGATGTTGCTCGCGAAGCCATAGCCGTTCGCGACCAGCTGCTGCTTGACCTGCGCGACGATCGGCGCGAGGTTGAGGGTCACCGTGCCGTTCTGGGCGCTGAGCGCGCCGCCCTGCTCCCCCGAGAGCAGACGCACGAGCTCCGCGTGTGCGACGCGGTTCGCCTGCTCCCACACCGCGGCGAACTGCGGACTCGCAAGGGCCTTGTCGACCTGGGTGCGGGTGAAGCTCTCGATGCCGTTGACGATCGGCGCCTGGAGCCCCTGCAGGGCGCTCGCGGCCACCGGAGGCAGGTCGAGCCTGCCGAGCGCGGCGAGGGTCTGTGCCGTGATCGACTCGATGTCGACGCGCGCGAAGATCTCGGCCGTCACCCGGTTGGCCAGGGCGTCCTGGACCGCCGGGTCGCTCGCCAGAGGCGCGACGGTCTCGACGTACTGGTTCGTGTCGGAGACCTGGTTGTGGGCCCAGACGGCCGTCACCGCGAGAGGTGCAAGAAGGCAGGACAGGACGATGAGGATCGAGGACACGATGGAACGCCACCGGCTCCGGCCCTCCTCCGGAGTCGGTGGCGTCGCGCGCTCCGCCTCGAGCTCGGCCACCCTGCGGCGGAGTCGCTCGAGCTCGTCGGCCTGGTCGGTGACGGCCACGTCGATCACCTCAGCGTGACTCGGCCGGCGGGCGTACCTCGCGGCCGTGGACCATGATGGCCCAGATCACGAGAACATCGATGGCGATCATGATCGTCGACCAGATGGGGTAGGCCGCGAGGAACCCGATGTTGACGACCGCACTGACCATCGCGGCGATCACACCGACGACGCGGGCCCACATCTGCCCGACGAGCAGGCCGATGCCGGCGAACAGGACGATGAGGCCGATGATCATGTGGATCCAGCCCCACGCGGTGTAGTCCACGTGGACGACGAGCTTGTTCGTGCCGACCAGGTAGTACGTGTCCTGGAAGATGGCGACGAGGCCCTGGATGGCGTGGAAGACGCCGAGCATGATCATCATGACGCCGCCGAAGGCGATCCAGCCGACCCAGCCGCTCGGCTCGGGGGCCCACTCGGCCTGCGGTGGGGTGGCTACCGGCCTGCCGTCCGGCGAGGTGGACGGAACCGGGGTTGGTGTTGACCTGATGTCCGACATGGTGAGCTCCTGTCTCTACCGCGTGGTCTGACGCTGCAAGCCTCGTTCCACGGGCCCGCCATGTCCTCGTCCGTGGGGGGTGATCCGCGCCGGCCCGGGACCCGGCTTCAGCGACCGCGGTGCTGACGAGTTCTCGGCAACCACGGCCGGGTCAGGTGCGACAGACACCGGCCGCGGCGGTCGGTCGCAGGCCGGTGGATGTGGGCGCGATCACCCACCCGGGATGACGACCACGCGTGGGGACCTTGCGAGTCTCGAAGCCACGGACGTCCGGAGGAGATGGATCATGGCGCAGTCGAGGTATGAGGTCCGCGTCGCCGGCACGGTGCCCGCCGAGGATCTGGATGACATGCGGGCCGTCCGCATCGAGTCCGACCCGGTCGACACCGTCCTCTACGGCGTGGCCGACCAGGCCGCGCTCTTCGGGCTGCTCACCAGGCTGCGGGGCCTCGGCATCGACGTGGTCGAGGTCAGGCGGGTGGGCGAGGTCGGCGAGATCGCAGAGATGGACGACGTCGAAGGACCCGGGAAGGTGCATCGCGATGAGTAGCCCCACCACGCCCGCCGTCGGCAGCTACCAGGTCGCCCTGGCCGGGCGACTCGGTCCCGCCCAGCTTGCGGCCGTCGCCGGCCCCGGCGTCCAGCACCTGCACTCGACCAGCCGCTTCGTCGTCGACCTGCCCGCCGAGCTGGGCGTCCTCGAGATCGCCGCGATGCTCCGTGCCCGGGGTCTCGTCCTGCTGGACATCCGTCGCCTCGGCCCCGCAGGTGAGGGAACCGGGCAGCGCGACGCCTGAGCGTCCGGCGCTGATCATCCACGGGGGATGAGGCGGCGCCAGGTGACGTGTGCCGGGGCGTGCGAGGACCCCGGTCGCTCGGCGACCGGGGTCCTCATCGAGAGCGGACGACCGGGCTCGAACCGGCGACCTCAACCTTGGCAAGGTTGCGCTCTACCAACTGAGCTACGTCCGCATGACACCGCCGGAAGCAGTGCCGCTCGGTGCGTGGACGACCTTAGCGGATGAGGTGGCCTCCCGCGAAACGCGGTGTCCTGGCGCGAGATCGACTCCCCAGGGCCCGAGGACGACGAGGTCACGACACGTGGCAACACCCCTCCCCCGCCCCACGGTGTCACGCCACGGTAGGGGGCGACTCCTGCGGCGTCAGGTGTCAGGTGTCAGCCGACGGACTGGCGGCTCGCCATCTGGGGTTCGACACCGGGGAGGCCCTCGAGCAGGCTCAGCTCGTCGCCCATGGCGGAGCTGACCTGTCTCAGCAGGACCTGGACCGTGTCCAGGTCCCAGTCGTACGCGGCGATCCGGTCGCTCACCTCGAACAGCGCGAGGGACAGGGTGTCCCTCCGCGACTGGTAGCGAGCGAGCGCGGGGGCCTCGGCCGCAGGGTCGTCGAGCCCGGCGAGGACCGCCCGGGCGAGCAGCTCGGAGTCGCGCAGGGCGTCGGTGATGCCGTGCGAGGTGATCGGGTCGCGGAAGTACCCGGCATCCCCGACGAGCGCCCAGCCGTCGCCCCAGGAGCGGCGCATCTGCCCGGGCACACCCGACCACCCTCTGAGCCGCTCCGCCCGACGGCCCGAGGCGAGGCGTTCGGTCAGGCCCGGGGCGGCCGCCGCGAAGAGGCGGGAGAACGCCGCAGGTCCGTCGTGCCGCCGGGCGTCTCTCAGACGGTCCGGTGTCGTGCCGACGAAGATGCATGTCAGACCCTCGTTCGTGGGGACGAGTCCGGCCGCTGCGCCGTCGCCGTAGGCCCACTCGTACCCGGTCACGGGCACCCCCTCGTAGTAGCTGTAGAGGATGGCGCCCCCCGCGCGCCCCCGCCGTACGACCGGCGCCGACACGAGGTCGGCCACCGTCGAGCGCAGGCCGTCGGCACCGATGACGAGGCGGGCCGTCGCTGCGAGCGACCGACCGTCCGGGCCGACCGCACGCACCCCCGACACCCGGCCGCGAGCATCACGGGTCAGCCCGGTCACGGTCACCCGGTGGCGGACGTCGGCGCCGGCGGCTGCCGCGGCGTCGGCGAGGACCCGGTCCAGCAGGTGCCGCCGTGGGGCGAAGAGCGCCGGGACGCCTCGGCCGGCCCGGAGGGTGACCTGTACGGGCTCGCGTCCCGCGTAGTGGAAGACCGTTCGCCGCACGGGTGGGGTCTGCGCCGCGACGATCGTGTCGAGCAGCCCCCAGCGCGAGAGCTGCAGCACCCCGGCGCGCATCAGCCCGTGCGTCGAGACCGTGTCCGACCCGTGGGCCGACTTCTCGAGCAGAAGGACTCGGGCGCCGGCGCGCGCGAGGAGCATCGCGGTCGAAGCACCGGCCGCCCGGCCGCCGACGACGACGACGTCATGCGAGCTCACGTCGGTCACCGCCTCTCGGGTCCGGGCCGTCGGCTCTGAACCATCCGGGTCCTCGCCCGGAACTCCCGACGAGATGCGCGACGACCATCGCCGCGTCGTGCCGCGCGCCGTCGATCATGGCCGAGTCGCGACGATGCTGGAACCGCTGGCCGACGACATAGACGCCGGGGGCCGGGGTCACGCCACGTCGGTGCCGGATGTCGCCCTCGGGCGTCGTGATCGACAGCCTCAGCCACGGAAGGTCCTGCCGGTAGCCGGCGGCGACGACGACCGTGCGGATCCGCTCGGCCCGTACGTGGAGGGCCGTGGCGGTACGGACCTGGCCGAGGGGGCGTGGGCGTTCGGCCGGACGGCCCCGCCGCCCAAGGAGGCCCGCGTCGACCTGTCGGTCCACGCTGTCAAGGAAACGATTCATCCGCCGGTCCGCGTCGGTGGTCGTCGTCTCCAGGTCGTCGGCGAAGCACACGCGCCGTCCGTCGGAGTCGCTCAGCCTCCCGACGAGCCGGACGCCGCGAGCACGGAGGGCAGGTAGGTCCACCTCGGTTGCCCCCGCGTCGCCCGGCCCGCGACCGACGAGCTGGGCCGACGGCTCGCGCCGGGCCGCTCGCGGGTCGCGGACCTGCTCGATGGTGCGGCTCGACCGGCCGGTCCGCTCGATCCAGCGGTAGACGTCCAGTCCCCGGTACGACCGGGGCAGTCGGGTGTGGCGTCCGACGGACAGGACGACCTCGCGGCCGGCCCGACGAAGCTCGTCGGCGATCTGGACGCCGGAGGCCGAAGCGCCGACCACCAGCACCCCGCCGGCTGGGAGCAGGTCGGGGTTGCGGTAGTCGCAGGCGGCGACGACGTGCAGCTCACCGGCCAACGGCTCGAGGGCGGGTGGCAGGTGGGGCCGGCTCCCCGGTCCCGTCGCGATGACGACGTGGCTCGCCGCCCACGAGCCTCGGTCGGTGCACACCACGTAGCGCCCGCCCCGGTGTGCGACCTCCTCCACGGCGGTCCCGCGCGCGACCGGCGACCCGAACGACGCGGCATACGCCTCGAGGTGCTGGGCCAGCGCTCCCGCGCTCATGAACCCGTCCGGGTCCCCCACCGGCTCGGACCAGTCGGGAAGTCGAGTCATCCAGGTGGGTGTCAGCAGGTGGAGCGAGTCCCACCGGGCGGACAGCCAGCTCTCCGCGACGCGCCCCCGCTCGAGGACGACGTGGTCGCGGCCCTCCCGGGCCAGCAGGCGGCTGACGGCGAGACCCGCGTGGCCGGCGCCGATGACGACGGTGTCGATGATGTGCATTGCTCTCCTCCTTCGCCCCGCCGGGTCCGGTCGGCCGTATACCGTCCGGACCCGGCTGGGCGTCCGTGACCGTCGCGCCTCAGCCGGTCACCACGTCGATGGAGACGGGCGTCGGGTTGGTGAGTGCGTCGAAGACCGCGGAGCGCCGGCGGGACTGCTCGACGATGCCGCGGAGGGTCTCGTCGTCGGCGTCGCCCTCGATGTGGAAGGTGACGCGGATCCCCTCGTAGCCGTTGCGGACCGCTCCACCGCCGAGGCCGAGGATGCCGAGCAGGTCGATGTCGCCCTCGACGACGGACGTGACCTTGGTCAGCGCGACACCGCGTGCGGCCGCGATGTTGGCCACACCGGAGGTCAGGCACGCGGCCAGGGCCGGAAGGAGGTACTCGACGGGAGTCGGCCCCCGGTCACGGCCCACGAGGACGGCCGGGTGGTCCGCCTCGACGACCGTCGGGTTCTCGTGGGCGAGCTCCTGCCCGGCCCCGAAGAAGCCGGAGATCGTCGAGCGGCTGTGGGTGCCGGACTGCCAGGTGTTCTCGGCGCGGAACTGGAACTTCGCGATCTCGGGCTGGGCCTTCACGGCGTCGAGCGTCGCGAAGAGGGTCGGGGTGTCGACGCCGTTGAGGTGAGCGCCTGCGGTGATGGTCATGCCGTTCTCCTTGTCTGGAGGCCGGGACGGTCCCGGCCGCTGCTGGATGACCGGAACGTAGGAAGGCCGCCTTCCCTCGGCCTTCCCCGGCCTTCCCGCAGCGCCCTGCGGCGCGGATGAGCGCGCTGTCGCCCGGGAAGGCTCGCGGAAGGCGGCCACGGGACGGTTCCGGTGTCAGCTCGACACCAGAGACAGGGAGAGAACACGATGTATGACCCGACCATGTTGTGGATGGCCGAGCAGCGCCGCCTGTCGCTCGCCGCGGAGATGCGGTCCGAGCGCTCCGACAGCACGCGACGTGCCGGCCTGGCCTCGGGCCGATGGTGGCGCCAGTCCGGGCCGGAACGACCCGTCGGCGCGTGACCCCCGTGCCCGCGTCGCCGTCCAGGAGCGAGACCCCCGGACCACCTCGGGTGGCCCCGGGGGTCTCGTTGCGTGCCCCTTGCCGGGGCACCCCCTTGCCGGGGCGCGAACCCGTCCGTAGGGTGGGTCACTGACAGATAGACAGATCTGTCTACTCAGAGGACTGGCGGAGGACCGCGATGGGCTCGATGTCCGGCAAGACCGTTCTCGTCACGGGCGCCACCGGCGGGATCGGCCTCGCCACGGCCGAGGGTCTTGTCTCCCTCGGAGCCCGCGTAGGAGTCGTCGGGCGGGATGTCGCACGGGCCGAGGCCGCCGGCCAGCGGCTGCGCGCCGGAGGGGGTGAGGTCGACGTCTTCCTGGCCGACCTGTCGTCGCAGCGCGAGGTGCGCCAGCTCGCGGAACGGGTGCGAGCGGCATACGCGCGTCTCGACGTCCTGGTCAACAATGTCGGCGGATCCTGGGCGAGCCGGCACACCACCGAGGACGGCCTCGAGCGCACCTTCGCGGTGAACCACCTCGCGCCCTTCCTCCTGACGAACCTGCTGCTCGACCCGCTGCGCGCGAGCGCACCGGCGCGCGTGGTCACCGTGTCGTCCGGCGCACACGCCATGGGCCGCATCGACTTCGACGACCTGCAGGGCGAGCGGCGCTACAGCGGGCAACGCGCCTACAGCCAGTCCAAGCTCGCCAACGTCATGTTCACGTACGAGCTCGCGCGGCGCCTGCAGGGCTCCGGCGTCACCGCCAACGCCCTCCACCCCGGCGTCGTCCGGACCGGCTTCGGGCAGGAGGACTCAGCCCCCTGGATGCGGGTTATGCTGCCGGTCATGCGGCCCTTGATGAAGAGCCCCGCCCGGGGCGCCGAGACATCGATCTACCTGGCGTCCTCCCCCGACGTGGAGGGCGTCACCGGCCACTACTTCGCGAACAGGAAGGCGAGGAGCTCGTCCCGAGCCTCGCAGGACGCCTCTGCCACGGCTCGGCTCTGGGACGTCTCCGCCGAGCTCGTCGGGATGCGGTCGGGCGACCGCGCCTGACACGACCGTTCGGCCAGGGGGCCGAGCCATCTGGGCGCGGCTGGCCCCGACGAGGCGCGCACCCGCGCCTCAGACGGCCTCGAGCACGCTGACGTAGTTCGCGACGGCCAGGCCGCCCATGTTGTGTACTGCGGCGCGACGAGCACCGCCCAGCTGCATCGCCCCCGCCGTGCCGGAGAGCTGCATGGCGGCCAGGACGTGCTGCGACACGCCGGTGGCGCCCACCGGGTGGCCCTTCGCCTTGAGGCCGCCCGAGAGGTTGACCGGCAGCCTGCCGTCCCGGTCGACCCAGCCCTCCTCGACGGCCCGACGTCCCTGGCCGCGGGGCGTGAGGCCGATGACCTCGTAGAGCACGAGCTCGGCGATGGTGAAGCAGTCGTGCACCTCGACGAGGTCGAGGCCGTCGAGGGCGGTCCCGGCCATGTCGAGTGCGCGCCGCCAGGCGGCGACGCTGCCCGCGAACTCGAGCGGGTCGCGCTTGGCCGCCGGGAGGAAGTCATTGGCGTGGCCGAAGCCCGTCAGGCGCACCGGCTCCGTGGCCGCACCCGAGGTGGGTGCGGTGGACAGGACCACGGCGGCCGCGCCGTCGGAGACCGGTGAGCAGTCGGTGCGGCGGAGCGGGTCCGCCACGATGGGGTTCTGGTCGGACACGGTCTGGCAGAACTGCGCGCCGAGGTCCTTGCGCAGCTGGGCGTACGGGTTGTCCACGCCGTTGCGGTGGTTCTTCGCGGCGATGAGCCCGAGAGCGTCGCCGACCGGGCCGTGCCGCTTCTCGTAGTGCCTGGCCACCTCGGCGAAGAGGCCGGCGAACCCCGTGCTCGAGGCCCTGCCGGCCAGCTCGTAGTCCGCGCCGAGGAGCGCCGCCCCGACGAGGTCGGCCGGGGCGTGCGTCATCTTCTCGGCGCCGATGACGAGCACCGTGCGTGCCGTTCCCGCGAGGAGGGACTTCACGCCCTGCTGGACGGCGGCCGAGCCCGAGGCACAGGCGTTCTCGACCCGCGTCGCGGGCGTGTTCGCGAGGTCGTCGGAGACCTGCAGGGCGAGCGAGGAGGCGAAGCCGAGCGGCACCATCCCCGAGTTGTACTGGCCGAGGTAGATCTCGTCGACCCGGGCCGGCTCGATGCCGGCGTTGGAGATGGCCTCCCGCGAGACGCTGACGATCAGGGACTCCAACGTCTCGTCCGCAAGCTTGCCGAACCGGGAGTGGCCCCAGCCGGTCAGCAGCACGTCCGTGCCGAAGGTCTCGCGCACTCCCATGGCCCTCTCCTCCGTCGCAGCGGTCGGCTCCCGACCTCTCCCGATCAGGCTAACCGCGCCGAGCCGTGGGTCCATGGCTCCCCGACACCACTCGACCCCGGAGGCTGACAGGGGGCGAGCATGAACTCATGGCCTGGCGGGACGGTGCCTCGCCCGGACGGTGTCTCGGGCAGTGGGTTTCACACGCTCCGCGGGACGTGGTGGTTCATCGTGAGGGCCCACTTCATCATCTTGTGGCCCGAGTCCGCGGTGGGGTCGAACATGAGCGGGCAGCCGCCGTCGATCACCGTCATGCCGTGCTCGCGGGCGTAGGCCGTGGCCTCGGGCGACACGCTCCCCATGCCGAAGGCGCGATGCATCCAGACCTCGCTGATGCCGAGCCTCTCGCACTCCTCGACCGTGCCCTGGGCGCGCTCGGGACGGGTGCCGATGACCACCGCCTCGACCCCACCCGGGATCGACGTCAGGTCCGGGTAGCACTGGTCGCCCTCGACCTGCTCCGCGTTCGGGTTGACGGCGAAGACCTCGTAACCGCGCTCCTTGAGCCGCTTGTAGACGACGTTGCTGCCGTGGTCGGCCGGCGTTCGGGATACCCCGGTGACGGCGATGCGGTGATGGCCCAGGAAGTGGGTCGCAGCCTGCTTGATGGTCTCCATGGTGACTCCTCCGTGTGGCGCGCCTCCCCCTCGACGGTTCACGATGGCCGGTCTCGCCGGGGCGACGCTGGGCTCACCCTCATGCTGCGAGTGCGCCGGGCCACGCGCACGGGTCCAAGGTCCTGATCCCGAGCCGCGGCATACCCACGCGGCCGGTCGCCCGACATCGAGAACGCCAGGCCGGCAGGGGACCGGCTGACCTGGCTCCTGCGTGGTGGGCGATACTGGGTTTGAACCAGTGACCTCTTCCGTGTCAAGGAAGCGCGCTACCGCTGCGCCAATCGCCCGGGTGCCCCTGTCGACCAGGGACCCGAGAGCGGACGACCGGGCTCGAACCGGCGACCTCAACCTTGGCAAGATTGCGCTCTACCAACTGAGCTACGTCCGCGGGGCACCGACCGGAGCGCTCTCCGCGCGGTGCGTGGGAGACGTTAGCGGATGAGGCACGAATCCGCGAAACCCGCTGGCGTCACGGCCGTTCGGTCCCTCGTGGCGGCCTACCCCTCCATCGATCCCGTATGCCGCTCGGCGGGCTCGGGGGCCGGCCCGGCCACTGTCGCAGGCTGCGACCGGCCCGGCCCGCAAGGGGTCAGTCCGCGGCAACCGCCATCTCCCCCAGCTCCGACCACTCGGTCCCGGGGACGGTGACGTTGATGATCGCCGGGGTGCGCACGAGGTATGCGGGCAGCTCCGCGGTCGCCGTCCGGAAGTGCTCGCTCTGGACGTGCGCGCCACCGGCTGCGTCGTCACGGAACGCCTCGACGAGGACGTACTCGGTGGGGTCGTCGAGGCTTCGGGACCAGTCGAACCACAGGCATCCGTCCTCGGCTCGCGTGGCCTCGGTGAAGGCCCGGGAGATCTCGGGCCAGTCGTCGGCGTGCTCGGGCTTGATCGGGAACTTCGCGGTGATGAAGATCATGAGTGCTCTCCTCCGTGGAACGGTGTGGACGGGTTCTCAGTCTGGTCGACGCGGGCGGCTCGTCGGTGAGGACGTGCGGACCCGCAGACGGTCGTCCCGCGCCGAGGCACGGTTCGCGGCACGAGGTCCACCGGGTGGTGGTTCCGGGACCGTCACCATCGGCTTCCGGGGCGGGCGCGCCTGCTGGGCTCCAGAGCGCGCCACTCGCGACCCAGGAGCGCGTACTGATACTCGTCGATCCACCCCAGCTCTGCGTGCCAGAGGCCTTCGACGGCATGCTGCTCACGGCGCATGCCGGCACCCTCGACGACGCAAGAGAAATCGGTGTCACTCGCCGGCACGTCGAGCCACTCCCTCCGGAACATCTCGGGGTCCACGTGGGTGCGCACCATGAAGCGATTGACGACGGGGTCGTTGCGGAGCGACAGCAGACGCTCGATGTCGCCGTCCCTCGCTTCGCGGAAGACGAGGGAGCCATCGCGCATCGGCCACGGACGTGCATCCATGGCACGCATCCGCGGCAGCCGACCCGCGGGACCAGAGATTTGGCCGGCATCGCGACTCATGCGCAGCGGACGATGACCGGGACGGCCACCGCTGGTTCCGTGGAGGGATGTGCAGATGGATGGTGTACTCAGGTGACCCGGTCCTCGCGGAGGACCTCCTCTTCAAGCCGGAGCACTCGCTCATCGAGCAGAGCCTCCACTCGAAGATGGGCGCGACGACGACGAACGGCGACGGTTTCGGGATCGGGTGGTACGGCGAAGGCTCGACCCCGGCGATCTTCAAGAGCGTCGACCCGGCGTGGAACGACCGCAACCTGCGCGAGCTGACGAGCCAGGTGCGGACCCCGCTCCTCTTCGCCCACGTGCGCGCGTCGACGGGCACAGAGGTGCAGCGGAGCAACTGCCACCCGTTTCGGCACGACGGCTGGCTGTGGATGCACAACGGCGTGCTCAACGGCTTCCACGACCTGAGGCGCGAGCTCGTCTTCGCCGTCGATCCGTCGCTCTACCCCGAGATCGAGGGCTCGACGGACTCCGAGGTGCTCTTCTTCCTCGCCCTCACCTTCGGGCTCGAGGAGGACCCGGTCGAGGGGGTCGCCAAGGCCGTCGGCTTCGTGGAAGAACGCGCCGAGCGGCGCGGCATCCCCAACGCCGTCCAAGCGACGATGGCGACGACGAACGGCGAGTCGGTCTGGTGCTTCCGCTACTCGACGCAGCACCAGAGCCGCAGCCTCTTCCACTCGACCGCCCTGACGCGCCTGCGCGAGCTGCACCCCGAGGTGGAGATGCTCCAGAGGCTGGGAGTCGACACACGTTTCGTGGTCTCCGAGCCGCTCCGGGACCTCCCCGGAGCGTGGCGTGAGGTGCCGGAGTCGTCAGTCGGCATCATCCAGCCAGGCGCGGATGAGATCCGCACGTTCGAGCCCCAACGTCCTGCGGTCATGCTCTGAGGGGAAGCGCCCCGCGACATGGCACTCGCTGTCCGTCGGGTTGACCTCGGACCGCTCCTCCCCTAATCGGCGTAGGGCCGCTCGATCGTCGGGCCGATCCCCCGGTCGACGGCCGGCCCTACCGTCATCCTCATGCACAGTGCGCGCCCGCGCGCGGCAGGAGCCGGCTCCGACCATCGCGCCCACCCAGGTTTGCGCCTCGCGCTGTGCCTCGTGGCCGTCCTGCTGCTCGCCCTCGGCGCTCGCCCGGCCGTGAGCTCGGCGGCGACAGGGGTCGATGAGGTCCACTACACCTTCACCGGCTCCAGCTCCGTCGCCATCGACTGGCGCGGTGCCGCCAACGACGTGCGCTGGGGGACGACGACCGAGTACGGACAGACCGCGACCGGCGTCGCCCCTGCGTGGACCCCGTGGTCGTCCTCCGGCCCCTTCTGGCAGCTGGAGCTCGGCGGCCTGTCAGCCGGCGCCACCTACCACTACTCGATCGGGGGCGGTCCCGACTACACGTTCCACGCGCCGCCGACGTCGACATTCCGGTTCGACGCCATCGGGGATGTCGGGGACACGGCGCACTTCAGCAAGCTCGCGACGACCCTCGACAACATCAGCGCCGACGACCCGTCGTTCGTACTGATGGTCGGCGACCTGACGTACGCCAACGGGTCGAGCAGCAACATCACGGCAGTCGACCAGCACTTCAACGACGTCATGCGTTGGAGCAACCGGTCCGCCTACATGCCCGCCTGGGGCAACCATGAGTACGACGTGGCCGGGTCGGACGACCTGCGCAACTACAAGGGTCGCCTGCTCATGCCACATGCAGCGGCCTCGCCCGGCTCGCCGGCGATCTCGTGCTGCGGCAACGACTGGGGCTGGTTCGACTCGGGGCCGGTCCGGTTCATCTCCTACCCCGAGCCCTGGACCGGCGCCTGGAGCGACTGGCAGTCCAAGGCCGGCCCGCTCATGCGGCAGGCGCAGGACGACCCGACCATCAAGTACATCGTGACGTACGGGCACCGCCCGGCGTACTCGACGGGCTACCACGCCGGCGAGGCACAGCTCGCCTCCATCCTCGGGGGGTTCGGCGACTCCTACAGCAAGTACGTGCTCAACATCAACGGTCACTCCCACGACTACGAGCGGTTCCAGCCGATCCAGGGCGTCACCCACGTCACGGTCGGCGCACCGTCGTCCCTCGAGCAGCCCTGGACCAGCACCGATGTCCGGACGGCGCTGCGGACGATGCACCTCTCGCACCTGCGGGTGGACGTGGGCGACACCGGCCTCAGGCTCCAGGCGATCTGCGACCAGTCGACGTCCGGGGAGGACCTGACGTGCAGCGCCGGGAGCGTCATCGACGAATACGTGATCGGCACCCCTCCCGCGCTGCCCGTCGCCACCGACTTCTACGTCGACCGGACGAGCCCGACGTGCAGCGACTCGGGGACGGGGTCGAGCGACGCGCCCTTCTGCACCCTGACCAAGGGCGTTGCGCGCCTGCAGGCGGGTAACGCCCTCTACATCGGCAACGGCACCTACGCGGAGACGATCAAGCCCTCGGCGTCCGGCACCGCGAGCGCTCCGATCACGATCACGAGCTGGCCCGGTCGCAGCCCCGTCATCGGCACCGGGGTCACGAACGGCGCGTACATCTCGGCCAAGAGCTACATCACCCTGGCCAACCTCACCTTCACCGCGACGACGGGTGACGGGATCTACGTCACGAAGAGCGACCACATCACGGTCACGGGCAACACGGTCACCAACGCCGGACGGCAGGCCCAGGGCGCGACCGCGCCGGGGATCAGCATCCGGGCGACGAACTACGCGGTCGTGTCCGACAACGACACGAACCACAACAGCGACACGGGCATCTACATCACCAACACCTCCACGGGGGCACTGGTGAGCGACAACCAGTCGAGCTTCAACGCGCAGGGCTGGCAGCGCAACGCCAACGGCATCAACGTCACCAGTCCGGGCAACACGGTGATCCGCAACGTCACCCACGACAACGAGGACTCCGGGATCCAGCTCTACACCGGGGCCAACAACAACCTCGTGACGCTCAACGTCACCTACAACAACGGGGACCACGGCATCGACAACCTCAACGTGACCGGGGGGACGATCGTCGGCAACACCGTGTTCCACAACTGCACCACGGGGGTCAACCTCGAGGGGTCCACGTCGGGCAGCTATCGCATCGGCAACAACATCGCGGTCGACAACGCCGTCTATCCGGCGTATGCCGGCATCGCCTGCGCCCGCCGGGCGGGGAACATCGGGGTCTGGGACGGCGCCCAGAACACGACCCTCGTCGACCACAATCTCGTCTACCTGACCAAGTCCGGAGTCATGTATGCCTGGGGCACGACCTTCACGTCGCTGGCTGCGATGCAGAAGGCATCAGGCCAGGAGGCGTCCGGGGTCCAGGCCGACCCGAAGTTCGTCTCGCCCGCCAGCTGGGCGCTGCAGCTCAAGGAGGGGTCACCCGCACTGGACCGCGCGGACAGCGGCATACCGGGCGAGCAGGCGACCGACATCCTCGGCTACCCGCGGGTGCGCGACCCCAACGTGAGCAACGCCTTCGCTGCGGGACCACGGCTCTATGACGACCTCGGGGCCTACGAGTTCCAGCCGGAGGTCCTGCCGGCGCCCATCCAGCCCCCGACGGCCGCCCTGGCCCTGACACCCACGCAGGGGACGGCGCCGCTCGCCGTCACGGCGGATGCCTCCGCGTCCACCGACCCACAGGGCCAGACCCTGACCTACGCCTTCGACTTCGGCGACGGGACGACCCTGCCCGCCCAGAGCAGCCCGACCGCAACGCACACGTACCAGAGCGCGGGTACCTTCACCGTGACGGTCACCGCGCGGAACACGTCCGGTGTGAGCGGGGTGGCCAGCAGCTCCGTCACCGTCACGGCTCCGCCGCCGGTCGTCCAACCACCGAGCGCAGCGCTCACCGTGACGCCCAGCAACGGGATCGCACCCCTGTCGGTGACGGCGGACGCCTCGGCCTCCACGGATCCGCAGGGTGGGACCCTCGCCTACGCGTTCGACTTCGGTGACGGCACCGTTCTCCCGGCGCAGGCGTCGGCGACCGCGAACCACGTCTACCCGAGCGCCGGCACGTTCACGGTCACGGTGACGGTCTCGAGCAGCACCGGCCTCAGCAGCTCCACCAGCGCCACCGTCACAGCCGCGAACGCGCCGGTGGTCCAGCCGCCCGCCGCAGCGCTCAGTGTGACCCCCACGGGCGGCACCGCTCCCCTCGCCGTGACCGCGGACGCCGGCGCCTCCACCGACCCGCAGGGCCAGGTGCTGAGCTACGCGTTCGACTTCGGCGACGGAACGACGCTGCCCGCTCAGGCCTTCCCCACAGCCACCCACACCTTCACGACGGCCGGCGCCTACACCGTCACCGTCACCGTCACGAACACCTCGGGCCTGTCCGACAGCGCTGCCAGCACCCTTGCCGTGTCCGACCCGCCAGTGATCCAGGCGCCGGCCGCCGCGCTGAGCGTGACGCCCGTCTCCGGCACCGCACCTCTCGCCGTGACCGCGGACGCCGGCGCCTCCAGCGACCCGCAGGGCCAGACCCTGACCTACGCGTTCGACTTCGGCGACGGCACGACCGTGCCTGCCCAGGCCTCCCCCACCGCGACCCACACCTACGCCACGGCCGGCGCCTACACCGTCAGCGCCACCGTCACGAACACCTCCGGGCTGAGCGCGACCGCACAGCAGACCGTCACCGCGTCCGTGCCGGTGCTGGCGCCGGTGGCCAGCTTGGGAGTGTCCCCGTCCGCCGGGCTCACCCCGCTGGCCGTCACCGCGGACGCCGGCGCCTCCAGCGACCCGCAGGGCCAGGCGCTGACCTACGCCTTCGACTTCGGCGACGGCACCACGTTGCCTGCGCAAGCCTCCCCCACTGCCACCCACTCCTACC
>NZ_AWSA01000018.1 GCF_000576595.1 Intrasporangium oryzae NRRL B-24470 | reverse complement strand
AGGGCCCCGCCGCTCTCGAGGTAGGCCGTGGCGGTCTCGAGCAGGGGCGTCTGGGTCGATCGGCCGAGCGGACGGTGGATCCGGTCGATGAGCAGGCGGCGCGCGGGCTGGTCGCCGGCCAGCGCCCGCTCGGGGAGCAGGGCGTCGGCCTCGACCACCCGAGGTGCCCCCGGCCAGGCCGCGGCGGCGGACAGGCCGCTCAGGGCCGCCCGGGCCGACCTGCCTGCGGCAAAGAGGTGGGGGACGGTCGGGCCGACCACGACGTGTCCGGATCCGAAGCAGTCGGCGACCCTCGTGACCACGGAGGTCGCCTCCTCGGTGCCGCCGATGATGGCGATGAGCCGGGATCGTTGGACGATCGCCAGCGCCTCGAAACCGTGGTGCTGCACCGCCCGCCGCAGCGTGTCGACGGCCGCTGCCGGTCCTCCGTCGGTGACGGGAGTGCTGCCGACCACGAAGGTCACGTGGGCGACGTCCCCCCATCCGAGTGCCGTCGCCCGCGACTGCATCGAGTCGTCGGCCTCCCCGCGCAGCACGGCGTCGACGACGAGCGCCTCGAGCCGCGCGTCCCAGGCGCCACGGGCCTCGGCGGCACCGGCATACACCTCGGCGGCCGCGAAGGCGATCTCGCGCGAGAAGCGCAGGACCGACTCGCGGAGCACCTGCTCGTCACCCCGACCCGCGAGGCTCTCGACCCGGGACTCGACGACGTCGACCACGGTTCGCACGAGGTCGAGCGTCTGGCGGAGGCTGACCGAGCGGGTCAGCTCCTGTGGCGCGTTGGCGAAGATCGAGATCGCCGAGGGAGCGTGGTCCTCGTCGTGGCGCAGCCAGCTGATGAACTGCGAGATGCCCGCCTGCGCGACGAGCCCGACCTGCGAGCGCTCCTCGGCCGACAGCCGGCGATACCACCCGAGGTTCTCCTCCATCCGCTGCGCGGCGAGCGTGGAGAGCTCGCCCGCGCCGCGCTCGACGGCGCGCGTCGTCTCCCTGCTCGGGGTCGGCCTGGGTGGGTGGCTCACGCGGCCAGACTATGCCTCAGCGCTGAGAGGTTTGTATGCCGCTCACAAAGCGGGCGACCGACGCTCGCTCCCGCTCATCGCGCCACGAGGACCGAGGTGTGCCCGGCGAAGGTGCGCTCGCCATCGAAGTAGGGCAGGGCGGCGGCCAGGCCCGTGTCGAAGGTGGCGAGATAGCCTGCAGCGGAGGCATGGTCGGGGAAGGTCGCCCGCGTCTCCACGTCGCGGCGCACCACCGACCCGAAGTGCCGACCGAGCGACTCCTCCGCGTTCTCCGAGGTGAACTGGGTGACGAGGGGCCGACCGCCCGCCTCGCGCAGGAGGTCGCCGAGGTGCTCCTCGCCGTTCGTCGCGACGGCAAGGACCCCACCCGGGCGGAGCACCCGGCGCACCTCGCGCAGGGTCTGGGCGAGGTCGGGCACGTGGTAGAGCATCCAAGCGGCGACGACGACGTCGAAGGAGGTGCCGGGGAAGGGGAGCGACTCGGCCGACGCCTGCACGGCTCGGACTCCGAGCGCGCGGGTCGCCTCGACCATGGCCTCGGACACGTCCGTCGCCAGGTAGTCGACCTGAGGAATGGCGTCGAGGACCGAGCGGGCGAAGTGGCCGGTGCCGCAGCCGATCTCGAGGACCCGGTTCGGCCGGGCCGACACGACGGCGGTGCGCAGGACGTCGGCCGGCGAAACGCCCTCGGGACCAGGTCCCCACACGGTGCGCCGCGTCTGGAGGTTGTCGGTGCGGGCGTACTGAAGGGCGACGGTCTCGGGGCGGGTCATCTCGTCCATGACGCGCCACCCTAGGCGAGACGACCCATGGACGGGTGGAGGTGGTGCCGACGCCCCCGATGAGCCAGCGCCACCTCCACCCGCGATCAGGGAGAGCTCAGTCGGTGCCGAACTCCATCGCCGCGCGGTCGAGCGCGTCGTCGGTGCTGTCGACGTCGACCGTCTCGGGGTTGGCCGAGATCGCGGTCGCCCCGCCGGGGGTGAGCTCGCCCACGAGCTCGGCGGCGTGTGCCCCGAGGAGGCCGTGAGCGGCATACAGCTCGAGCTTGGCGCGCGAGTCGGCGATGTCGAGGTTGCGCATCGTCAGCTGGCCGATGCGGTCGACGGGGCCGAAGGCCGCGTCCTCGGTGCGCTCCATCGAGAGCTTCTCCGGGTGGTAGCTGAACGCCGGGCCGGTCGTGCGGATGACCGACCAGTCGTCGCCGCGCCGCAGGCGGACCGTGACCTCGCCGGTGACGGCCGAGGCGACCCAGCGCTGGAGCGACTCGCGGATCATGAGCGACTGCGGGTCGAGCCACCGGCCCTCGTAGAGGAGGCGGCCGAGGCGGCGGCCCTCCGCGTGGTAGTTGGCGATCGTGTCCTCGTTGTGGATCGCGTTGAGGAGGCGCTCGTACGTGAGGTGGAGCAGGGCCATGGCCGGCGCCTCGTAGATGCCGCGCGACTTCGCCTCGATGATGCGGTTCTCGATCTGGTCGCTCATGCCGAGGCCGTGGCGGCCGCCGATCCGGTTCGCCTCGTCGACGAGGTCGACGGCAGTGGTGAACTCACGGCCGTTGATGGCGACCGGGCGGCCGCGCTCCCAGCGCACGGTGACGTCCTCGGTCTCGATCGCGACCGAGGGGTCCCAGAAGCGCACGCCCATGATCGGCTCGACGATCTCGATCGACTCGTCGAGGTACTCGAGCGTCTTCGCCTCGTGCGTCGCGCCCCAGATGTTGGCGTCGGTCGAGTAGGCCTTCTCGGCGCTCGCCCGGTAGGGCAGGTCCCGGGCCGTCAGCCACTCAGACATCTCCTGCCGGCCGCCGAGCTCGTGGACGAAGTCGGCGTCGAGCCACGGCTTGTAGATGCGCAGCTGGGGGTTGGCGAGCAGGCCGTAGCGGTAGAACCGCTCGATGTCGTTGCCCTTGAAGGTCGAGCCGTCGCCCCAGATCGAGACGCCGTCGTCCTGCATGGCCCGCACGAGGAGGGTGCCGGTCACGACGCGCCCGAGGGGGGTCGTGTTGAAGTAGGTCTTGCCGCCGCTGCGAATGTGGAACGCGCCGCAGGCGATGGCCGACAGGCCCTCCTCGACGAGCGCGGTCTTGCAGTCGACGAGGCGCGAGATCTCGGCGCCGTACTGACCGGCCCGGCCCGGGACTGAGTCGATGTCGGGCTCGTCGTACTGGCCCAGGTCCGCGGTGTAGGTGCAGGGGACCGCACCCTTCTCGCGCATCCAGGCGACAGCCACGGACGTGTCGAGGCCGCCCGAGAAGGCGATCCCGACGCGTTCACCGACAGGGAGGGAGGTCAGTACTTTGGACACGGCTGCAAGTATATGCACAGTCGCGCATACCTATCCACTCAGTTCCTGCTCCACGTGCTGCATCTGCGCCCAGGGACTGCTGGGGTCCGCGCGGTCCCTCGGCGAAAGTGCAGCCCGTGGGCCGAGGCGCGGGTCGCCGACCGATCCACACCCCTCGCGAACCGACCCGTCTCGTCCACAAGCCCGGAGGTCCGGGCGCGCCGTGGCCCCCCAGCCGGTCAGAGTCCTGCCATGAACCTGCACCTGCTCGGAGCCGGCGGCATCTTCTCCGCGGCGGACGCCGCCCGGCACGGGATTGACCGCCACGCCCTCTCGAGGCTGTGCTCGGACGCACGCATCGTCCGGCTGAGCCGCGGGTGGTATGCCGTTGTCGACGGGGAGCCGCCGAAGGGGGAGGAGCTGCACCGCCTCACCGCGCTGGCTCTCGGTCGGCAGTTCCGTGCCCGCGCGGTCATCAGCCAGCATTCGCTGCTCCTCTGCCGGAGGCTGCCGACCTTCCGGGCTGACCTTTCCACGGTCCACCTCACGTCGGGGGTCGATGACTCGCCGGCGGGAGCAGGCACGGGGCGTGGTCGACGCAGCGTCACCGTGCGCCGACCGGGGCTCGTCATCCACCGCCAGGTCGCCGGCATCCGGCTCGCGGAGCCAACGGCGCACGACAGTCGGCCGGCCGCGATCCCGCTGGCCCTCGCGATCGTGCAGTCGGGGCTCCTCGCAGGTCCCGAGAGCGCGCTGGTGCCGGCGGATGCCGCGCTGCGAGAGGGGCTCGTCACGGCTGCCGAGCTGACCGACGCGGTGTCCAGCTTTCGGGCGCACCCCGGGATCGGGCCGATCCGGTGTGCACTCCCGCAGGCCGACGGACGCCACGAGTCGCCCGGGGAAACCCGCGCGGCCTTCCTGCTCCGGGCGCTCGGCTTCGGGCTCGATCCACAGCACGAGGTCCAGTGCGAGGGCCGGCTCTACCGGGCCGACTTCCGCATCCGGGGGACGCGCGTGCTCGTCGAGTTCGACGGCGCGGTGAAGTACGCCAACCCTCGTGACCTCTTCGAGGAGAAGCAGCGAGAGGATGCGCTCCGGCGGGCCGGCTGGACGGTCGTGCGGCTGGTCTGGGCCGACCTCGACCACCCCGACCGGGTCCGTGCTCGGGTGCTCGACGCGATCGCTCGTGCTGGGTGACGGCCAGGGGCTGCGCTTTGCGGCACATGCAGCGCGGCGCCGCGCAGCTCTGGGGCCGAAGCGCAGCCCTTCGGACAAGCGACGTCGAGCCGGGTATGCCGCTGGGCCCGCCTCTCGTCGAGAAGCGGGCCCAGCGGCATACGGGAGAGGGAGGGCTCAGCTCTCCCCGCCCGCGTTGCCGGAGGTGCCGGCCGTCACGTCGTCGAGGCGGTAGCGCTCGGCGGCCTGGGCCGGGATGTCCGCGTCGATCTTGCCCTCCCGGGCGAGCACCTGGAGCGTGCGCACAGCGACGGACGGGCCGTCGATGTGGAAGAAGCGGCGCGCGGCCGGGCGGGTGTCGGAGAAGCCGAACCCGTCGGCGCCGAGCGAGGCGAACGTGCCCGGCACCCACTGGGCGATCTGGTCCTGGACGGCACGCATGTAGTCGGACACGGCGATGACCGGGCCCTCGGTGCCCTCGAGGCACCGGGTGACCCACGGGACGCGCTTCTCCTCGCCGGGGCGCAGGAACTCCTGCTCGTCGGCGGCGAGGCCGTCACGGCGCAGCTCGTTCCACGAGGTCACCGACCACACGTCGGCCGCGATGCCCCAGTCGTCGGCGAGCAGCTGCTGGGCCTCGAGGGCCCACGGCACGCCGACACCCGACGCGAGGAGCTGCGCCCGAGCCGGGGTGTGCTGCCAGCCGTGGGTGTTGGCCTCGGCGAGCTTGTACATGCCCTTGACGATGCCCTCGACGTCGACGCCCTCCGGCTCGGCCGGCTGGACGATCGGCTCGTTGTAGACCGTCAGGTAGTAGATGACGTTGGCCTCGTCAGGCGTCGAGCCCTCGCCGTACATCCGGCGCAGGCCGTCCTGGATGATGTGCGCGGTCTCGTAGGCGTAGGCCGGGTCGTAGTGCACGACCGCCGGGTTGGTCGACGCGAGGAGCGGCGAGTGCCCGTCGGCGTGCTGGAGCCCCTCGCCGGTCAGGGTCGTGCGACCGGCCGTCGCCCCGATGAGGAAGCCGCGGGTCATCTGGTCTGCGGCCGCCCAGATCGAGTCACCCGTGCGCTGGAACCCGAACATCGAGTAGAAGACGTAGATCGGGATCATCGGCTGCCCGTGCGTGGCATACGACGTGCCCGCTGCGGTGAAGGCCGCGAGCGAGCCCGCCTCGTTGATGCCGAGGTGCAGGATCTGGCCCGACTCGTTCTCGCGGTAGGCGAGCATGAGCTCGGCGTCGACCGGCGTGTAGTTCTGCCCGTTGGGGTTGTAGATCTTGATCGTGGGGAAGAACGCGTCCATGCCGAACGTGCGCGCCTCGTCGGGGATGATCGGCACGATCCGCTTGCCGAACTCCTTGTCGCGCAGGAGGTCCTTGAGCAGGCGGACGAACGCCATCGTCGTCGCCACCTCCTGCTTGCCCGAGCCCTTCTTGACCTGGGCGTAGGCCTCGTCGCCCGGCAGCTTGATCGGCTCGTGGACGGTGCGGCGGCTGGGGAGCGTGCCACCGAGCTTGGCGCGCCGGTCGACGGAGTACTTGATGACCGGGTGGTCGGCGCCGGGGTGGTAGTACGGCGGCTGGTACGGGTTGGACTCGAGCTGCTCGTCCGTGATCGGGATGCGCAGGCTGTCGCGGAAGTCCTTGAGGTCGTCCAGCGTCATCTTCTTCATCTGGTGCGTCGCGTTGCGCCCGGCGAAGTGCGAGCCGAGGCCGTAGCCCTTGATCGTCTTCGCGAGGATGACGGTCGGCTGGCCGGTGTGCTGCATCGCCGCCTGGTAGGCCGCGAAGACCTTGCGGTAGTCGTGGCCGCCGCGCTTCAGGTCCCACCAGATCTGGTCGTCGGTCCAGTCCTCGACCATCTTGGCCGTGCGCGGGTCGCGTCCGAAGAAGAAGTCGCGGACGTACTTGCCGTCGTTGGCACGGAAGGTCTGGTAGTCGCCGTCGCTCGTCTGGTTCATGATGTGCACGAGCGCGCCGTCGCGGTCGGCAGCCAGCAGCGGGTCCCAGCCGCGGCCCCAGACGACCTTGATGACGTTCCAGCCCGCGCCGCGGAAGAACGCCTCGAGCTCCTGGATGATCTTGCCGTTGCCGCGGACCGGGCCGTCGAGGCGCTGCAGGTTGCAGTTGATGACGAACGTGAGGTTGTCGAGCTCCTCGTTGGCGGCCAGCTGGAGCAGGCCGCGCGACTCGGGCTCGTCCATCTCGCCGTCACCGAGGAAGGCCCAGACGTGCTGCTGGCTCGTGTCCTTGATGCCCCGGTTGTGGAGGTACTTGTTGAACTGCGCCTGGTAGATCGCGTTCATCGGGCCGATGCCCATCGACACCGTGGGGAACTCCCAGTAGTCGGAGAGCAGGCGCGGGTGCGGGTACGACGGGATCGCGCGGACCGTGCCGTCGACGACGTGGCTCTTCTCCTGGCGGAACCCGTCGAGGTCGGCCTCGGTCAGGTGGCCCTCGAGAAAGGACCGGGCGTACATGCCGGGGGAGGCGTGGCCCTGGAAGTAGATCTGGTCGCCGCCGCCGGGGTGGTCCTTGCCGCGGAAGAAGTGGTTCATGCCCACCTCGTAGAGCGTCGCCGCGGAGGCGTACGTCGAGATGTGGCCGCCGACACCGATCCCGGGGCGCTGGGCGCGGTGGACCATGATCGCCGCGTTCCACCGGATGTAGCGACGGAACTCGCGCTCGACCTCCTCGTCGCCGGGGAACCAGGGCTCACGCTCGGGCGGGATGGTGTTGATGTAGTCGGTCGCGGTGAGGGACGGCACGCCGACCTGCTGGGCCCGGGCCCGCTCGATCAGCTTGAGCATGATGTACCGAGCTCGCGTGCGCCCCTTCTCGTCGAGGACGGCGTCGAGCGAGTCGAGCCACTCCTGGGTCTCGTCCGGGTCGATGTCCGGGAGCTGACTGGGGATGCCGTTGAGGATCGGGCCGGCCTCGGATGCCACGTCGTGGGTCCTTTCTCGTCGCGACGCTGCGCGTTCGGCCGGTCGGCCGCCGCGCTGCTCGTCCCATCCTCCACCAAAGCGTGTGGGTCGTCACACCCGGGTCACGTGCCGGATGGGATGACTCCTGATATGGGCCGCCCGGCGCCAACGCGCCCGGGCGGGGGTGGCCACACACAGGATGCGCCACGTGAGCAGTGCTTGCGCTGTAGCGTCGAACCCGATGCACTTGGACACGACATCGGCACGATGTCGCACCACATCAGCACCACCTCAGCACCACGAGCCGCCCGCGCAACGGCCGGACGGCGCCACAGAAGGGATCCGGTGACAGTGAGCGCGACCGCGGGAGCGGCGTCTCTCGGCAAGCTCGGCTTCGCCAAGGGACAGGTCATCCAGGAGTTCGGTTATGACGACGACGTCGATGAGGACCTGCGTGTCACCATCGAGGACGCCGTCGGCTCGGAGCTCGAGGACGAGGACTACAACGACGGCGCCGACGGCGTGCTCATCTGGTACCGCGACGGCGACGAGGACCTCGTCGACCTCATGGTGGACGGCCTGACCAAGCTCTTCGACCAGGGCTTCGTCGTCCTGCTCACGCCGAAGGCGGGCCGCGACGGGCACGTCGAGGCGAGCGAGGTCGAGGAGGCCGCCACGACGGCCGGCCTGCAGACCGGGGGCCAGGTCAACGTCGCCTCCGACTGGGCCGCGACCCGGCTCATGCCGCCGAAGGGCCCGCGACGCTGACTGGCACACTGGAGGTATGACGCACGCGCCCACCGCTTCAACGAGCGAGTCACCGACCGCCGGCTGGACCGCTCCCGGTGCACCCGCCGTCGGTGACCTCGCGCCCGACTTCGCGCTGCGCGACCAGCACGGCGTCGAGGTGAGTCTCTCCTCCGTCCGCGGCCGCAAGAACGCCGCCATCGTCTTCTTCCCGTTCGCCTTCTCGGGCATCTGCACGGGCGAGCTGCGCGAGATCCGCGACGGTCTCGAGGACTTCCAGAACCACGACATCCAGGTCTTCACCATCTCGTGCGACCCGATGTACGCCCTGCGCACGTGGGCCGACGCCGAGGGCCACTTCTTCCCGCTCCTGTCCGACTTCTGGCCGCACGGCGAGGTGTGCCGCGCCTACGGCGTGTTCAACGAGGACGACGGCGCACCGGTCCGGGGCACGTTCCTGCTCGACCGCGACGGCCGCGTCGTGTGGACCCTCGTCAACGGCCCCGGCGAGCCGCGGGACTTCCGGACCTACCGCGAGGCGCTCGCGAGACTCCGCGCCATGGACCAGCCGCCGACCCGTTAGGCTGACGTGCCGCCCGGGACGCCGTCGGACAGGGCGGGCGAGGGGCCTGTAGCTCAGTTGGTAGAGCACCGCGTTTACACCGCGGGTGTCGTCGGTTCGAGACCGGCCGGGCCCACGTGAAGGACGTGGTGCTGCGCGACGTGGTCGCCGCGCTCGAGGAGCTCTACCCGCCGGCCACCGCCGCCGAGTGGGACCGCGTCGGGCTCGTCACGGGAGACCCCGAGCAGCCGGTGCGCCGGGTCCTCTTCGCTCTTGACCCGACGCTGGCCGTCATCGAGGAGGCGGCGGCCTGGTCGGCCGACCTGCTCGTGACCCACCACCCGCTCCTGCTGCGCGGGGTCCACGCCGTCGCGACGACGACCGCGAAGGGTGCCTCGGTCACCCGGCTCATCGTCTCCGACACCGCTCTCTACGTCGCCCACACCAACGCCGACGTCGCCGACCCGGGCGTCTCGTCCGTGCTCGCGGACGCGTTGGGGCTGACCGACCAGCGCGGGCTCACGACGATGGGCCCGGCCTCAGGCACGACGTCGTATGCCGCTGGGCGGGTGGGCGAGCTCCCCGCGCCGATGTCGCTGGCGGAGTTCGCCGACCTCGTCGACCGCGCCCTGCCCAGGACGGTCGGGGGCATCCGGGTCAGCGGCCCGCCGGAGGCGACCGTCCGGACCGTCGCGGTCATGGGCGGTTCGGGCGACGACCAGTTCGCCGCGGTCAGGGCGAGCGGAGCGGATGTCTACGTCACGGCAGACCTGCGCCACCATCCCGTCCTCGAGGCGAGGGAGGAGTCGCGGGGCGGACCGCCCTACCTCGTCGACGCCGGCCACTGGGCCACCGAGTCGCTCTGGCTGGCGAGCGCCAGGGAGCGGCTGCTCGTCGCGATGGGGGAGGACCCCGTCGCACCGACTAGGGTCGAGGCGAGGATCTCCTCGATCCGCACCGAGCCATGGACCTTCGTGGTCGGCGCCAATGCCGTTTCGTCACCCCCGGAGGTGCGCCCTGAAAGCTGACCCGTCCCGCCAGTGGCGCCTGCTCGACCTGCAGGCGATCGACACTCGCCTCGACCAGATCGCGCACGCGAAGGCCAACCTCCCCCAGACGAAGCCCCTGGCAGAGCTGACGGCCGAGCTGGCCGCGCTCGACACGGAGATCGTCAACGCGCGCACCGCGGCCGACGACGTGGCACGCGAGCTCGCGAAGTCGGAGCAGGACGTGCAGCTCGTCCGCGACCGGGTCGCCCGCGACCAGGCACGCCTCGACTCCGGACAGGGCACGGCCAAGGACCTGCAGGCGATCCAGCACGAGCTGACCTCGTTGGCCCGTCGCCAGTCGGAGCTCGAGGACGTCGAGATCGAGGTGATGGAGCGCGGAGAGGCGCTCGCGGCCCGGGTGGCCGAGCTCGATGCCCGCCGCGGTGAGCTCACGACCCGCATCGGGGCTCTCGAGTCCGAGCGCGAGGCGGCGCTCAACACCCTCGACGCCGAGGCACGCCAGGTCGGCTCCGGCCGCGCCGACATCGTCGCCGGAATCGGCGACGACCTCGCCACCCTCTACGAGAAGATCCGCGCGTCGAGCGGCGGCATCGCCGCTGCCGAGCTCAAGCACCGCCGTTGCGGTGGATGCCGGCTCGAGCTCAACAACGTCGACCTCGACCGCATCCGCAAGGCGGCCCAGGACGAGGTCGTCCGCTGTGAGGAGTGCCGGCGGATCATGATCCGCACGGCCGAGTCCGGCTTGTGAGCCCTTCGGCTCACCACGGACATCGACCGGGCCGCTCTCTCGTCGTCGAGGCGGACGGGGGTTCCCGAGGGAACCCGGGCATTGCGGGCTACGGCGCCCTCGTGCGCGACGGTGCGACGGGCGAGGTCCTCGTCGAGCTCGCCCAGCCCCTCGGGACGGCGAGCAACAACGTCGCCGAGTACTCCGGCCTCATCGCCGGGTTGCGCGCCGTGCTCGAGATCGACGCGGCTGCCCAAGTCCGGGTCCGGATGGACTCCAAGCTCGTCATCGAGCAGATGTCCGGCCGGTGGAAGATCAAGCACGAGGACATGCGACGGCTCGCCCTCGAGGCGCGCGACCTGTGCGCCGAGCTCAGCGAGGCCGGTGGCTCCGTCGACTTCGAGTGGATCCCGCGGGAGCGCAACAAGGCGGCAGACGCCCTGAGCAACGAGGCCATGGACGGCCACTCGGTGCGCCGGGTGCTCACGGCACCGCCGGCCGCGGGGTTGTCCACGGACGCGGACACCACAGCAAGTCCGCCGGGGCGGGGCTCTGGCGGCGAATCGCCCGGGGCGGCCACAGCAAGTCCGCCCGGGCGGAGTTCTGGCGGCGAATCGCCCGGTGCGGCCACAGCAAGTCCGCCGGGGCGGGGCTCTGGCGGCGAACCGCCCGGCGGCACGCGCACCGGGCTGCGGCTGCTGCTCGTCCAGTCGCCCGACGATGTCTCGGTCACGCCTCGCATCGTTGAGGCGGTGCGCCGGCTCGTCGGCGGCGACGCCCGGGTCGTCGGCGCGTCCGATGACGCGAGCACGGCAGTCGCGTCGTCCCTCGCCGAGGCGGTCCGCGCGAACCCCGATACCGACGACGCCTGGGCCGCCCCGGCCGGGTGGGAGGGCATCGACGCGAGGGTGTCGGCGGCATACGCCTCGCTCGTCGAGGCGGGGGGCACGGTGGTCGTCGTGACGAGCCGGCGGGGCGTCCTCACGGTGCTCTCCGACGTGCTCGGGATGCCTGCCGAGCGCTTCTGGGCGATCGCCACGGCGCCCGGCAGCCTGACCGGGATCGAGGTCTGGGAGGACGGGTCGGCGTCGGTCGCTTTCACCAATCGGACCGACCATCTCGCCTGACGGACCTCGTGCGATAGTCGGACCATGACCTACGCCGGTGACGTGACCCCTGCTGAGGCCTGGGCCGCCTTGACCGATGACCCCGACGCCGTCCTCGTCGACGTCCGCACGCAGGCCGAGTGGGCCTACGTCGGGATGCCCGACCTCCGCCCCATCGGCAAGCAGGTCGTGCGCGTCGAGTGGCAGACCTATCCCGACGGCTCGATCAACGACCGGTTCGTCGGTCAGGTTGCCGCGGCCGGGGTCGGCAAGGACGCGCCGGTCTACCTGCTCTGCCGCTCGGGCGTCCGCTCGGTGGCTGCAGCCGAGACGCTCACCCGGGCCGGCTGGACCCAGGCTCGTAACGTGCTCGAGGGCTTCGAGGGGCCGCACGACGCGCACCACCACCGCACGGTCTCGGGCTGGAAGGTCGCGGGCCTGCCGTGGGTGCAGGGATGAGCGGCACGCAGACGTGGCGTCCGGACACGCTCGCCGTCCGGGGAGGCCTGTCCCGCAGCGGGTTCGAGGAGACCTCCGAGGCGCTCTTCCTCACGTCCGGCTTCGTCTACGAGACGGCCGAGGACGCCGAGGCCGCCTTCAAGGGTGATGTCGACCGGTTCGTCTACTCCCGCTACGGCAACCCCACCGTGACGATGTTCGAGGAGCGCCTGCGGCAGCTCGACGGCGCCGAGGCCTGCTTCGCGACGGGCTCGGGCATGTCGGCGGTCTTCGTCGCCCTCGCGGCGCTGCTCGGCACGGGTGACCGGGTCGTGTCCTCCCGAGCCCTCTTCGGGTCGTGCTTCGTCATCCTCGACGAGATCCTCCCGCGCTGGGGCGTCGAGACGGTGTTCGTCGACGGGGCCGATCTCGAGCAGTGGCGCGAGGCGCTCTCGGAGCCGACGACCGCGGTCTTCTTCGAGACGCCGAGCAACCCGATGCAGGAGCTCGTCGACATCGCCGCCGTGAGCGAGCTCGCCCACGCCGCCGGAGCGAAGGTCGTCGTCGACAACGTCTTCGGCACGCCGGTGTTCTCCAAGCCGCTCGAGCACGGTGCCGACATCGTCGTCTACTCCGCGACGAAGCACATCGACGGCCAGGGGCGCGTTCTCGGTGGAGCCGTTCTCGGCCCCAAGGAGTTCATCGACGGGCCCGTCCAGAACCTCATGCGCCACACGGGGCCGTCGATGTCGCCCTTCAACGCCTGGGTCCTCGTCAAGGGTCTCGAGACGATGTCGCTCCGCGTCGAGCGGATGGCGGCGAGTGCGCTCGAGGTGGCCCGAACGCTCGAGGCGCATCCGCGTGTCAGGCGCGTCGTCCACCCGTTCCTCGAGTCGCATCCGCAGCACGAGCTCGCCAAGCGGCAGATGCTGGCCGGCGGGACGGTCGTCACGTTCGAGATCGACGGTGGCAAGGACGAGGCGTTCGCGCTCATGAACGCCCTCCAGGTGATCGACATCTCCAACAACCTCGGCGACTCGAAGTCGCTCATTACGCACCCCGCGACGACGACGCACCGCCGCCTCGCACCCGAGGCGCGCGCCGCGGTCGGCATCACCGACGGTGTCCTGCGGGTCTCGGTCGGGCTCGAGGACGTTCGGGACCTCATCGACGACCTCACACGCGCGCTCGGCTGAGTTCGCCGGGCCCGACGGGCGCCTGACCGGCGAGGTGCCGCTCGCGGCGTGGAGCGTCGGCGGCCGTATGCCGGTCAGCTCGCTCCCAGCGCACGCTGGCCGCCGCCGATGCCGCTCCCGCCACCCCACCGGCCCGGCGCTCGTTGGTCGGTACGCCGGACCGGCAGGGTGCCGCTCCTGCCACCGCACCGGCCCGGCTCCGGCGCGGCGATCCGGGTCCGGTGACGGCGGTCAGGCCGTTGCGGCGAGGGCGAGCGTGGCGGCGGGGACGACCACGAGGGCGCAGAGCAGGCCGGTGAGGCCGAGCCGGCGCGCCGAGACGGTGAGGCCGGCGGACCGACAGCGCTGCGCCCAGAGGAGGGTCGCGACCGAGCCCCAGAGGGTGACGATGGGCCCGGCGTTGACGCCGACGAGAAGTGCGGCGAGGCGGGCGGGTGCGTCGGCGACGGTCGGCTCGAGCGCCAGGTAGGCCGGGAGGTTGTTGATCGCGTTGGAGCTGGCTGCGCCGATGCCGCTGATCCGGAGCAGGTCGGTCACACCGGTGCCCGGCCCCACCACGGTCCGGAGGTAGTCCTCGAGCCCGAGCTTGAGCGCGGCATCGATGACGAGGAAGAGGACCGCGACGCCGAGGATCGTCAGCCACGGCATCGTGACCCGCCTGAGGAGCTCCGGGGCGCGCCAGGCGGTCGCCGCGAAGAGGAGGAGGGCTGCGCCGGTGGACGCGATCGCCGGCTGGATGCCGGCGACGAACGCGACCGCGAGGACGACGGTGGCACCGGCCGTCATGAGCATCAGCGGGTGGTCGTGGGGTTCCGCGCGGGGCGGGTCGGTGTAGTGCCCACCGAGGTCGCGTCGATGGAGCAGCCAGAGGACGACGACCGTCGCAAGGACGGCCGTGACGGCTGGGGCGGCCATGAGCGCGATGTAGTCGCGCGTGCCGAGGCCCAGCTCGCCGAGCGGGTGGAGGGCGAGCAGGTTGGACAGGTTCGACACCGGGAGGAGGAGCGAGGCGGTGTTCGCGAGCCAGAGGGTCGTCATCGCGAAGGGCATCGGGGGCGCACCGACCTGACGTGCGACCGCGATGGCGACCGGGGTGAGCAGCACGGCCGTCGTGTCGAGGCTGAGGACGATGGTGGACCCCGTTGCCAGCACGACGACGAGCAGCCACAGCAGCGCGACCCGCCCGGCAGCGGCCCGGGCCGCCCAGTGCGCCGCCTCGTCGAAGAGCCCGGCAAGGTCGCAGACCTCCGCGACGAAGGTCATCGCCACGAGGAAGACGAGGATCGGGCCGACGCGCTCGACGAGCTGGGCGAGGTCGACCACGTCAGGCGACCGCCGTGGCGGAGAGCTGCCATGGTCGACCGGAGCGCGCCGGGGGAGCGAGGTCGACCCGGAACGGGCCGGCCAGGGCCTCGGCCAGGGCGTGGGGCGTGCGCGGCGCGGCCCCCGAGCGCACGAGCTCACGAGCCACGAGCCCCCGCGTGTGCTTGGCCATGTGCGTCGCTCCCGGGACCTCGATCCGCACCCATCGGTCGGCGAGCGCGCCCGCGGGAACCCAGGCAGCGGCATACGTGCTCGACCGGCAGTCGACGACGACCCCGCGACCGGCCGCATCCCCCAGGGCCTCGCCGAGGGGCCGGCGCCACGCGCCCGCGAGGGGGCCGACCCCGGGAAGGTTGACCGCCATCGAGAGGCGGTAGGCGGGGATCCGGTCGGACAGCCGCACGGCGCCGAAGAGGGCCGAGGTCACGACGACCGACCGGGTCGCGCGGCGTCGCGACGGGGCATCGAGGGTGGCGAGGTCGAGCGCGTCGTAGAGGACGCCGCTGTACACCTCGCCGGCCGGGGCCGTGGGCGCCGTCCGCAGCCGGGTGTTGCGGGCGACCTCCTCGACGAGGTTGGGGGAGACCCCGAGGACGGCGTGCGCGTCGGGGCGGGAGCTCACGGCCGCGGCCGCGTCGATGACCCGCTCACGCACGGGGGAGAGCGTCGGGAAGGAGAGCGACTCGAGGTCGAGGGGCCGTCCGCGCCGCCGCTCGGTCTTGCCCTCGGACGGTGGGAGGAGGATCAGCACGGGGTCAGCCTAGGGCGCTCCTCCGGCGCGCCGCCGACCCGTCCTACCCTGCCGCGCCGGGAGCGTCATGGCCCGTCGGTACCGGTCCGCACGGACACGTGCCCGCCTCACGCTCCTTCCCCTGCCCTCGTGCGTAGGGTGTCGGCATGGCCCTGCGCAAGATCGTCTATCGTCCCGCCGAGACCCCCGGTGACACCGGTGCCGCGCTGTTGGCCCGGTTCGAGGCCGTCCGGCAGGAGTTCGAGATCCGTACCGACTTCCCGGCGGACGTCGTCGCCGAGGCGAAGGCCGCCGCCGGCGCTGCGCCGCTGCCCGACCGCGACGAGACGGCCGTCCCGTTCGTCACGATCGACCCGCCGACCTCGATGGACCTCGACCAGGCGCTCTCGATCGAGCGGCAGGGCGACGGCTATCGCGTGCGGTACGCGATCGCCGACGTGCCGGCCTTCGTCCGCGCCGGAGGGGCCATCGACGCGGAGGCTCGCCGCCGCGGGCAGACGGTGTACTGCCCCGACCGGCGTGCCCAGCTCCACCCGAGCGAGCTGAGCGAGGGCGCTGCGAGCCTCCTTCCCGGGCAGGTCCGCCCGGCCTTCGTCTGGGACCTGGTCCTCGGGCCCGACGGTCAGTGCGCCGACGCCTCGGTCTACCGCGCGCTCGTGCGCAGCGTCCGCCGCTACGACTACGCCGAGGTGCAGCGACTCGTCGACGACGGGAGTGCCGACGAGCTCCTCGTGCTGCTCAAGGAGGTCGGCGAGAAGCGCATCGCCCTCGAGCAGGAGCGCGGGGGCGCGTCCCTGCCGATGCCGGAGCAGGCGGTCGACGAGGACGCCGACGGCACCTTCCGCGTCTCGTTCCGCCCGGTCCTTGCCGCCGAGGACTGGAACGCCCAGATCTCCCTCATGACGGGGATGGCAGCGGCCGAGCTGATGCTCGAGGGGCGGGTCGGCATCCTCCGGACGATGCCGCAGGCCGACCCGCGCGACGTCAAGCGCTTCCGCCGGCAGGCGGCCGCCGCCGGGGTGCCCTGGCCGGACGACATGCTCTACGGCCAGTTCCTGCGCACCCTCGACCGGGCCGACCCGGTGCACCTCGCCCTCATCCACGAGGCGACGACCCTCTTCCGGGGGGCCGACTACACCCCCTTCGACGGCCAGGTCCCCAACCACCCGGAGCACGCGGCCGTCGCGAGCGCCTACGCCCACGTGACGGCGCCGCTCCGTCGTCTCGTCGACCGCTTCGGCCTCGTCGTGTGCGAGGCGCTCTCGTCCGGCACGGACGTGCCTGCGTGGGCCCGCGAGGCGCTGCCGACCCTGCCGGAGATCATGCGCGAGTCCGACCGGCGGGCCAACGCGGTCGCGCGGGCCTGCACCGACTCCGTCGAGGCCGCTGAGCTGCGTGGGCGCGTCGGGAGCAACCTGGACGGGTTCGTCGTCGACGAGAACGGCAAGGGAGTCGTCGTCCAGCTCATCGAGTATGCCGTCGTCGCCCGGGCGTCGGGAGAGGCCGACGGCGGCGACGCGGTCACCGTGCGGGTCGACGCCGCCGAGATCGAGACGGGCACTCTGATGTTGTCACTCGTCGGTCCGGCCGAGGCAGGGGCGCGGCCGGCGTCGGCCGGTCAGCCGGCCTGACCCACCTGGGTCGTCGCCGGGGGCGAGGTGGCTGACGTGCCGGGTGTCGCCGGACTCGGCGTACCCGTCGCGGCGGCAGGTCCCGCAGTCCCGGTCGATGCGCCGGACGCGGCCGGCGCAGGTGGCGCGGTGGCCGTGCCAGCAAGGCCGCCCTGCTGCCCGGTGCCCGACGGGGTCGGGGTGCCGGTCACGCCCGCGGGCGTCGTGGCGGTCGCGGGGTGGGGCGAACGGGAGACCTCGCGCGCGGGCGCGGCCTGGGCCCGGGTGCCGATCGAGGTTCCCGTGACCGAGGCGCCCGTCGCCAGCTGCAGACCCGTCAGGAACGCCGCCGCGACGAGGAAGACGACTCCGGCGGTAGCCAGCAGCCGCCGTGCCTGGGTCTGGTCGGGCAGGCGCCACCGGTCGAGCCACGGGACCACGCCGTCGCGACGGCCGAGCGCCCGTGCGGCGAGCAGGGCCTCGCGCGCCCGGTTCATCGAGGTCGTGTACACGCTCGCCGCGACGGCCGTGATGACCGACCCGACGGCCGCGCCGGCGATCGTCCCGACCACGCCGAGGCGGGAGCCGAGCCCGGCAGCCGTGGCGGCCGCCAGGGAGCTCCCGATGAGCTGGGTCAGGGAGAGGTCGAGGATCCGGGTCCGGGGCGCCGGGGGCTGCAGGGACTGGGGCTCGGCCGTGCGCGTCGTCTCGGTCGAGTGGGTGGTCGCGGTCAGGTCTGGGGTGTCGGCCGTCATGGGTCCTGTCGTCGGGTCGCGGGAGTCGTCTCCCCTGAACGACGAGCGGGACGGCGTGATCGTTGGCCGGATCGCCGACAAGTGACCCACGTCACCCGACTGCGCGGCATTCATCCCCAAACGTCCTGCGCAGGATCGGCGGCGGCAACCAGGAGGTGCGCGCGGTCACAGGTTCCTGTCAGGAAAGCGGAGTACAGGTGGTGACGTTACTCGCTCGTTCTCGGGGGTATTTCCGACGGGGAACATCCGAGGGGGGAAGGACGATGACGCACGGGTCCGACGAGACGAACGTGTGTGGGAGTGGCCGGGCAGGGCCCGTGAGGCCGTCCTGCCACCTGTCCGCGGGCCCTCCGCGTGACCTCAGCGCCGAGCTGCGTCGCACTTCCGCGAACGCCCACGACCGTGCGAGGGGCGGTGTTAGCCTGCCGAGATACGGGGGGCCCACAGTGACCCCCCATGGCATTCACGCCGTTCACTGCCGTGAGCTCCACGACAGTCCTCTCTCGTTTCCTGCACGACTCCCGACACGCGGACGCGGTCGCATGACGTACTCGGCTTCATCGCTCGGACACGCACGTCGCTGCGTGGCGGCCCAGGCGCGTCCCCGTGAGAGTCGACCGGCTGTCGCCCCCCTTCGGCGAGCGCACGCGCCCCCGAACGCGTGAGGGTCCAGTCACGGCGCCGGGGAGGTCGCCGGAGCAGGGCATCGGGGACAGCGGACGGGGGTCCGCGGCATACATGGGTGGGAACAGGGTGAAAACGGTGGGGGAGATGCATGTCAACGCACAAGAGTTCCGTCGTCCGACCCAAGCGGGGGGTCGGACCAGCTATGGCCTTGAAAGGCAGCGGGTTCGTGGGCGAGGTCGTCCCGGGGAACGGGCCCGCTGAGAGTTCAGTCCGTTCCCTCTGTCACGACCTCCGGCAGCCGCTGGCGATCATTCGGCTCCTGGCTGACGACCCCGGACCGGGGCACGACCCCAGACCCGACGCGGAGGCGCGGCTCGCCGGCATCAGGCACGAGGCGGCGTGGCTCATCGACCTCGTCGACTCCGTGCTCGGAGACCGCCTTCCCGACGATCGGGTCGTGCTCGACCTGGGACAGGTGGTCCGGTTCGCCATGTCGTGCACGTTCGCGGGAACGGGGTGCTCGCACATGCTCGACGTCACCGGCGAGGTGCTCGTCGTCGCGCGGCGCACCGCACTCGCGCGCGCACTGATCTGCCTGCTGGACAACGCGATTCGAGCTGCGGGCGAGCTGGGGCACGTTGAGGTCACGGTCACGTCCGGGTCGTCCGGGGGGGTCGTGACCATCGCCGACGACGGACCCGGTCTCGGCAACCTCGCGCCACAGCACTCGCTCGGGCTCGTCACGGCTCGGGCGATCCTCACCGACTGTGGGGGACGGCTCGCACTCGGCAACCGCGACGGCGGTGGTGCCGTCGCGACCGTCCGGCTGCCGCTCGACCGGCGGGGTGGACCCTGATGCGGATCGTCGTCTGCGACGACCATCGGATGCTGCTCGAGGCGCTCGCCGGCTCGCTCCGGGCGCGGGGGCACGAGGTCGTCGGCCTCGCCGTCACACCCGACGAGGCCCTGCTGTCCGTCGGGGCGCACGACCCCGACGTGTGCCTGCTCGACCTGCACTTCCCGGGGGAGACGAGTCTCGGAGCGCTCCGGACGATGGTCTCCGACTACCCCAGGACCCGCGTCGTCATCTTCTCTGCGACGGCCGATCCCCAGGCCGTGGCCGGCGTCCTCGCACTCGGCGCCGCAGGGTTCCTCTGCAAATCGATGTCGATGGACGAGATCTGCGGGATGCTCGACCGCGCGGCGGCAGGTCAGGTGGCGGTCGAGGCGAGCCTGCTCCAGCGCGCCTTCCTGCCGCCCGCCACCCAGGACCCGCTCTGGGTGCTCCGGTTCCTCACCGACCGTGAGTGGGACGTCCTGCGGTGCATCACGCGCGGACAGACCACCCAGCAGATCGCCGAGCAGCTCGGGGTGCGCAACAGCACCGCCCGGACCCACGTGCAGAACCTGCTCACGAAGCTGGGGGTGCACTCCCGTCTGGAGGCCGCCGCCCTCATGGCCGACCATGCAACGTCTGACGTCTGGCCGGCGCGCCTGAGGTCGTGAGGTCTGCTCCGGGGTTCGGCCAACTGACGTAGGGCGGAGTCGTCCAGACGCTGGGTGTGCGGGCGGGCAGGGCCCCCGATGCTGTCGTCATGGTGACCGACCCCACGAGGGTTGTCCTTTTCACCCGGCAGCAGGTGCTGATGGAGGCACTGGCCGAGGCGCTCAGTGCCGAACCGGGTGTCTCGGTCATGGGCTGCGCCACCGACCCGGCCGAGGTGCTGCTGGCGCTCGGGTCCGCGCCCGTCGACGTGCTCGTCGTCGTCATCGGCGTGGGGGACGAGGGGGGCCTGGAGCTGGCCCGCTGGGCGGGCGAGCGCTGTCCCGGCCTGGGCGTCGTGCTCGTCTCCGAGCCCGGAGCGCGGGTCTCGGCGCGTGAGGCGCTCGAGATCGGAGTCCGCGGCTGGGTGCGGCTCGACGAGCCCCTCAGCCAGCTGGTCGCCGCGCTCGGTGCCGTGGCCGCAGGCGACGTCTTCATCCCCACCGAGCTGTTGAGCCGGGCCCTGTCCGAGTCGGTCGCCCTCCACCCACCGCACGTCGCCAGCTCGCTCCTCTCCGGTCTCACACCCCGCCAGATGGACGTGCTGCGGTGTCTCATCGACGGGCGCTCGCGCGAGCAGACGGCCGCGGCGCTCAGCATGTCGCCGAACACCGTGCGCACCCACGTCGGTGCGATTCTCCGGCGCCTTCAGGTCCACTCAGCGCTCGCCGCCGTCGTCCTCGCGAGGGGCGGCGGCCTTCTCGGTTGGAGTCACGAGAGCGCGTCTACCGCGAATGGCGTAGGCACCCTCGGGCGCTAGACGGGTGTGCCCTGCTGCAGGGCTTCCTACCGTCGAACACGTCGAGGTCGGCTCGCTGCGAAAGCGGCCGACGTCCCTGGACGAGGAGCGGTCATGAGCGTCGAGACACCCACCGAGCCACGGCTGGCAGGTGCTCTCCCGGCGCGCCAGATCCCCTTCGCGCGCACTGTCATCGGCCCCGAGGCGCGCAGTGCCGTCCAGGAGGTGCTCGAGTCCGGCTGGGTGACGACGGGTCGGCAGGTGCTCGCCTTCGAGGCTGAGCTCGCGGCCCACGTGAGGGCCTCCAGGGCGGTGGCCGTCAGCTCCTGCACGGCCGGCATCGAGCTGGCGCTCCGGGGCCTCGGCCTCGCTCCCGGCTCGCGCGTGCTCATGTCCACCGACACCTTCTGCGGCGCTGCCAGCGCGATCGCCCACGCGGGTCTGGTGCCGGTCCTCGTGGACGTCGACCCAGTCACTGCCCTGCCGACGGCGACCCACATCCGCGCGGCGGTCCGCGCCGCGGGTGGCGTGTCCGCGATGGTCGTCGTCCACCTCGGCGGGCACCCGGTCGACGTCGAGGCCGCGGCCGACGCGGCCGGGCTCGGGCTCGACCGCGTCATCGAGGACGCCGCCCACGCGCTCGGCGCCGAGGTCGGACCCCGTCGGGTGGGCTCGATCTCCCGGGCCACGTGCTTCAGCTTCTACGCGACGAAGAACCTCGCGATCGGCGAGGGCGGCATGGTCACGACGGACGACGAGGAGCTCGCAGACCGGCTCATCAGCCTGAGGCTGCACGGGATGTCCAAGGACGCCTGGCGGCGCTACCTCCCGGGTGCCGGATGGCGCTACGACGTGGCGGAGGACGGCCTCAAGGCCAACCTCACCGACGTGCAGGCCGCGGTCGGCCGTGCCCAGCTGCGCCGGTTCGACGCGGACCAGGCCCGTCGCGCCGAGGTCGCGCGCCGGTACGACAGCCAGCTCGCCGGGCTCGCATCGATCAGCCTGCCCCCGCGTCCGCCCTCCGGTCGCCACGCCTGGCACCTCTATGCGGTACGGATCCGGCCGGACTACCCGCTCGGGCGCGACGCGCTCATCGAGCGGCTGGCGCAGCTCGGCATCGGCACCTCCGTGCACTTCATACCCCTCCACCGACTGACCTGGCACGGACGCACCAGCGTCCTGCCCCCTGACGGGCTCCCGGGAGCCGACGAGGTCTTCGACGAGACGCTCTCGCTCCCGTGCGACCAGAACCTGACCGACGACGACGTCGACGACGTGTGCGCGGCGTTGTGGCAGATAGGACGTTCGCGATGACAACCGAGGCAATGAGGCCACTCTCACGGGAGTCGGCCGCGCGGGACGATGGCCTGCGCACCCTGATCGTGGGGGCCGGTGAGGCCGGCAAGGCACTGGCGAGGGACCTGCAGCGAGTGGAGCAGTTCGGGCTGACCCCGGTGGGGTTCCTCGACGACGACCCGTCCAAGCGGACCGTCCGGCATCTCCCCGTCTTCGGCATGCTGAGCGACGTGCTCCGGGTCGCGACGGCCGAGCGCATCGACGTCGTCGTCCTCGCCATCCCCGGCCTGCCCGAGGCGGACGTCGCCAGGCTGGCCACGGCCGCCGCACGGGTCGGGGCCAGCGTGCGACGCCTGCCGTCCTTCGTCGGCCTCCTCCAGCGTGACGTCGTCGGCACCGACATGCGCTCGCTCGACGTCGCCAACCTCATCGGGCGCAACGAGATGCACGTCGCGTCCCCGGAGGTGATCGAGACCATCCGCGACCGGACGGTCCTCGTCACCGGTGCCGGAGGGTCCATCGGGAGCGAGCTGTGCCGCCAGGTCAACGGCTTCGCCCCGGGGCGTCTCGTCATGCTCGACCACGACGAGTCCAACCTGCACCGCCTCCAGCTCGAGCTGCACGGCGAGGCCTTCCTCGACTCGCGCGACGTCGTCGTGGCCGACATCAGGGACGCCGAGCGGATGAGCCAGATCATGTCGCAGTACCGCCCCGAGGTCGTGTTCCACGCGGCGGCCCTCAAGCACCTGCCGATGCTCGAGCAGCACCCCTGCGAGGGCGTGAAGTCCAACGTCCAGGGGACCGACAACGTGCTCCGCGCGGCGGTGTCGAGCGGGGTCGAGAGGTTCGTCGTCATCTCCACCGACAAGGCGGCCGACCCGACGTCGGTGCTCGGGGCGACGAAGGCGCTCGCGGAGCAGGTCGTCAAGGCCCACTCCGGCGGCTGCACCGTCGTGTCGGCCGTCCGGTTCGGCAACGTCCTCGGCAGCAGGGGGTCGCTCCTGCCGGTCCTCGTCGCGCAGATGGGGGCTGGCCGTGAGGTCACGATCACCCACCCGGACGTGACGCGCTACTTCATGACGATCGAGGAGGCCGTCGGCCTCGTCCTCGAAGCGGCACACCTGACCGCGGGTGGCGAGACCTTCGTCCTCGACATGGGCTCGCCGGTGCGCATCGTCGACCTGGTCTCGAACTTCGCCCGTCAGCTCGACGTCCCCGACGTCCGGATCCGGTTCACCGGACTGCGGCAGGGAGAGAAGCTCCATGAGTCGCTCTTCAGCGAGGCCGAGGAGTGCTTCCCCACGGCCCATCCCCGGATCTTCGGCGCCCAGGCGGCTCCCCCCGCGGACGACTTCGACGCGCTGCTCGGGGCCCTCTACGACGCGGCCCGGCGCAACGCGGCCGACGAGGTCCGCAGCCGGCTCGCCGAGGCGCTGCCGCCCTACCGGCCCGAGCCCGGCCGACGCCTGGAACTCGTGTCCGAAGCCCCGTACCCGGACGACTACTGATGCCGTCCGACACCACGACCAGAGTGAGGTGCCCAGCGTGAGGATCGATGTCATCAGCGGTTCAGGCGACGACCGACCGGAACTGGCGCTGCTCGACGCACCCACGGCGCGGGTCTTCGACAGCGAGCACCTCCCCGCAGACCGCGACCTCGTCGACTCGCTGACGTCCGCCACCCTGGGGATGGACCTCGCGGCGCCCCCGGTGGTCCTTCCGGACTTCCACCACAAGTCCGCGATGGAGATGCCGTCGAGCATCGCGGTGGCCACGGCAGGGACGATCCGCCCGACCCTGACGAGCTCGTCGGTCAACTGCGGCATGGCGCTCCTGGCCCTCGACTGCGAGCGGCCCTCCGACGAGGCGATCGGCGACTTCTACCGCAGGGTCCGTGAGCGGTACCCCTACCCGACGACACGACGCCGCGACCTGTCCTACCGCGACGTCGTCGCGGCTGCCACCGGGGGCGCGGCCTTCGCCGTCGACCGCTACGGGGTCGACCCCGGCGAGCTCGAGCGCGTCGAGGAGCACGGCAGGCTCGACCTCACCACGTGGGGCGGCGCGGAGCGTCTCGTCTCCGAGATCCCCGCGCTCACCTGGCAGCTCGCGCGTCTGCGGTTCGGCACGGTCGGCCCGACCAACCACTTCGTCGAGCTGCAGCAGGTCGAGGAGATCTTCGACGAGGAGGCAGCGGCCCTCCTCGGCATCCGCCTGGGGCAGGTGACGCTGCAGTACCACGCAGGAGGCGGGGTCCTCACCGGCGAGATCGGCCACCTCTTCGCGCGGCGCCGGGACACGGCCCGGGTGATGCGCGCCGCGATGGCCGTGCAGAAGCCGCTCTACCACCTGAGCACGGCGCGATCGGCGGAGCAGGTCCGCGAGCGGATGCGCCTCTTCTTCACGAAGGCGAGCCCACCGGTCTCCCTCGAGTCGGACGAGGGCCAGCGGCTCATGCTCGCCAACGCCGCGGCGATGAACTACGGCTACGCCTTCCGGATGGCCACCTACGAGGCGCTCCGGTCGATTGCCGCCACGGCGTTCGCCGGTGCCCGGGGGCACCTCGTCGTCGACTCGCCGCACAACTCGATCTACGAGGAGGAGGTCGCCGGGGAGCGGGCCGTCGTCCACCGCCACAACTCGTGCCGTGCGTATCCGGCATCGCGGATGACGCCCGGGACCACGTTCGCCCAGACGGGGCAGGCGGTCCTCCTCCCGGGGACGCACCGGACCTCGTCGTACCTCGCCGTCGCCGGGGACTCGAGCGCGGACAGCCTCCACTCGGCCTGCCACGGAGCCGGCACGGTCATCGACCAGTTCGCGCGCGACGGCCTGTCGCAGTCCGACCCGCGCGGACGGTCGACCCTTCGCTTCCGTTACGACGACACGGCGCCGGAGCGGGCCCCCCACCTCGACGACGCGGGCGTCAACGCTGCGATGTCGGTCCTCCAGGGGCACCGGATCGTCCGTCCCGTGGCGCGGATGCGTCCGTTCGCGGTCCTCCACTAGGCAGTTCGGGAAAGAGGCACCCATGCGCATCGACGAGGCCTTCCGACGGGTGGTGGGCGGGTACTGGTGGCTCATCGGCCTGCTGGTCCTGCTCCCCGTCATCGCTGCGGCGAGCTATGGCAGTCACCAGGCGCCGCGCTACCAGGCGGTGGCGCGCCTCCAGATGTCCGGAGGGCTGGCCAGCACGAACGTCCAGGCGGACGCGGCCACCCAATGGCTCCAGGGGGTGGTCACGAGCCCGAACCTCGTCCAGAAGGCCATGGTCGCCGGGGGCCTCACGGGCGACCCGACTGCCTTCGCACTCGAGTCCGTCGCGGTCAACCGGATCGGCGTGTCGACGGTGAACGAGGTGTCCGTCGTCACCGACTCACCGGATCGCTCCGTCGTCGTGGCGAGCTCGCTCGTCGACCAGGCGATGAGCATGGCCAACGGGACGCGCGAGAGCGACGCGACGAAGATGGACGCGCTCAACAAGGAGATCGCCCAGGTCACCGCCTCTCGTGACGCCCTCATCAAGGAGCTCGCCACGGCCAAGCCGGGCCCCGTGCTCTCGCTCCAGGCTCGCATCGCGTCGATGGAGCCGATCCTCGCCGACCTGCTGCGCCAGCGCTCGGACCTGGCCCTGGCGTCGAGCTCGCGGTCGTCCATCGGTCTCATCGACCAGGCCCGCGCGCTGCCCGACCCGGTCGGGATCGGGGTCCCGCAGATGGTCGCCCTCGCGGCGCTTGCGGGGCTGCTGCTCGGCCTCGGGGTGGCGGCCCTGCTCGAGGCGGTCCGGCCCCGGGTGCGTGGCCGGTCCTGGGTCGCCGCCGAGCTCGGTGCGCCTCTGCTGGGCCATCTGCCCACGACAGACTTGACCAGCCGGGCGGCCGCCCGGGCCGTCAGCGAGTTCGGCGCGTCGCTCGCCATGATCGCCAGACGGTTCCGCGGCCAGTCGCTCCTGCTGCTCCCCGTCGAGCCGCGCGACCGGGCCTGGTGCGGGCGGGCGGCCGAGGAGCTCTCGACGCTCACCGGGATCCAGATCGACCATCGGCTGAGCGACGCCCCGGAGATCGTCGGGCTCCACGGCGCGGACTCCGAGGAGGAGTCGCCCGTGGTCGTCGCCCTGGCGCGCACGGTGGTGAGCCAACGCCGGCTCGAGGACTTCGCCGCCCGCTCCGCGGCCATGGGGTGGCCCGTGGTGGGTGTCCTCACCTTCCGGCGGCGCTGGTCGAACCGGGTGTCGATCCGCTGGCCGGTGACGACTCGCGACACGGCCGCGGCCGGCAAGGGTTCGGGATCCCGCGACAGCGCGACCCTCAATGCCCCGACTCATGCATCGGACTCCCTGGAGACCGGCGCGATCACGAGGCCGAAGGCGCGGAGGATCCCATGACCGTCCGTGCGATGTCGTGCGGTCTGACGCTCGAGGTCTCCTCGACGTCCCGGTCCTGGCTGAGGTTCGCCCGGGACTCATTCGGCGGACCCGTGGAGGAGGGCGGACCTGCCGACGTCATGGTCACGATCGAGCCGGGCTCCCAGCCGTTCGACGTCTCCGGGTTCGTGCCGCTGACGCGGGGTGCGTTCGGGGACGGGCGCCGAGTGGTGCTCACGGACGCCTGCGGGAGCGGGGTCGACCTGCTCGTCGAGCCCTCGGAGGGGGTCCTCGCGGTCACGGCACGACCACGTCCCGGTCCGACCCACCGAGGTCTCAGGGTCATGGCGCCCGCCCGGACCGAGCTGCTCTGGCGAGCCGCCCTGCTGCAGTACCCGGCCCTCTGGTGGGCCGGTTCCCGCAACGCCGTGCCTCTCCATGTCTCGGCGGCCCGGGTCGGCCGGCTCGGCGTCGTGCTCGCCGGACCCGGCGGCGTCGGGAAGTCGACCCTCCTCGGCGGCCTGGCCGCGCACGCCGGCATCCCCGTGAGCGACAACCTCTGCACCTACGACGGGCGGCGGGTGAACGGACTTCCGGAGCCGCGGCGGGTGTCGGCTCGCCGCGGGCTGCGTCCCGCTGGTCGTATGCCGCACGGCCGGGTGGAGCGCCCGTGGGCCGAGCGAGCGCCGTCGGTCGAGCCGTCCCTCGTGCTGGTCCTGAGGCGGGGGACCGGCGAGGCCCCGACGGTCCGCTGGATCCCGCCCGGCGACGCCGTCCGGTCGTTGACGACGGGGACGTATGCCGCCGGCGAGCTTCGGCGGTACTGGGCGTTCGCGGCGGCGCTCGCCCTCGGCACGGGCCTCGGTCCGGCCCATCCCCCGATCGAGGGCCACGCCGAGCGGCTCGCGGCGTCGGTCCGGTGTGCGGAGGTGGTGCTCCCGGCGACCCCGGTCGTCTCCCTGGAGGAGCTCGTCGACCTCGCGGCCCACATCGATGACGAGAAGCGAGCGGGGGTCGTGGCATGAGGCAGCGAGTGGCTCACGTCATCACCCGTTGCACAGCGGGGGCGGGCGGCGTGGCGGTGCGGGGCGCCCTCAGCCTCCCGCGGGACCGCTACGAGAGCACGCTCATCGCCGGGTCGGGTGACGTCCTGCTCGACGCGGCTCGCGAGCAGGGGGTCGAGGTCATCGTCGTTCCCGAGCTCGTGTCCCCGATCAGTCCCGTCCGTGACGCTCGGGCCCTCAGCATCCTGACGGAGCTCATGCGCGGCGAGGCCTTCGACGTCGTCCACACCCACAGCGCGAAGGCGGGCGTGCTGGGACGGGTCGCAGCGTCCCGGTCCGGCGCCGGCCGCATCGTGCACACCCTCCACGGCTTCCCGTGGCACGAGTTCCAGCCGGCGCCCGTTCGGGGGACCTATGTCCGGATCGAGCGACGGCTCTCCCGGATCACCGACTCGTACCTCGCAGTGGGCACCGCCGTCGCCGTGGAGGCCGTCCGGCGTCGGATCGCCCGTCCGGAGCAGATCATCACGATCGGCCCGGCCGTGGACGCGCCGACGGTGACGCTCTCACCGGCTACGCGGCTGCGCGCGAGGGCCCTCCTCGGGCTGTCGGAGGGCGACCTCGTGGTCGGCACGGTCGGACGGATGGACTACCAGAAGGCGCCGGAGGTCCTGCTGGACGCGATCGCCCGGATGGCCAGGCCGGCGAGACTCGTCTGGGTCGGCGGCGGCCCCCTCGCCGAGACCGTCGCCGCCAGGGCGCGCCGCCTCGGACTCGGCGACCGGGTGCTCCTCCTCGGGCACCGCGAGGACGTGCCTCTGCTCCTCCCGGCCTTCGACGTCTTTGCGATGTCGAGCCGCTACGAGGGCCTGCCCTGCGCGATCGTTGAGGCCCAGGCCTGCGGGATCCCCGTCGTCGCCACCGCGGTCAACGCGGTCCCCGACGTCGTCGTCCCCGGGGAGTCCGGGATGCTCGTGGCCCCGCAGGACGCCGGCCAGCTCGCGGCCGCCCTCGACTTCGCGCTCGGGCACCCCGCGACCGCCGCCCGGTGGGCCGACACCGCCGCGCGCCGCCTCGGCGAGCGCTACGACACGCGCACGCTCGGGCAGACGCTGCGCGAGGTGTACTCCGGCCCGGACGAGCCGACGACGCCCTCGGCCCTCACGCCGGTCCACCCCTGGGGAGCCGCCTCGTGAACGGTCTCACCGCGGCGCTCGCGGTCCTCGTGCCCGCCGGCACTCCGATCCTGCTCGTCGGAGGGTCGGGACCGAGTGGTCGTGTGGAGGATGTCGCGGGCGACCGGCTGGCGCCGGGCGACCAGATCGTCCTCGTCGACGGCCGCAGGCTCAGCCCACCCCGACTGCGGCGCCTGGCTCGTCGCGCCGGTCTCGTGGTCGACCGGGAGCTCGCGGTCCTCCCCAGCCTGGACCGGTCCTCGTTCGTCGTCGAGGACGCAGCGCCGAGCCTCGCGTGGTGCTGGGACACGTTCGCCACCGTCCCACCCGGCCGATGCACCGGCTCCCTGCTCCTCACGGCCGTGCTGAGGTTGGCGCGCCACCAGATGGTGCTCCGCTGGGTCGGCTACCTCGTCGCGGGGCGCGTCGTCATCGCGCGCCGGCCATGAGTGCATCGGCCATGAGCGCGTCGCCGCCTGACACCGTCGGGGGCGCCACCGGCGTTGCGGTCATTCACGCCGCCGTCCAGGAGGCCGTGCGCGACCACCTCCCCGGGGAGCGCCCGCGCTTGACGGTGGTCGCGATGTCCCGGGACGACAACCCCAAGGCGGTCGTCATGGTGACGCCCGAGCGGGGCGGTCCACCTGTCCTCGCGGTCAAGGTCGCTCTGACGGCCGGGGCGGCGGGGGCCGTGCGGGCCGAGGCCGGGGCCCTCCGGCGCATCGAGGCGATCGACCCGGGCCTCGTCGGGGGGACCGTGCCGCGCCTCCTCGAGCTGCACGACAGCCCCGACGCCACCCTCCTGGTGACCACGGCCTCGTCGGGGCGCCCGATGCTCGTCGAGTATCACGGGTGGCGGCATACGGGACGGCGCCGGACCGTCGAGGCGGACTTCCGCGACGCCGACGAGTGGCTCGGACAGCTCTTCGGGCTCGAGCACCCGACCGCGGCCCAGCCTGCCTGGGATGCTGCCCTCGCCGCTCGGTGGCCTGGGGACGCCGTGGGGGAGAGCGCCGCCGCGGCCTGCAAGGGGGCGCAGGACCGGCTGAGCGGCCTGCTCCGGCCCGCGCACGTCGTCCACGGTGACTTCTGGTGCGGGAACGTGCTGAGGTCGGCGGGCAGGGTGACCGGCGTCGTCGACTGGGAGCATGCCGCCTTCGGTGCCGACCCGGTGTGGGACCGGGTTCGCTTCGCGCTCGCGTACACGCTCTACCTCGACCGCCACACCGTTGCCGGCCGTGCCGTGTTCGGGCACGCCGGGCTCACCTCCGGCCGGTGGGGGGAGCCGCTGAGGTACCTCCTCCGGTCACGTGGGTGGTACCGGGACCTCGTTGCCTCCTTCGTCGAGGCGGACCGGACGGGGCCGAGCCGATACCCGGGCTGGTGGCGCGATGCCGTCCTCGTCGGGATAGCGCAGGTCGCGGCCACGAGCGACGAGGACGGCTTCGCGCTCGAGCACGCGCGACTCCTGGTGGAGCTGGGCTCATGACGACGACCCTGCCCGTCGCGACCGGCGCCCCGGCCGCCACGCGCGCCCCCGGTGCGGTGCGGGGTCTGTTCGCCCTCGCGGTCGTCACGCTGCCGCTGCTCGTCCCGTCGGGTCCGGGGAACACCGCGCCGGCCGACCTGACCATCGCGCTCTCCATCGTCGCGGGACTGATGTGGCTCGTCGGAGTCCGGGCCGGGATCCGCGTTCCGTATCTCGCCGGAGTCTGGATCCTCATGGTTGCCGGCGCCGTGGCAGCGTTCGCGGCGGGGGAGCTCCGGTCCACGCTCGTCATCGGCCAGGACCTCTTCCTCCTGGCGTGGTCCGCGACGATCGCCAGCTGCCTGCTCGCGGACCGCAGCCTCGTCGAGCCACTGACCTCGGCCTGGTGCTGGAGTGGCGCGGTGTGGGCGCTGCTGCTCATCGTGGGCCGACTCGGTGGCCTGCCCTGGCTCGCCGGGATGACCGCGGCCGACGGATCGAGGGCGTCGTTGACCTTCGGCGACCCGAACCTGGCCGGCAACTACTTCGTCGTCTCCCTCTTCTTCGTCCTCGCGGCGAGGCGCCCCAGAGGCATGGTGGCCCGGTGCGGCGCCATCGCCCTCATCGTGACGGCCATCGTCTTCACCGGGTCGAACGGCGCTGTGGTCGGTGCTCTCGTCGGCGGCGCGGTGAGCCTCGTCGTCGGCCTCTCGCGGTCTCGGGGCCCCGCCGTCACGCTTGTCGTCGCGTGCGCGCTCGCTCTCGGCCTCGGCGTCGGCAGCCGCGTCGTCGACCTCGCCGCCCTGCGTCAGAAGGCAGCCGACTCCGGCCCCGTGCTGCACGACTCCCTCGGCCGGAGCGACGAGTCCAGCCGCGAGCGTGAGGTCCTTGTCGCCGAGGGGATCCAGCTGTTCTGGCGCGGTGACCTCCTCGGTGTGGGACCCAGCCGGACCAAGGCGACGCTCGCCGCGGAGGCCGCGCCCTATGTCAAGGAGGCCCACAACGACTATGTGGCGACCATCGTCGAGCGTGGGGCGCTCGGTGGCCTGGGGCTCGTCGTCCTGGTCACCTCGATCGCCGTCAGGTTGCGGCGGGTGTCGGCCCGCGGGACGCCCGAGGACACGGTGATCCCGGCTCCGCACTTCCTCGCAGGGATCGGCGCCGCCTTCCTCGTCTCGGGGGCGTTCTACGAGGTCCTCCACTTCCGCCACCTCTGGGCCTACCTCGGGCTCGTCGCCGGGCTCGACCTGCTGCGCATGAGCGCGACGCCTCGACTGCTCAGGCAGACCAGCCGTCGGGCAGGGGAGGACTGAGATGCTCATGCGCCTCCAGCCGACCGAGCGACTGCGGACGGTCCGGATCCCGGGTCGGGCCGTCCTCGACAACATCTCGGCCCGCCTCATCGCGATCCTCGCCCTCGCGGCCGCGACCGTCGTCGTCGCCCGGGTCGGAGGCGCTGCGGATGTCGGGGTGCTTGCGCTCCTGCGTGTGGTGCCCGGGCTCTTCGGCGTGCTCGCGGCATGCGGCCTCCCAGGGGCCATGGGCTACTTCCTCGCGGGGCCGGAGGGAACGGCGCGGCGGCTCTGGCCGACGATCCTCGCCGTCCTCGCCGCGGGGACCGCGCTCGGCACGGCGGCCTGGTTCGTCCTCCTGCCGGCGATCCACGCGATCCTCTTCCCCACGACGACCACGCTCGTGATGGTCCTCGCGGGCCTGAGCGTGGCGACCCAGCTCCCCGTGGCCGTCGGGAAGTCGAGCCTGCAGGGGCTCGACGACCTCAAGGGCTCGAACGTTGTCACCGCGGCCGAGGAGGTGGCGTTCCTCCCCGCCTTCGCGATCGGCTACCTCCTCGGGCTCCGCGGACCGCTCCTGCTCGTCGTCACGCTCATCGCGGCCGACGTCCTCGTCGCGGCAGGCGCGTGGCTGCGGCTCGGTCACCGGGTCCACGCTCGCGGCATGCGGTTCCTCGGGCGCCCCGACCGTCCGCTGGCCCGACGAGTCGTCACCTTCGGGCTCCTCGGGCAGGTCGGCGGGCTCGTCGGGCTGCTCAACCTTCGCCTGGACTTCCTCGTGCTGGGGTCCATGGCCGGACCCGGCCCGCTCGGCGTCTACGCCGTCGCGTCGAAGTTCGCCGAGCTGGTCAAGCTCCCCGCCCTCGCGGTGACCTGGGTGACCTATCCCCGGGTCGCGCGCCAGGGCGCGGCCGGGGCCTCCCGCGACGTGGCGCGACAGCTCCCATGGCTGCTCGGTCTCGGTCTCGCCGTCGCCGCGGCCCTGGCGCTCGCGGCCTCACCGCTCCTGCCCGCGCTGTACGGGCAGGAGTTCGCCGCCGCGGTGACGCCGGCCGTCATCATCGTCGCCGGTCTCGTCGTCTCGCCGGCTGGTGGTCTCGCGAGCGGGTTCCTCCTCGGGACACGTCGGCCCGGCACGAACTCGGCCGTCCTCGCCGTGGGCCTCGTCGTGACGATCGTGCTCGACCTGCTCCTCATCCCCTCGCAGGGGGTCGTGGGCGCGGCGGTGGCGAGCGCCGTCGCCTATCTCGTCACCGACCTCACCCTTCTCGGCGTCCTCCGACGCCTCATGGCTCGGGCGCGATGAGACGGGCGCTTCGACTCGGGCTCGCGACGCTGACGGTCGCGGTGCTCGCGGCGGGCTGCACGAGCGACGCCCTGCCGGCGACGGGATCGGGGCCGGCCCCGGGCGAGACCACCGCCGCCAGCAAGTACGTCGAGCTGGCGAGCGCGATCGCCGACCGTGGGACCGAGGTCTGGGTCGAGGCGGACTTCGTCAAGGCCTACCTGACCGGTCCGGCCCGGTACCGGCAGGTCCTCGACATCGCGGTCGACCTGGCGCGCCGCACCGGGGCGAAGGGGATCAAGATCGCCGACGAGCTGGGCTACCGCGACGGGAGCACGCCGGCGCAGGACTCGGCGCTCGTGGCGCAGGCGGTGCGCGACGTCCACGCGGCGCTCCCGGGTGGCAAGGTGCTGGTCGACGTCGTCGTGCCGGAACTCGGCTGCCTGGACTGGCAGCCCGTTCCCTCGGCGGAGATGCGGACCTGCGCCTCGATGGCGCGGCTGCGCGACCCCGGTGCCTCCATGGCCGCCGTCGACGGCTACATCGCCTCGGGTCTCGACGTCGTCGACGTCAGCCCCGGGCTGCGGGACGACAGCTGGTATGCCGATCAGGGGCTCGACCGCGACCAGGCGATGCGGCTCAGCTGGCGTGAAGCCGTGCGGCGGTGGGGGAGCCGGACCCGGCTCCAGGCCCGCAAGGCACTGGCCCATCCCGGCGCCTACCCCTGGGACGCTGCCCGGGCCGAGGCCGACGTCCACACCTTCGTCGACATCCCCCTCGAGGAGGGCGCCAAGGCGGTCGACATCTGGACGTGGGCGCAGGTCTACCAGGGCGGCCTCGTCCGGCTCACGGACCCCGGGGCCGCGCCCAACGCGCTCACGCAGGCCTTGCAGGAACGACGGAGAAAGGGGGCGCAGCTGTGGACGCACATGTCGCCATCGACACTTCAGGTCGGCCTCGCCGACGACGTGGCGGTCGCCTCGCAGATGTTCGACGCGGTGTTCGTGGCAGCCGGCACGGGCTAGGGCAGGGCGGACGATCGGGGGTCGGCGGGCTGCGGCGTGCCTGTGACGTCTGCGTCGCCACGCTCGGACTCGTCGTCAGTGCGCCCCTGCTGGGGGTCGCGGCGATCGCGATCCGGCGGAGCAGCCCGGGCCCCGTGCTCTTCCGCCAGCAGCGGGTCGGGGCCGGCGGCCAGCCCTTCACGATCCTCAAGCTGCGGACCATGACCGACGGTGGGGACGGTCCCGACCTCACGGCTCGCGCGGACCCCCGGGTCACTCGGGTCGGCTCGGTGCTGCGCCGCACCTCGGTGGACGAGCTCCCGCAGCTCGTCAACGTCCTTCGCGGGGAGATGACCCTCGTCGGGCCCCGGCCCGAGACGGTAGGGCTCGCCGAGCGCTACCCGACGGACTGCCGGTGGATCCTCCAGTACACGCCGGGTCTGACGGGGCCGGCCCAGATCCGCCTGCGCGACTCGCGTGTGCTGCGGCCCGCGGCCAGCGACCCGGAGCGCTGGTACCTCGAGGAGGTCGTCCCCCGGAGGGTGGCGCTCGACGCCACGTTCCTGCGGGCGCCGACCCTGCGGCATACGCTCAACGTCCTGGTGCAGACGGCGGTGTACCTGCTCCGCCCGGCCTGACGGGCCGCTCGGGTCCGCTCAGGATCCGCCTTGGGCCTCGGCGCCCACGCCCTCCGGAAGGCCCGACGGGATGCCGCTCGCAGGCTCGGTCTCGACCCGCGTGACGCGCAGCGGGTCGCAGCGTGCGTTGAGGCACTCACCCGTGCCGAGGTCGAAGTCGAAGTTGTGGCCGAGGCAGCGCAGCACGCCGTCGTGGGCCACGCCGCCGTGCTGGAGGTCCTCGCCGGCGTGCGGGCAGTAGCGGCTCACGATGTACTCGGTCGTGCCGTCGCGCAGGACGACGGTCTCGTCGGGGTCGCGGTTCGTCTCGTAGGTCTCGACGGCCTCGAGCGCGTCCCGGTCCGCGTGCTTGAGCAGGCCGACGAGGTAGTCGTTGTACACGTCGGGGTCGCGGCTCGCCCTGATGCGCAGGGACAGGAGGAGGTCCTCCCAGCGGATCCGGCCGCGCAGCACGGCATCGAGCCAGCGGGCCTCGACCGTGAGGCGGTAGCCCGGGGCGTCCTCGCCGGGGCGCAGGTCGACCTGGGTTGTCTCGGGCCCGAGGCGCACGTCCCACGTCCCTCCCGCGCGGCCGAGGACCTCGAACCGGACCGTCATCCCGATCCGCTGGAGGAAGTAGTCCGACAGCGAGCCGAGCGCGAGGAAGTGGTCGCGGAACCGCTCGGCGAGACCGCTGTCCGGCTCGGGGTCCGGGTGGGTCGCGTAGATGGCGGCGATCTCGTGCTGGCGGGCCGCCGCGTAGTCGCTCAGGTAGTCGGACGTGTCGTCGAAGGAGAAGTGGGTCCACATCCGGTCCCGCTCGACGGCGCCGGAACCCACATCGAGGCGGTCCCCGGGGAGCAGGTAGAGCGAGGTCTGCTCCGGCAGGCGCTCGCGCAGGAAGTCGAGCGCCTGGGCCTGGTCGGGGAAGATCCCGGGAGGGGTCATCGCGCCGTTGTGGTGGGCGAGGGCGGGGTCGAGGAAGCACGGCGGCCCGGCATACGGGATGACGATCCTGGGCGGCGCCGAGCGCAGGAGCCGCGTCACGGCCTTGAACTTGCCGAGTCGCTTCTCGCCGCTGACCCGCGCAATGACCTCGTCGGCGTAGTCGTAGCAGATCGGGTGCCACGACGCCCCGGACATCTGCACGCCCATGACGTCGATGGGCCGGCCGACCTCCTCGGCGGCGCGGCGCAGCTGGCTGACGCTGAGGCGGGCGTCGTTGGTGTGGAGCACGGCATGGCCGTCGACGTGGACGAGGATCGCCGCGTCGTGGCACATCGGGCTCAGCTCGGGGATGACCGTCACCCAGTCGCCGCGGTCGTTGAGCGCGAGCCGCTCCCAGGCGTCGAGCTCGATGACGACGTTGTCGATGTGCGCACCCGCGATCCGGTTGCGCATCTCGCGCGACGGGTAGCGCGGGATGACGAGCCGCACCGAGGGCGGCAGCCCGCGCAGGAGCGGCAGGTCGAGGTGGTCGAGGTGCTCGTGGGAGATCCCGACCCAGTCGCAGTCGAGCATCTCGTGCGTCCTCATGTGCTCGTTGTCGGGGAACGGGAACCACGAGCCGAGGAAGGCGCCGCCCGGCGAGAGCCAGGGGTCGCAGAGCATGCGCAGGCCGGGTGCGTCGATGCGCAGGCCGGCGTGGCCGAGGGAGGTGACAACCGGTCCGTTCATGCCAGCACCTTTCCCTCCGGGCGCCCGCGCCGACACCGACGCCGGGCCGATCGCGGCCTACGTCACCTGACGGAGGACACCTCACGTCGACGCGTTCTCGGCGTCGGGATCGGCGTCGGGATCGGCGTCGGGATCGGTGTCACGAGTGGCAGGCGAGCCGCAGTGCGACGAGGTCCGAGCGGAGCGTGGCGGCGATGTCCGCGCGGCGATCGGTCGACCCGGAGACGAGGCTGACCCGGAGCGCGGCGAGGTCGTCTGCGGCGTTCTGGAGGGCCTCACGGAGGGTGTCGGACGGTGCCGCGGTCGCGAGACTCGCGGCACGCCCGCGGAGCGCCGAGGCGTCGGAAGGAGTGGCGTGAGCGGACGTCGAGGCGACCATCGGGCTGATCGACGACGCCAGGGCGGCCGCCGTGCTGCAGACGGCACGGACGTCGGGTGCCGCGCCCGGCTGGGCGCTGCCGGCGTAGGCCGCGCCGGTGAGCGCCGCGGCCGCGCCGGCCGCGAGGACGGCCACGCCGGTGAGGACGCCCTTCCTTGGCCGAGGGGACGGAGCGTTCTGTCGCGTGCCGCGTGAGCTGGCTGCTGGCTTCATGATCTGGTCCCGTCTCTGTGTTCGCGGCCGGTTCACGGCTGGTACTCGTAGGCGCCGCGGTCGTCGTAGCTCCGGACGCCGAGTCCGCTGTTGGCGGTCGCCGGGTCGTCGACGCGCGGGTGCGAGGCGGCATCCGTCGCGCTCTGCCCGGGGGCGCTCGAGTTGGCCGAGTCGATGGCGGGCGAGCCGCTCTGCAGCGTGAAGTTCGCCTGGCCGGGGGAGACCCACCTGGGGTCGGCCTGCAGCCCCTGGGCCTCCTGCCCCGACGCGCTCTGGAAGGACGACAGCGACGTGTACGAGGTCGTGCCCCAGACCATCTGCGTGGCGCCGGTGAGGCTGACGTTGACGAGGTCGGAGTCGAGCGTCGTCCCGATCTGCGAGGTGCTGTCGACGCGCATGTTCCCTCGGGTCCGCGGGCACTTCTCCGTGCCGCCCGCGCCGTTCGGGCACGAGACCGCGTTGTCCACGGCGGCGTTGTTCGCGAAGCTGAAGTTCGCGGCCGTCCCCGAGGCGACGCCCTCGAGGTTGATCCCTGCCGCGACGTTGTCGTAGACGGTGTTGCCGACGACCGCGCTGCCGGTCACCCCGTAGTCGTCGATGCCGTGGTCACCGGTGATGCACCCGGCCGTGTTCCCGGTCGTCGGGTGGTTGCAGTTCGTCAGCACCACCGTGGTGAAGCCCTTGTTGTGGTAGCTGACGTTGTTGACGATCGTGTTGCTGTCGCCGCCCGGGTACGACTGGATCCCGGAGTCCTCGTTGTCGTGGACGCGGTTGGCCGACACGACGTTGCCCGGAGCCCGCAGGTCGATCCCGACCGCGTTGCGCACGTAGCCGTAGGCGTTCCACGAGCTCTCGTTGCGGCTGATCTGGTTGCCGGTCGAGCCGTTCGTCAGGTAGATGCCCGAGGCCGAGTTGTTCGTGACGAGGTTGCCTATGACGGACGAGCTCGTCATCGAGTTGAGGTACATCCCGTATGCCGTGTAGCCGCTCACGCGCTGACCTGACGTCTGCACGGTGTTGCCCGCCAGGGTCAGACCGGTCGCGTTGTAGACGTAGATCCCGTTGCTCGTCGTGTTCTGGATCGTGAATCCGGCGACGGTGATCCAGCTCTGGTTCGAGATCGTGAAACCGTGCCTCGGGCCCGAGATCGTCACGGAGGCGCCGTCGGCCGGCTGGAAGATGATGGGCGCGGTGGAGGTCCCGGAGTGCCACGGGGCCACTTCGTCAACGTACGTCCCGGACGAGACGAGGACGGTCTGCCCTGCCAGTGCAACCTTCGCCGCCTTGGCGATGGTGCAGAAGGGCTGTGTGGACGTCCCCGAGCCGCTGTCGGAGCAGTTGGAGCCGCCGACGTAGAGATAGGTCGCCGCCTCGGCCGAGCCGGCGGGGCCGACGGTCAGGGCGAGTGCTGCGATCGGGACGCTGGCCGCGAGCATCGCCCGTGACCTCATTCGAAGATTCGGACGCATGGCCGTTGCCTTTCCCCCTGACCAATGGATCACCCTCAAGTGTCTGGGCCGCGCCCGGGTTGTTCCTCCCGCCGCTGACGGAGCAGGCCCTACGCCCTTTGGTGTAGGCGGGCAGGGCGCGGGTGTGTCCGCGGGTGAGCGGCATACGGCCTATGCTTGGCGACGGATGAGTCGGCCAGACGGTCGCGTCAGGGCCTCGGCCCTGCCGAGGAACGTCCGGGCTCCACAGGGCAGGGTGGTGGCCAACAGCCACCCGGGGTGACCCGCGGGACAGTGCCACAGAAAACAGACCGCCGGGTGCTTCGGCAGCCGGTAAGGGTGAAACGGTGGTGTAAGAGACCACCAGCGCTCCAGGTGACTGGAGCGGCTCGGTAAACCCCACCCGGAGCAAGCCCAGACAGCGCACGCTCGAGACCGGCCCGGTCGAGTGCGCGGGTAGGGCGCTCGAGCCGGCCAGCAATGGCCGGCCTAGATGGATGGCCGTCGCCGCGTCACCGGTAACGGTGGCGCGGAACAGAACCCGGCGTATCGGCCGACTCATCCACTTCGGACCTCCGACCCGAGGCCGCACGCCGCTGCGTCGACGGGAGACCGTGCGTCGCCCGCGGCACGACAGGGCCCCGAACGAGGTCGTCCGAGTCCGCAACATCGCTCGATCGAGTGATGTGACGACGTGGCCAGCCCTCTCACCATGAGACTGCGCGCGCCGTCCGGCGCCGCTGGATGCAGGAGGCAATGTGAAGTCTTCACGCGCCCTGCTGGCGGCTGCGACAGCCGCACTGCTCGGCATGGTCATCATCGCTCCATCGACCGCGGCCACTCGTACCGACTCGTGGAGCTCGTGGGGGTACGACACCTCCAACAGCCGATACAACCCCGGCCCCGGTCTCGGCGTCGGCAATGTCGGCTCTCTCTCCGTCAAGTGGAGGACACCGACGGCCGGCAACGTGTCCGCGACCCCGGCCGTCGAGAACGGCGTCGTCTACGTCCCGGACGACGCCGGGTTCCTCTACGCCATCGACGCGTCCACGGGCGCGGTGAGATGGCAGACCAGCATCGCTACGCTCACGGGAGTTCCCCGGGACTACGCGCGGGCCACGCCGGCCATCGCGGGTGACCTCCTCGTCCTGGGCGACCAGGCCGGTAAGGCGCTCAGCCCCGACGGATACCTGCTCGGCATCAACAAGGCGACCGGCGCGCTGGTCTGGAAGACCACCGTCGCAGGCGGGTACCCGATCTTGACGCAGTCGGCGACCGTCGTCGGCGGCACCGCGTACATCGGAGTCGCATCCTACGAAGAGGCTCTCGTGCGGTTCGGGTTCCCGCTCACCTTCCGGGGCAGGATGCTCGCCGTCGACGCCGCGACCGGCACCATCAAGTGGAGCACCGACACCGTGCCCGACGGCTACACCGGCGGCTCGGTCTGGGGGTCCGCTCCCGCCGTCGACTTCAAGCGCGGCTCGCTCTACATCTCGACGGGGAACAACTACTCGATCCCGGCCTCGGCGACTGCATGCCTGTCGAGCGCTCCCGACGACGTGGCACGCGCGGCCTGCATCCCGGCCAGTGACATGTTCGACGCGATCGTCTCGCTGGACCTGGCCACGGGTGCCGTGAAGTGGGTCATGCGCGCCCTTCCGAGTGACGCATGGAACCTCGCCTGCGGCATCCCGTTCCTGCCCGGCTTCACGGACCCGACACCCGCCTGCCCGAGCGATCCCGGACCCGACTTCGACTTCGGCCAGGCTCCGACGCTCTACAAGGTGAAGGGCACGGAGTACGTCGGCGCCGGGCAGAAGTCCGGCAGGTACTGGGCCGTCAACCCGGACACCGGAGCCGTGCTGTGGTCGACGCAGGCAGGCACTGGCGGCGTCTCGGGCGGGCTCCAGTGGGGTTCTGCGGTCGACGGCATACGGGTCTACACGGCCAACGCCAACAGCGAGTCCAAGCCGTGGACGCTCAAGGACGGCACGGTGACCAACGCCGGTGGGTGGTCAGCTCTCGACGCTGCGACGGGTCGGGTCCTGTGGACCACAGCAGCGCCCACCGGAGCCGGCGCCCCTGCTGCGGTGACCGCCGTCGACGGTGTCGTCTTCGGCTGTTCCGCCGACGCCGACGGGCACATGTACGCCCTGAAGGCGTCCTCCGGAGGGGTCCTCTGGGACTACGCCTCGGGTGACTCGTGCTACTCGGGGCCGTCGGTCGTCGACGGCGCCGTGTACTGGGGAACCGGCTACACGGTGCTTCCCCCGGATCCACGTCCGGGCGGGGCGCTCTACGCGTTCAGCGTGAACGGCAGGTAGCAGCACGACATGCGGCGCCCGCCCTCCGGCCGGACCTGACACCACGGAGGGCGGGCGCCCGCTGCGTCGCGACGACCCACCGCATTGTGCGCGGCGCGCGGCGCGTCCGCTCAGGGCCCGACCTGCCCGACCTGCCCGACCTGCCCGGCGCGGTCGATGTCGAAGTCGAGCAGAGGCACCGCTGTCGGGAACCCGTCCTCGAGGGCGATGCCGTGGACGTCGTGGATGTGCTCGCGGAACCAGCGGTCGAAGGGCTCGGCCGACCCGGCGATGGCGGCAAGCGCGGCACCGATGTCGTCGGCCTCGATGTAGACCACGGCGAGGTCGCCGTTCGGCGTCGACTGGAGCCACACCGACTCCTTGGTGATCCCTGCACGTCGGCGAGCGTCCTGGTAGGCCTCCTTCCGCCTGCCACGCCAGCACGACTCCATCGCGAGGCGGTCGATCTCCGTCTTCCCCGGCCGCAGTGGTGCCGCGAACGCGATGGCTGGCATGAGGGTCTCCTCCCGATCGTGGTAACCCGATGACGGCGAACATACGGGACGAACCGGGCGGCAACATCACTCGATCGTGGTATGCCGTCCACGCGCCGGCGGAGCATCGCCCCCGACCAGGCTCGGCGTCGCCCCACGCATCTTCTGGACGCCGGTCGTCACGCTCGGGCAGGCTGTGGACGTGTCCCCGGACGAGGGCGTCGTTGGGCGCGCGGCTGAGCTGGCGGCCGCCGCCGCCGCCGTCCGCGCGCTCGGCGAGTCGAGGGCGTCGGCCCTGCTCATCGAGGGGGAGGCCGGCATCGGAAAGACCCGTCTGGTGCAGGCGGTCGAGGCGCAGGCACGCGCTTCTCAGGTGACCGTGTTCCACGGCCAGGCGCACCCCTTCGAGCGGACCCACCCATTCGGGCTGGTCGTGGGTGCGCTCGACCTGAGGATGCGCTCATCCGACGCTCGCAGAGCCGCGGTCGCGTCGCTGCTGGCCCGCGACGGCGGCGGCGCGGAGCACGGGGCCGGTGACCTGCAGTACCGGGTCGTCGAGGAGGTCGTCGACCTCGTCGAGGCCTCGTGTGCCGAGCATCCGGTCCTGCTGGTTGCCGAGGACGTCCACTGGGCGGACCCGGCGAGCCTGTCGGCGATCTCGGCTGTCGTGCGGCGTATGCCGTTCTCGCCAGTCCTCGTCGTCGTGACGGTCCGGCCGTCGCCGCTGTCTGCGGAGGTGGCGCGGCTGCTCGAGGACCTCGCCTCGGCCGGCGCCCGCACTCTCCGGCTCGCCCCGCTGCTGCCTGATGACGTCGTCGCCCTCGCGGCCCTCCAGATCGGCGGGCCACCCGGTCCAGCCCTGACCACCCTGCTCGACAAGGCCGGCGGCAACCCGTTGTGGGCACGGGCGCTGTTGCGGTCACTGGCCGACGAAGGAATGCTCGTCCGGGCCGGGGACAGCGTCGAGGCGACGAGCTCGGAGCTGCCCACGTCGTTGAGCGATCTCGTCGTGCGACGGCTGCGAGAGCTGCCGCCCACGACGCTCGAGCTGCTCCAGGTGACGGCGGTGCTCGGTGATGCCGTGCGGGTCCGCGACCTCGTCGCGGTCGCCCGCCGGCCGCCCGCGCAGGTCGCCGAGATGCTCGCCGACGCCTTCGATGCCCAGCTCCTCGACGAGGCCGACGACCGTGTCGTGTTCCGACACCAGCTCGTCCACGGCGCCATCTACCGGCGCATCCCGGCGCCGACCCGTCGCGTGCTCCACCGTGAGGCCGCGGTCGCCCTCATGTCCGCGGGCGCCGACCGGCTGGACGTGGCCGACCACCTGGTGCTCGGGTCCGAGCGGGGTGACGACGAGGCGGTCACCTGGCTGCGGGACGCCGCGCGAGACGCCTCGCCCGGTGCGCCGAGCGTGAGCGTCGAGCTGCTGCGCCGGGCCGAGGCGTTGCTCCCGCGCGGGCACGCCGACGGCGACCTGGTCTCGGTCGAGGTCGTCGAGGCACTGCTTCGCGCGGGACTGGTGGAGGAGGCATCGAGCAGGGCGGAGGCGGTGCTCGCGCGGAGCCACTCGGCCGCGGTGGACACGAGGCTGCGCCTCGCCTTCCTCGGTGCGCTGGCCCTGCAGAACCGCGCCGCCGAGGTCATCACCGTCGCGCAGGACCTCCTCGCCGAGCCGACCCGGCTCCGGCCCGTCGAGCAGGTGCCGGTGCTCACTCAGCAGAGCTGGGCCCTGACGTACTCGGGGGATCCGGCCGCGGGCGAGTCCGCCTCCCGTCGAGCGGTGGAGATCGCCGAGGGCGCGGGGGTGGGCGCGCTGACGGCGTGGGCCCTGACGGCACTGCTCGTCGCGGTGGGGCGGCAGGGCCGGTTCGACGAGGCGCTCGTTCTCGCCCGTCGCGCCGCGTCCTTCGCCGCGGACTCGTCCGGTACCGGACAGCTACCGCTTCAGCCGAAGCTCTTCCTCGGCCTCGCGCTCTTCGACTGCGACCGCGTCACCGAAGCGCGGGCGGCCTACCGGGAGGCGCTGGACGACGAGTTCGGCTCCGGGTGGTGGCTCGCCGAGACGTTGATGGCCGACGCGGAGGCGTGCTTCGAGATCGGCGCCTGGGAGGATGCGGGTCCGCGGCTCGTCGCCGGCGGAGAGGCCGCTCGTGAGAAGCACCACCCACTGCTGCTGTCGCAGTCACTCGCCTACCAGACCGTCATCGCGACGGCGGTGGGCGATCTCGAGGGGGCGCAGGCGCTGGCGTCCGGGCTCGCCGGGTCCCTCGAGGGCGAGGCGCTCAGCTACAACGCCGGCATCGTCGCGTTCGCGCTGGCCGGGCTCCGGGCCGCGCAGGGTGACCACCCAGGCGCCTACGAGCTGCTGCTGCGGTGCTGGAGGTACGACGCGGAGCGCGGGAGCGTCTTCTACCACCGACGGCTGGCGCCCGATCTCGTTCGCCTGGCCATGGCCTCGGACCAGCGGGCCGTGGCTGCCGAGGTCGCCGATGCGGTCACGGCCGCGGCCGCGCTCGCACCAGAGGTCTCGACCGTGCGCAGTGTCGCCCTGAGGTGCAGGGCACTCGTGGACGACGACGTCGACCCGGCCCTGGAGGCGGTGGCCCTGGCCCGGCGCTCGACGCTCCTGCTCGAGCACACCGGTGCCTGTGAGGATGCCGCGAGCCTGTTGGCCCGATCCGGGCGGACGGACGAGGCGACGGTGCTGCTCGCGGAGGCTCTCGAGCGGTTCGAGCACGCCGGTGCAGACGCCTGGGCGGGACGGGTCCGAGCGCGCATGCGCGGCCTCGGCGCCCATCCCGGGTCCCGCGGCTCGCGGCACCGGCCGGCGACGGGATGGGAGAGCCTCACGGCGACCGAGCGGGCGGTCTCCGCCCTCGTCGCGGAGGGGATGACGAACGGCGCCATCGCGCGGCGCCTCTACATCTCCCCGCACACCGTCAACACGCACCTCCGACACATCTTCGCCAAGCTCGGTGTGTCGAACCGCGTCGCCCTCGCCGGCATGGTGCATCGCGCGATCGAGTGATGTCTCCGGCTGGGCCGTGCCGCAGGATCGGTCGCATCAGGCCCGTGCCGCAAGGAGGAGCTCATGCCCATCAGGGTGATCGTCCAGTTCGAGGCCAAGCCCGGGAGGAGGACCGAGCTGCGGGAGCTGCTCGAGACCATCTCTGCGACTCACGGGCCCAGCGCCCCCGGCTTCCTCGGCAGCACCGTGTACGAGACGCTCGACAGCACTGACGGACTGGTCGAGATCGCCGACTGGGAGTCCGCCTCGGCGCAGTCGGATGCGGTCCAGAGCGCAACGGCCGCGGGGATCTACGCGCCGGTCGTCGAGCTGGTGGCGGGCCCGTTCACGGCGACCCGGGTCGGCTGACCGGACCGCGGACGCGCCACGGCCGTTCACGACAGAGTCCCGGACGGTGGCGCCCGCCGGAGACGCGGGCGACGGCTGGCCTGCTCGATGCAGCTGGGCATGGGAGGTAGCAGTGGAAGACGCAGCACGGGGGGCGCGGGACGCCGCCTCGACCCTGGCCCCGGCGCACGTGCGCCGACTGGAGGACCTCGGCGACGACGCTGCGGGGACCGTAGGCCACAAGGCGGCCAACCTCGGGCTGCTCGTTCGGCGGGGCTTCCCCGTCCCGGACGGTGTTCTGGTGACGGCCGGCGAGCCGGAGGAGGCGCTCCCCGACCGGGTGTCCGAGGCGCTCTCGGTGCTCGGCGAGGGTCCCCTGGCCGTGAGGTCCTCTGCGATTGCCGAGGACCTCGGGGACGCGTCCTTTGCCGGGCAGTACGAGACCGTGCTCGGCGTGTCCGGCCCGTCCGCCGTGCTCGACGCGGTGCGCCGGGTCCGGCAGTCGGCCCACGACGAGCGGGTCGTCGCCTACAGGCGTGCGCACGGCCCCGAGGGCCAGGAGGGTGTGGCGGTGCTCCTCCAACGCATGGTCACCTCCGAGGTCTCCGGTGTCGCGTTCACCGCGAACCCCCTCACCGGCGCCCGCCAGGAGACCGTCGTCACCGCGACGCGTGGCCTGGGCGAGGTGCTGGTCGACGGCGAGGCGGCCGGCGAACAGTGGGTCGTGCGCGGCGACCACGCCCTTCGCGACCGACGCGCACCGACTGCGGTCCTCACCGAGGAGCAGGCCCTCGCCGTGGCCGAGCTCGCGCGACGAGTCCAGGCAGTCTTCGACGACGTGCCGCAGGACATCGAGTGGGCCTTCGCCGGGGGCAGGCTCCACCTCCTGCAGGCGCGCCCGATGACGGCCCTGCCTGACCCGGTCCGCTGGGAGTCGCCGCTGCCCGGCGGGTGGACCCGCAACTTCCGGATCGGGGAGTGGCTGCCCGAGCCCGTCACCCCTCTCTGCGACACCTGGCTGCTCGCGCGGATGGAGGCGCGGTACGCGCAGGTGTCGCGCGAGCGGCTCGGGGTCTACCCGCCGCTGCCGCTGCACGTGACGATCAACGGGTGGTACTTCCACTCGCCACTCGGGTCCGGGGGGCTGCGGCCGATGCTCGGCATCGTGAGGCGACCGCGGATCCTGTGGGCGCTCGTCCGGAGCCGCAGACCCGACGTCGGGGAACGAGTGGTCTGGGCTCGGGAGACCTCCCATTGGCGGGACGAGCTGTTGCCGCGCTACCGCGCCCTCGTCGAGCGCCGGAGCGCGGACGTGGAGTCCGCGGACGATGTGGGGCTGTCGGCGATCATCGATGAGGTCGCCGACGCCGCCGGCGAGTATCTGCAGTCGATCTCGTCAGTCGGCGGCTACGCCTGGAAGGTCGAGGGTGTCCTCGCCGACTTCTACGCGCGCCATCTGCGACCGACCTTGGGAGGGAGCCACCAGACGTTGGTCTCGGGTCTCGAGCAGCCGCGCGCCCTCGACCCGCACGCCATTCAGAGCCTCGACTGGTTCCGGCCCACCGCCGGTGAGCTCGGGATCCCGGGCGGCGTGCCACGTGCCCACGCCGCGCTCGTCGAGGAGCGGCGACGCGCCGAGGAGGCCTGCCGTGGCGCCCTGGCGCCGAAGCAGCGAGCGGACTTCGATCGGATCCTGGCCCTGGCGCAGAAGTACGCCCGGATCCGCGAGGAGCAGGTCCCGGACCTGACGCTCGGCTGGCCCCTCATGCGGCGGGCGCTCGCTCGGCTGGGTGAGTCGTGCGTTCGCCGTGGGGTGATCGGTCATGCCGAGGACGTGTACTTCCTCGAACGGGAGGAGCTCTTCGCGGACGAGTCCCGTGCCTCGTCGGTCGCCGAACGTCGCACGCTGTGGGCGCGGAACAGGAAGCTGTGCCCGCCGCTGCTGGTCGGGACGCTTCCGAGGTTGGTCCAGAAGATGCAGGACGACGCGTTCGCCCCGATGCGCGAACCCGCGGAGCGACGCCCCGGCATGCTCGAGGGCATGCCGGCGAGCGCAGGCCGTGCCACGGGCGTCGCGCGCGTGATCCTCGACCTGGCCGACACCGACCGGCTCGCGGCCGGTGAGGTCCTCGTCACGAGCGCGACGACACCGGCCTGGACGCCCCTGTTCGCCCGAGCAGCGGCGGTCGTCACGGACGGCGGCAGCCTGGCGGCCCACGCGTCCCTCGTCGCCCGCGAGTACGGCATACCGGCCGTCGTGGCCGTCGGCGACGCCACCCAGCGCATCAGCGACGGTCAGCGCGTCACGGTCGACGGAGGTGCGGGCCTGGTCGAGGTCCATACGACGTAGCGGCGACCGCGGGCTGCAGCCGTGGGCGTCGGCTACGGCAAGGTCGCCAGCGCTGGTGCCGTCCACGGCCTGCTGCTCCACCGAGACCAGAACATCCGACTCATCGGCCACGACACCAACGGCCTCCCCGAGGAGACCATCGACGGCCACGGGAGAGCATCTGGGTCTCGACGTTCGTCGACTGGCTGACGGTCCAGAAGGGCGCGATCACCGAGGCAGACGCCGACGTGTACGCGTCCTCGCCGTCGGTGCCGACCACAGCCTTGGCAGGTCCGTCGGCACCCAGGTCGAGCAGTATGCCGCCGACGTCACGATCGCGGTCGTGCCCGACTCGGGACACTGGATCTGGGAGGAGCAGCCCGCCGTCATGACCCGGATGACCCTGTCCTTCATGGGCTGACGTTGCGAGTCATCGAAGGCGCCCCAGCGACCGCTGGGACGCCTTCGCTCACGGAGGGAGACGTATGCCGCTGGGCCAGCACGCGGGGGATGCCGGCATACGGCCGATCAGGTTTCCGCGCGAGGAGCGATGATGGGCAGGGTCGGCCAGCGACTGCTGGCCCAGGCCGGCCAGCTCGCGTGCCCAGCCGGTGGGGAGGGGATGGGGCCGTTGCTCAGCTCGTTCGGGCTGGGCGCCTCGAAGGACGCGAGGTAGCGGTCATGGTCGTGCTCGGTCATCTCGAAGGTCGTGTGGGGAGCCTGCAGCCACCTCTGGGTGGCACGCCGGCGGCGATCACGCTCGTCCGCCTCGACGTACTCCAGCTTGAAGTCGGCTCCTGCCGCCTCGGCGATCGCTCGGATGGCATACCGCTCCTCGGGAGACCAGCAACCGAAGTCGAGAACGACACCCGAGCCGCTGGCGAGCACCTCGTGCGCCACCCAGATCATCCGGCCTTCGACGATGTCTCGACGACCATCGGCATCGCTGTGGCCGAAGAGCGGTGCCATCCACTCGTCCGGTGTCAGGCGGAGGATCCGATGGGCTGACGCGAGCGCCTTGGCGCGAGTGGTCTTGCCCACCCCGGGCAGACCGACGGTCAGGAACAAGGTGCGGAAGGGCATCACATCGACAACCATGCCCTCCCCCGGAAACGTGGTGCGCAGGCGGGGGGCATCGCCACCGCCCCCGACGCCACACGGCATACGTCGGGCCGAAGACCGACGCAGGCCCGCGGAGGCCCTGCTACGTCAGGTCGAGCACGTCCGGGCGCTCCCGCCAGATCTGGCGGGAGACCTGCTCGGGATAGGACGTGACGACCGGCTCGATGTCGAAGAGCCGCGTCGCCCCGGTGTCGTAGGTCGGCCAGCCCGGGTCGCCGGTCGTCGCGAACGCCGTCCAGGCGTGGCGCATCTGCTCGGACAGCGCCACTGCCTCCGGGGTGGGGTCGCCGATCAGCATCGCGGGTTGACCAGCGGTGAGGTTGCCGAACACCAGTGGCACGTCGAGGCCGTGACAGGCGCCCAGCACGCCGCCCATCCCCGGAGCGGGCCAGGTCAGCTCGTACAGGTAGGCGAGGCCCCCTGCCTCGATCTGGGCCTCGGTGAGGTGCAGGGACGGCATCCTGAAGAGCCAGTCCGAACGCACCACCTCGTCCAGCTCCTGGGGGTCTGGGAAGTGCTGCCGGTAGGCCTGCGGATCGGGCCCGAAGACCTCGGAGGCCTCGATGGCCTCCGCCTGGGTCACCTCGCCCAGCCGTCCACTGAGGGCGGTGAGCAACCGCTGTTCGTGACGCGTGTGACCGACCATCAGCGGGACCTGGCCGGTCAGTCCTGCCCACGGAGTGGTGGGCAGGACGTCACCGTCGACGATCAGCGCGAAAGGGATCAGGGCGTGCGCCGCGCGGCCCCAGCGGTCCGCGAACTGCCCCATCGTGGCGCCCACGGCGTCACCGGCGGCGGCCAGCAGTCCGGGATCCACGGTCGACAGCTCCTCGGGCGAGAGGCCGAGCTCGGAGGCGCACACGCGGGTGATGTCGGCAGCGAGGTCCGGCGTGAAGAAGACCCCCGGGACGCTCTGGGCGATGGCCCGCTGGAAGAGGCCGGCCGCCTGCGGCATCGCGAGCAGGGCCGCCACCGACCCACCACCCGCGGACTGACCGAACAGGGTCACCCGCTCGGGGTCGCCACCGAAGGCGCCGATGGTGTGCTGGACCCACTCGAGCGCGGCGACCTGGTCGAGCAGGCCGCGGTTGACCGGCATCCCCTCGACGTATCCGAAGCCTTCGAACCCGACCCGGTAGTTGAAGGTCACCACGACGACACCGCCCCGGGCGAGGTTGCCGCCGTCGTACTCGGGCAGGCCGGACCTGCCGAACACGTAGGCGCCACCCTGGATCCACACCATCACCGGCAGGCGGCCGCCGAGGTCGGGCGACCAGACGTTGACGGTCAACCAGTCGTCGCCCTCGTCGCCCAGGGCATCCATGCCGAACGCGCCCGACTGCGGGGGCGGGGGCCCGAACCTCAGTGCCTCACGCACCCCGTCCCAGCGGGCACCCGGCTGCGGCGCGCCGAGGCGAACGGGCAGTGCGGCATACGGGATGCCTCGGAAGACGGCGAGCCCCCGCTCGGTCACCCCGCGAACGGCTCCTGCGCCGGTGGCGATGTCGATGTGCACAGCCCCATCGTCCTCAGGGTCGCCACCCGCTCACCACCCCTTTGCGCAGCGCCTGGCTCACGCCTGGTGGGGAGGCCGGTGCGGATCGGTGACCTCGCGCAGGGCGGTCAGGGCATCGCGGAGCTGGTCCATGCGCTCCGCGCCGAGGTGTGCCCGCCACTCCGCCTCGATGCGCGCTTCCTCGGCGCGCGCGATCGGGAGCACGGCCAGCGCGCGGGACGTGAAGCGGACGAGGCGTGCCCTCCCGTCGGAGGGGTCGGGCACGCGCTCGACATAGCCGGCCCGCTCGAGCTTGTCGACGAGGGCCGTGGCGGTCTGCTTGGCGATCTGGCCCCGGTCGGCCAGGGTGCTGAGGCGGCTGCCATCGGGCTCCATGCCCATCATCAGCCGGCCCTGCGCGAGGGTCAGGTCCGTGAAGCCCGCCTCCTGGACCGCCCTGAAGATCCGCTCCGATGCAGCGCGGGAGGCGATGAACATGAGCAGGCTGGTCGGCAGGTCGCGCGTCATGTGGCCCCTTGCGGTAGTTCTATGATCGAACTAGATTGGTTCGATCGTAGGACTAGTTTAGCGAGGGAGGGCGCGGTTGGAGCGGAGGTCCTCGGCCGGTTCTCCACCGCCTTCGGCGAGCTCGTCTCGACCAGTGGCGGTGTCCGAGCCCGGCCGAGGCGCCCCCCTGTCTTTCCCTGAGGAGGTAGAGGATGACCGACGTGGGAGACGAGCAAGCGGACACCGTGTGGGCCGCCATCGACGACCAGCGCCGACGCACCGCCGACCTGCTGGAGCAGCTGACCGATGATCAGTGGCGGCAGCCCTCGCTCTGCGAGGGCTGGACGGTTCGCGACGTCGCGGCTCACCTGACCCTGCAGCAGCAGCGCGTCCGCGACCTCGGGGCGTTCATCGCCCTCAACCCGAGGATGCTGCGCAGCGTCACCCTGAACCGGACGATCCACGACTCGGCCGTAGTCCAGGCGCGGCTGCCGACCTCCGAGATCATCGGTCGGATCAGGGCCATGATCGGGTCGCGACGGCACAACGCCTTCGTGACGCCGCTGGAGACGCTGACCGACATCCTCGTGCACAGCCAGGACATCGCCGTGCCGCTCCGCCTGGACCTCGAGATGCGGCCGACGGCGAGCGCCATCGCCGCGACGCGCCGGTGGGATACCCGACGCACGTGGATGTCCGGCGTGTTCCGCCCACTGCCGCTCGAGGGCTACCGCCTCACGGCAACCGACGCCGAGTGGACGCGGGGGCAGGGCGCCGAGGTGGCCGGGCCGATCGGCGCGCTGCTGCTCCTGCTCACCGGCCGGAGCAGTGCAGCGCTCGACCGGCTCTCCGGGGACGGTGCCGACGCGCTTCGCGTGCAGCGGTCCACGTTCCGGTGACAGCAGGCCGGACCTGACCGCCGGGGCGATGTCGGCGGTCAGGTCGGTGGTGTGCGGCGGCGCGTTCTCGCGGGCCGGTCAGGCGGAGTGACCGCAGCGAGGACACGTGCAGTCCTCGCACGCGCAGGTGTCACAGGTGCAGCCCTCGGGGCAGTTGTCACAATCGCAGGGTGCGTTGGGCTCGGTCTCGATGGGGACGGGGGGAACCTGGCCGCTCATGACGCTCCTTCGGGTCACTCGTCCGGCGCGCCCGGAGAGGGGCACAGGCGTCCCGTACCCCCCGCCGGACATCCCACACCGTCTGAGTTCTCGAGTCGTTGAGTGTTGGGCACCAACCCCCTCGTGTCGATGCCCGTGCTCTCGCGGACGCGTTCGCTCCTGTCGCGGGACCGTCTGTTCCTCAGGAGACGACGGCGTCGATGGCCTTCTTCATGGCGCTCGGCTGCTCGGGGCGTCGTGGGGCGCGCTCTCGTGCCTCGAGCAGCTCCTGACCGAGCTCCTGGAGCGTCTTGCGGCCGAGCCCCGCACGGACCTTCGGGAACCAGTCCCGTTCCTCCTCGTTCATGTGGTGCTCGACGTTCTCGATGAGGACGGTGGTCTTGGCGTCGAAGCGCTCGTCGACCGAGTCCATCGAGGCGAGCTCGACGCACAGCACGTCTGCGACGTGGTGCTCCTCGAACGACTCCAGCACGTCGTCCTCGAGGTCGGGGAGCAGCTCACGGACCCTTGGGTACATGACCTCGTTCTCGATGTAGGTGTGGACAGTGAGCAGCTCGAGGATCTTGTCGACGATCGCCTGCTTCCTCGCCGGGGTCTGGTCCGGCTTGCGGAAGGCGGCGAACTGCTTGCGTACCTCCTTGTGGTCGTCCTTGAGCAGGACGATGGCGTCCTTGGACATGGCACTCCTTCGAACGAGGTAGGCGACTCGGGCCATCCGGGTGGACGACCTCCGCCTCCTCCTACCCACTGGCTCGCCGGGTTCACCGGGCCGGACAACCGGAGCGGGGTCCACGTGGTTCGTCCCGCTCCTGACCCCGCCACTGACCCCGCCACTGACCCCGCCACTGACCCCGCCACTGACCCCGCCACTGACCCCGCCACTGACCCCGCCACTGACCCCGCCACTGACCCCGCCACTGACCCCGCCACTGACCCCGCCACTGACCCCGCCACTGACCCCGCCACTGACCCCGCCACTGACCCCGCCACTGACCCCGCCACTGACCCCGCCACTGACCCCGCCACTGACCCCGCCACTGACCCCGCCACTGACCCCGCCACTGACCCCGCCACTGACCCCGCCACTGACCCCGCCACTGACCCCGCCACTGACCCCGCCTCTGACCCCGGCCCCGCACGGTCGTTGGGACCCAGCGGGAGGGGTACGCGGCAGCCATGGAGAGATCGGTCGCGCAGCTCGTCGCCGAGCGGACCCAGGTGGCGGTCCTGTCGTACGCCCCGCAGTCGCTCCGGAAGGATCGAGGCGAGTCATGACGGCGAGCCCCGTCGAGGAGCTCGTGCTCGATGGACTCGTCATGCTCGACCTCGCGTCGATGCACGCAGGTCGGCGGGTCTGGGTCTTCACGCACCAAGCCGTGATCATGGGTTTCCGGCTCGTCCTTGAGGGTCTGGACGAGCGTCGGTTGCTCGAGGTCGACCGCAACGAGCCACTGGGAAGCTCGGTGACGCGGTACCGACGCGGGGCGGATGGGACCCTTCAGCTCGTCAGCTTCGCCGACACCGGGCACCTCGAGGAATCAGAGGTGACGGAGACCCACGAGAACACCGATGAGCCGGACGCGCTCCCTCCGCGCGAGCCGGACGCTGCGCCTCAGGTCGCCCAGGCCGGGCCGATCGGTGCGAACGCCGAGCGGAGGGGCTGAGTGGACCGACCCTCCGTCGTCCCCATCGACCTGGACCTGCTCCGGTCGTGGCCGCTGCCGCCCTAGGGCGGCGACAAGGCCGACCGGGGGACGGTCCTCGTCGTCGGCGGGGCGCGACAGACCTTTGGCGCTCCGCTGCTCGCGGCGGAAGCGGCACTGCGGGTCGGCGCGGGGAAGGTCCAGGTCGCCACTGCAGAGGACACCGCCGAGAATCTCGGGCTGGCGCTGCCCGAGGCGTTCGTCGAGGGCCTGCCGGTGCTGCCGAACGGTGAGCTGGCGCAGACCGGCGCTGAGCGCATCCTCGAGCTGGCCGAGGACGTCGACGTCGTGCTCCCTGGCCCGGGGCTCTCGGAGGACGAGGTCGAGCGCGACCAGCACGACGCCGTGCTCCGCCTGGCCGACGCGACCGGAGCCGTCGTGCTGAGCGGGGGAGAAGTGTCGTATGCCGTGAGCTCGGGCCGTGGGGCCTGGCGCGGCTCGGGCGGTGCTGCGGGGCTCGCCACCGCGGGGTCGGGGGCCGTCAAGGCGGGCGTGGTCGCAGGTCTTCTCGCCCGGGGCGCCTCGCCGGAGCAGGCGGTCGTGTGGGGGAGCTGGGCCCACACGAGCGCGGGTGCCCTCCTCGCCGCCGAGTCTCCCGGGTTCCTCGCCCGAGACGTGATGCGCCTCGTGCCGAGACGGCTGGCTGCTGTCGACGCGTCGACCTCTCGTCGACCGGCTGGGACCACACGAGGGAGGGCGCCTGAAGGCGTGAGGCACTAGCCGAGAGCAGCCGCCTCACGTCTGAGGCGGCTGCTGCACGGCGTGGTCCGCGGTGGAGGCCCTACTGGCGCGCCATGGCGATCCGCAGCTCGGCGTCCTTGTCGACGATGAGCTCTCCGGACAGGTCCACGATGACCTTCTCCAGCGTTCCCGTGAACCGGAAGGGCGCCGCGTACTCGGGCGTCACCGTCGACCCGGGGTCGGCACCGCAGGTCAGCGTGCCGGGGTTGAAGGCGAACGGCGTCGTGTAGGGGACGTCGAGGGCGCCGACCAGCGTGCCGTCGACGTAGAGCTGGAACATCCCAGGCATGCCGTGCCCGTGCGCGAGATCGGGCTCGCCGGTCGGCTCGAACTCGAACCGGAGCACGTGGTCGCCCGGCTCGAGCTCGACGTCCGACGACACCCCGAAGAGGTGGCGTCCGACCCAGTTGTGGACGTAGTGAAGGCGACGGTCCTTGACGAAGAACGAGAAGCCCCCTGCGCGGGTGCCCTGGGCGAGCAGGACGCCCTCGACGCTCGCCTCCCCGATCGTCACGGCCGTCGAGATGCTGTGCGGTCGGTTGAGCAGCCGCGGACCGGCGAAGAACGGCACTGACTGCGTCCCGGGGTAGAACGTGTAGGAGTCGCGTGGCGGCGCCACGAGGGGCTTCTCGCCCACGAACCGGGCGAGCCCGCTGCCGTCGACCGGCAGGACGTCGTACTTGCCCGCCTCGGCGTACCACGTCGCGATGAGCGCGATCAGGCGATCGCGGTTCTCGTCGGCGACGTCATGGCACTCGGCGAAGTCCTCGTCGACGTGGTAGAGCTCCCAGGCATGGGCGTCGAGGTCGCTGAGCGTGCTCGACCAGATCGGCTCACCGAACCCCTTTCCGGCCTCGGCGAACGAGGGGCCCGGCCACGGGCACACCGCCCGCCAGCCGTCGTGATAGAGCGCACGGTGTCCCATCATCTCGAAGTACTGGGTCCGGTGGCGGTTCTCGGCGTCGGCGTTGCGCAGGCTGTCTGCGAGGCTCACGCCGTGGATGGCGGACTGCGTGACGCCTCGGATCGTGGCAGGTGCCGTGATGCCGATCAGGTCGAGCACGGTCGGCACGATGTCGATGATGTGCGCGTACTGGTGGCGGACCTCTCCGTTCGCCGAGATCCCGCGCGGCCAGCTGACGATGAACGGGTCGGTCGAGCCGCCACGGTAGGTCTCGCGCTTCCACCGGCGGAAGGGGGTGTTGCCGGCCCAGGTCCAGCCCCACGGGTAGTGGTTGAAGTGGTCGGGGCCACCGATCTCGTCGATCACCGCGAGGCTGTCCTCGAAGGGCTCGGGGGCGTTGTTGAAGAACTGGGCCTCGTTGGTCGTGCCCGTCGGGCCACCCTCGGCGCTCGCGCCGTTGTCGGAGATGACCATGACGATCGTGTTGTCGAGCTCACTGGTGCGCTCGAGGTAGTCGAGCACCCGGCCGATCTGGTGGTCAGTGTGGGACAGGAAGCCGGCGAAGACCTCCATCATGCGGGCGTAGAGCCGGTGCTGATCGTCGCTGAGGCTGCTCCACTCGGGCACGTCCGGGTCGTGGCGGGACAGCTCGGCGTCCTGGGGGACGACTCCGAGCTCCTTCTGTCGGGCGAAGACGCGCTCGCGGTAGACCTCCCACCCCTCGTCGAAGGCGCCCTTGTAGCGGTCGGCCCAGTCGGCGGGAACGTGGTGGGGTGCGTGCGTCGCACCGGGACAGAAGTGGAGGTAGAAAGGCTTGGCCGGGTCGATCTGCTTGGCGTCGGCGATGAACTGGATTGCTCTGTCCGCGAGGTCCTCCGTCAGGTGGTAGCCCTCCTCCGGTGTGCGGGGCGGATCGACCTGGTGGTTGTCGTAGACCAGGTCGGGATGCCACTGGCTCGTGTCCCCGCCGAGGAAGCCGTAGAAGCGCTCGAAACCGCGCCCGAGTGGCCACCGGGTGTAGGGCCCCGCGGCCGTCTCCTCGTGGCTCGGCAGCAGGTGGTACTTGCCGATGAGGAAGGTGCTGTAGCCGTGCAGGAGAAGCATCTCGGATAGAAGGCCGTTCTCGAACGGGACCATCCCGTTGTAGCCCGGGTATCCGGTGGCTCCTTCGGTGACGCACGCCATCCCGTTGCTGTGGTGGTTGCGTCCGGTGAGGATGCAGGACCGGCTCGGGGAGCAGAGCGCCGTGGTGTGCATGTTGTTGTAGCGCAGGCCACGCTCCGCCAGGCGGTCGAGGTTCGGGGTCCTGATGGGGCTCCCGTAGCACCCGAGGTGACCGAAGCCCGTGTCATCGAGCACGACGATGAGGACGTTCGGCGATCCCTCGCGGGCGCGAAGCGGGCGGGGCCAGGCAGGGACCGACTCATCAGGCGTCCGCCCGATGACGCCGGGGAAGCTCGTTCCGGGCTCGTACTCGTTGAGGGCCATGGCTCAGTCACCTTCCGTTTCGTGGGTCTCCTCCTACCGTCCGCGCCGGACCGCGTCGGGGCCTCATCCGCGGTGAGTGATGCGTTTCTCGGCCCGGCCGGTTGACGATGGCGTGGATGCCGGGTCTGCGTCCGGACCCGGCGCGTGATACCGGGAGGGCACGACATGAGTGACCAGATGACCCACGAGACCACCGAGTCGGTGGACGAGCTCGGCCCCGTCGACTGGCTCGTGGTCGAGTTCCCCGGCAGCAGGTTCCGGGGCGAGATCGCACCCGCGCTCGACGAGCTGGTGCAGGCCGGCACGATCCGCGTGCTCGACCTGCTGCTGATGAAGAAGGCCGAGGACGGCAGCCTCGACGTCTACGAGCTGAGCGACCTCGACGAGAGCGAGATCGGGACGCTGCGCCTGTACGAGGCCGAGCTGGCAGGACTCCTCGGCGCCGAGGACGTCGAAGCGGTTGCCGAGGCCATCGAGCCGGGCAGCACGGCGGCCCTGCTCGTCTGGGAGAACACCTGGGCTGCGCCCTTCGGCTCGGCCGTGCGCCGGGCCGGCGGTCAGCTCGTCGCCACGGGCCGCATCCCCATCCAGGCACTGCTGGCCGCCATCGAGGCCGAAGAGGCAAGCGAAGAGGAAGAGGAGATCTGACATGCCACTCGCAGCACGCAGGGCCCGGCGAGGCGTCATCGGTGCACCGGTGGCTCGGACCGCCGCAGTCGTCGGAACGGCCGCAGTGGTCGCACACGGGGTCAACCGGCGCAGCGACCGTCGTGAGGACCGCCGTGACGACCGCCGCGACCGTCGAGGCTGACCAGCCACGACCGACGCGGCGACTCGCGCACCCACGAAGCGACGACGAGACGGAGAGTCGACGATGACCGGCACGGCTCCCTCGGCTTTCCACGTCATGGCGAAGCCGACGGGAGCCGTCTGCAACCTCGACTGTGAGTACTGCTTCTTCCTGTCGAAGGACCAGCTGTACCCGGGCAGCGACTTCCGCATGAACCCCGAGGTCCACGAGGCCTACATCGCCCAGCTCCTCGAGGCCCACACGGGCCCCGACGAGGTGGTGGTCGCCTTCCAGGGGGGTGAGCCGACGATGATGGGGCTCGACTTCATGCGTCGGACGGTCGAGCTCGAGGAGGAGCACCGGCGCCCGGGACAGACCATCCTCAACACGATCCAGACCAACGGAACGCTCCTCGACGACGAGTGGGGGGAGTTCCTGCACGAGCACCGCTTCCTGGTCGGGATCTCCATCGACGGCCCGCGCGCCCTGCACGATGCCTACCGGGTCGACAAGGGAGGCAAGCCGACCTTCGACCGGGTCCTGCGCGGCCTCGAGGTCCTGCGTCGGCACGGAGTCGACTGGAACGCGCTGACGACGGTCAACGCGGCGAACGGCGACCACGGCCGGGAGGTCTACACGTTCCTGCGGGACGACCTCGGCGCGGAGTTCGTCCAGCTGATCCCGATCGTGGAGCGCGTGACGGCCGAGCAGCTTCCGCTCGCCGCGACCGGTTGGGGCCGCAGGCACGGCGAGCGGCCGCTCTACCGCCAGGCCGGTGACCTCGTCACCCACCGCACGGTCGGTGCCGAGCAGCTCGGCCAGTTCCTCGTCGAGGTCTTCGAGGAGTGGGCTCGCCACGACGTCGGGGACGTCTTCGTCCAGATGTTCGACACGGCCCTCGCGCACTGGATGGGTCTCGACCAGGTGGGGATGTGCGTCCACGCGCGGACCTGCGGTTCGGCGCTCGCGCTCGAGCACAACGGCGACCTCTACGCGTGCGACCACTACGTCGAGGAGGACTACCTGCTCGGCAACATCCGTGGGGGCCGACCGCTGCTCGCGCTGGCGACCTCGCCGCGGCAGCAGGAGTTCGGTCGCGCCAAGCTCGACTCCTTGCCGGCCCAGTGCCTTTCATGTGATGTCCGCTTCGCCTGCAACGGCGGCTGCCCAAAGGACCGGTTCCTGACCACATCGGACGGCGAGTCGGGACTGCACTATCTCTGCGCCGGCTACCAGCGGTTCTTCCGCCACGTCGACGGGCCGATGAAGGTCATGGCCGCGCTGCTCGCCCAGGGGGCCGACGCCACCGGCGTCCGGGAGTGGTATGCCGCCCGGGACGCTCGCCGGGCGCCGGCCGACCCGTGCCCGTGCGGGAGCGGCCGGGGCTGGGCCGACTGCCATGGCGCGCCCAGCGACGGCGGTCTGAAGCCCGTGGAGGCCCGCCGCTGAGCGGCGGGGCCCGGGTTCGCGGGCCTTGGCAGAGGTCCGCAGGTCCGGCGAGAGCGAACGGCCTGAAGGGTTCCGCTGCGGACCGGAGGCCGCGCGGGGCAGGCTTCACCTATGTCTGTCGATCTGACGCAGGTGTTCACGCAGGCCGCCCTCGCCTCGGCGCACTACCGGAGTGTCGTCGGCGACCTTCCGGTCGCCCCGAAGCCCGAGACGGTCGAGTCCGGTCCGCCGTTCGACATGCCGCTGCAGCGCCACGCGATGCCCGCCGAGCAGGTCGTCGACGAGCTCGTCGCGGCCGCGACACCACGGCTCGTCGGCACGACCGGGCCGCGGTTCTTCGGCTTCGTCATCGGCGGCGCGTCGGCTGCGGCGACGGCCGCCGACATCCTCACCGCGGGCTGGGACCAGTGTGGCTACAACGAGGTCCTCTCGCCCGCGGCGGCCGGCGCCGAGCGGGCGGCGGCCACGTGGCTCAAGCAGCTCCTCGGCCTGCCGTCGGACGCCAGTGCCGGGTTCGTCACGGGCGCGCAGGCCGCCAACACCGTCGGTCTCGCCGTCGGACGCCATCGGGTCCTCGCGAACGTCGGATGGGATGTCGCCCGTGACGGGCTCTTCGGAGCGCCACGGATCAGGGTCGTCGCGGGCGAGGAACGGCACGCGACGATCGACCGGGCCCTGCGGCTGCTCGGCTTCGGGACGAGCTCGCTCGAGCTCGTCGCGGCGGCCCCGGACGGCTCGATCGACGTGGGCGCCCTGCGCTACGTCCTCGAGGCGGAGCCGGGCGAGCCGACGATCGTCTGCCTCCAGGCGGGCAACGTCAACACAGGCGCGAGCGACCGCTTCGAGGACGCGATCCCGGTGGCCCGCGGCCACGGCGCGTGGGTCCACGTCGACGGGGCGTTCGGTCTGTGGGCCGCCGCGAGCCCGCGGACCGCGGACCAGGTGGCAGGAGTGGGGGAGGCCGACTCGTGGGGCACCGACGCCCACAAGTGGCTCAACGTCCCCTACGACAGTGGTCTCGCGTTCTGCCGGTACCCCGCCGACCACGCCGCGGCGATGTCCTACTCGGCGTCGTACCTCGTCGGCTCGGGAAGCACATCCGACTTCGTCCTCGGTGACCTCGTCCCCGAGTCGTCCCGTCGGGCGAGGGGTTTCGCGGTGTGGGCGGCCCTCCGGTCCCTCGGCCTCGACGGCGTGACCGAGCTGGTCGACCGGTGCTGCGACCTCGCCCGGCGCATGGCCGCCCGTCTCGAGGCCGGAGGAGCGACGATCCACAATGACGTCGTCCTCAACCAGGTGCTCGTCAGCTTCGGCGACCCGTCGCGGACGGACGCGATCATCGAGGCGGTCCAGCGCGACGGCACATGCTGGGTCGGCGGGACGACGTGGCGGGGAGACCGCCTCATGCGCGTCTCCGTCTCCAACGGGACGACGACGGAGCACGACATCGACGTCTCCGCGGACGCCATCCTCCGCGCCGCCGCGTCGGTCTGAGCCCCCGCCCCTCCGAGAGGGGGCGTATGCCGCTGGGCCCGCTCGGCGGCATACGCCTCGTCTGCGTCCCCCGCCGGTTTCGTCGAGCCGACCGGAAGAGGCGGCACAGCCGCTATGTTGCGAAGTGATACACGTTCGCCGCCGCCGAGGAGGCCGGCGGAAGCCGATGTGGAGGGGGACGACTCGTGAGCGAGAAGGCAATGGGAGTCAAGCCGACGGGCGCGGAGCCCTCTCCGTACGCGCTCGACGCCGATGAGGTCGTCGCGGCAGCGGGCTCGGACACGGCCTCCGGGCTGACGGCGTCCGAGGCGGCAAGCCGGCTCTCGGCGTACGGCGCGAACGAGATCGCCGCCGAGCCGCAGCCGTCCGTGTGGGCCATCGCCGCCGTGCAGCTGCGTGATCCGATGAACATCATGCTGGTCGCCGTCGTCGTGGTGAGCCTGCTGATAGGCGAGATATCCACCGGGGTCATCGTCGCCCTGCTCATCCTGTTGAACGTCGGACTGGGCACGCGGCAGGAGCTGACGGCCCGGGCCAGCGTCGACGCACTCGCCAAGATGCAGGTGCCGCAGGCGCGTGTGGTCCGAGACGGCGACGTGACGATGATCGCCGCGACCGACCTCGTTCCCGGCGACATCGTCCAGCTCGAAGCCGGCGACATCGTGCCCGCCGACGGACGCATCGTCCGGTCCGCGACCCTCGAGGCCCAGGAGGCGGCACTCACCGGCGAGAGCGCGCCGATCCCCAAGGACTCGGGTCGGCTGGCCTCTGCCGACGTGGCCCTTGGCGACCGGACGAACATGCTGTTCCAGAACACGTCGGTCACCCGGGGGACGGGCACCATCGTCGTCACGGCGACCGGGATGCAGACGCAGATGGGGCGGATCGCGACCATGCTCACGTCAGTGACGCGCACCCGCTCGCCCCTGCAGAGGGAGCTGGACTCGCTGACGAAGGTCCTGGGTGTCATCGCGTGGGGAGCGGTTGCCGTCATCGTGGTGGTCGGCCTGATCCGGGGAATCCCGGGCAAGGACCTGCTCCTGCTGGGCACCGCGATGGCGATCTCGGCGATCCCGACGGGTATGCCGGCGTTCGTCTCGGGGCTGCTGTCGCTCGGTGCCAAGCAGCTCGCCGAGGCGAAGGCGGTCGTCAAGAACCTGACGGACGTCGAGACCCTCGGCGCGACGAGCGCGATCAACACCGACAAGACCGGGACGCTCACGTTGAACCAGATGATGGTCTCGACGCTCTACGCCGCGGGGTCCTGGTTCACCGTCGACGGGGAGGGTTACCGCAAGAGCGGCGCGATCCGGTCGGTGGCGGGCATCCCTGTTCCCGACTTCTCGCGGCTCGCCCTGGGCCTGGCCCTCGACAGCGACGCGGTGGTGGGCGACGACGGGTCGGTGATCGGCGACCCGACCGAGGCGGCCCTCGTCGTCCTCGCGGCCAAGCTGGGGGTCGATGCCGAGGAGACGCGGCGTGCCTATCCGCGGCTGTCCGAAGTCCCGTTCGACTCCGAGTACAAGTTCATGGCAACGTTCCACCGGGTTCGCGTCGACGGGGTGGAGCATGTCATCGAGCTCGTGAAGGGCGCCCCCGACGTCGTCCTCGCCCGGTGCACTGCGGCCGGAGGGCCTCTGAGCGGGTCTGAGGTCCCCATCGCCGAGGCGAGGTCCGGCATCACCGAGGCAAACATGCGAATGGGGCAGAAGGGCCTGCGCGTCCTCGCGTTCGCCGCGCGACTCGTCGCTGACGACGAGCTGACGACGATGACCGACGACCCCATGTCCTTGACCCATGAACTGTCCTTCGTCGGGCTGGCCGGCATCATCGATCCCCTTCGGGCCGAGGCCAGGAGCGCGGTCACGACGGCGCTCACGGCCGGCATCGACGTCCGCATGATCACCGGTGACCACGCAGTCACCGCCCAGGCGATCGGGGAGGACCTCGGCCTGGGTCCCGGCGCGATCAGCGGGACGGAGCTGCAGGCCCTCAGCGACGAGGACCTCAAGCGACGGCTGCCGGACCTGCACGTGTTCGGACGGGTGACGCCCGAGGACAAGCTCCGGTTGGCCCGGGCGATGCAGGAGGTCGGCCTGATCGTGGCCATGACCGGCGACGCCGTCAATGATGCGGCCGCACTCAAGCAGGCGGACATCGGCGTGGCGATGGGAAGTGGGAGTGAGGTGACGAAGCAGGCGGCGCGCATGGTGCTCACCGATGACAACTTCGGCACCCTCGTCCATGCCGTGGAGATCGGACGGCGCGTCTACGACAAGGTCGTCTCGTACGTGCGTTACCAGATGACCCAACTGCTGTCCCTGGTCTTCCTCTTCCTCGCGGCGACCGCCTTCAACATCAACCAGGGTGTGGCGATGACGCCGTCCATGGTGCTGTTCCTGCTGTTCTTCGCCACGGCGGTCGGCGTCATCATCATCGCCGTCGACCCCGGGGACCCCGACGTCATGCACCGTCCCCCGCGGGACCCTGCCGTGCCGATCACGAACCGGCCGGCGGTGCTCATGTGGGTGGTCTACGCCTTCGTGCTGTTCGTCGCCGCGGTGGTCCCCCTGGTGGCCGGCCCCGACGAACCGAGCGCCACGCATCCCACGGTGTCGATGACGATGACCTTCGTGGTCATGGGTCTGGGGACCACGTTCAACGCTGTGGTCAACCGACGTGACCCGACCAGCGGTCTGACACCGCCGATCGCCAAGGCTCTCGCGATCGGGCTGATCCCCCTCGGCATGACGTTCCTGGCCACCCAGCTCCCTGGGCTCCAGAGCGGCCTGCTCACCACGCCGCTGACCCTGAGTGAGTGGCTCGCCTGCGCGGGGCTGGCCCTCGTCCTGCCCGTTGTCGTGGAGCTCGGCAAGGTGATCAGGCGGCGCCGGCAGCCGAAGCCGACCACGCTGGCCCCGGAGTACGCGGTCGCTCCGGCGCGCGCGTGGACGCCTCAGCAGACGTAGCGCACTCCCTCCCCTCAGCGGGCACCACGTGGATCCGGAGAGCCCGCTGTCACGAATCCGTCGTGGGGCGATCGAGTGGTGCCTCGCTGGGTGAGGACGACTCGGGGCGGCCGGGCGGGCGAACCGGTATCGAGCCCGTGAAGAAGAGGGCGACGAGGGCGATCAGCGCGAGGACGATGAGCGCGGCACGGAGGCCGTCGAGCCGCGCCTGCGTGTTCTCGTCGACGATCGCCGTGGCGGTCTCGCCGGTGATCCCGGCCTCCGCGAGGGCCGCCTCGAGCTGGGAGTCGGGGATGAAGGGCACTCCCGTGTCGAGCTGGACCTGGGCCTGTGAGCTGAGGCTCGGGGGGATGGCCGGGTTGTCCTTGATGCCCGTGAAGAACGACGCCGTGAGGACGGTCATGAGAACGGCACCGATGAAGGCGGTCCCGATCGACGCACCGAGGTTGGTGACGGTGTTCTGGATCCCGCCCACCTCGGGGCTCTGCTCGTCGGGGACCGCCGACACGGTGACCGCGCCGAGCTGAGAGGCGAGCGCCCCGATGCCGAGGCCGGCGAGGAGCAGTGGACCGGTCACGACCTCCGGGCCGACGCCGAGCTCGAGGGCGCCTGCGAGGACGACGATCCCGGTGAGGAGCAGGATGATGCCGATGCGCACGACCAGGCGCGGCGAGGCCTTCGGCCAGAAGCGCGGGATCCCGAGCGCTGCGGCGAGGAGCGTGATGGACAGGGGCATGATCCGCAGCCCGGTGTCGATCGCGGACAACCCGAGGGCGACCGAGAGGAAGAGCGGCACCGCGAAGAAGAGGCCGGCCTGGAGGAGGAACTGGAAGAAGAAGGCGACCAGCCCGCCACGGAGCTGTCGGATGCGCAGGATGCTCGGGTCGAGCAGCGCCTGCTCGCCGCGCTCGAGGCGTCGCGTCTCCCAGCTCATGAAGACCCGCAGGACGATTCCGCCGGCCACGACCATCCACACGACCAGCGACATCCCGAGCCACGACGGTGCCTCGGGCCGCGGCCGGACGAAGCCCCACGTCCCGCCCTTGAGGATGCCGTAGACGACGAGGCCGAGGCCGAGCGCCGAGAGCGCGGTCCCGACGAGGTCGAGCCTGGCCTCCTTGTCGGGGGGCGTGTCGACGATCCGCCGGGCGAAGAGCACGATCATCGCGACGATGACGACCTCGCCCGCGAAGACCCAGCGCCACGAGGCGTACGTCGTGAGCAGGCCGCCGATGAGGGGTCCGACGGCGACGGCGATCGCCCCGGAGGCGGCGACGATGCCGTAGGCCCGGGGGCGGGCCTCGGGAGCGAAGTTCGAGGCGACGAGGGCGACGATGGCCGGCATGATGAGAGCGGCGCCGAGCCCCTCGAGGAGGGACCAGCCGAGGAGCAGCACTCCGAGGTTGGGAGCGAGGGCGGTCGTGAGCGACCCGGCCCCGTAGACGACGCACCCGATCGCGAAGGCGCGCTTGCGGCCGAGGATGGCCCCGATCTTGCCTCCGGTGATCATCAGGGACGCCATGACGAGCGTGTAGAGGGTGATGGCCGTCTGGATGCCGCTCACGGTCGTGCCCAGGTCGTTGGCGACGGTCGCGATCGACACGTTCATGACCGAGCTGTCGAGCGTCATGAGGAACTGGCCCGCGGCCAGGGTCAGCAGGACCGTGGTCGAGGCGGCGGCCGCGCTCGACGCGACGGTGGCGTTGCGGTGTTGCGACATGGAGCTCTCCTCAGCCCGGGTGCTACCGCCAACATGCCAGAGGCGCGGCGCTGCTCAGTGCAGAACGGCGAGACACGCGCAGTGCCCTGCGCCACGCGCCTGCCCGTCCCCCTGCCTGTGTCCCTTCCCGTGCCCGTGCCCCAGCCCGTACCCCGCCTTGACGTCGTGGGTGACCGCAGGCGCATCATCGGTCGGTGACCACGACGACGCCGATGCCCGCACGGACGACTGCTGCGCGGGCCGGACTGACCATTGCGGAGGCCTCCGCGCGGACCGGGCTGACGCCCCATACCCTGCGCTACTACGAGCGCGACGGTCTCATGCTCCGGGAGGTGGGACGGACCGCGTCCGGGCACCGCGTCTACACGGACGCCGACCTCGCCTGGGTCACGATGCTGACCCGCCTGCGCGCCACGGGCATGCCGATCCGCGAGATGAGAGAGTATGCCGCCCTGTGCCGTCGGGGGGAGGGCAACGAGGAGTCCCGCCTGGGCCTGCTGCAGGCGCACCGGTCGCGGGTCCTCGAGCAGCTCGCCGCCGTGACTGACCACCTCGGGGCGATCGACGAGAAGATCGGGATCTACCGGGGGCGCCTCGGCCGCCCGGCCTGAGCGCGTCGGAGGGGCCTTGACTTCGAGCGCGCTCGAAGGCGTTGACTCGAGTTCATGACGAACGAGAACACCACCCACGGAAGCACCCCGAGCGAGCTCGCGGCACGCACCCTCGGCACCGTCGCGCCCCTGACCGTGTCGTGCCTCGGGCTCGGCTGCATGGGGATGTCGGAGTTCTACGGCACCGGCGACGAGAAGGAGGCCGTCACGACGATCCACCGGGCCATCGAGCTCGGCGTCACCTTCCTCGACACCGCCGACATGTACGGACCCTTCACGAACGAGAAGCTCGTCGGCCGGGCGATCGCCGGTCGCCGGGACGGCATCGTGCTCGCGACGAAGTTCGGCAACGAGCGGGCGGAGGACGGCACGCGACTCGGCATCAACGGTCGCCCGGAGTACGTGCGTGCGGCCGCGGACGCCTCCCTCCGACGGCTCGGCGTCGACCACATCGACCTCTACTACCAGCACCGGGTCGACAAGACCGTGCCGATCGAGGAGACGGTCGGGGCCATGGCCGAGCTGGTCACCGCGGGGAAGGTCCGCTACTTGGGCCTTTCCGAGGCGTCCCCGGAGACGATCCGCCGCGCGCACGCCGTGCACCCGATCACCGCGCTGCAGACCGAGTACTCCCTGTTCACCCGGGACGTGGAGGACGAGATCCTGCCGACGCTGCGCGAGCTCGGCATCGGGCTCGTGCCCTACTCGCCGCTCGGCCGCGGCATCCTCACGGGTGCCATCGCCTCGCCCGACGACCTCGACGCGGACGACTCACGCCGGAGCGCCTACTTCCCGCGGTTCCAGGGTGAGGCGCTCGAGGTGAACCTCGCCCTCGTGGCCCGGGTGCGAGACCTCGCCACGGACAAGGGCGTCACCCCCGGACAGCTCGCCCTGGCCTGGGTCCTCGCACAGGGCGAGGACATCGTGCCGATCCCCGGGACGAAGCGCGTGCGCTACCTCGAGGAGAACGTCGGCGCGGCCGGACTGCGGCTCGGCGCCGCCGACCTCGCAGCACTCGAGGCGGCGGTGCCGCGCGACGCGGTCGCGGGTGCGCGCTACGGCGACATGTCGACGATCGACTCCTGACGCGCCTTCGACCCGTATGCCGCTGAGCGCGCCGGCCGTCCTCCGTCACGTCGCGGAGAAGCGGGCGGCTCAGCGGCGCAGGGCGTCGCGGAGGTTGATCACGAGAATGACGATGGCGACGCCCACGAGCGTCCAGTACGAGACGATCTGCCAGCTGCCGAGATAGAGGTCGAACAGGTTGAGCACGAGGGTCAGGGCCATGACCCTGGCGATGAAAGCGAGGAAGTAGCCGCGTGTGAAGGCCTCCACGGAGAGCACGATGACGATGAGCCCGACGGCATAGGCCCAGCGTTGGTAGGTGTCCGGGTTGAAGAGGACCGCGATGAGGAACACGACGAGCGGCGTGCTGATGACCGACCAGGCGCCGAGCACGCGGGCTCGGCCGCGCTCGCTCGCGTGGATCGGCAGCCGGCGATGAAGCAGGTGGGTGTGGGGGTCGCTCGGGGGAAGGCCGTCGCGCAGCGCCCTCTCGAGGCGGGACCGCTCGTCGCGCAGTCGCACCGCCTCGAGACGCGCGGCGGTTCGCTGTCGCTCGTCGGGTTCGAGGGCGCGCACGGCGGGGCTCGCCGCGCCCAGGCCCGCGGCCCGGCTGGCGAGGGAGTCGCCGGCCCTTTCGGTCTCCGCCTCGACCTGGCCGAGCTGCTCGTCGATGTCGGCGATCCGCCGCCTGATCAGGTTCTCCTCGGCGACCGGGTTGGGGGCGACCTTCGCGAGCCCGGCCCAGCCGACCGGGTCGCCCCACGACATCCGCACGGTGGCGTTGCGCTCGTAGCGGGGGCCGGCCGGCCCACGCTCACCACCGAGGCGGTCGCGGGTGTCGTGGCCCCAGAGACCCCGGTAGTCGCGGACCCACGGGGTGTCCTCGTCGATGTGCACGGCCGACCATGTGCGTTCCTGCCACGGGCCGATCGAGGACCCGTCGCCCCGGGCGTAGTCGATGTAGGGGATCCCCAGCCCGGAGCCCTGCGCCGCCCGGCTCCACGGGGTGAAGACCTTGGCGAGGCGCCGGACGCCCGGGACGATGCCGCCCCACGAGGGCGGCACGATGGTGATGAGGTAGTCGCCGGGCAGGTAGGCGCCCGAGTGGGATCCGGCGCCGACGAACACGACCGGGTGGCGACCGTTGACTACGGTCACGTCCGGGTCGTCCCAGCGGCGGCGCAGGTCGTCGCCCGTCTCGTCGTGGGCGGAGAAGACGACCCAGCGCGGGGGCGGTAGCCCTTCTGGGTCGACGGGTCCGGATCCGTCGAGGTAGATCGTCACCTGCTCCCAGTCGCCCTCGTGCTCGTTGACGCCGGAGAAGCCGGACCGCCAGTTGTTGAAGGCGTAGAAGAACCAGTACTGGCACACGATCCAGGGACCGTCCCTGAGAACGCGCCCGTAGTAGGTGGCGCGGTCGGGACGCAGGTGGTCGGTCTGCGCGGCGAGCGACGAGTTCGCGCTCCCGCCCGGGACGGCGCCTCGCACGAGCAGCGACAGGCGGCTCAGGGTGTCGATGGTTCGTCCGAGGAGCCCGACCTGCGCGAGCCGACTGCCGGCGCGGAACCGCGGTCGGCGCCCCCGGCGGAACCACGACCCGATGCGCTCCCAGAACGACCTGGGGTCGCCGATGTCGCTGAGCGACAGCCCGGGCCCGTCGCGCCCGGCGCCGATCCGCGCCAGTGCATCGAGGGTCAGGGCCCCCGGAGACGCGACGACGGTCGACCGGTCGTCCGGACCTTCGAGCCAGAGGGTCGATCGCCGGACGAACCCCTCGACGGCGACCGGGACGAAGTACTCGCCGCGCGTCAGGCGGAGCACCGGCTCGTAGGCTCGGAGCAGCTCGAGGTCGCCGTCGGACGGCTGCTCGTGCTCCTCGTCCATCGACACCACCTCGCGCCGGGGCGGACCCCTCGGCCCGCCGTGCCACGAGTCTGGCACCGTGAGCCGCGCCGCGTCAGGGGCTCGCACCGGCGGCCGCCTGGGTTACGTTGGGCTGGTGCGCGTCACTCACCTCGGACATGCCTGCCTCCTCGTCTCGATCGCCGACCGGAGGATTCTCATCGACCCGGGCAATTTCTCGTCCGGTTTCGAGGACCTGCGGGACCTCGACGCGATCATCGTGACGCACAACCATCCCGACCACTTCGACCCCGGACCGGCCGGTCGCGTCGTCCGCGACAACCCGAATGCGAGCGTGCACACCGACCCCCTGACGGCGGAGAAGCTGCGCGAGGAGGGGTTGCCGGCCCGACCCACGAGGCAGGGCGAGCCGTTCGAGGTGGGTGACGTGACGGTCCACCCCGTCGGGGAGCTGCACGCCTTCAACCACCCGGCGATGGAGCGCATCCCCAACGTCGGAGTCGTGCTTCGGGCCGACGGCGAGCCGTCGCTCTTCCACCCCGGCGATGCCTACGACGCCGAGCCGGGCCCCGTCGACGTCCTCGCGCACCCGCTCAACGCGCCCTGGGCCGCGAGCCGTGACTCGATCGCCTTCGTCGCGCGCATCGCCCCCAGGGCGATGACCCCGATCCACGACGCGCTGCTGTCCGATGTCGGCCGGCGGATGTATGCCGGCCACATCGAGAACTTCTCGGGCGTCGAGGGACTCACGTACACCGACCTGCGCGACGGCGAGTCGACCACCTTCTGAGGCGCCGGGTGCCCGGCGCCTCGGGTGGGTGAGGGGCCGCGGGCGGGACCCGCGGCCGTCCGTCACTTCTTGGCGAGGTCGACCGCGAGGTGTGCCGCGCCGATGATGCCGGCCTGGTTGCGCAGCTGGGCGGGCACGATCGGGGCCCGGAGGCGAAGGTGCGGCAGGAAGTCGTCGGAGTCCTTGGAGATCCCGCCGCCGACGATGATGAGATCGGGGGAGAAGAGGCGCTCGAGCATCGAGTAGTACCGCTGGAGGCGTTCGATGTACTCCTCCCAGGAGAGGTTCTCGATGTCCTTGCGCGACGACGCGGCGATGTCCTCGGCGTCGTGGCCGTCCATCTCGAGGTGGCCGAGCTCGGAGTTGGGGACGAGACGGCCCTCGTGGATGATCGCCGAGCCGATGCCGGTGCCGAGGGTCGTGAGGATGACGAGCCCCTGGACCCCCTTGGCCGCGCCGTAGTAGAGCTCGGCGAGCCCCGCCGCGTCGGCGTCGTTGAGGACGGTGACCGACCGGCCCGTGTGCTCCTTGATGAGCGCCTCGGCGTCGGTGTTGACCCAGGCGGGGTCGATGTTGGCGGCGGAGAGCACGGTCCCGCGGATGACGACGGCGGGCACGGTCACGCCGATGGGGGAGTCGTCGGTGACGTCGGCGAAGTAGTCGACGATCTCGTCGACGACCGCGGCCACGGCGTCCGGGGTCGCCGGCTTCGGCGTGTCGATCCGGAGGCGCTCGCCCGCGAGTTCGCCCCGCTTGAGGTCGACGGGCGCACCCTTGATGCCGCTGCCGCCGATGTCGATGCCGAGGGGCGTGCCCTTCTTGCCCATTGTGCCTGCTTCCTGGTCGGGTCCCGGGTGCGCCGGGGTAGGGGTGATGCTCGCGAGCACCATATTGGAGGAGGGCTCAGGCCTGCGTCAGGATCTCGTTGCCGTCGTCGGTGATGACGATCGTGTGCTCGAACTGGGCCGAGCGCCTGCGGTCCTTCGTGACGACGGTCCACCGGTCGTCCCACATCTCCCACTCGGGCGTGCCGAGGTTGAGCATCGGCTCGATCGTGAACGTCATGCCCGGCTCGATGAGGGTGTCGTAGTGGGGCGCTGCGTCGTAGTGGGGCACGATGAGCCCGGAGTGGAACTCCGTACCGATGCCGTGGCCGGTGAAGTCGCGAACGACTCCGTAGCCGAAGCGCTTCGCGTAGCTCTCGATGACCCGGCCGATGACGTTGATCGCGCGCCCGGGGCGGGCGGCCCTGATGCCGCGCATCATCGCCTCGTGGGTGCGCTCGACGAGGAGGCGGGACTCCTCGTCGACGTCGCCGACGAGGTAGGTCGCGTCGGTGTCGCCATGGACGCCGTGGATGTAGGCCGTCACGTCGATGTTGACGATGTCGCCCTCATCGAGGGGGCGGGTGTCCGGGATGCCGTGGCAGATGACCTCGTTGACGCTCGTGCACACGGACTTCGAGAACGACTTGTAGCCGAGCGTGGACGGGTAGGCGCCGTGGTCGAGCATGAACTCGTGCGCCACCGCGTCGAGCTCGTCAGTGGTCACACCGGGCGCGATCCGCTCGGCGGCCGCCGCCATCGCCTGGGCCGCGATCCGGCCGGCGATCCGCATCTTCTCGATCGTCTCCGCGTCCTTGATCTTCGTGTCGCCGTCCTCACGCGGGTTGGCGACATCGACGTAGTGCGGGCGCTCGATCGAGGCAGGCACCGGTCGGCGGGGAGTCACGGGGTGCGGGGACACACTTGCGTGGAGCAGCGGCATACGGTGGAGTCTAGGTCGTCCGGAGCGGGCGTCCATGAGGGATGCGCGGGCCGTGGCCCATCGGAAGGGGAGTGCGTCATGAGCTTCTGGTACAACGTCGACACCGGCCAGGTCGAGACCGACGAGAACCGCAGTCGCGGCGAGCAGGTCCTCGGACCGTACGCCACGGAGGAGGAGGCGCGCCACGCCCTCGTCCACGCGCGCGAGAACACCGAGAAGTGGGACGCCGACGACCGTGCGTGGCGTGAGAGGGGCTCCACCACCTGGGACGACGAGGAGATCGACGACTGACGCGCCGCCTGCCCTCAGCCCGGCGGTGACAGGGGCAGCGTCGTGCGGCCCGGACGCGGCGACCCGTGACCTGACCGGTCCCTGAGCGGTCGGCCAGGGCGATGCGAAGAGCCTTCAGGCACAACGGTTTTCCGATGCTGTTCGTCGGCACGACGACGTCGATGTTCGGCGACTCGGTCATGCTGCTCGTCTTCAGCATGTGGGTCAAGGAGCTCACCGGCTCCAACGCCAAGGCGGGCCTGACCTTCTTCTGGATGGTTCTGCCGTCCCTCGTCGCGCCGCTCCTCGGGGGCCCGATCGACCGGGTCCGCCGCAGGCCGCTCCTCGTCTGGGGCAACCTCGCGTCGGCCGTGATGCTCCTGCCGCTCCTGTTCGTCCGCGACGCCGGCCAGGTGTGGGTCATCTGGTCGGTCGCCTTCCTCTACGGCGTCTCCTTCGTCGTGCTGCCTGCCGGACTGAACGGCCTCCTCAAGCTCCTTGTCCCGGAGGACGAGCTCGTCGACGCGAACGCCTCGCTCCGGACGGTCAGGGAGGGGCTCCGACTCGTCGGGCCGCTCGTCGGCGCCGCGATCTTCGGCGGCCTGGGCGGCGGCGCCGTGGCCGTGATCGACGCGCTGTCCTTCACGGTGGCGGCCCTGCTCATCGCCCGGATCCCCGTCGAGGAGCCGGACCCGCGCGAGCAGCCGATGGGCGACTACTGGGCCGAGCTGGGCACAGGGGCACGCCACCTCGCGGGCGAGCGCGTCCTCAGACACGTGCTCGTCGCGTTCGCCACCATGCTCCTCGTCCTCGGGTTCGCGGAGGCCAGCCTGTATGCCGTCCTCGACGCCTTTGGGCGGCCGGTCGAGTTCGCCGGTGTCCTCGTCGCGATCGAGGGCGTGGGTGCGGTCGCCGGGGGTCTCGCCGTGCCGCGCATCGTCCGTCGCTTCAGCGAGCCGGGCACGGTGGCCATCGGCCTCGCGCTCCTCGGGTCCTCCTTCGCCGTCGTCGCGACGGCCTCGGCGCCGGCCGTACTCCTCGTCGCCGTCGTGCTCCTCGGCTTCAGCATCCCGGTGCTCTTCGTCGCGTACACGACGCTGGTCCAGCGACGCACGCCGCAGCGGCTCATGGGCCGGGTGGGCACCGCCCTCGAGGTCATCCTCGGCGCGCCGCAGGCGGTCTCGCTAGCCGTCGGCGCAGCGCTCGTCCAGGTGCTCGACTATCGCACCATCTTCGGGCTCATGGCCGGCGTGACGCTGCTCGGTGGGGTCCAGCTGGTGGCCCGGCTCGGCCGGTCCGCCTTCACCCCCGATACCGGGGCCGGGCCCGCCGTCGCCGAGCCCTGACCCCTGCGGTCACGACTCGAAGGAGTGCTCCGGGTCGGGAAAGGCGCGCGTCTCGACCTCGGCGGCATACGTCCTGGCCGCGTCGAGAAGGGTGCCGCGCAGGTCGGCGTACTTCTTGACGAAGCGGGGGGTCCGGCCCGCGCGGAGCCCGGCGAAGTCGGACCAGACGAGCACCTGGGCGTCGGTGACGTTACCGGCCCCGATCCCGATCGTCGGGATGGTGAGCGCCTGGGTCACACGCGCCGCGACGGGAGCCGGGACCATCTCGAGGACGACCGAGAACGCGCCTGCCGCCTCGAGGGCTCGGGCCTCCTCGACGAGCCGGTCGGCGGCGTCACCGCGTCCCTGGACGCGATAGCCACCGAGCTGGTGCTCGCTCTGGGGCGTGAAGCCGATGTGTGCCATGACCGGGATGCCGGCGTCGGTCAGCAGCCGGACGAGGGGGACCATCGGCTCTCCGCCCTCGAGCTTGACCGCATGGGCCAGGCCCTCCTTCATGAATCGGACCGCGCTGTCGAAGCCCTGCTGGAGTGAGCCGCCGTAGGAGCCGAACGGCATGTCGGCGACGACGAGGGCGCGGCGGGCTGCGCGGCTGACCGCGCGGACCAGGGGCACGAGCTCGTCGAGGGTCACCGGAACGGTCGTGTCGTAGCCGTAGACGTTGTTGCCGGCGGAGTCGCCGACGAGGAGGACGGGGATGCCTGCCTCGTCGAAGATCTCGGCGGCATACATGTCATAGGCGGTGAGCATCGCCCAGGGACGGCCCTGCTCCTTCATGGCCTGCAGGTGCGGGATGCGGACCCTTCTGGGAGTGGCGGGCGACGACGCGCCGGCGTCCCGAGGACCCGATCCGTAGGGGTTCGGCTGCTCGGCCTGCTCGGTCGCGTCGTCGCTCATGGCGCCGATGATAGACCGGCCCTGCGCTGTCGGCGGCGGGGCGCCGTCGGCCCGGAGCGCCGGCAGTGTGCACACAATCGGCGATTCCGCACCTTGTGAGAAAAATGGGAATTTTCCCCACATTTCATGTGAGTTGTGTGTTCAGATACGCGAGGCGCCGGGTCCGGCGCGCTTTGAACCAGGAGGACGTATCTTGAACAAGCGCCAGTGGAGCGCTGTGTCGGGTCTGGCCGTGGGGGCGCTCGTCGTCACCGGCCTCACGGCTCCGATGCAGGCTCAGGCAAGCAGCGCGGCCCCGGTCAGCAGTGATCCTGCGGCGACCCAGGCCTCCCGCCCCGACAACCTGCCCAACCCGCTCGCCGAGGCTGCGGCCGCGGAGCGCAAGGACGCCGTCACCAAGCTCATCAAGGGCCAGGCGGCGACGACCACGATCAACGGCAACCGCGTGATCGAGGTCAAGGGCAAGTCCGGCAAGTCGAAGTACATCGACTACCCGGTCAACCGCGAGGAGGACATCTTCACGATCCTCACGGACTTCGGCACTCAGACCAAGGCGCCGCAGGGTGGCACGTCGGGTCCGGTCCACAACCAGATCCCCGCACCCGACCGCACGTTCGACGGCAGCCCGACCGACGACAACTCGACCTACTGGGTCAAGGACTTCAACCGCGACCACTACCAGAACCTCATGTTCGGTGACGGCGAGTCGTTCAAGGACTTCTACCGCAAGCAGTCCAACGGGCGCTTCCTCGCCAAGGGCGACGTGTCCGACTGGGTGACGGTGCCGTACAACGAGGCCCGCTACGGCCACAACCCCGCCACCGACGACGACGGCAACGTCACCGATGGCACGAGCGAGGCCGACGGCTACTGGAACTACATCAAGGACTCGGCCACCGCCTGGTACAACGCCCAGGTCGCAGCGGGCAAGACCACAGGCGAGATCAAGGCCTACCTCGCGCAGTTCGACAAGGTCGACCGCTACGACTACGACGGCGACGGCAACTTCAACGAGCCCGACGGCTACATCGACCACTTCCAGGCCATCCACGCCGGTGAGGGCGAGGAGGCCGGTGGCGGCGCCCAGGGCGCCGACGCCATCTGGTCGCACCGCTGGTACGCCTACTCCACCGACGTGGGTCAGACCGGCCCCGGCTTCAACAAGCTTGGCGGCGTGCCGCTCGGTGACTCGGGCATCTGGATCGGCGACTACACGACCGAGCCCGAGAACGGCGGCCTCGGCGTCTTCGCCCACGAGTTCGGCCACGACCTCGGCCTGCCCGACCTCTACGACACCGCCGGCGGCGACAACAGCACCGCCTTCTGGACCCTGATGAGCGGCGGTTCGTGGCTCAACCACGGCACCGACTCCATCGGCACGACGCCCGGCTACATGGGCGCGTGGGAGAAGCTCCAGCTCGGCTGGCTCGACTACAAGGTCGTCCCCTACGGCCAGGACACGACGGTCAAGCTCGGCGCGGCCAACCAGGCGAACCGGACCAACTACCAGGCCCTCGTCGTCCCGCTGCCGGAGCGCACGGTGACCGCCAAGCGCAACACCCCGCACTCCGGCACGGCCGAGTGGTGGAGCGGCTTCGACGACAACCTCAGCTCGACGCTCGCCCGAACGGTCGACCTCACCGGGGCCACGACGTCCGCGTCGGTCAGCGCGTGGGTCCAGGGCAACCTCGAGAAGGACTACGACTACCTCTACGCCGAGGTCTCGACCGACGGCGGCGCGAACTGGAAGCAGATCGGCTCGCCGATCGACGGCCGCTTCGCGTGGACGCAGACGACGTGGGACCTCTCGGCCTACAAGGGTGCCTCGGTGCAGTTCCGCTTCCGCGTCGCCACGGACGGCGGCGTCTCCAGCGAGGCCTTCATCGACGACGTCGCCGTGACCGTCGACGGCGTGACCGGTGCGGTCGACGACGTCGAGGGCGGTGCCGGTGCGTGGACCGCCAAGGGCTTCTCGATCATCAACGGCACGACGACCAAGACGGTCCAGGACGTCTACTACGCCGAGAACCGCGTCTACAGCGGGTACGACGACACGCTCCGCACGGGTCCGTACAACTTCGGCTGGGGCACGACGCAGCCCGACATGGTCGAGCGCTTCCCCTACCAGAACGGCCTGCTCGTCTGGTTCGCCAATGGCGAGTACACCAACAACAACACCAGCTCCCACCCCGGTGGCGGCGAGGTGCTCCCGGTCGACGCCCGCCCGGCGCCGATCTACCTCAAGAACGCCGACGGCTCGAAGACCCGGCTCGGCAACCGGCGCCAGCCGTTCGACGCGACGTTCGGGCAGGAGGCCACCGACACGGTGACCTTCCACCGCAACGGTGTCGCCACCGAGGTTCCCTCCAGCCCGGCGATCCCGACGTTCGACGACTCCAACCCGACGGCCTACTGGACCTCGCTCAACCCGTGGGCGTCCACCAAGGTGGCCGGCTCCGGTACGACGATGACCGTCGCCAAGACGGTCGACGGCGGCAACGAGCTGCAGGTCATGGTCAAGTTCAAGTGACCTGAACGCACGGCACGGCAGGCGGGCCTCCGGGGAGTCACTCCCCGGGGGCCCGCCTCGTCCGTGGACCACCCGTCCCGGCCACGACGCGAGCCGGCCGTATGCCGCTGAGGCGGCTGAGCGGCATACGGCCGGGTCCCGCGCGGGGAGCGTCTCGAACCGCGTGTGTCTTTACGTCGGCGAAACAGCGATGCGGCAGGATCGACACATGAACCGTCAGGAAGAGTTCGTGCTGCGCACGATCGAAGAGCGAGACATCCGCTTCGTGCGTCTGTGGTTCACGGACGTGCTCGGCACCCTCAAGTCTGTCGCCGTCGCCCCGGCCGAGCTCGAGGGGGCCTTCGCGGAGGGCATCGGCTTCGACGGCTCGGCCATCGAGGGCTTCGCCCGGGTCTACGAGGCCGACATGCTCGCCAAGCCCGACCCCTCGACGTTCCAGATCCTGCCGTGGCGCGGCGACCCGCCCGGCACGGCGCGGATGTTCTGCGACCTCCAGCTGCCCGACGGCTCGCCGAGCTTCGCCGACCCGCGGCACGTGCTCCAGCGGGCCCTGACCAAGGCGGCCGACCTGGGCTTCACCTTCTACACGCACCCCGAGATCGAGTTCTTCCTCCTCCAGCAGGAGCGAGGCGCCGACGGTCGGCCGGTGCCCGTCGACGACGCCGGCTACTTCGACCACGTCCCGCACGGGACCGGCCACGACTTCCGCCGGGCCGCGATCACGATGCTCGAGAACATGGGCATCTCCGTCGAGTTCAGCCACCACGAGGGCGCGCCCGGCCAGAACGAGATCGACCTGCGCTACGCCGACGCCTTGAGCACGGCCGACAACATCATGACCTTCCGGACCGTCGTCAAGGAGGTCGCCCTCACCCAGGGCATCTACGCGACGTTCATGCCCAAGCCCTTCTCGGAGCACCCCGGCTCGGGCATGCACACGCACCTGTCGCTCTTCGAGGGTGACTCCAACGCCTTCTACGAGGCCGGTGCGCCCTACCAGCTGAGCCGGACCGGTCGGCAGTTCATCGCCGGGCTGCTGCGCCATGGCGCAGAGATCACCGCGGTGACCAACCAGTGGGTCAACTCCTACAAGCGGCTCTGGGGTGGCGGCGAGGCGCCCGCCCACCTCACGTGGGGCCACAACAACCGCTCGGCCCTCGTCCGCGTCCCGATGCACAAGCCCAACAAGGGCCAGTCGACGCGGATCGAGGTGCGCTCGCTCGATGCCGCCTGCAACCCCTACCTCGCGTATGCCGTCCTGCTCGGGGCCGGGCTCAAGGGGATCGAGGAGGGCTACGAGCTGCCCCCGGAGACCGAGGACGACGTGTGGAGCCTCACCGACGGCGAGCGCCGGGCGATGGGCATCAACCCGCTGCCGGCCTCCCTCGGCCGGGCTCTCGAGGTGATGGAGCAGAGCGAGCTCGTCGCCGACGTGCTCGGCGAGCACGTCTTCGACTTCTTCCTGCGCAACAAGCGCCAGGAGTGGCTCGACTACCGCCGTGAGGTCAGCCGCTTCGAGCTCGACCGCTACCTGCCCCGCCTCTGAACGGACTCTCGACCCGGATGTCGTCGCGCACCTCCACCACGACCGGCCTGCTCGCCCGGACCGGGTTCTCCGACCCCGCCCGGGCCGCCTCGCTGCTCGACGACCGTGCCCTCCAGCCCGTCGCCGCGGCCGGGGGAGAGGCGGGCCTGCCCGCCGACCTCATCGCCGCGCTCGGCGACACGGTCGACCCCGACCAGGCGCTCCTCGGGCTCGTCCGCGTGCTCGAGTCGCTGGCCGCTCAGGGCGATCCGCCCGGGCACGGCATCAGCGCCGCTGCCGCCGAGCTGACGACGGCGGGAGCCGGGCGCGACCGGGTGCTCGCCGTCCTCGGCGCGTCCACGGCGCTCGTCGACCACCTCGTGCGGCATCCGGAGCACTGGGTCGACACCGCCCGGGCCGCGCGACCCACCGGTGAGGAGGTCCGCGCCGAGCTCGTCGCGGCCGTGACGACCGGACGGGGTGACCGGACCCCGCTCGACGCCCTGCGCGTCGCCTACCGGCGCGGGCTGCTGCGGATCGCCGCCCTCGACCTGACGGCGAGCGACCCCCTCGGCCAGATGCCCGCCGTCGGCGAGGCCCTCGCCGAGCTCGCCGAGGCGGCCCTCGAGGCGGCCCTGACGATCGCCCGCGAGGAGTACGGCCCCGGTCACGAGCGCTGCCGCCTCGCCATCATCGGCATGGGCAAGACCGGCGGAGGTGAGCTCAACTACGTCAGCGACGTCGACGTCATCTTCGTCGCCGAGCCGGCCGCGGGGGTCGACGAGGACGAGGCGCTGCGCATCGGCACCGCGCTCGCGACCGCGACGATGCGGGCCTGCTCCGCACCGACCCCGGAGGGAAGCCTCTGGCCGGTGGACGCGGCCCTTCGGCCCGAGGGAAAGCAGGGACCCCTCGTGCGGACGGTGAGCAGCCACAAGGCCTACTACGTGCGGTGGGCCAAGACGTGGGAGTTCCAGGCCCTGCTCAAGGCCTGGGTGTCGGCCGGAGACCGCGAGCTCGGGCTGCGCTACAAGGCCGAGATCTCCCCGCTCGTCTGGGAGGCGGCGAGCCGGGACCACTTCGTCGAGGACGTGCAGGCGATGCGCCGCCGCGTCGAGCAGAACGTCCCCGCCAACGAGGCGGCGCGTCAGCTCAAGCTCGGTGCCGGTGGGCTGCGCGACGTCGAGTTCAGCGTCCAGCTGCTTCAGCTCGTCCACGGACGCGCCGACCCCAACCTCCGCTCGGCGACGACCCTCGAGGCGCTCGCAGCGCTCGCCCGCGGCGGGTACGTCGGGCGCGAGGACGCGGCAGCGCTCGACCGGGCCTACCGCCACCTGCGCTGCCTCGAGCACCGGATCCAGCTCCACCGGCTCCGGCGCACCCACCTCATGCCCGAGTCGGAGGCCGACCTTCGCCGCCTCGGCCGGGCGATGGGCCATCGCAAGCATCCCGAGCAGGCCGTCGTCGCCGACCGGCAGGCCATCGCCCGCGAGGTCCGGACGATCCACGAGCGGCTCTTCTACCGGCCGCTGCTCGCGGCGGCGGCCCGGCTCAGCCCGAGCGAGGCACGGCTGCGCCCCGAGGCGGCCCGGGAGCGGCTCGCGGCGCTCGGCTTCCGCGACCCTGCCGGGGCGATGCGCCACATCGAGGCGCTGACGACCGGGGTGAGCCGGCGCGCGGCGATCCAGCGCACCCTGCTTCCGGTCATGCTCGGCTGGTTCGCCGACGAGGCCGACCCCGATGCCGGCCTGCTGTCCTTCCGCCGGGTGTCCGACGAGCTCGGCGCGACGCACTGGTACCTCAAGATGCTCCGCGACGAGGGCCGGGCGGCCGACCGGCTCGCACACTGCCTCGCCCGCAGCCGGTTCGCGGCCGACCTGCTCGTCCGATCGCCCGAGAGCGTGGCGATCCTCGGCGACCCGACCGGGCTGGTCCCACGCACCAGGGCCGCGCTGGCCGCGACGATGTCGGCGGCCGCCGGGCGCCGCGAGTCGGCCGCCGACGCGGTCACCGCCGTCCGGTCGATCCGCAGGCACGAGCTCCTGCGCGTCGTCATGGCCGACCTCGTCGGCGAGCTCGACGTGCGCGCCGTCGGGGCGGCGCTCAGCGACCTGGCGGCCGCGATGCTCGAGGTGTCGCTCGCCGTCGCCGTCGGCGAGGTCGAGGCCCGCGAGGGCGGCCCGATCGGGGCCGACATCCTCATCGTCGGGATGGGGAGCCTCGGTGGGGGCGAGCTCGGCTACGCCTCCGACGCGGACGTCATGTTCGTCCACCGTCCGCACCCGGACGCCGACGAGGAGGAGGTCCAGGCGCGCGCGACCCAGGTCGTGCAGGAGCTGAAGAAGCTCCTGTCCGGGTCGGGGCCCGACCCCCAGCTCGGCCTCGACGCTGACCTCCGGCCCGAGGGGAAGAACGGCCCGCTCATCCGCAGCCTCGACTCCTACCGCACGTACTACGAGCGGTGGGCGCTCACGTGGGAGTTCCAGGCCCTGCTCCGCGCGACCCCGGTCGCGGGGCCGGCCGATCTCGCCGACGAGTTCCTCGCGCTCATCGACCCGTTGCGCTGGCCCGCCGCCGGTCTGAGCGCCAGCCAGCAGCGTGACATCCGCACGCTCAAGGCCCGGGTCGAGTCCGAGCGGCTCCCTCGGGGCGCCGACCCGAGCACGCACCTCAAGCTCGGCCGCGGCGGACTCACCGACGTCGAGTGGACGGTGCAGCTGGGCCAGCTGATGCATGCCCACGCGCGCCCCTCGCTCCGGGTCACCGGGACGCTTGCCGCGCTCGACGGCCTCGCCGACGAGGGGCTGCTTCCCGCCGACGACGCCCGGGCGCTGCGGGAGGCATGGCTGCTCGGGACGCGCATGCGCAACGCCGGGGTGCTGTGGCGCGGTCGCCCCATCGACAGCGTCCCGGCGGACCTGCGCGACGCCGACGGTGTCGGCCGGATCATCGGCCGCGCGGCTGGGGAGGCGACGCTCCTCGGGGAGCTCTGGCGGCGTGTGGCCCGCCGCTGTCGGCACGCCACTGATTTCAACTTTTACGACTCCACACCTGGGGGTAGCGTCAAGGCGTGACGCCGAGGAGCAAGCAGGGGAACGGTGTGCCGACCTACGGTGAGGTGCTGCGCGTCCCCGGATACCTCCCGGTGTTCCTCGCCAACGCCCTGTCGATGTGGGGCGACTACATCGCGAGGGTGACGATCGCGGCGGTCGTCTTCGAGCGGACGCGATCGCCTCTCGCCACGGCGACGGCACTGGTCGTCAGCCTCGTGCCGACCTTCTTCGGACGCAGCCTCGTCGGGCCGGTCGTCGACCGCTTCCCGTACAAGCACGTGCTCATCTGGGCGCACAGCGCCCGGGCCGTCTGCGTGCTCGTCCTCGTCGTCCTCGTCGGGACGAACTCGTCGCTCTGGCTCGTCCTCGGGGCCCTGTTCGTGCTCGAGATGATCGGCGGCGCCGCCACCGCCTCCAACATGGTCCTCACGACCGACCTCTTCGAGGACCGGCACCTCTACGCCCGGGCCGTCGGCCTCTCGGCCATGTCGGAGCAGTTCAACCAGGCCGTCGGCCTCGCGGTGGGCGGCGGGCTCGTCGCGCTGCTCGGGCCGCGGACCGGGCTGCTCATCGACTTCACGACGTTCGTCGTCGCCGCCGTCGTCGTGTTCGTCGTCGTCGAGCTGCGCCCGGTCGACGGCGCTCGCGGCAAGGGAGTCCGCGGCTTCCTCCGCGACCTCGGGACCGCAGCAGGCGACCTCGCCCGCCACTCCGTCCTCGCGCGGCTCATGGCACTGAGCGCCGTCGCCACCCTGGCCATCGCCGCCCCCGAGGCGCTCGCCATCCCGATCGCCGGCCAGCACGGGTGGGGTGGGGTGCTCATGGCGTCGCCGATCATCGGGGCCGTCGTCGGCATCGTGCTCATCGGGCGGCGCGACGTCCACGACCAGAACGCCTCGATGCTGCAGCTGGCCATCGCCATGCCGCTGCCGCTCCTCCTCCTCGCGCTCGACCCGCCCGTCTGGGTCGTCGCCGTCCTCTTCTTCGCGAGCGGCATGCTCCAGTCGTTCATGGTCCCGCTCCAGTCGACCTTCGCGCTGGTGACGGAGCCCGCCCTCCGTGGGCGCATCTTCAGCCTGGCCGGAGCCGTGGCAGTCGGCGCCGCCGGCGCGTCGTTCCTCGTCGCGGGGTCGCTGGCCCAGGCGACGAACCCACCCGTCGGCGTGGCGTTGAGCGCCGCCGTCTGCCTCGCCCTGCTCATCGGTGTCGCCCTCACGTGGCCCCACGGACACGTCCGCTCGGCCGTCGACGAGGCCTACGCGACACCCGCGACCCGCTCGCACGCGGCCTGACCCGCGCAACCTGACGAGCCCGAACGAGCGGCCTCGTCGCGGCGGCAGCCGCGCTCGAGGGCAGCGGTCCAGTCGGCCGTGACCGGGTCCTCTCGGCTGGACAGGTCACGGTAGGGCTCGAGGGCACGGACCGTGAGGTGCGCGGAGTCGGCGCGCCCGGTGAGGAAGTGGCCCGGGCCGACGAAGCCGAGAGCCGTGCGCATGAGTCCCTCCAGGACGTCGCGCACGGGCTCCGCGGGGCGGACGACGATGCTGACAGGCCAGCGTCCTCCCTCCTCCGGTGGGAGGTCCCGACGGTGCGCACCAGCCAGCACCTGCGGCGCGGCCGCCTCGATGAGCTCGTCGAAGACAGGGTTCCCGAGGCCCGCGGACATGGCACGCGAGCCTAGCGGGGACCGCCGAGCCCGTCGCGGAGGAGGGGTATGCCGCTGGGCCGGCCCAGCGGCATACGCCTCGATCCGCGGTGGCGGGCTCAGCGGTGCAGGCGGTTCATCCAGTCCGCCGGCACGCGGCCCTCGGGCCCGGGCACCGGCTGGGACTCGGGGTGAGAGGTCGGCGGGGCCAGCTCGGGGCCGCTGCGCATCTCGTCCGAGCCGTAGTCGTAGAACCAGTCCTCGTCCGGCTCGAAGCTCTGGATGAGGCGGTGACCGGTCTGCGCGTAGTGCGCCGAGGCGTGCTGTCCCGGGGAGGAGTCGCAGCAGCCGATGTGTCCGCAGGTCGCGCACCGCCGCAGGTGGAACCACCAGCCCTGGGGCGACAGGTCGTCGCACTCGGAGCAGCCGGTCCCGCTCGGTGGGACCGAGGTGTTGACGGAGTCGTTCTCGCTCATGGGTCCTCGTCTCGATGCAGTCTCGATGTCGGGCACGGGTGTCGGTCCGCACCCAGTCAACCGCACTGGTCCCGGCCTCGAAAGGCCCTGTCCCCGGCCCGGCATCGAGGCCGGCTGGTTCTGCCCGCGCCGAACCGGGGGTCGGCGTGGTCCCCGCCGGGTACGGTCGAGGCAACGCGAGCGGAGGAGGAGCAGTGCCGCAGTACAAGGTCGTGGAGCTTCGAGAGGGCCTCGTCGGAGGCAAGATGTCGGGCGACAAGCTCGAGAAGGTGCTCAACGAGCACGGCTCGAAGGGCTGGAGGCTCAAGGCGATCACCTCCGTCGAGGTGAAGGGCCGCGTCGGGCCGGGAGGCGTGGAGGGGTTGCTCGTCACCTTCGAGCGGGACTGAGACCCGTCAGAGACCCGTCAGAGGCCGGTCAGAGGCCGGTCAGAGGCCGGGCAGAGGCGCGAGGCCCGCCGCGCGGGCGCCGGCAGATGGGTACGGTCGGCGACGCGCCAGACGTCCTGAAGCTCGCTAAACGCCACAGCATGACTCGGCGCGTGTCGGCGCGTCTCACACGAACAGGCAACTCGTGCGGCTGCTCAGGGCTACGGTGCGGGTATGAGCGATGACTTTGGGGGCGGCCTCAGCAAGGGCGTGATCTGGGCGATCGCGCTGGGCCTCGCGGGCCTGGTGTGCTTTGCGCTCGGCGTGCTGTTCAAGGCGCCGGGGATCTACATCCTTGCCCTGGTGCTCCTGGTTGCCTGCGTGGTCATCGCGCTGATCAAGGCGCGGCGATCCAGGAACGGCTGAAGCGCCGGACACAGACGAGTCCGCCCGCGCTGCCGTTGCGGTGGTGCTGGCAGCACGAGCGGACTCGCTGGATTGCACGACGTGCGGACTATCTGCGGCCAAGGAGCGCAGCGTGACCGCAAAAGCGCAGGTCAGACGGCATCTGAGGGTCAGATGTCGAAGTACATCTCGAACTCGTGCGGGTGCGGACGGAAGCGGATCGGGTCCACCTCGTTCTTGCGCTTGTACTCGATCCAGGCCTCGATGAGGTCCTTCGTGAACACGTCGCCCTCGAGCAGGTAGTCGTGGTCGACCTCGAGCGCGTCGAGCACCTCGGGGAGCGAGCCCGGAACCTGCTGGATCGCAGCGTGCTCCTCGGGCGGCAGCTCGTAGAGGTCCTTGTCGACCGGCTCCGGGGGCTCGATGCGGTTCTTGATGCCGTCGAGGCCGGCCATGAGCTGGGCGGCGAAGCAGAGGTACGGGTTGGCCGACGGGTCCGGCACGCGGAACTCGATGCGCTTGGCCTTGGGCGAGGTGCCCGTGATCGGGATGCGGACGCAGGCCGAGCGGTTGCGCGCGGAGTAGACGAGGTTGACCGGAGCCTCGTAGCCGGGGACCAGGCGGTGGTAGGAGTTGACCGTCGGGTTCGTGAAGGCGAGCAGGGACGGCGCGTGCTTGAGCAGACCGCCGATGTACCACCGCGCGATGTCCGAGAGGCCGCCGTAGCCGCGCTCGTCGTAGAAGAGGGGCTCGCCGTCCTTCCAGAGCGACTGGTGCGTGTGCATGCCCGAGCCGTTGTCACCGAAGAGCGGCTTCGGCATGAAGGTGGCCGTGTGGCCCTGCGCCCAGGCGGAGTTCTTGACGACGTACTTGAACTTCATGAGGTCGTCGCCGGAGTGCAGGAGCGTGTTGAAGCGGTAGTTGATCTCCATCTGGCCGGCGGTGCCGACCTCGTGGTGGCTGCGCTCGACGTTGAGACCGACCTGCTTCAGCTCGAGGCAGATCTTGTCGCGGAAGTCGGCGAAGTGGTCGACGGGGGAGACGGGGAAGTAGCCGCCCTTGTAGCGGGTCTTGTACCCCTTGTTGCCGCCCTCCTCCTCGCGGCCGGTGTTCCACGCGGCCTCGACGGAGTCGATGAAGTAGTAGCCGGCGTTCTGCTTCGTCTCGAAGCGGACGTCGTCGAAGACGTAGAACTCGGCCTCGGCACCGAAGTAGGCGGTGTCGGCGATGCCGGTCGACTTGAGGTACTCCTCGGCCTTGCTCGCGATGTTGCGCGGGTCGCGGCTGTAGCGCTCGTCCGTGAAAGGGTCGAGGATCGAGAAGTTCATGACCAGCGTCTTCTCGGCGCGGTAGGGGTCGATGAAGGCGGTGGCGGGGTCGGGCACGAGCTTCATGTCGGACTCGTGGATCGCCTGGAAGCCGCGGATCGAGGACCCGTCGAACATCTGACCAACGGTGAAGAAGTCCTCGTCGACCGACTCAGCCGGCACGTTGAAGTGCTGCATGACACCGGGCAGATCGCAGAACCGAATGTCGACGAACTTGACGTCCTCGTCCTTGATGTACTTGAGGACCTCGTCAGCTGAGCTGAACATCCAACCTCCTGATGTGGGGCGAGGTCGTCACCGGATCTCGACACAACGAGACGAGGGCGACGGCCCCGTGCTGTCGAGGTCGACACTAGTGGCGGGCCATTTCTCGTCAATGACCCGCGTGTTTCGCCGGTGTTACGTCCGGACGCCCCCGACGAGGCGGTCCCGTTCGCGTCTCGTTACGCTGGGTCCGTGGTGGACCGCAAGGATGTCGGATCGTGGCTCGAGGGCCCGCGGGCCCGGACCAACCCGGGAGAGTGGCGCGGGCAACGTCTCGGTATGCCGCAGAGCGGGCCGGGCGCGATCGCCTCCTTCGGTCCCCGGCTCGTCGGCGTCGCCATCGACTGGGCGATCGCGACCTTCATCGCGGCCGGGCTCTTCCACGTACCGCTGCCGTTCTCGGCCGTCACGCCGAAGGGCAGCGACACCTTCGTCGTGCTCGGTGTCTTCGCCGTCATGCACCTGCTCCTCGTCGGGACCCTGGGCTCGACCATCGGTCACCGCGTCGTGGGCCTGCAGGTGCGCTCGGTCGGCGGCGGCCCGGTTCGCCCCCTGCAGGCGCTCGGTCGCACCGTGCTCCTCTGCCTCTTCGTCCCTGCCGTGATCTGGGACGTCGACGGGCGGGGCCTGCACGACCGGATCCCCAACACCGTCATCGTCCGCACCCGCTGACCCGCCCGCGGACACGCAGAAGGGGCCGGCTCCTCGAGGAGCCGGCCCCTTCTGCACACCCGAGCAGCACCCGAGCACAGCTCGAGCAGCGTTGAAGCAGGGTCACTTGCCGCGGAGCGCCTTGCGGTCCATCCGCGCCCGCATCGGGTCGACGCCGGCAGGCAGCGGGGGACGGATGCCGCCGAGCGCCTTGAGGCGCTTGTTGACGAGCGCCATCTCGTCCTTGGTGATCTGGGGCTTGAGGCGCTGGACCTTCCCGGCGAGCTTGGTCAGCGGGATCTCGCCCTCGCCGTTGCCGACGCGGAGGGTCGTGACCGGGACGCCGGGGGCGACGCGCTCGACGCGCTTCTTCTCGGAGGCGAGCAGCTTCTGCACGCGGCTCGTCGGGCCCTCGCCGACGAGGACGACGCCCGGACGCCCGAGCGCGCGGTAGACCATGGCGGCCGACGCGATGTCGCCCGGACGGGCCACATCTGCAGCCACCGGCTCGCGGTCGGTGTACCAGCCGCGGCGGATCGAGGTCAGCGCGGCACCGGCGGCGCCGGCCTGCCCTTCGATCTGGGAGTAGGCGGCTCGCTCGGCCCGGCGGCTCATCATGATCGTCGCCGCGAGCACGCCGAAGAGGACGCCGAAGATGCCGAAAAGGATTGCGTGGCCGAGGATGATGCCGACGACGAGCAGCACGCCGAAGGTGACGAGGAAGGCGAGGAGCATCCACCACCCGATGGTCGGGTCAGCGGTCTTCGACATCCGGTAGACGTCGAGGATCTGGGAGAGCCGTCCCTGCTTCTTCTGCGTGGGCGAGGTGGTGTCGCCGTCCTTGTTGCGTGCCATGGTGATCAGGATACGGCGCTCTCGGCGCGGGCCACCAACGACGCCGCCTCCTGGCGGGCGGGGGACCCGGCAGCCTCGGCGAGGTGGGCCAGGTGGGCCGGGATCTCGCGGCCCCACTTGCGCATGGCCGTCGCCCAGAGGCGCCCGGCGCGGTACGACGAACGGACCAGCGGACCCGCCATGACGCCCTTGAAGCCCAGCTCCTCGGCAACGTCGGACCAGTGGACGAACTCCTCCGGCTTGACCCACCGGTCGATCGGGTGGTGGAGCTTGGAGGGGCGGAGGTACTGCGTGATCGTGAGGATGTCGCACCCGGCGTCGTGGAGGTCGCGGATGGCCTCCTCGATCTCGGCGTCGGTCTCGCCCATGCCGAGGATGAGGTTGGACTTCGTGACGAGCCCGGCCTCGCGGGCCATGGTCAGCACCGTGAGGGACTTCTCGTACGTGAACGCGGGCCGGATCCGCTTGAAGATCCGCGGGACCGTCTCGAGGTTGTGCGCAAACACCTCGGGTCGCGCGTCGAAGACCTGGCCGACGAGCTCGGGCTTCGCACCGAAGTCGGGCGGGAGGATCTCGACGCCCGTGTTGGGGTTGAGCAGGTGGATCTGGCGGATCGTCTCGGCGTAGAGCCCCGCCGCGCCGTCCGGCTGGTCGTCACGCGCCACACCGGTCACCGTGGAGTAGCGCAGGCCCATCTGCCGGACGGACTCCGCGACGCGCCGCGGCTCGTCGAGGTCGAGCGCCGTCGGCCTGCCGGTCGCGATGTCGCAGAAGTCGCAGCGCCGGGTGCACGTGTCGCCACCGATGAGGAAGGTGGCCTCCTTGTCCTCCCAGCACTCGAAGATGTTGGGGCAGCCGGCCTCCTGGCACACCGTGTGCAGGCCCTCGCTCTTCACCATGGAGTGCAGGGCGGTGTACTCGGGGCCCATCTTGGCGGTCGTGCGGATCCACGACGGCTTGCGCTCGATGGGGGTCTCGGCGTTGCGCGCCTCGACGCGCAGCAGTCGACGACCGTCGGGTGCGACAGTCACAGGGGAGCTCCTCGGGGGTGGCGGATGCTGGGCCCCAGCCTACGCCGGGCCCCGAGCACCTCCACATCGGCCGTATGCCGCTGGGCCGGGACCGCGCCCCCAGGAGCGCGACCCGGACCGGCGGCATACGGCCCCGGACGAGCCGGTCAGGTGACGTCGCGGCGGCGGAAGGAGGCGAGCGCGAGGGCGGCCCCGACGAGGGCGAAGGTCAGCAGGTAGACCCAGCCGTGGGTGTAGGTGTTGACCGCCGACTGGCCCGTGCAGCCGTCGGCCCTGCACACGGTCACGACGTATGTCGACCCCTTCTCGAGGAACGCGTCGATGTTGAGCCGCAGCAACCACGGCTGGAGCCGGCCCTCGCCGAAGACGTTGGCGACGAATCCCTCGGCGACGATGCTCCACCCGATGACGAGGCCGATGACCCCCGCCGTGCTCCGGAGGAGGAGGCCGACGACGGCTCCACCGAACCCGCCGAGGGCCACCACCGCGACGATGCGCAGCAGGCTCTCGGTGACCGAGCCACCAGCGGGCGGGACCTCGGGGAGGCCCACTGCGGCATCGGGCCGGTTGACCGTCGTCACGAGGGCCGCGCCCGCGGCCGAGAGCCCGACCCCGAGGACGCCGATGGCGAGGCCGCCGCCGAGTGCGGCGAGCAGCTTGGCCGCACCGACGCGCAGGCGCCGGGGCTGGAAGGTGAGCCAGTTGCCCATGGCGCCGCTCGCGAACTCGGCGGCGATGAAGCTGGCGCCGAGGAGGAAGGCGAGGAAGCCGAAGAAGTAGACCCCGGTCTTCGCGAGGCCGAGCGTGACCTGGTCGCGCGCGGTGTTGAGGAGCCCGAAGCTCTCGGGGCTCGGCAGCGCGAACATCCGGTCGCATCCGAAGGAGGCGTTCGGGTCCTGGCTCTGGGCCGCCGCTTCTCCACGCCTGCACTCCGCCAGCTGCGCGGCCTTGTCCTCTGGGGACATCGCGTCGAGCTGGCGCTGCTGCTCGGCGACCATCGCCCGGTAGTCGTCGAGCCGCTGCGCGATCGCCTCCGGCCTGATCTGCTGGTGGACGGAGTACGTCGCGACACCGACGAGCACGACGACGGCGACGAGCACCGCCTTGGTGAGCCTGCGCCACCAGAGGCGCCGGAGCTCGACACCGACCAGGCCGACGAAGGACGTGCCCGTCGGGCGCACCTCCGCCTTGGCGCGGGCCTCCGCTGTCAGCAGCGTGCCGCTCATGCCGCACCCCCCATGGCCAGGCCGCCGGCTTGCCGGTCGGACTCCGAGCCCAGTCCCTGGTCGGCCGTCAGGGCGAGGAACGCGTCCTCGAGGTCGGGGCGGACCGGGGTCAGCTCGTTGACGTAGAGACCGTGCCCGGCGAGCGCCCGCGTCACCGCGGACGGGTCGTCGGCCGTGACGAGGAGGTGGTCGCCCTCCCGGGTGACCACGTGGCCCTGCTCCTCGAGGATGACCGCCGCCTGGTCGGGGCTGCCCACGCCGACCCGGACCTGTGCCGCCCCTCCGCCACCGAGGATGTCGGCGACCGGCCCCTCGGCGAGGAGGGCGCCGTGCCCGATGATCGAGACCGTGTCTGCGACCTGCTCGACCTCGGCGAGGATGTGCGAGCTGACGAGGACGGTCTTGCCCTGCGCCGCAAGGGCTCTCATCGTGTCGCGGACCTCCCTGATCCCGGCCGGGTCGAGGCCGTTGGTCGGCTCGTCGAAGATGAGCAGCTCGGGGTCCTTGAGCAGGGTCGCGGCGATCGCGAGGCGCTGCTTCATGCCGAGCGAGTACGACGCGAACCGGTCGCGTCCGCAGTCTCCGAGGTGGGTCGCCTCGAGGACCTCCTCCACCCGGCTCGCGGGCGCGCCGATCGCGTCGGCGAGGAGGCGGAGGTTCTGCCGACCCGTGAACGCCGGGAAGAACTTCGGCGACTCGACGATCGCCCCGACCCGGTCGACGACGTCGGGCAGCCGCTTCGGGACCGGCACACCGAAGATCTCGGCCGTGCCCGAGTCGGGGCGGATGAGGCCGAGGAGCATCCGGATCGTCGTCGTCTTGCCGGAGCCGTTGGGCCCGAGGAACCCGTGGACCCCTCCCGCCGGAACGGTCATGGTGAGCCCCTGCACGGCGACGCGGCGGCTCCCTCGACTGAGATAGGTCTTGCGCAGGCTGGTGGTGCGGACGGCGACGTCCATGTGTCCCCCCTGAGGGCCCCGAGTGAGTTGTCAGCGACACCCTAGGGGTTGGGCGGACCTCCGAGGGCGGGACACGGACCCGTGCCCGTGGAGGTCCGGAACGACACGTATGCCGCCGGGCCCGGCCCGGCGGCATACGTGTGCTCGATGCTCGGCGCCTCGCTCAGAGGGCGCCCGAGCGCATGACGACGTCCTCCTGGTGGATCAGCGTCGGCGTGAACTCGGCGCCGTAGAACCAGACGACCTGCTGGACGTTGTTGCTGTCGGTCCAGAAGGCGTGGACGATGCCGTCGGCCCCGACCGCGAGGTCGGTGTAGTCGCCGAAGAAGCCGCCGCCGAAGCCGTAGCGGGTGTTGATCGGGTGCGTGCTGACGACGACCTGCGCCGAGCTCAGGTCGCGGACGACGTAGTCGAGACGCGTGTTGTTGATGTAGTCGCCGAGGGCGTCGCACGTGATGCGCCCGACCGGTGGGGGCGGGCCGCTCGCGCAGGTCTGCCACGGCGAGACGACGTCGCCGCGGTAGGCGCCGAGGTGGACGTGGCCGTCGGGACCCACGCCGACGGCGGGGAAGATGTCCTCCGCCTGGGTCGGGGACGGGGCGTTGAGCGTGCCACCACTCGGCTGGCTGGCCGGGTATCCGACCGAGGTGCGCAGGGCGGGGACGAAGTCCGCTTGCGGCGCCGTCCACGTCGCTCCGCCGTCGGTGGACGTGCTGTAGACGGCGGTGGATGTGCTGCCCATCATCGTCGTCCACGTCGCGTAGAGCGTGCCGTCGGGTGCGACGGCTGCCGCCGGGAAGCTGTTGTCGCGGAAGGCGGTGTCGGTCAGGACGTGGCTGTCGACGACGGTGGCGATGGCGACCGGCTTGCCCCACGTGGCCCCGCCGTCGGTGGACTTCACGACGTAGGTCGAGCTCAGGCTGTCGAGCCGAGTCGCACCCTCGAAGAAGACGTACAGCGAGCCGTCCGGAGCGACGACCGGGCGGGAGCCCTGGTCGAAGAGGACCTTGCCGGAGATCGCCTTGGGCGTCGTGAAGGTCGTGCCTCCGTCGCTCGACGACGCAAAGAAGATCGGCGACTGGACGTAGTTGCCGTTGATCGGGTTGAACACGTAGCGGGTCCACGACACGTAGACGCGGTCACGGAAGGGGCTGCCCACGTGGGAGTCGGCCGCGACCCACTCCTTGTCGTTGAGTACGGCCGGCGACGTCGTCGGGTTGATGAAGGTCGGGGCGCTCCACGTCAGCGAGCCCGAGCCGCTGAACGTGCCGCGGTTGACGGTCACGGTGTTCGGCGGCGACGTCCGGTCGAAGCCGAGGCCGGCGTAGAAGACGGTGCCGCGGCTGTCGAACGCGACGGCCGGGTCGCCGCCGGCGTCGTACGGGCCGCCGGACAGGTGGGTGACGCCCGGGACGAGCGTGCCGAGATGGCCGGGGTCAGTGGACAGTCCCTGCCAGGTCGTCCCTCCGTCGTTGGACACATAGCTGCCGGAGTAGGCGTCCCCGAGCGCGCTGCACGGGGTGCCGGAGACGGTGCACGACCACGTCCGCGTGACGTAGTCGTTGGCGCCGGCGACGACGCGGTTCGGGTTGTTGGGGTCGACGGCGACGGCGGTCTCGTTCTGCGGCGCGGCGGCCGTGTCCCGGTTGACCGTGACGTCGGGCGCGAGGACCGACGTCCCGTCGAGCGGGCTCGAGAGGACGTATGTCGGCGTGATGGCCGGCGAGAAGGGACCGTCGAAGGACGGGTCGGACGACTCCTCCTCGAGGAGGGCGGAGAACCTGACCTGCGGGCTCCCCGTCGCGCGGACCGAGGCGACCTTCCCGGCCAGGGTGGTGATGTCATAGGTGGGCGACGCTGCGGAGGCGGTGCCTCCGGCGACGAGCCCGGCAGCCGCGACGGTCGCCGCCGCGAGAGGTGCGATGAGCTTCTTCACGATCAACCTCCAGGGACTCCTGTGAGGCCGCGCCACAGCGTGGGTGGCCCACGGCGACGCATCCCGAATCTAGACCCGGGGGAAGGAGGGGTCAACGGACCGCCGGCGTAGGTTCGCCGTGGTGGTTGCCGGCCCGCGTGCGGGGCTGCAGGGGCTCAGAACCCGATGGCCGCCGCAGGTGCGAGGTCGGTGCGCAAGGCCCGCCACAGCCGCACGGCCGCACCCGGGCTGCGTTCCGTCACGAGCCCTGCGCGCTGGAGGGCGACGACGTTGCCGCCCCCGAGGTAGGCGGACCCGAGGGCGTCCACGCCCACGTGAAGGTCGGCCACCGCCGTCGACCGCTCGACGGTGGCACTCCCGCCCTCCTCGGCGTGAATGCGCCACGTGCCCTCGTTCCACGGTGCGGCCGGGTCGGACACCTCGACGACGAGGTCGCACGGCGCGCTCCAGGCGCGGGCCGCCAGCGCCTGGGGTAGGTCGACGAGGCGGATCCATAGGTTGTCGTAGGTGGCCACGTCGACGGCGCCCCGGGGTCCGCCGACCCAGCGCAGGAGCGGGTCGTCCACCCCCACGTTGCCGACCTTCACCGCGCCGACGAGGTCGAAGTCCACGAGTCGACGAAGCAGGGCCAGCCGGGCTGCCGGTTCCCCGACGAGGGCCCAGACCACGAGCTCACCGGAGGGACGCGCTCGCTCCCACTTCTGCCTGCGGCGGAACACGGCGAAGCCGACGTCGTGACCGCCTCGACGCGCGAACAGGACGCGCAGGCGCTCCTTCTCACGCAGGTGCTCGGGGAACTCGGTGCCGATCCGCTCGTAGTACTCGATCTCGCCCACGACCGAGCCCGGTTCGGCGAGCTCGAGGTGACAGTCGCGCAGGCGACCCGTGACACCAGGGTCGGACAAGGTCACGAACTGCGTCGTCATGCCGGCCGCGCCATCCTCGAGGTGGGGAGCCGTGAGCTTCGTTCCGCGGCTCAGCGTCACCTCGTGCTCGAGCGAGGCGAGGCCGTAGCCGAACCGTCCGTAGATGGCCGGCTCGCTCGCGTGCAGGGCCGAGACGTGGACGTCGGGGTCCTCGTGGACCTGCTCGAGGTGGTGGCGCAGCATCGCGGTGAGGACGCCCCGGCGGCGGTGGTCAGGGTGGACGCCGACCCAGGTGAGGCCCGCACAGGATAGGTGCCGAGTCTCGGCGGAGGGACCGGGGATCGCGAGCGTCAGGGGGAAGACGCCGTAGATGCCGGGGTACGTACCCGGGTCGGCGCCCTCGACGTGGGCGGCGAAGCGGCGGTCGGGCGGCAGGCCGACGAGCTGGTCCTCCGTCGGGGCGGCCGGGGACTCGAGGAACCACACCGTGTGGTCGGTGGCCAGGAATCGCTCCTGGTCGGTGGCGCGCTCGACATGGATCGGGATCCGGTTCATCTGCTCAGCCAACCGCCGTCACACTCATGCCATCAACCCGTTTTGTGGCGGCTGCGGCCACGTCCGTGGGTCAGTCGGAGGTGCTGAGGACCCGCCCGTTCGGTCGGAGCCCGGGAAGGACGTCGGCGAGGTGCTTCTCGACGTGGGGAAGCACCTCGGTCACCGGCACGTCGCGCCCGAGCTCGAACGACAGCGATGTGACCCCGGCGCCGACGATGCCGCACGGGATGATGACCTCGCCCCACGACAGGTCGGGGTTGCAGTTGAAGGCGAAGCCGTGCATCGCGACCTGACGGCTGACCCGGATGCCGATGGCGCCGATCTTGCGCCGCGGTCCCCGCTCGTCGGCGGCGATCCACGTGCCGCTCTCGCCCTCGACGCGTCCGGCCTCGACGCCGAAGTCGGCGCACACCCGGATCATCATCTCCTCGAGGTGGCGGACGTAGCCGACAACGTCGATCGGGGCCGGGAGCCGGACGATCGGGTAGCCGGTGATCTGGCCGGGCCCGTGCCAGGTGATCTTGCCGCCGCGGTCGACGTCGACGACCGGCGTGCCGTCGACCGGGCGTTCCTGGGGCTCGGTGCGCTTGCCCGCGGTGTAGACCGGCCGGTGCTCGAGCAGGTAGACGGTGTCGGGCTCCTCACCGCTGACGACCTTGGCGTGGGTGTCGCGCTGGATCTGCCAGGCCTGCTCGTAGTCGACGAAGTCGGGGTCGAGACCGAGGTGGACGAAACGCATGCGGTCAGGGTACGCCGCGCGGTCGAGTGCCCCGGGCACCTGATGTGGTTGGGTTGCCGTATGCCGCCCAGCCCGGACCCCACGTCTCCTGCCCTTCGCGTCGGCCTCGTCGGATACGGCTCGGCCGGTCGCGGGATCCACGCCCCGCTCATCGTGCGCGCCGGACTCACCGTGGCAGCGGTGTCGACCTCCAACGCCACGCGCGCCGACGAGGTCCGCGCCGACCACCCGGGTGCAGAGGTCGTCCCCGACCTCGAGGCGCTCCTCGGCGTCGAGGGTCTCGACCTCGTCGTCCTTGCCTCACCCAGCGGCGTCCACGCGACGCAGGCCGAGCAGGTCATCGCCGCCGGCGTGCCGCTCGTCGTCGACAAGCCGCTTGCCGTCGACTCCGGCCTCGCCCTCGGCGTCGTCGACCTCGCCGCCCACCACGGCGTGCCGTTGACCGTCTTCAACAACCGTCGGTTCGACCCCGAGCAGAGGGCCCTCACGACCGTCCGCGACGAGGGGCTGATCGGTGACATCTGGCGGGCCGAATACCGCTGGGACCGCTGGCGACCCGTCCCGAAGGAGCGGTGGCGCGAGCAGGTCGGGCCCGAAGAGGGCGGCGGCCTGCTGCTCGACCTCCACTCCCACCTCATCGACCAGGCCGTGCTCCTCCACGGCGAGGTCGAGTCGGTCTATGCCGAGCTCGACGCCCGGACGACCGTGGGGGAGGACGACACCTTCGTGGCATGCCGGCACGTCTCGGGGATCGTCAGCCACGTCATGGCGAGCTCCGTCAACGGTGCACCCGGCCCCCGGGCCCGCCTCAACGGCTCTGCCGGCGCCTACGTCATCGGCAAGCAGGTCGACGACGTGAGCGCCTTCACCGAGTTCGCCAACGACGGCGACGCCATCGGCTGGATCGTGCGGGGCGACGAGCGAGAGCACGGTCCGGTCGTCACCGGCGCGGACCAGGCCGACTTCTACCGGGCGGTCGCCGGCGCGATCGTGTCCGACGACCCGCAGGTGCGCATGCCCGTGGACCCTCGCGACGCCGTGCACGTGCTCGCGGTCATCGACGCGGCGCGGGTCAGCTCACGCGACGGTCGGGTCGTCCCGGTCCTGACGCCCGGGCAGGCGGACTGAGGCGGACGGCAGGCGCGCGCCGGCCCCACGGGGCTCTCGGGTGGCCGGGCCGGGCAGGTCGGCGCAGGGCGGGCGAGGACGGGTCTGAGCGGGGTCCGGTAGCAAGGCCTGTGGATGACGCCGACGCGTCCGGGCGCGTGCCTGTGACGATGACATCGTGACGCAGCCACCCCAGCCAGCCCAGCCAGCCCAGCCACGTCCCCAGGTCCCCGGACTCCGCGTCGACGCCCTCATAGGGCAGGGGGCCTTCAGCACCGTCTGGTCGGGGGCGGACGCCACCGGCCGTCCCGTCGCCATCAAGGTGCCGACCGGCCCGCCCGACGAGCAGGGCCTCGCCCGTGGGCTTCTCGAGCGACACGTCCTCATGGCGGTCCGCCACGAGCACCTCGTCTCGCTCCGCGACGTCGTCGAGCTCGACGACGGTCGGTCGGCACTGGTGTTCGACCTCGTCCGTGGGATCCTGCTCTCCGCCCTCGTCGGGGCGCGGGGGCATCTCCAGCCGGGTGAGACGGTCACCGTCGTCAGCCCCGTGTGCGAGGCGGTCGCGGCCCTCCACGCGGCCGGGGGAGTGCACGGTGACATCTCCGCACGCAACGTCATGGTGCGCGCCGACGGCCGCCCGGTCCTGCTCGACCTCGGGGCCTCGCACATCGCCGGCCAGGGCTCCGGCGACGTCCACGGCACGCCCGGCTTCGTCGCCCCGGAGGTCCGATCCGGTGACGTCCCGACCGAGGCGAGCGACGTGTTCTCCCTCGGTGCGCTGGCGTGGTTCTGCCTGACCGGCAACGGCGCTCCCGACACCCTGCTCCGCCTCGACCCCGATACCGTCCGCAGTCACGTCGGTCCGGAGCTGGGGCAGCTCGTGGCGCGGTGCATCGACCCCGACCCGTCGCTGCGGCCCTCGTCAGGCGAGGTAGCGCGCCTCTTCTTCGATGCGGCCGCGCCCGAGCCGGTCGAGGTCGTCGTCGGCGGCGACGACGCATCGGCGCTGACACACCGGCTCCGGGCCGCCGCGGCGTCTGAGGCGCAAGCCCGTCCGCGCCGGTCGCGTCGCTGGCCCGGCATCCCCGGCGAGGCCATGGGCCGGCTCGCGGGCAGGGTCCCGGG
>NZ_AWSA01000017.1 GCF_000576595.1 Intrasporangium oryzae NRRL B-24470 | reverse complement strand
GACTGTCACCAACGTCCAGGCCGAGTACAGCTAGCAGCAGGGGTGGCGTGCGGCGCTCCTCCGGGAGGTGCGAAGCACCGGTTCACCAGCGGCGGTCGCGCCACTCCTGCAGGTGCGGGCGCTCCGCGCCGAGCGTGGAGTCGTCGCCGTGCCCGGGGTAGAACCACGTGTCGTCGTCGTAGACGTCGAACACGCGCGTCGTCACGTCCTCGATGAGCGAGTCGAAGCTCTGCCCGGGGTTCTTCGTGTTGCCGATGCCGCCGGGGAAGAGCGAGTCGCCGGTCCACAGGTGCGTGTGGCCCTCCGGGTCCTCGTAGGCCAGGGCGATGGAGCCGGGGGTGTGCCCGCGCAGGTGGACCACGTCGAGCGTGATGTCACCGAACGTGACCGTGTCGTCCTGTCCGACCCGCTCGTCCACGGTCACCGGAAGGGCATCGGCGTCGTCGGCACCTGCGACCGTGCGCGCACCGGTCGCGGCCACGACGTCGGCGAGGGCGCGGACGTGGTCCCAGTGCTGGTGCGTCGTCACCACCGCGTCGAGCCCGCCTCCACCGGACGCGACGAGCGCGAGCACGCGGGGGGCCTCGTCAGCGGCGTCGATGAGCAGCTGGGCGCCGGTGGCGACGGACGTCAGGAGGTAGACGTTGTTGTGCATCGCCGAGACGGCGAGCTTGCGGATCGTCAGGTCGGACAGCTCGCGCACGTCGGCGGGGCCGCCGGGCCGCACGACACCGGTGTAGGTCATCGGGCTCATCCTCCGAAGGGGAGTCGGGGCAGGTCGGCGTCGGCGTGCACGCCGCCGGTGCGGCCCCGCGCGAGCCAGAGCAGGACCGCGGCCCGGGGACCGGTCACCGTGACGGAGCCCTCGCCGAGGACGTGCGAGTCGCCCTCGTCGGTGCGCACGGTCATCGACGGGGGGACGTCGGAGGAGCGCAGCCGGGCCACGGCGTCGTCGAGGAGGAGCTCGAGCACCTCCGGGTCGACGTCGGAGAACGCGTAGCCGGCGTCGAGGTCGACGTGGTGGAAGACGAGCTCGCGCAACCGGAGGTACGGCACCTTCTCGACCGGGATGCGCGCCCCGCCCGGGGTCCGCTCGACCGTCATCCCCTCGTGCTCGGGACCGATCCGGGCGGCCTGCGGGGCGAGACGCTCGGCGCTCAGACGGAGGTCCTCGGCGAGCTCCCGTGCCGACCTCGCCGCCCCCGCGTCGATCTCGGCGTCGCGAACGTCGTCACCGGCATACATCGTCACGGCGGCGCCGGTGAGCGCCGCGTCGCAGACGCGCCCGAGAGCGTCCGCGTTGCGCGCGAGGTGCGCCAGGACGTGGCCCCGGGACCAGCCCGTGCACAGCGACGGCGCGGCGATCTCGTCGTCGCGGAGCCGCTCCGCGGTGGCGAGCACCCGGTCGGTCTCCCGCGCGAGGTGGGCGGTGGTCACGTCAGTGGGCCTCATCGACGTCCTCTCCAGCGGCCTGCCCCAGGGCGAGCGCCGCACCGACGAGCGTCAGGTGCGAGAACGCCTGGGGGAAGTTGCCGACCATGCGCTTGCCGATCGGGTCATACTCCTCGGACAGGAGGCCGAGGTCGTTGCTGAGCCCGACGAGGCGGTCCATGAGGGCCCGGCCCTCGTCGGTCATACCCGCCATCGCGTAAGCGGTCACGAGCCAGAACGAGCACGCGAGGAAGGGGTGCTCGTCGCCGGACAGCCCGTCGACACCGGCCTCGGTGCGGTAGCGCAGGACGAGGCCGTCGCGCATGAGCTCTCGCTCGACCGCCCGGATCGTCCCGACCATCCGTGGGTCGTCGCCCTCGATGAAGCCGACCGCGGAGAGGGTGAGCAGCGACGCGTCGACCTCGGTCGTGTCGTAGTGCTGCACGAACGTCTGCTTCTCCTCGTTCCACCCCTTCTCGAGGACCTCGTGGCGCACCCGGTCACGCAGCTCGCGCCAGTGCTCGACGGGCCCGTGGAGCCCGTGCTCCTCGACGGCCCGGATGGCCCGGTCGAACGCGGCCCACACCATGACCCGGGAGTGGGTGAAGTGGCGCAGCGGGCCGCGGATCTCCCACAGGCCGTTGTCCGGCTCCTCCCAGTGCCGCGCGAGGTGGTTGACGAGCGCCCGCTGGAGGTGCCACGACTCCGTGGACTCGGTGAGGCCCCGCGAGCGGGCGTGCTCGAGGGCGATCATGACCTCGCCGAGGACGTCGGTCTGGCGCTGGTCGACCGCGGCGTTGCCGATCCGGACCGGCCGCGAGCCCGCGTAGCCGGGCAGGTGGCTCAGCACCCGTTCGGGCAGGTCGCGGGACCCATCGATGCAGTACATGATCTGCATGTCCTCGGGGTCGCCGGCGACGGCCCGGAGGAGCCAGTCGCGCCACTCGCGGGTCTCCTCGACGTAGCCGCAGCCGAGGAGCGCCTCGAGGGTGAGCGCCGCGTCGCGCAGCCAGCAGAACCGGTAGTCCCAGTTGCGCTCGCCGCCGAAGTCCTCCGGCAGCGACGTCGTCGGCGCCGCGACGATGCCGCCGGTGACGCCGTGGCTCAGCACGCGCAGGACGAGGAGCGAGCGGGTCACGGCATCGGCATACGCCCCGTGGTAGCCGCTGTTGCCCGCCCACCGGTTGCTGAGGGCGAGGGTCTCGGAGATCCGCGAACGGACCCGGAGCGGCGGCGGGACCTCCTCCCGGCTCGGGAACCACGTCGTCGAGAAGGTGAGGACCTCGCCCTCGGCCACGTCGAACTCGTCGACGTGGTGTCCGTCCTGGGCGTGCGGGAGGCGGGCGCCGCGCAGGACGAGCATGTCGGGTCCGGCGACCGCGGTGATGATCTCGTCGGTGCGGCCCTCACGGTCCTCGGTGTGGCGGGTCACCCACGGCCGCGTGCGGCCGTAGCCGAAGCGGACGACCCACTCATGGGTCATTCGCACGGTGCCCTCGATCCCCTCGATTCGCCGGAGGATGTCCGCCCGGCCGTCGCCGAGGGGCATGAGATCGGTCACCGTGACCCGACCGGTCGAGGTCTCGTGCGTCGTCTCGAGGACGAAGGAGTTGCCGACGTAGCGCCGGGTCGTCACCGCGTCGGGGTCGACCGGCCCGATGAGCCAGCGCCCGTGCTCGGGGGTGCCGAGCAGCGCGGCGAAGCACGCATGCGAGTCGAAACGGGGGAGACAGAGCCAGTCGACGGACCCCCGCCGGCTGACGAGCGCCGCGGTGCCGAGGTCCCCCAGCACCGCGTAGTCCTCGATCGGGGTGGGCTCACTCACGCTCATGACGATCGAGTATGCCGCTGAGCCGGGTCTCGCGCTGCCCCCGCGCACCCGCGGTGGCCGACGCGGCCCGACCCATTGTCGGTGGCGCCACCTAGCATGGGCCGGGTGACTGCTACGGCTTCCGGCAACCCTCACGCACTCGTCGTCCGCGGCGCGCGCGAACACAACCTCAAGGACGTCTCCGTCGACCTCCCGAGACACAGCCTCATCGTCTTCACCGGTCTGTCCGGTTCGGGCAAGTCGTCCCTCGCCTTCGACACGATCTTCGCCGAGGGCCAGCGACGCTACGTCGAGTCCCTGTCCGCCTATGCCCGGCAGTTCCTCGGGCAGATGGACAAGCCCGACGTCGACTTCATCGAGGGTCTCTCACCCGCCGTCTCGATCGACCAGAAGTCGACCAACCGCAACCCGCGCTCGACCGTCGGCACGATCACGGAGGTCTACGACTACCTCCGTCTCCTCTTCGCCCGCGCGGGCCGGCCACACTGCCCGGTCTGCGGCGAGCCGGTCACCCGGCAGTCCCCCCAGCAGATCGTCGACCAGCTGCTCACCCTGGAGGACCGCACCCGCTTCCAGGTCCTCGCCCCGGTCGTCCAGGGTCGCAAGGGCGAGTTCGTCGACCTCTTCGCCGAGCTGCAGACCAAGGGCTTCTCCCGGGCGCGGGTCGACGGCGAGGTCATCTCCCTCGCCGAGCCGCCGACCCTCGAGAAGCAGCGCAAGCACACGATCGAGGTCGTCGTCGACCGCCTCGTCGCCAAGGGAGACGACGCCGGGTCGAAGCGCCGCCTCACCGACTCCGTCGAGACGGCGCTCGGCCTCGCCGGCGGGATCGTCGTCATCGACTTCGTCGACCGGGACGCCAAGGCGGCCGACCGCGAACGCCGCTTCTCCGAGAAGATGGCCTGCCCCAACAACCACCCGCTCGGCATGGACGAGATCCAGCCGCGGTCCTTCTCGTTCAACTCCCCGTTCGGCGCCTGCCCGACGTGCACGGGCATCGGCACCGAGCTCGAGGTCGACCCCGAGCTCGTCGTGCCCGACGACGACCTGTCCCTCGCCGAGGGCGCCATCGCCCCCTGGGCCCAGGGTTCCGGCTCGGCCGAGTACTTCCAGCGCGTCATGGCCGCTCTCGCCGACGACCTGACCTTCTCCATGGACACGCCGTGGCGAGCCCTCCCGGCCCGGGCCAAGGAGGCCCTGCTCCACGGGCAGAACTACCAGGTCCACGTCAAGTACAAGAACCGCTACGGCCGCGACCGCTCCTACACGACGGGGTTCGAGGGGGTCGTGCCCTTCATCAAGCGCCGGCACGCCGAGACCGACTCCGACTGGAGCCGCGAGCGCTACGAAGGCTTCATGCGCGAGGTCCCGTGCCCCGTCTGCCGGGGGGCCAGGCTCAAGCCGGAGTCCCTGGCCGTGCTCGTCGGGGGCAAGAACATCTCCGAGGTCTGCGCCCTCGCGATCGGGGAGGCGGCCGGCTTCCTCGACACCGTCGACTTCTCGGCCCGGGAGCGCCAGATCGCCGAGCGGGTGATCAAGGAGATCGACGCCCGGCTCGGCTTCCTCCTCGACGTCGGCCTCGACTACCTCTCCCTCGACCGTCCCGCGGGCACCCTGTCGGGCGGGGAGGCCCAGCGCATCCGTCTCGCCACCCAGATCGGCTCGGGGCTCGTCGGCGTCCTCTATGTCCTCGACGAGCCGTCGATCGGACTGCACCAGCGCGACAACCACCGGCTCATCGAGACGCTCACCCGGCTGCGCGACCTCGGCAACACCCTGATCGTCGTCGAGCACGACGAGGACACGATCGCGACGGCCGACTGGGTCGTCGACATCGGGCCGGGTGCGGGGGAGCACGGCGGCGAGGTCGTCCACTCGGGGTCGGTCAAGGGCCTGCTCGAGCACCCCGACTCGCTGACCGGCATGTACCTCTCCGGCCGCAAGGAGATCCCGACGCCGGCCGTGCGCCGCGGCCACGACGGACGCCAGATCACGGTCACGGGCGCGCGCGAGAACAACCTGCGCGACGTCGAGGTCAGCTTCCCGCTCGGCAACCTCGTCGCCGTGACGGGAGTCTCGGGATCGGGCAAGTCGACGCTCGTCAACGACATCCTCTACAACGTCCTCGCCAACAAGCTCAACGGGGCACGACACGTCCCGGGTCGGCACAAGTCGGTCAAGGGTCTCGACCAGCTCGACAAGGTCGTCCACGTCGACCAGAGCCCGATCGGCCGGACCCCGCGCTCCAACCCGGCGACCTACACCGGGGTCTTCGACAACATGCGCAAGCTCTTCGCCGAGACGACCGAGGCCAAGATCCGGGGCTACCTGCCAGGCCGGTTCTCGTTCAACGTCAAGGGCGGGCGCTGCGACGCGTGCTCCGGCGACGGCACGATCAAGATCGAGATGAACTTCCTGCCCGATGTCTACGTCCCGTGCGAGGTCTGTCACGGGGCCCGTTACAACCGAGAGACGCTCGAGGTCCACTTCAAGGGCAAGACGATCGCCGACGTGCTCGACATGCCGATCGAGGAGGCCGCGGAGTTCTTCGAGGCGGTGCCCGCGATCGCGCGGCACCTCCGGACCCTCAACGACGTGGGTCTCGGCTACGTCCGTCTCGGGCAGCCCGCCCCGACCCTCTCCGGCGGTGAGGCGCAGCGCGTCAAGCTCGCAAGCGAGCTGCAGAAGCGCTCGACCGGGCGGACGATCTATGTCCTCGACGAGCCGACCACGGGTCTGCACTTCGAGGACATCCGCAAGCTTCTCGACGTCCTCCAGGGTCTCGTCGACAAGGGCAACACGGTCATCGTCATCGAGCACAACCTCGACGTCATCAAGAACGCCGACTGGATCATCGACATGGGCCCCGAGGGCGGGTCCGGCGGTGGTCAGGTCATCGCCGAGGGGACCCCGGAGGAGGTCGCCGAGGTCGAGGCCAGCCACACGGGCCGGTTCCTCAAGCCGATCCTCGAGCGGACGGCCCGCACGACCTCCCGGGGTCGGCCGTCAGCCGGCTCGCAGCGTGCTGACGGCGGCCGTCCAGCCACGAAGCGGACGATCGCGGCATCCTCCACCGGCACCCCGAAGGGAGCGGCCAGGAGCGGCTCCACGGCAACCGGCTCGGGGAGCACGACCGCGCGGGCGACCCGCGGGCGCGCCGGGACCGCCGCCGCGAAGACCTCGGCAGCGAGCACGACCGTCCGTGCGACCCGTGCCGACGTGACGAGCAGACCGAGCACGAAGAAGACGACCTCCCGGAAGGGGAAGGCATGAGCGGCTCCACCCAGTCCAGCGGTCCCACCCTCGAGGCGGTGGGTGCCCCCGAGAGCGCCCGCGCCGACGCGGGACCGGCCCTGTTTCCGTCGCTGACCGACCGCCGCGTCGTCCTGCGCGGAGCGGTCGTCGTCGCCGGGGCCGGCGTGCTCGCCGCCTGCAGCAGCTCGTCGCCGAGCGACCCGGGCCCGGGCTCGTCCGGGGCCGGCGGTGGCGGCGGCGGCGGCGCGACACCGACGTCGGAGGTGCCGGTCGGCGGAGGGAGGATCTTCCCCGACCAGAAGGTCGTCGTGACGCAGCCCGAGGCCGGCACGTTCAAGGCCTTCGACACGACGTGCACCCACCAGGGCTGTGCGGTCGCGGCCGTGGCCAACAAGATGATCATCTGCCCCTGTCACGGCAGCGCCTTCGACATCGCGACCGGCGACGTCGTCAACGGCCCGGCGACCGCGCCCCTGGCCGCCAAGAAGGTCACGGTCACGGGCAGCACCTTCACCGTGAGCTGAGATGCTCGCGATGGCGGGGGTCGACCTGCGGCGCGGACGCCTGGTCGTGAGCTCCGACTCCTGCACGGTGGACGGTCTCTGGGTGGCCAACGGGGCCTTCGACATCCTTCCTGCCGACGTGCCCGACAGGGTCCTCGGTGAGGCCGCCTCGAGGATGCTCGACGCGTCCGGGGAGGGCATCCCCACCCCGGACCTCCGCCACGGCCCGTCGCCCTTCGCGCCCGTCCTCACAGCCCTCGGGCTGCGCTCCTACGCGGCCTACGCGCGGGGCGCGCTCCACGTCGACCTCGAGCAGCACGACGGCACGGTCGTCGTGAGCCCGAGCCGTAACGGGGGCTCGCGGGAGGGTTTCGTCGGTCGCGCGGACCAGTCCCTGACCGCGAAGGCGGGCGACTCCGGAGCGCTCGGCACTGCCGTGCGCGTCGCGCTCGGGCTCTCGACGTGAAGGGCCCGGATCTCGCGACCGTCTGAGGTCGCGGTCCGGGCCTCCCAGCGCGCGGCCGCGGTGCCGGCTGAGCGGCATACGCGATCTGGGTGGGTCACCCGGCGCCGGTGGGCGTCGGCGCCGCGACATAGGGTGGAGCCGTGGCCGACCCGACGACCTATCGACCCAAGCCGGGGGAGATCCCGACCGATCCGGGGGTCTACCGCTTCCGGGACGCGCACGGCCGCGTCATCTACGTCGGGAAGGCCAAGTCGCTGCGCCCGCGGCTCTCGTCGTACTTCCAGGACATCACCGCCCTCCACCCGCGCACGGCGACGATGGTGACGACAGCGGCGTCGGTCGAGTGGACCGTCGTGCGCACCGAGGTCGAGGCGCTCCAGCTCGAGTACTCCTGGATCAAGGAGTTCGACCCGCGCTTCAACGTCAAGTACCGCGACGACAAGTCCTACCCCTTCCTCGCCGTCACGATGGGGGAGGAGTTCCCGCGGGCCCAGGTCATGCGCGGCGCCAAGCGCAAGGGCACCCGCTACTTCGGCCCCTACGGCCACGCCTGGGCGATCCGCGAGACCCTCGACCTGCTCCTGCGCGTGTTCCCGGTGCGCACCTGCTCCTCAGGCGTGTTCCGGCGCGCCGCGGCGAGCGGTCGTCCGTGCCTGCTCGGCTACATCGACAAGTGCTCGGCCCCCTGCGTCGGGCGGGTCAGCGCGGAGGAGCACCGCGCCATCGCCGAGGACTTCTGCGACTTCATGGGCGGCAACACGACCCGCTTCGTCAAGCGGCTCGAGACCCGCATGCGCGAGGCGGCCGCCGAGCTCGACTTCGAGCAGGCCGCTCGCCTCCGCGACGACATCGGCGCGCTCAGCAAGGCCCTCGAGAAGCAGGCCGTCGTCCTCGGCGACGCGACCGACGCCGACGTCTTCGCCCTCGCCGACGACGACCTCGAGGCCGCGGTCCAGGTCTTCCACGTGCGCGGCGGCCGCATCCGGGGTCAGCGCGGCTGGGTCGTCGAGAAGGAGAGCGAAGACGCGCCGACGCTCGTCGAGCACCTCCTCCAGCAGGTCTACGGCGACGCCGACCGCGACGCCGTGCCGCGGGAGGTGCTCGTGCCGACCCTTCCCCCCGACCACGAGGCCGTCGTCGAGTGGCTCTCCTCGGTGCGCCGCTCGGCCGTCGACGTGCGCGTCCCGCAGCGCGGCGACAAGCGAGCGCTCATGGAGACGGTCCGGCGCAACGCCGAGCAGTCGCTCGCCCGCCACAAGGTGGCCCGTGCCGGCGACCTCACCCTGCGCAGCCAGGCGCTCCAGGAGCTGCAGGACCTCCTCGAGCTCGATGAGGCACCGCTTCGCATCGAGTGCTACGACGTCAGCCACGTCCAGGGCACCAACGTCGTCGCGAGCATGGTCGTCTTCGAGGACGGCCTCGCCCGCAAGAGCGAGTACCGCCGGTTCATCGTCCGCGGGACAACGGCAGCGACGGCAGTGACGGCGGCGACGGCGGCGGCGACGGGTGCTGAGGGCGGGGGAGCACTGGACGGCGCCGGCGAGCTCGAGGACGGCACCGCGACCATCGACGACACCGCGGCGATGCGGGAGGTCCTGACGCGGCGGTTCCGGCGCTATCTCGAGGATGCCGAGGGGCGGGGTGACCTCGACCTGTCCACCGGCGTGGTCGGCGACGCCGATGACGCAGTCGGCGCCGGCGACGCGCCGTCGGGGCCGATCGACCCCGAGACGGGCCGACCCCGACGCTTCGCGTACCCGCCGAGCCTCGTCGTCGTCGACGGCGGCCTCCCGCAGGTCAACGCCGCCCAGGCCGTCCTCGACGAGCTCGGCATCGAGGAGGTCGCGCTCGTCGGCCTGGCCAAGCGCCTCGAGGAGGTCTGGCTGCCCCGCAGCGAGTACCCCGTCATCCTGCCGCGCACGAGCGAGGGCCTCTACCTGCTCCAGCGCCTGCGCGACGAGGCGCACCGCTTCGCCATCACCTTCCACCGCCAGCGCCGCTCGAAGGCGATGACGTCCTCCCAGCTCGACGGCATACCTGGTCTGGGCGCGAGCCGACAGAAGGCGCTGCTCAAGCACTTCGGCTCGGTCAAGCGCCTGCGCGGTGCCGCGGCCGAGGAGATCATGACGGTGCCCGGCATCGGCCCGTCGCTTGCGTCGGCGATCGTCACCCACTTGGCTGAGAGTGGCGCCGGGGAGCCAGCCGTGAACCTCACGACGGGAGAAGTGCTCGAATGAACAACCCGACGGTCCAGACCCCCGCGACGTCCCTCGTCGACGCACCGCTCGTCATCGTCACCGGGATGAGCGGCGCGGGCCGCAGCACGACCGCCAACGTCCTCGAGGACCTCGGGTGGCTCGTCGTCGACAACCTGCCGCCGCAGCTGCTCTCCGACCTCGCAGACCTTCGCGACGACGCCATCGCGCGCAGCCCCGAAGCGGCCCAGCAGCGCGTCGCCGTCGTCGTCGACGTCCGCTCCCGCGGGTGGTTCGCGCACCTCGAGGACGCCATCCAGGCCGCGCGCGAGCGGGGGGAGCGGCCGAGTCTCGTCTTTCTCGACGCCACCGACGAGGCCCTCGTGCGGCGGTTCGAGAGCGTCCGTCGGCCCCATCCCCTGCAGGGCAACGGACGCCTCCTCGACGGGATCCAGCGCGAGCGGGAGCTGCTCGTCGACCTCCGCTCCTCGGCCGACGTCGTCATCGACAGCTCCGGCCTCAACGTCCACCAGCTGAGCGCCAAGCTCTCCTCGCTCTTCGCCGGTGACCTGCGCTTCCAGCTGCGCATCGCCGTGATGTCGTTCGGCTTCAAGTACGGGCTGCCGCTCGATGCCGACGTCGTCTTCGACATGCGCTTCCTGCCCAACCCGTTCTGGGTGCCGGAGCTGCGCCCGCTGAGCGGGCGCGACGAGCCGGTGGCCGCGTTCGTCATGGGCCAGCCCGGCGCTGACGAGTTCCTCGACCGCGCCGGAGACCTGCTCTCGACGATGGTCTCGGGCTACATCCGCGAGGGGCGGCGATACGTCACGGTCGCGGTCGGGTGCACGGGCGGCAAGCACCGCTCCGTCGCGATCGCCGAGGCGCTGAGCGCGCGGCTCGGCGAGGGCTCTCGTGTCGAGACCTTCGTCGTCCACCGCGACCTCGGGCGGGAGTGACGGCCATGACGCCGCCCGGTCCTTTCGCGGGCAGCCACACGCGGCGCATCGTCGCCCTCGGGGGAGGGCACGGTCTCTCGGCTGCGCTCACGGCCCTCCGGCTGCTCACCGACAATGTCACGGCCGTGGTCACGGTCGCCGACGACGGGGGCTCGAGCGGCCGCCTGCGCGAGGACTTCGACGTCCTGCCTCCCGGAGACCTTCGGATGGCGCTCGCCGCCCTCTGCGACGACTCCGAGTGGGGCCACACCTGGCGCGATGTGCTGCAGCACCGTTTCGCGGGCCAGGGTGAGCTGCGCGGGCACGCTCTCGGCAACCTCATGATCGTCTCGATCTGGGAGCTGCTCGGCGACACCGTGCGAGGCCTCGACCTCGTCGGCCGGCTCCTCGGCGCCCGCGGCCGGGTCCTGCCCATGGCCGCGGAGCCGCTCGAGATCGTCGCGGAGATCGTCGGCCACGACCCCGGGCGGCCCGACGAGGCGGTCCTCGTCCGCGGTCAGCACCGCGTCGCGTCGTCACCCGGTGTCGTGAGGTCGATCGGCATCGTGCCGACCTGCCCCGCACCGTGCGCGGAGGCCCTCGACGCCGTGGGCTCGGCCGACTGGGTCATGCTCGGGCCCGGCTCGTGGTTCACCTCGGTCATGCCGCACCTGCTCGTCCCGGACCTCGCCGACGCGCTCGTGGCGACACCGGCCCGGCGGCTGCTCAACCTCAACCTCGAGGTCCACAAGGGCGAGACGCGCGACTTCCGCGCCGAGGACCACCTCAGGTCCTTCGCGGCCAACGCGCCCGACCTGCGGCTCGACGTCGTGCTCGCCGACCCGTCGGTCGTCACCGACGCGGCCGCCGTGCGGTCCGCGGCCGCCGACGTCGGTGCCGAGCTCGTCGTCGCGCCCGTTGCGACGCGTGGGCAGCCGGGGGTGCATGACCCGCTCCGCCTCGCCGCGGCGCTCCGCGACGTCATCGGCTGAGGAGGCGGGCCGCCCTGCGGCCGAAGGCACCACGTCACGCGGCGTCTCTGCGGGTGGCAGGATGTCCGCATGGCGATGACAGCGAAGGTGAAGGACGAGCTCTCCCGCCTCGAGGTGACCAAGCCCTGTTGTCGCAAGGCCGAGGTGTCGACGATGCTCCGCTTCGCCGGGGGGCTGCACATCATCGGCGGCCAGATCGTCGTCGAGGCCGAGCTCGACACCGCCAACGCCGCACGCCGGCTGCGGCGCACCATCTCCGAGGTGTACGGCCACAAGAGCGACCTGCTCGTGCTCGCTGCCGGCGGACTGCGACGCGGCTCTCGCTACGTCGTGCGCATCGTCGAGGACGGCGCAACCCTCGCCCGGCAGACCGGGCTCATCGACGCCCGCGGACGCCCCGTGCGCGGGCTTCCCCCCAAGGTCGTCAGCGCGGCGACGTGCGACTCCGAGGCCGCCTGGCGGGGGGCGTTCCTCGCCCACGGCTCGCTGACCGAGCCCGGCCGATCGTCCGCCCTCGAGGTGACCTGCCCCGGGCCCGAGGCGGCGCTCGCCCTCGTGGGCGCGGCGCGCCGACTCGGCATCCAGGCCAAGGCCCGCGAGGTCCGGGGCGTCGACCGCGTGGTCATCCGCGACGGTGACGCGATCGGGGCGATGCTGACGCGCCTCGGGGCCCACGACGCCGTGCTCGCCTGGGAGGAGCGCCGGATGCGCCGCGAGGTGCGCGCGACGGCCAACCGCCTCGCCAACTTCGACGACGCCAACCTGCGCCGCTCGGCGCGCGCCGCGGTAGCCGCGGGTGCCCGGGTCGAGCGGGCCATGGAGATCCTCGGCGACGACATCCCCGACCACCTCCGCGAGGCGGGGGTTCTCCGCGTCGAGCACAAGCAGGCGAGCCTCGAGGAGCTCGGTCAGCTCGCCCAGCCGCCGATGACGAAGGACGCCGTCGCCGGCCGGATCCGCCGGCTGCTCGCCATGGCCGACAAGCGGGCCGAGGAGCTCGGGGTGCCCGGCACCGACGCCAACCTCACCCCTGACATGCTCGACAGCTGACGCCGCCGGCCCTCTCGCGGGGGCGCCCGGGGCCCGGTCCGTGCGGCCCGCTGCTGCTGAGCGCTCGCTCACCGCTCGATGAGACTCCTGCTTCCCTCTGTGAGGCAAGCCACTAGGGTGGACGGCGAAGGAGTCGCAAAGGCGCGACCCATCGCCCTACCACTCACACCCCGAAGAGGTGCTCAGCAGTGACTGTTCGCGTTGGTATCAACGGCTTCGGCCGCATCGGCCGCAACTTCTTCCGCGCCATCGTGGCCTCCGGAGCCGACATCGAGGTCGTGGCCACCAACGACCTCATGGACAACAAGACTCTCGCCCACCTGCTCAAGTACGACTCGATCCTGGGTCGCTTCCCGGGTGAGGTCACCTACGACGAGACCTCGATCCACGTCGACGGCAAGGCGATCCGCGTCTTCGAGGAGCGCGACCCGGCCAAGATCGACTGGGCCGGCGTCGGCGCCGACGTGATCGTCGAGTCCACCGGCTTCTTCACCGACGCGCAGAAGGCCAAGGCGCACATCGACGGTGGGGCCAAGAAGGTCATCATCTCGGCCCCGGCCAAGAACGAGGACATCACCATCGTGATGGGCGTCAACCACGATCTCTACGACGCCGAGAAGCACACGGTCATCTCCAACGCGTCGTGCACGACGAACTGCCTCGCGCCGATGGCGAAGGTGCTCCATGACGAGTTCGGCATCGTCAAGGGACTCATGACGACGATCCACGCCTACACGCAGGACCAGAACCTCCAGGACGCCCCCCACAAGGACCTCCGCCGGGCTCGCGCCGCGGCCCTCAACATCGTCCCGACCACGACCGGCGCCGCCAAGGCCGTCTCCCTCGTGCTCCCCGACCTGAAGGGCAAGCTCGACGGCTACGCCCTCCGGGTGCCGGTGCCGACCGGTTCGGCCACCGACCTGACGTTCGAGGCCGGCCGTGAGACGACGGTCGAAGAGGTCAACGCCGCGGTCAAGGCCGCCGCGGAGGGCCCCCTCAAGGGTGTCCTGGTCTACACCGAGGACGAGATCGTCTCCAAGGACATCGAGACCGACCCGGCCTCGTGCATCTTCGACGCCGGTCTGACCAAGGTCATCGGCAACCAGGTCAAGGTCGTCGGCTGGTACGACAACGAGTGGGGCTACTCCAACCGTCTCGTCGACCTCGTCGCGCTCGTCGGCGAGTCCCTCTGAGCCCGTCGGCCACCGCCCCCGCGCAGCGTGGGGCGGTGGCCGTCCCGGTTCCCGGCCGAACTCAACCCACAGCGAAGAGGCAACCCTCGTGAAGACGACTGGCGACCTCGGGGACCTGCGCGGCAAGCGCGTCCTCGTCCGTTCCGACCTCAATGTCCCGCTCGACGGCACGACGATCACCGACGACGGGCGCATCCGCGCGTCCGCCCCGACGATCGCTGCCCTGTCCGAGCAGGGTGCGCGCGTCATCGTGTGCGCCCACCTCGGCCGCCCCAAGGGTGCGCCCGAGGCCAAGTACTCCCTCGCTCCGGTCGCGACGCGGCTCGGTGAGGTCCTCGGTCGCCCCGTCGCGTTCGCGGGCGACACCGTGGGTCCTGAGGCGCAGGCGGCCGTCGCCGCCCTCGATGACGGCGACGTGCTCCTGCTCGAGAACCTCCGGTTCAACGCCGGCGAGACGGGCAAGTCCGACGAGGAGCGCGCCGAGTTCGCGGGCGCCCTCGCCTCGATGGCGGACGTCTTCGTCTCCGACGGTTTCGGCGTCGTCCACCGCAAGCAGGCGTCCGTCTACGACGTCGCCCGGCTGCTCCCGCACGCCACCGGGGGTCTCGTGGCCACCGAGGTCGACGTGCTCCGCCGCCTGACGAAGGACCCCGAGCGGCCGTATGCCGTCGTCCTCGGCGGCGCGAAGGTGTCCGACAAGCTCGGCGTCATCGGCAACCTCCTCGGCACGGCCGACCGGCTCCTCATCGGTGGCGGCATGGTGTTCACCTTCCTCGCCGCCATGGGTCTCGAGGTCGGCAAGAGCCTGCTCGAGGCCGACCAGGTCGACACCGTCAAGGGCTACCTCGAGCGTGCCGAGAAGGAGGGCGTCGAGATCGTCCTGCCGGTCGACATCGTCGCCGCGGACGCCTTCAGCGCCGATGCCCCGCACGACGTCGTGGCCGTCGACGCGATCCCGGCGGACCGGATGGGCCTCGACATCGGCCCCGAGTCCGGCCGACTCTTCGCCGAGCGGCTCGCAGACTGCCGCACGGTCTTCTGGAACGGGCCCATGGGCGCCTTCGAGATGGCGCCGTTCGCTGCGGGGACCAAGGCGGTCGCCCAGGCCCTCGTCGACGTGACGCGAACCGGGGCCCTGACCGTCGTCGGCGGTGGCGACTCGGCCGCCGCCGTGCGCCAGCTCGGTTTCGCCGACAGCGACTTCGGCCACATCTCGACAGGCGGTGGAGCGAGCCTCGAGTACCTCGAGGGCAAGGAGCTGCCCGGCCTGACCGTGCTCGACGAGGAGGACCACGCCTGATGGCCCGTTCCGACAAGACCGACGCGAAGCCCGTCGGCCGTGTGCCGCTCATGGCCGGCAACTGGAAGATGAACCTCGACCACCTGCAGGCCACCCACCTCGTCCAGAAGCTCGACTGGACGCTGCGTGACGCCAAGCACGACTACGCAGCCGTCGAGGTGGCCGTCCTCCCGCCGTTCACCGACCTCCGGTCGGTGCAGACCCTCATCGAGGGCGACAAGCTCCACCTGCGCTACGGCGCGCAGGACCTGTCTCCGCACGCCTCCGGCGCCTACACGGGCGACATCTCCGGCGCGTTCCTCAAGAAGCTCGGCTGCACGTACGTCGTCGTCGGTCACAGCGAGCGTCGGGAGGGCCACCACGAGACCGACGACGTCGTCGCCGCGAAGGTCGAGGCGGCATACGCCCATGGTCTGACGCCGATCCTGTGCTGCGGTGAGGGGCTCGACGTGCGGAAGGAGTCGGGTCAGGTCGGGCACGTCGTCTCCCAGCTGCGGGCCGCGCTCGCCGGCGTCTCGAAGGAGCAGGCCGCCTCGATCGTCATCGCCTACGAGCCGATCTGGGCGATCGGAACGGGTGAGGTGGCGACTCCGGACGATGCGCAGGAGGTCTGCGCGGCCATCCGGACGCTGCTCGCCGAGCTCTACAGCGGGGACGTTGCCGACGGCATCCGCATCCTCTACGGCGGAAGCGTCAAGGCCGCCAACGTCGCCGCGATCATGGCCCAGGAGGACGTCGACGGTGCCCTCGTGGGCGGGGCGTCGATCGACCCGGCCGAGTTCGCGTCGATCTGCCGCTACCGCGACCACCTGACGCCGGCCTGAGACCGACTCACCTGAACGTCGCCTGACGAGCAGCCGAGCCCCGCCCGTGGGTGGGGTTCGGCCTCCGGGCAGGCGGGAAGGTATCCTTGCCCGAGCCGATCAACGACGGCCGAATGCCCCGAGAGATGGAGTGACCACGTGGATGCGGTTCGCATCGTGCTGCAGGTCCTGCTGGTGCTGTCCAGCCTGGTTCTGACCCTGTTCATCCTGCTGCACAAGGGCAAGGGTGGTGGCCTGTCCGACATGTTCGGTGGCGGCATGTCGACCTCCCTCGGCGGCTCCTCGGTCGCCGAGCGCAACCTCGACCGCTTCACCGTTGCCGTGGCCCTCATCTGGGCGACGGCGATCATCGGTCTGGGCCTCCTGGCCCGATTCGCGAGCTGAGAGGACGAACACATGGCCAGCGGTAACGCCATTCGTGGAAGCCGGGTCGGCGCCGGCCCGATGGGTGAGGCCGAGCGCGGTGACGCCGCCCCTCGCGTCCACATCTCCTACTGGTGCTCCAACGGGCACGAGACTCGGCCGAGCTTCGCGGAGGAGCCCGGCATGGTCCTCCCCGAGACGTGGGACTGCCCCCGGTGCGGCTTCCCGGCCGGCCAGGACAAGGACAACCCGCCCGCCCCGCCGAAGGTCGAGCCCTACAAGACGCACCTCGCCTACGTGAAGGAGCGCCGGAGCGACGCCGACGGCGCGGCCATCCTCGACGAGGCGCTGTCGACGCTGCGCCAGCGCGGCCTCATCCAGTAGAGCCACAAGGACAACGAGGGAGGCCCCGAACCATCCGGTTCGGGGCCTCCCTCGTTGTCCTGCTCGGCGTCCGTATGCCGCCGGGCCGGGTCGGCGCTCGGGCTCAGTCGTGCCGGGGCTCGGTCCCAGTCACTGCCGTCGCGGCGTCGGCGTCGATGAGCCAGCGGGTGGCGATGCTGCCCCTGGGACCAGCGGCCGGCACGTCCCAGCGGTCCGCCCCCGAGGCGAGCGCGGCGCCCACAGCGACCGCCTTGTCGGCCCCGGCGACGAGGAACCACACCTCGAGGGCCCGGTCGAGGCACTCGAACGTGAGCGAGACCCGGTCCGGCGGTGGCTTGGGGGAGTCATGCACCGCCACGGCCGGGGTCCCCGTCGTGCGTTGCGCCGGGTGGTGCGGGAAGAGCGAGGCGACGTGGCCGTCGGGCCCGACGCCGAGGAGGACGACGTCGAAGGCGGCGGCACCGTGCTCACGCAGCTCGGCGGCATACGCCTCGGCGCTGTCCTCCGCGGAGTCGGACGTGTCGGGGCCGGCGACCCGATGGATGCGCGTCGCGTCGAGACCGAGCGAGGCCAACCCGGCAGCGTCGTTCTGGGTGTCGTTGCGGTCTGCGTCTCCGGCTGGGAGGTAGCGCTCGTCGCCCCACCAGACGTTGACCCGTGACCAGTCGACGGCCGAGCGCCCCGGGACCTCACAGAGCGAGGCGATGATCGCCGAGCCCATCGACCCTCCGGTCAGCGCAACGTGGGCCTCGCCCCGCGCCGCCTGGGCGTCGACGAGAGCGGTGACGAGACGCGCGGCCGCGGCATCCGCGAGGGACTGCTTGTCCGGGTGGACGACGACGGAGGGCGCGGAGCTCACGAGTCACCCCCACCGGACGCGGCCGCCTTCTTCGTGGCCGCCTTCTTCGTTGCCCTCGACGTCGTCTTCGCGGCCTTCGATGTCGCCGTCTTCGTGGTGGCCCCCGTCGTTGCCTTCGTGGTGGCCCTTGATGTCGCCTTGCTCGCGGCGGCCTTCTTGGCGGCTGCGCGGGCGGCCGCAGTCTCCTTCTCACGCGGAGTCCGCTTCCCCGCGAGCTTGCGCACGGTGGCGGCGTGGACCTGGCCGGTGTCGGCGTGCTCCGGCGCCGGTGGCGCCGTGATCATCGCAGACGCCTCCTGTGCGGAGTCGTCACGGCCGAGCCGGGCCGCCAGCCTGCGCGACTGCTCGATGTCGGGCGCCTTGCCCGCCTTTGCGGCAGCGGCAGCCGAGAGACGCGCCGGTCCGAGCTTGTCGAGGCCGTGCAGGAGCGCGGCCTCGTACGACTCGTCGGGGTCGAGGCGTCGCAGCTCGTCGGCGAGGCACTCCGGCAGCTCTCGACGCGGGAGACTGATCCGGCGGTCCGGCTGGCCGAACTGCGACAACGTCGCGACCACGTCTCCGGGCCGGACGAGGTCGACCGGGCCACTCGGACGCTCGAGCCGGACGGAGGTGATGCCCGATCCGCGCGGTGTCGACGCGCGTCGGACCGGGACCTTGAGGCGCTGGGCGAGCCAGGCAGCGAGCAGGTCCGACGACGGTGAGTCGGGGGCGCCGCTGACGACCGCCCCGGTGATCGACTCGTACGGAGGCTGGTCGAGCGCGGCGGCGAGCAGCCCGCGCCAGTGGGTGATCCGCGTCCAGGCGAGGTCGGTGTCGCCCGGGGCGTAGGTCGCCGCACGCTTCTTGAGCATGAGCCGCGGGTTGCGATGCTCGGCCGCGTCGGTGATGCGACGCTGGGCCATCGCTCCGATGGGGTCCTTGGCCACGTCGTCGGGGGCCTCACCGGGCCACCACGCGACGATGGGGGAGTCAGGCAGGAGCAGCGGCACCACGACGCTCGGTCCGTGGTTGGCGAGGGCGCCATAGAGGCGCAGCACGACGATCTCGCTCGCCCCGGCGTCGCCCCCGAGGCGGATCTGGGCGTCGAGGCGGTTGCGACCACGGCGATCCCCGGGGATGACGACGATGATCCGGCAGGGATGCTGACGGCTCGCGTGGTTCGCGACGTCGATCGCCTCCGACGCGTCGGTGTCGTCGACGACGACGACGAGGGTGAGAACCCGGCCGAGCGCCATGGCGCCGACCTCGTTGCGCAGCCGGACCAGCGTCTTGCTGATCCCCGTCGTCGTCGTGTCGGTCAGGTCCCTGATCACGGCATCCTCCAGGTGCGTCCGTCACGCGCCAGCATCGCGTCGGCCGACGCCGGCCCCCACGTACCGGCGGTGTACTGGTCCGGCCTGCCGCTCCGGGCCCAGTGCTGGATGAGCGGGTCGAGGATCCGCCAGGACAGCTCGACCTCCTCGTGCCGGGGGAAGAGCGGTGGGTCACCGAGGAGGACGTCGAGGATGAGCCGCTCGTACGCCTCGGGGGAGGCCTCGGTGAACGACGAACCGTAGCCGAAGTCCATCGTCACGTCCCGCACCTCCATCTGGCTGCCCGGCACCTTGGAGCCGAACCGGATCGTCACGCCCTCGTCGGGCTGGACCCGGATGACGATGGCGTTCTGGCCCAGCTCCTCCGTGGCGGTGTGCTCAAAGGGCAGGTGCGGCGCCTTCTTGAAGACGACGGCGATCTCCGTGACGCGCTTGCCGAGGCGCTTGCCGGCGCGCAGGTAGAACGGCACCCCGGCCCACCGTCTGGTGTCGACCTCGAGGGCCACGGCGGCGAAGGTCTCCGTCGCCGAGTTGGGGTCGACCCCGTCCTCCTCCAGGTAGCCGACGACCTCCTCGGCACCCTGCCACCCGCGGGCGTACTGGCCGCGGGCCGACCCCCGGTCGAGGTCCTGTGGCAGGCGCACCGCCGACAGCGCCTTCTCCTTCTCGGCGCGCAGGTCCTTGGCCTCGAAGGACACCGGCTCCTCCATCGCGGTGAGGGCGAGCAGCTGGAGCAGGTGGTTCTGGATGACGTCGCGGGCTGCGCCGATGCCGTCGTAGTAGCCGGCTCGCCCCGCGATGCCGATGTCCTCGGCCATCGTGATCTGCACGTGGTCGACGTAGTTCGCGTTCCACACCGGCTCGAAGAGCTGGTTGGCGAAGCGCAGCGCAAGGAGGTTCTGGACCGTCTCCTTGCCGAGGTAGTGGTCGATCCGGAAGACGGAGTCGGCCGGGAAGACGCTCGCCACGATGTGGTTGAGCTCCTGGGCGCTCTTGAGGTCGTGCCCGAACGGCTTCTCGATGATGACCCGGCGCCAGCTGTCGCCCTCGGCCTTGGTCAGGCCGCAGCGCTCGAGCTGCTCGCATACCTGGGCGAAGAAGCCGGGCGGGATCGACAGGTAGAAGGCGTGGTTGCCTCCGGTCCCGCGGTCGGTGTCGAGCTCGTCGACCGTCTTGGCGAGCAGGTCGAAGGCGGCGGGGTCGTCGAAGGTCCCGGGCACGAACCGGAAGCCCTCGGAGAGGTTGCGCCAGACATCCTCGCTGAACGGGGTGCGTGCGTGCTGCTTGACCGCGTCGTGGACGACCTGGCCGAAGTCCTGGGTCGCCCAGTCACGGCGTGCGAAACCGACGAGCGAGAAGCCCGGTGGGAGCAGGCCGCGATTGGCGAGGTCGTAGATCGCCGGCATGAGCTTCTTGCGGGCGAGGTCACCGGTGACGCCGAAGAGGACGAGGCCGCAGGGTCCGGCGATCCGGGGAAGTCGCTTGTCGGTGGGGGCGCGCAGGGGGTTGACGCCGTGCGCGACCTGGACCGGGCTCATGCCCGGGCCCCCGCGACGAGGGCCGCCCTGAGCTGCGCCAGGCCGGCGTCGTGGTCGGACAGGTGGAGGCGCAGGACGGGGCGGCTGCGGTCCGTCAGGACCTCCGCGTCTGCCCCGGCCTGGGCGGCGATGACGTCGCCGAACGTGAACTCTCGACCCGGCACCGGCAGGTCCTCCTTCGGGGCGGATGTGATCTGGATGTAGACACCGTCGGCCGGACCGCGCTCGTGGAGCCGGTCACCGGGGTGCGGAAAGCGTGGTCCCCAGCCGAACGCGACTGGACGACCGGCCCGTGCCGCGAGCGCGGCGCGGGACTCTGCCAGCACGGCATCACCGTGCCGGTCGAGATAGGCCAGGACGGCGACATGGTCCACGTCGCCGAGCTCTGCGAGGAGGCTCTTGACGGCCTCGTCGACCGACGCCGCCGAGCCGAGCCACTCGCCGCCGAGCGCGTTCACCTCGATCGCGGCGTCGACGAATGCCGGCCCGCCGGCGGCCGCTGCCCGGGTCGCGCCCGAGGGATCGGCCTGCCGTGAGGTGCCGACCGTCGTGGCCGCCGCGGCGTCCGGCCGGTCGAGGGGGCTGGCGCCGAGCAGGCGACCGGCGACGGCGGCCGCGGCCTGCCAGAGGAGGAACTGGGCCCCCAGGGAGCCTCCCACGCGCACCTCGTCGTGAGAGGCGGGCGTCTCGTCGTCGCTCGCGACGAGCCTGGCCACGAGCGCGTCATCGTCGAGGTGGGCGAGCTCGGGTGCGTCGCCGCCTTCGACGACGACCGGCAGCGGGCCCGTGCCGTTCGCGCCGAGCGACTCGAGCAGCAGCGCCCCGACCCAGTCGCTCAGTCCGCCGAGGCCCGAGTCGTCGTCGAGCAGGACGATCGTGTCGCGCAGCAGGTGGGTCCCCCCGAGGGCGGCGGCGAGGCGCAACGCCGGGTTGGCCACGTCATCGTCGGCGACGAGGTCGGCGACGGACTCGGCCTCGTCGAGCAGGGCCGCGACGTCGGCGCCGGCCAGGCCGGCCGGCACGAGCCCGAAGGCGGTGAGGGCCGAGTAGCGCCCTCCGACAGCGGGATCGGCGTTGACCACCCGGTAGCCCTTGCCTCGGGACTCGAGGTCGAGCGGGCTGCCGGGGAGCGTCACGACGACGACCCGGTCCGCAGGGACGATCCCCGCGTCCGCGAACGCCTGCTCGTAGGCTCGCAGGTGCGCGTCGGTCTGGACGCTGGAGCCGGACCTGCTCGACACGACGACGACCGTGCGTGCGAGCCGGTCGTCGAGGGCGCGCCGGACGGCGTCGGGGTCCGCGGTGTCGAGGACGAGCAGGTCCACGCCCGCGGCGGCGCAGATGGCCTCTGCCGCGCGAGCGGACGCACCCGTCCCGCAGAGGACGACGTGGTCGAGACCCCGCGTGACGAAGGAGTCCCGCAACGCGGCGACCTCACCGAGGAGCGGCCTCGACGTGCGCGGCAGCCCCACCCAGGAGACGTGTTCGTCGGCGGTGGCGGCCCCCGCGTCGGGACCCCACAGCGTGGGGTCCCGGGCGAGGAGCCGGCTCGCGACCGCGTCGGTGACGAGGTTCGGCACGTGCCGGGCAATCGCGTCCGCAGCAGCGCCTGCGGCGCTGACGGACAGTGAGCTCATGCCCGGACCTTCTCCATCTCGGTCGTGACGCCGTCGAGCAGCTCGCCCCAGGACTTCTCGAACTTGTCGACACCCTCCACCTCGAGCAGGTCGACCACCTCGCTGTACGAGATCCCGTGGGCCTCGAGCGCGTCGAGCACGGCGCTCGCCTCGTCGTACGCACCGGTGATCGTGTCGCCGGTCACCGTGCCGTGGTCGGCCGTCGCGTCGAGGGTCTTCTCGGGCATCGTGTTGACGATGCCCGGCGCGACGAGCTCGGTGACGTACAGCGTGTCGGGGTAGGCCGGGTCCTTGACCCCGGTGGAGGCCCAGAGCGGGCGCTGCGGGTGCGCCCCCGCGTCGGCAAGGCTCTTCCAGCGAGGCGTCGAGAAGACCTCCTCGTAGGCCTGGTAGGCGAGGCGCGCGTTGGCCACCCCCGCCTTGCCCCGCAGGGCCTTCGCGTCGTCGGTGCCGAGGGCGTCGAGCCGCTTGTCGATTTCCGTGTCGACGCGGGACACGAAGAACGACGCGACCGAGTGGATCGTCGACAGGTCCTTGCCCGCGGCATGCGCCTTCTCGAGTCCGTCGAGGTAGGCGTTCATGACCGCGCGGTAGCGGTCGAGGGAGAAGATCAGGGTCACGTTGACGCTGATCCCCTCCGCGATCGTGGCCGCGATGGCAGGCAGGCCGGCCTTCGTGGCCGGGATCTTGATGAGCACGTTGGGACGGTCGACCGCGGCGTGGAGCTGCTTGGCCTGCTCGTTCGTCGCCTCGGTGTCGTGGGCGATGCGCGGGTCGACCTCGATCGAGACCCGGCCGTCCACCCCGCCGGTCGACCGGTAGAGCGGCAGGAAGATGTCGCAGGCCTCCCGGACGTCGGAGGTCGTCAGCTCGAAGACGACCTCCTCGACCGACTTCCCGGCCTCGGTCAGCTCGGCGAGGTCGGCGTTGTAGAGGTCGCCCTTCGACATCGCCGCCTGGAAAATCGACGGGTTGGACGTGAGGCCGACGACGTTGCGCTCCTCGACGAGCTCGACGATGCGCCCCGTCTCGAGCAGCTCGCGCGAGAGGTCGTCGAGCCAGATCGAGACGCCGGCGTCGGACAGGGCCTGGGTGTTCGGGTTGCTCATGGGTTCACTTCCCCTTGCTCGTGGTGGACGCCGCGCTGGCCTTCACGGGACGGCCGGAACTCGACACGTCGGTGTCACCGCTCGAGTCGCGCTTTCGCGGGTTGGTCTCGGTGATGCCGGGCGCATGGGCCCCGGCGGCCGCAGCCTTGATCGAGTCTCGCGCGGCCTTGACCACGGCGTCGACGGTGATCCCGAACTCCCGGAAGAGGGTCTGGTAGTCGGCCGAGGCGCCGAAGTGCTCGAGACTGACCGTGCGTCCGGCGTCGCCGACGATGTCGTGCCAGCCCATGGACACGCCGGCCTCGACGCTGACGCGCGCCCGGACCGACGGGGGCAGGACCTTGTCCTGGTAGGAGCGCGACTGCTTCTCGAACCACTCGCGGCAGGGCATCGAGACGACCCGCGTCGAGACCTTGCTCTTCTCGAGCCGCTCGGCCGCCTGGACGGCGAGCTGGACCTCGGAGCCGGTGGCGACGAGCACGACGTCCGGGTCGCCGGGGCGCGACTCCTCGACGAGGACGTAGGCGCCCTTGGCGACGCCCGAGACCTTGCCGTAGGTCTTGCGGTCCCATGTAGGGACGTTCTGACGGGTGAGGGCGAGGGCCGACGGCCCCTGCCTCTTGCGAAGGATCTCCCCCCACGCGGCCGCGGTCTCGTTGGCGTCGGCCGGGCGGATGACGTCGAGGCCCGGGATCGCGCGCAGCGCGGCCAGGTGCTCGACCGGCTGGTGCGTCGGGCCGTCCTCGCCGAGACCGATCGAGTCGTGTGTCCACACGTACGTGACGGGCAGCTGCTGGAGCGCCGCGAGTCGCACGGCGGGACGCATGTAGTCGGAGAAGACGAGGAAGGTGCCGCCGTAGGGGCGGGTGAGCCCCTCGAGCGCGATGCCGTTGAGGATCATCCCCATGCCGTTCTCGCGGATGCCGAAGTGGAGGGTCCTGCCGTAGGGGTTGCCCTTCCAGGCTGCGGTCTGTCGCGCGGTGGGGATGAAGGACGGCTCGCCCTCCATCGTCGTGTTGTTGGACTCCGCGAGGTCGGCGGACCCACCCCAGAGCTCGGGCATCACGCCGGCCAGGGCGGTGAGGACCTTGCCCGACGCCGCGCGGGTCGCGAGCCCCTTCTCGTCGGCCGGGAACGTCGGGAGCGCCTTGGCGAGGCCCGCGGGAGCTTCGCCGGCGGTGAGCCGGTCGAGCAGGGCCGCTCGGTCGGGGTTGGCCTTGCGCCACGCCTTGTATGCCGTGTCCCACGCGCGGTGGGCTGCCTTGCCTCGCTTGACGACCTCCCGGGCGTGCTTGAGGACCGCGGGCTCGACGACGAACGACTTCTGCGGGTCGAAGCCGAGGAGCCGCTTGGTCGCTGCGATCTCCTCGTCACCGAGCGCGGAGCCGTGGGACTTCCCGGTGTTCTGCTTCGTCGGGGCCGGCCACGCGATGATCGTGTGGAGCACGACGAGGGTCGGACGGTCGGTGATCTTCTCGCCGGAGCGGATCGCGGCAAGGAGAGCGTCGACATCCTCGACGTAGGTCGACCCGTCGGCGTTCTTGCGCCAGTCGACCTCGACGACGTGCCACCCGTATGCCGTGAACCGGGCCGCGACGTCCTCGCTGAAGGCGATGTCGGTGTCGTCCTCGATCGAGATCTGGTTGGCGTCGTAGACGACGGTGAGGTTGCCGAGCTGCTGGTGACCGGCGAGCGCACAGGCCTCGTGGCCCACGCCCTCCTGGAGGTCGCCGTCGGAGGCGATGACGTAGACGTGGTGGTCGAAGGGGCTCGTACCGGGAGCGGCGTCGGGGTCGAGGAGACCCCGCTGGCGACGCTGGGCCATCGCCATCCCGACGGCGGAGGCGAGGCCCGACCCGAGCGGCCCGGTCGTGATCTCTACGCCGGCCGTGTGGTGGACCTCGGGGTGCCCGGGCGTGAGCGACCCCCACGTGCGCAGGGCCTTGAGGTCGTCGAGGGAGAGGCCGTAACCGGAGAGGTAGAGCTGGATGTACTGCGTGAGGCTCGAGTGTCCGCACGACAGGACGAAGCGGTCGCGACCGAGCCATGCCGGGTCGGAGGGGTCGTGGGTCATCACGCTCTGGTAGAGCAGGTACGCGAGCGGGGCGAGCGACATCGCGGTGCCGGGGTGGCCGTTGCCCACCTTCTGGACCGCGTCGGCGGCGAGCAGCCGCACGGTGTCGACGGCGCGCACGTCGAGGTCGGACCAGCCGGCCTTCTTCGCGACGGGCATGGGCAGGCTGGGGTCCCGCTGTGCCAGCAGGTCCTTCGTCGTCGCCTTGCTCGAACGGGTTGGCCTGGTCGCCTCGGTGGCGGTGCTGGTCACGGATCGAGTCTCCTTCAGCAGCGGTGAACGCGTACGGGCACGAGCCTAGTCCTAGCGTGTGGCACGCGACACAGCGCCGAGCGGTGCCCAGCACGATCGACGCACGGGCGCCCCCGGCGGTGCCGAGCCGTCGGGGACACGGTCTAGACTTGCGTCGAAATGCTCCGTGCCCCCTGCCGGAGCCACGTACCAGCAGCGAGGATTTCAGTGACAACGGTGGACCCACGCGCTGACCTGTCAGCGCTGCACGGTCCGGACGGCAGTGGCCTGAGGTTCCTCGTCGGGCAGTACATCTCCTTGATGAAGCCGCGGATCATCGAGCTGCTGCTCATCACGACCATCCCGGTCATGTTCCTCGCCGAGGGCGGGGTTCCGCCGCTCCTGCTCGTCCTCTACACGCTCGTCGGCGGCACGCTCTCCGCGGGCGCCGCCAACACGCTCAACTGCTACATCGACCGTGACATCGACGCGGTCATGCACCGCACGAGCAAGCGCCCGCTGGTCACCGGCACGGTCACGCCGAGGGGGGCCCTCGCGTTCGGGTCCGCGCTCGCCGTCGTGTCGACGGTGTGGCTCGGGCTCCTCGTCAACTGGTTGAGCGCCTGGCTCGCCCTCGCGGCCCTCGTCTTCTACGTGTTCGGCTACACGCTCCTGCTCAAGCGGCGGACCGCCCAGAACATCGTGTGGGGTGGCGCCGCGGGCTGCATGCCGGTCCTCATCGGATGGTCGGCCGTCACGGGCACGGTGAGCTGGTCGGCGTTCATCCTCTTCATGGTCATCTTCTTCTGGACGCCGCCGCACTACTGGCCCCTGTCGATGCGCTACAAGGACGACTACGCCACGGCGCACGTGCCGATGTTGCCGGTCGTCGAGCGCTTCGTCGTCGTCGCCAAGCAGATCGTCGCCTACTCCTGGGCGATGGTCCTGACCTCCCTCGCCCTCATCCCCGTGGGCGACGTCGGCTGGGTCTACACCGTCGCGGCGGTCGTCTCGGGCGTCCTGTTCCTTGCAGAGGCGCACCGCCTGCTCGGGCGGGCCAAGGCGGGCGCCGGTGAGGACGTCCTCAAGCCGATGCGCCTCTTCCACTTCTCGATCACCTACCTCACGGTGCTCTTCGTCGGCGTGGCGCTCGACCCGATCTGGCACCTGCCGCTCCCCGGCCTGTCCTGAGGCCTCTCCTCGGCACGGGCGGCGGCCCCGCCGCTCACCGACGCGGTGCCGGGCTGGCCGCGGACGGCGCGTGCAGGGGGACCAGCAGCTCGAACCGGCAGCCGGGCCCCGAGTTGGCCACGGTGACGTCACCGCCGTGGGCCCGGGCGATGCCCTGTGCGACCGCGAGGCCGAGACCGGCGCCCTCGCCCTCGGCCGGCGTCCGCGCCGTCGTCCCGCGCCAGCCCGGCTCGAAGACCCGGGCGAGGTGGTCCTCGGGGATGCCGCCGCACTCGTCCGCGACGCTGATCGTCGCCGTATGGTCCGACCGGGCCAGCGAGACGTCGACGTGTCCGCCGGGCGGCGTGTGGGTCACGGCGTTCGTGACGAGGTTGGACAGGGCGCGGGAGAGCTCCCGCGGGTCGATGTCGGCCAGGACGCCCTCGGGCGCCGTGCCGGAGAGCTCGACCCCGCGCCGCTCGGCGAGGACTCGGGCCGAGGCGAGCGCGTCGGAGACGAGGTCGGCGAGGTCCATCGGTGCCCGGTCGAGCCGCAGCGCCCCGGCATGGAGCCGGGAGAGCGAGAGCAGCCCGCCCACCATGTCGGCCATCCGGTCCGCCTCTCGGCGGATGCGTGCGGCGTAGGAGCCGTCAGCGGGCGCGACGCCGTCCTCGATGGCCTCAGCCATGGCCCTGATGCCGGCGAGCGGGGTGCGCAGGTCGTGCGACACCCAGGCGACGAGCTCGCGGCGGCTCGCCTCCACCTCGCGGTCGCGCTCCCTCGCGGCGCGCTCGTCGGCGGCGCGCTGCGACAGCCGCGTGACCTGCCTGGCGATGATGAGTCCGAACGCGCCGGCGATGGGCAGGGCGGTCGCGACCACCATGAGCACGACGGCGCGGTCGTGGTCGTTGATGAACATGGCCCGAGCCGCGGCGACGACACCCGCGGCCACTGCACCGACGACGACGAGGGGTGCGACGACCGCCGCGGCGGCCACCGACCGGCGGGCGACGGCGAGCACGAGGAGGACGCCGAGGACGCCGACGAGCAGTGCGGCGCCGCCCGACAGGACCGCGGCCTCGATGATCACGGCGCCACCGCCCGTATGCCGCCCCCTGCCGTCGTCGCGGCACCTCGCGTCGAGCGGTCGGCCGGGGACTCCCGAGCGTGCGCTCGCGCCGCCGGCGGCTCGTGACGTCTCCCGTGAACCGCCGGCCGGCGGCGGTCGGCACGGGACCGGCTCACGAGGCCCCGTCCCACCGGTAGCCGACGCCCCAGACCGTCTGCAGGCGAACCGGATGTCCCGGGTCCGCCTCCACCTTCTCGCGCAGGCGCCGCACGTGGACGGTCACGGTCGACTCGTCGCCGTACTCCCAGCCCCACACCTGACGCATGAGCTCCTGGCGCGAGAACGCCTGGCCCGGGTGGCTCAGGAAGTGGGCCAGCAGGTCGAACTCACGGCTGGTCAGGGGGAGCGGCTCGTCTCCGAGCCAGGCTTCGTGCCGGCGGCGGTCGACGCGCAGGTCGCCGTCGACCAGCGGGCCGGCCTCCGGCGTCGCGTGGTCGGCCGCGGCGCGGCGCAGGATCGACTGGATCCGCAGGACGAGCTCGCGGCTGCTGAACGGCTTGGTGACGTAGTCGTCGGCGCCGATCTCGAGACCGAGCACCCGGTCCGACTCGTCCCCACGTGCCGTCAGCATGACGACGGGCAGGTCCCCACGGGCCGCGCGGAGCCGCCGGAAGACCTCCAGCCCGTCGAGTCCGGGAAGCGTGAGGTCGAGCACGACGAGCGCCGGCTCGTGGTCGGCGGCCGCAGCGAGGGCGGCCGGGCCGTCATCGGCCTCGACCACGTCGAGCCCCGCCCGCGTGAGATACGTCGTGACGACCTCGCGGACGGTCTGGTCGTCGTCGACGACGAGGATGGTGGACACCGCTTCAGCCTAGGCAGGACCACCTCCGACCGTCGTGGGAAAGTCCTTGTGGTTCGGTGACGGCCCGCCGAGCCGTTCCGACGGAGGCGTCAGACCGGTCGCGTGCGGGTGCCGAGCAGCCCCAGGGTGAGGGTGACCACGAGCAGGCTCGCCCCCAGCATGTGCAGGATGACGAGGACCTCGGGCAGCCCGGTGAAGTACTGCACGTAGCCGATGACGCCCTGCCCGACCGTCACGGCGAGCACCCACCACCAGGCGCGGGTCGGTTCGGGACGCGTTGCGGTGAGACGAACCGCGAGGAGGGTCGCGACGACGAGGCCGCCGAAGAGCATGACGAGGTCAGCGTGCATCCACGAGACGAAACGCGGGTCGAAGCCGGTGCGAGCCGGGGTGACCGCGTCGCCGGAGTGCGGGCCGGACCCGGTGACGACCGTCCCGAGGAGCAGGACGGCGAAGCCGACGACGCACGTGGCCTGGGCTGCGCGTCGGGCCAGGGGGTGCACGAGCAGGTCGCCGGGGCCGGACTCCTCGTCACGAGCGCCCCGCACGAGGGCCGTGGACACGGCGACGAGGGCCATCGACATGAGGAAGTGGAACATGACGGTCCACGGGTTGAGGCCCGTCCGCACGGTGATGCCACCGGCGACGGCCTGCGCGAGGACCCCGCCGAGGACGGCTACGGCGAGGACGTGCATCCGTGTGCGCTGGGGCCACCGCGTCACCACGGCCCAGATCGTGGCGATGGCGAGGATGCCGACGACCCCGGTGAGGGTGCGGTTGCCGAACTCGATGAGGTCGTGGAACTGCGTCGGGTCCTCCCGGACCGGGGTGAACGACCCGGGCATGCACTCCGGCCACGTCGTGCACCCGAGACCGCTGCCGGTGAGGCGAACCACGCCGCCGGTGACGACGATGCCGACCTCGCCGACGAGGTTGGCGACCAGGACGGGGCGGACCCAGCCGGCGGGAGCGGCGGGGAGCCGGTTGACGACTCGTGCGAACCGGTTGGCGGCCGCCGCTCGTTTCGGCTGGGTCAGGGTGGAGGTGGATGACACCCTCAGAGGGTAAGCCGCAGCGCCGGGGCGGCGAAAACCCGGGTCGGTTCAGCCGAGGCCGCTCCAGACGACCTTCGACCCGGCGTGCCCGGCGAGCACGACCGTCGTCACCGCGGCGATGGACGCGAGGACGACGACGACGCTGACCAGGACCTCGAGCGGGCGCGAGCGCGGCTCCTCCTCGTCGGGTGGCCGGACGAGCCACACGGCGCCGAGGGCGAGCATCAGGAAGAGGGCACAGGCGATCTTGGCCCGGTTGCCCCAGTCGACGTGCTGCTGGAGCAGCCCGAAGTCCGTCGTGCTCGCGCGCGTCTGCGCGACGCGGACCAGGAGCTTCTCGCCGCTCTCTGCGGCGACGAAGGCCGTAGCGCCCGCGACGAGGGCGCCGACCCCCGTCGGCCAGCGCAGGAGGTGCCGCCAGCGGGGGCGCAGGACGTACGCCACCGCCGCTCCGGCCGCGAGCGGCACGAGGACGACGACGGCGTGGACGACGAGCGCGTGGACGGGCAGACCGAGGACGAGGTCGAACACGGCACCTCCAGGGGGTCGGGGTGCGCGCAGTCTTGCCGAGTCAGTCGTCGAACCGGAAGAAGCGCGCCGCGAGCGCCGTGGCGATCGTGGCCCACCCGAGGAGGACGACCAGGGCCGGCACGTTCAGCCGGCCCAGGACGAGCGCGGACCGCAGGCCGTCGGCGAGCCCCGCCGAAGGCAGCAGGGCGGCGACGCCGCCCACGGAACCGGGCAGCTCGGTCCGCGGCACGACGACCCCGCCGAGGACGAGCAGCAGGACCCAGATGAGGTTGGCGAGCGCGAGGACGGCCTCGGCACGGACGGTCCCGGCGAGCAGCAGGGCGAGCGCGACGAAGGTCCACGTGCCGACGACGAGGAAGACGACGGCATACGGGATGCCGGCGAGCGAGGGCTGCCAGCCGAGCGCGAGGCCCAGCCCGCCGAGGACGACGACCTGGAGCAGCTCGACGAGCAGGGTCGCGACGACCTTGGCGGCGATGAGGCCGCCGCGGCCGAGCGGGGTCACGCCGAGGTAGCGCAGCACCGAGTAGCGGCGGTCGAACCCCGTCGAGATCGCCTGGGAGGTGAAGGCGGAGGAGATGACGCAGAGCGCGAGGACGCCGGGGACCGCGACGTCGATGCGCCGTCCGGGCCCGAGCGACGGGCTCGTCGAGGCGTGGACGCCGACGAGGACCATGGCGGGCAGGAGGAGCGAGACGAGCAGCTGCTCGCCGTTGCGCAGGAGGGTGCCGGCCTCGAAGCGGGCCTGGGCGAGGACCCGTCGCCGGGCCGGCGCCGCGGTCCGGGGCGTGAGGGGCGCCACGGGTGTGGACGCAGGGAGGTCGGCGGTCACGGGCGGCCCGTCCTCGTCAGCTCGAAGTAGACGTCCTCGAGGGAGCGGCCCTGCTTCACCGCGGCGACGGGCCCCTCGGCCACGGTCCGGCCGGCACTCATGATGACGAGGTGGTCGGCGAGGCGGTCAGCCTCCTCGAACGAATGGGTCGTCACGACGACGGAGACCCCGCCGGAGCGCAGCTCGCTGATGAGGTCCCACACGTCGAGGCGACCGTGGGGGTCGAGTCCGGCCGCCGGCTCGTCGAGGAAGAGGACCTCGGGCTGCCCGAGCAGCGCGGCGGCGAGGGCGAGGCGCTGCTTCTGGCCGCCGGAGAGGCGCCGCACGGTCGTGCCCGCGAAGGTGTCGATACCGAGCCGGCGCGCCGTCGCGGGGACGTCGGCCGGGTCGGCATAGAGACGGGCGAGGTGGTCGAGCAGGCGCATCGGCTTCGTGCCGTTGGGCAGCCCTCCCGACTGGAGCATGACGCCGACGCGCGCCCGGTGGTCGGCGCCCGCCGTGGCGGGATCCGTCCCGAGCACGCGGACCGTGCCGGAGTCGGGCCTCGTCAGTCCGACCGCGCACTCGACGGCCGTCGTCTTGCCGGCGCCGTTGGGGCCGAGGACCGCCGTGACCCGTCCGAGGGGGGCCGACCAGGTCAGCCCGTCGAGCGCGGTGACCGTGCCGAAGGTCCGGCGAACGTCGGTCAGGCTCACGGCATGGGTCACGGCAGATGAGTCTAGGCTCGGTCCCGGACGGTCACGCACACGGCCCGTCCACCCGACACCGCTGGAATCCGACCGGGCACGTCCCCGCCCACCCTCGTCCGGTGGTGCGGCGCCGCGCCATCGTGTGCCACCGTGTGCCACCCTGTGCCCGCCCTGCCCGCACCCGACGACCCCGGAGAGCCCCCCGACCGTGAAGATCGACCCTGCAGCCAAGCCGTTCACCGCACTCGCGGCGGTGCCGACCGTGGTGGCCGCGCTCGCCCGCCGGCCGCGCACGACCGCGGCCCTCGGGCTGCTCACCGCCGGCGTGACCCTGTTCTTCCGCGACCCCGACCGCACGCCTGACCGCCTTCCCGTCGAGGACTCCGACGTCATCCTGGCCCCCGCCGACGGCATGGTCGTCCACGTCGGGACGCCGCAGCCCGGGGTGGCCCCGGAGGGGGAGTGGCAGCAGGTCAGCATCTTCCTGTCGCTGCTCGACGTCCACATCAACCGCTCGCCCTACGGCGGCCGGGTCGTCGACGTCACCCACACGCCGGGCCGGTTCCTCGCCGCCTACCGGGCCGAGAGCGCGATGAAGAACGAGCGGAGCGACATCACCGTCGAGCGCGTCGTCGGCGGCACGACCCGCCGGGTCGTCTACCGCCAGCTGGTGGGGCAGCTGGCCCGCCGCATCGTCACGCGCATCCAGCCGGGTGACGAGGTGGCGACGGGCGAGCGCATCGGCCTGATGAAGTTCGGCTCGCGCATGGACGTCTTCGTCCCTCAGGAGGTCGTCCTCGAGGTCACCAAGGGCACGCGCGCGGTCGCCGGCGAGACGGTTCTCGGGCGCTTCCCGGCGGTGGACGCCCGATGAGCGGCGATCCGTCCGGAGCCCGGCGCCCGCGCCGGCGCGACCGGGTCACCCGCGGCATCCGGCTTGTCTCGGCGACCGGCGCGCGCGTCGTCCCGCTCAGCCGACTCAACCCGCGAGTGCGGGCCCGCGTCATGCTGCCGAGCCTCTTCACGCTCGGCAACATGCTCTGCGGGTTCTCGTCGGTGCTGCTGTCCTTCCAGGGCCACTTCCGCTGGGCCGCGGTCCTCATCGCCGTCTCGATCCTGCTCGACATCTCCGACGGCGCCGTCGCGCGCGCCGTCGGAGCGATCACCCCCTTCGGCCTGCAGTTCGACTCGCTCGCCGACCTCATCTCGTTCGGGATCGCCCCGGCGGTCCTCGTCTACACGTGGGCCCTTCCCGCCTACCCCGTCTGGGCCTGGGCCGGCGCGATGTTCTGGCTCGCCTGTGCCGCCTACCGGCTCGCGCGCTTCAACGTGACGATCGACCCCCTGGCCGACAAGCGCTACTTCGTCGGCCTCGCGAGCCCCGGCGCCGCCGGGGTCGTCATCGCGACCGTCTTCGCGATCGACGGCCCCCTCGGCAGCGGGGAGCGAATCCTGCCGGTCGTGGCCGGGGTCCTGCCCGCCGCACTCATGGCCTCCTCGTTCCGCTTCCGGTCCTTCCGCTCCCTCCTGTCGACGCAGAACCTGCCCCTCACGCTCGGTGTCGTCGTGGCCGTGGTCATCGGGCTCGTCGTAGCGCCCGGTCCGACGGGTCTCGTCATCGCCTACGGCTACGTCCTCACCTGCCCGCTCGGCTGGGTCACCGCGCCGCTGCGGCGCCGGTGGTTCGGACCCGATGCGGTCGCGCCGCCGCGCACGAAGCTGCCGTCGGTGCTCATGCCCCAGGGCGAGGCCGAGGACGAGGTGGACATCAGCGACGAACCCGACCTCCAGGACGATTTCGAGGACGCGGACGTCGTGGAGATCGACGAGCCCGACCAGCCCGACGAGCCGGACGCGTGGACCGCGCCCGACGAGGGGTTCGGGACCGCGGCTCCCAACCCCGGCGGCGACACACGTCACGGGGGCTGAGGGCCGGCTCGCGCGAGGGTAAGGACGGCCTAACTGGAGTAGGGCCGGTATTTACGTCACAATGGTGTGGTGTTTATCGGTGAGCGCATCCAGCGTGAGACCAGGGACGGCGAGCACGTCTCGCCGCTCGAGTCGCGCACGCGCTCCCGCGTCCTGCACATGGTCTCCACCGACGGTCCCGTGTCGGCCGCCGAGCTCGGCCGACGCCTCGAGCTGACTCCCGCCGCCGTCCGGCGCCACCTCGACGCGCTCGTCGAGCAGGGCGCCGTCGTCGAGCACGAGCCGACGACCGCCCGCCGTGGCCGCGGACGGCCCGCCCGCGCCTACGTCGTCTCCGATGCCGGCCACCGGGCCCTCGAGGCCGACTACGACTCGCTCGCCGTCGAGGTCCTCCGCTACCTCTCGGCCCAGGCCGGCCCTGAGGCCGTCGGAGACTTCGCGCGCGATCGGATCGCCGCGGTCGAGGAGCGGTATGCCGCTCGGCTCGCCGCCGTGGGCACCGACCCCGCCGCCCGGGCGGAGGTCCTCGTCGCCGCCCTCAGCGAGGACGGCTTCGCCGCGACGGCCCGTCCCGTCGGTGCGGGTGCCCTCTCGGGGGTCCAGCTCTGCCAGGGTCACTGCCCGGTCCAGCACGTCGCAGCCGAGTTCCCGGCCTTCTGCGAGGCCGAGACCGACGCGTTCTCCCGCCTCCTCGGCGTCCACGTCCAGCGCCTCGCCACCCTCGCCGGCGGGCACCACGTCTGCACCACGTTCATCCCGACCGGTGGGCCGGCCCGGAAGACGACGAGCCCCGACCGTGTTGACCCCAGCGGCGCCGCCACCGTGCCGCCGGTGCCCCACGAGCCCGCACAGCGGCATACGTCCGCGGCCCCCACCACGAACTCCCCGACGCACGCACGAAACGACCACCCCAAGGAAGGTCTCCCTTCATGAGCACGCACATCGAAGAGCTCAACCCGGGTCTGAAGGACATCGGGCGCTACGAGTACGGCTGGGCCGACAGCGACGTCGCCGGTTCCTCCGCGCGTCGTGGCCTGAACGAGGAGGTCGTCCGCGACATCTCGGCCCGCAAGAGCGAGCCCGAGTGGATGACGAAGCTGCGCCTCAAGGGCCTGTCGCTCTTCGACAAGAAGCCGATGCCCTCATGGGGCTCGGACCTCACCGGCATCGACTTCCAGAACATCAAGTACTTCGTGAAGTCCACCGAGAAGCAGGCGACCACCTGGGACGAGCTGCCCGAGGAGATCAAGAACACCTACGACCGGCTCGGCATCCCCGAGGCGGAGAAGCAGCGCCTCGTCGCCGGTGTCGCCGCGCAGTACGAGTCGGAGGTCGTCTACCACCAGATCCGTGAGGACCTCGAGGAGAAGGGCGTCATCTTCCTCGACACCGACACGGCCCTGAAGGAGCACGAGGACATCTTCCGCGAGCACTTCGCGACGGTGATCCCGGTCGGCGACAACAAGTTCGCCGCGCTCAACACCGCCGTCTGGTCGGGCGGCTCGTTCATCTACGTCCCGCCGGGCGTCCACGTCGACATCCCGCTCCAGGCCTACTTCCGCATCAACACGGAGAACATGGGCCAGTTCGAGCGGACCCTGATCATCGCCGACGAGGGCTCCTACGTGCACTACGTCGAGGGCTGCACGGCGCCGATCTACAAGTCGGACTCGCTCCACTCGGCCGTCGTCGAGATCATCGTGAAGAAGAACGCCCGCGTGCGTTACACGACGATCCAGAACTGGTCCAACAACGTCTACAACCTCGTCACCAAGCGCGCCACCTGCGAGGAGGGCGCGACGATGGAGTGGGTCGACGGGAACATCGGCTCCAAGGTGACGATGAAGTACCCGGCCGTCTTCCTCATGGGTGAGCACGCCAAGGGCGAGACGCTCTCGATCGCGTTCGCCGGTGAGGGCCAGCACCAGGACACCGGCTCGAAGATGGTCCACGCCGCTCCCAACACGAGCAGCTCGATCATCAGCAAGTCGGTCGCCCGCGGCGGCGGCCGTGCGTCCTACCGCGGCCTCGTCCAGGTGCTCGAAGGCGCCTCCCACTCGGCCTCGACCGTGCGCTGCGACGCCCTCCTCGTCGACACGATCAGCCGCTCCGACACCTACCCGTACGTCGACATCCGCGAGGACGACGTCTCGATGGGTCACGAGGCGACCGTCTCGAAGGTCAGCGACGACCAGCTGTTCTACCTCATGTCCCGGGGCATGGCCGAGGACGAGGCCATGGCCATGATCGTCCGCGGCTTCATCGAGCCCATCGCGCGCGAGCTCCCGATGGAGTACGCCCTCGAGCTGAACCGCCTCATCGAACTCCAGATGGAAGGAGCCGTCGGCTGATGTCCGTTGCCGACACCATGACCGCCGACCCCCTGGCGCGGCCCCACACCGACTCGGTCGCGGCCTTCGTGCCCGACCAGTCGCGGGCCGAGCGCACCGCGTCGTTCGACGTCTCCGCGTTCCCCGTCCCGACGGGGCGCGAGGAGGAGTGGCGCTTCACGCCGGTCAAGAAGCTCTCCGCCCTCTTCGCCGAGGGTGCGAGCGACGGCCTCGCGTGGACCGACTCGCTCCCTGCGGGCGTGACCGTCTCCCCGATCTCCGCCTCCGACGCCCGCGCGCTCGGCATCCTGCCTCCGCAGGACCGGGCCGCGGTCGTCGCCGCAGCCTCGGCCGCCGCCGTCCTCGTCGACATCCCGGCCGAGGCCGAGCTCGCCGAGCCGGTGCGGGTCGTCCTCACCGGCTCGGGTGACACCGCCTCGCACGGCCACGTCGTCGTGCGGGCCGGGCGCCACTCGAAGGCGACCCTCGTCCTCGAGCACACCGGTCTCGCGCAGCACTCCGAGCTCGTCTCGGTCGTGACCGGCGACGGCTCCGACCTCACGGTCGTCTCGACGCAGCGCTGGTCCGACGGCTCCGTGCACCTCGCGCAGCACGACGCCCTCGTCGGCCGCGACGCGACGTACAAGCACGTGGGCGTCACCCTCGGCGGTGAGGTCGTCCGGCTCAACGCCAACGTCCGCTACGCGGGCCCCGGTGGTAACGCGACCCTTCTCGGCGTCTACTTCGCCGACGCGGGACAGCACCTCGAGCACCGCTCCTACATCGACCACAACGCGCCGCACTGCACGAGCCGCGCCACGTACAAGGGTGCGCTCCAGGGCGCGACCGCCCGCACGGTCTGGGTCGGCGACGTCCTCATCCGTGCCGAGGCCGAGGGCACCGACACCTACGAGCTCAACCGCAACCTCATCCTCACCGACGGCGCCCGCGCCGACTCGGTGCCCAACCTCGAGATCGAGACGGGCGAGATCGAGGGCGCCGGCCACGCCTCCGCCACCGGACGCTTCGACGACCTGCAGCTGTTCTACCTGCAGGCGCGGGGCATCCCCGAGGACGAGGCGAAGCGCCTCGTCGTGCGCGGTTTCTTCGCCGACATCATCCGCGAGATCCCGCTGGCCGACCTCCGCGACGAGATCACGGCCGCCATCGAGGAGGAGCTCGCCTCGACGGCATACGCCTCCGCGAACCCCGCCGCGAACCCCGCCGCGAACCCCACTGCACCGAACGCCGACGGCCAGACCGTCACGAAGGAGAACTGACCCATGAGCACGCTCGAGATCAAGGGACTGACGGTCTCTGTCGAGACCGAGGACGGCCCCAAGGAGATCCTGCGCGGGGTGGACCTCACCGTGAACTCCGGTGAGACCCACGCGATCATGGGCCCGAACGGCTCCGGCAAGTCGACGCTCGCCTACAGCATCGCCGGCCACCCGAAGTACACGGTCACCGGCGGCACCGTCACGCTCGACGGGGAGGACGTGCTCGCCATGAGTGTCGACGAGCGCGCCCGTGCCGGCCTCTTCCTCGCCATGCAGTACCCCGTCGAGGTCCCCGGCGTCACCGTGAGCAACTTCCTGCGCACCGCGAAGACCGCGATCGACGGCGAGGCCCCCAAGCTGCGCACGTGGGTCAAGGAGGTCAAGGAGGCCATGGGCAACCTCCGCATGGACCCGGCCTTCGCCGAGCGCAACGTCAACGAGGGGTTCTCCGGCGGCGAGAAGAAGCGCCACGAGATCCTCCAGATGGAGCTGCTCAAGCCCAAGGTGGCCATCCTCGACGAGACCGACTCCGGCCTCGACGTCGACGCGCTCAAGATCGTCTCCGAGGGCGTCAACCGCGCCAAGGGGTCCAGCGACCTCGGCGTCCTGCTCATCACGCACTACACGCGGATCCTGCGCTACATCAAGCCCGACTTCGTCCATGTCTTCGTCGACGGCAGGATCGTCGAGGAGGGCGGGCCCGAGCTCGCCGACCGCCTCGAGGACGAGGGCTACGACCGCTTCACCTCGTCGGCGACGGTCTGAGGGACTCGACTCGAGATGACCTCTGCCACAGCGCCGTTCACGGATCGGGAGCTCGCCGCCATCCGCGGCGAGTTCCCGGTCCTGACGCGCACCGTGCGTGACGGCAAGCCGCTCGTCTACCTCGACTCGGGGGCGACGTCGCACAAGCCGGTAGCCGTCCTCGACGCCGAGCGCGCCTTCTACGAGCATCACAACGCGGCCGTCCACCGCGGTGCGCACCAGCTCGCCGAGGAGGCGACCGACGACTTCGAGGCGGCCCGCGAGACGGTCGCGGCGTTCATCGGCGCGCCCCCGCACGAGGTCGTCTTCACGAAGAACGCGACCGAGGCGATCAACCTCGTCGCGTACGCCTTCTCCAACGCGGCGCCGACCGACGACCCCAAGGACGAGCGGTTCGTGCTGCGGCCCGGTGACGAGATCCTCGTCACCGAGATGGAGCACCATGCCAACCTCGTGCCCTGGCAGGAACTGGCCCGTCGAACCGGGGCGACCCTGCGGTGGATCCCGCTCGGCGCGAACGGCGCGCTCGACCTATCCTCGCTCGACGACCTGCTCACCGAGCGGACGAAGGTGTTCGCCCTCGCCCACGTGTCCAACGTGCTCGGCACCGTCAACCCGGTGACCGAGCTGGCGGCGCGCGCGCACGCCGTCGGAGCGCTCGTCGTCGTCGACGCGTGCCAGTCGGTGCCACACCTGCCCGTCGACGTGGCCTCCCTCGGCGCCGACTTCATCGCCTTCAGCGGCCACAAGATGTACGGCCCGATGGGTGTGGGCGTCCTCTGGGGGCGGAGCGAGCTTCTCGAGGTCATGCCGCCGTTCCTCACGGGTGGGTCGATGATCGAGCTCGTGACGATGGAGCGCTCGACGTGGGCGCCGCCGCCGCAGAAGTTCGAGGCGGGCGTGCCCAACGCCGCGCAGGCGGTCGGGCTCGCCGCGGCCGTCCGCTGGATCGAGCGGATCGGTCTCGAGCGGATCCAGGCGCACGAGGCTCGCCTCGTCGACGCCCTGCTCGCTGGCCTCGCCGACCGTCCCTGGGTCCGGGTTGTCGGTCCCGAGCGGGGGACGCCCCGCGGGGGTGCCGTCGCGTTCGTCGTCGACGGCGTTCACGCCCACGACGTCGGTCAGGTCCTCGACGACGCGGGGGTCGCGGTCCGCGTCGGGCATCACTGCGCCTGGCCGCTCCACCGGGCCCTCGGCGCCGCGGCGACGACGCGCGCGTCGTTCGCCGTCCACAACACGCTCGACGACGTCGCGGCGCTGCTCGCCGCCCTCGACCGGGTGCCCGTCCTCTTCGGCCTCGACGTCGAGCAGGGGCCCGCCGCGGTCGAGCTGACCCACGACGAGCCGGCGACGGCTGGAGCGAGCTGAGATGGACCTCTACCAGGAGCTCATCCTCGAGCACTCCAAGCGACCCCACCACGCGGGCCTGCGCGAGCCGTTCGACGCGGAGGTCCACCACATCAACCCGACGTGCGGCGACGAGGTCACCCTGCGGGTCGACGTGACGGGCGAGGGCGAGGACGCGGTCGTCACCGACGTGTCCTACCGCACCCAGGGTTGCTCGATCTCCGTCGCGTCGACCTCCGTCCTCGCCGACGAGGTCATCGGCCACCCGGTCACCGAGGCCCTCGAGACCTTCGCGGCGATGCGCGAGATGCTCACCTCGCGCGGCAAGGTCGTCGGCGACGAGGAGGTCATCGGCGACGGCGTCGCGCTGGCGGGGGTCTCGAAGTACCCCGCCCGCGTCAAGTGCGCCCTGCTCGGTTGGACCGCCTTCACCGACGCCCTGGCTCGCGCCGGCGTCGACATCTCGAACCGGGCCTCCGTCCCGGCCACCCTCCCGACCTCCCCCCAAGGAGTGCAGTCATGACCCAGACCGCCACCGGCTCCGGCAGCTCGGCCAACCCGGCCAACGTGGCCGACGTCGAGGAGGCCCTGCGCGACGTCGTCGACCCCGAGCTCGGCATCAACGTCGTCGACCTCGGTCTCGTCTACGGCATCACCGTCGACGCCCAGTCCCACGCCGTCATCGACATGACGCTGACGTCGGCGGCCTGCCCCCTCACCGACGTCATCGAGGACCAGACGGCCCAGGCCCTCGAAGGGCTCGTCGCGACGCATCGGATCAACTGGGTGTGGATGCCCCCGTGGGGCCCCGACAAGATCACCGAGGACGGGCGCGAGCAGCTGCGCGCGCTCGGTTTCAACCTCTGAGCCGCCGGCCCGGTCGATGACCACCCGCGTGGTCGAGGTCGCCCCCGAGCGCCTCGACCGGTGGCTCGCCGGGTTCGCCGAGCGGCACGGAGCGGTCGATGTCGCCACGGAGGAGACTCCGGGCGGCATCGTCGTGTCAGCCATGGCCGCCGACGGGTCGACCGCCGTGGCGACACCCTTCGCGTACGACCCCCTCGGTCTCGTCCTCATCCGCAGGGGCGGGTATGCCGTCGGGCTGGCCCACGCGGGCGCGTTCACCTCGTCGAAGGTGGGCACGCGGAGGGTCCAGTCCCGCACGGCCGCGGGCGGCTGGTCGCAGCAGCGCTTCGCCCGCCGCCGCGCCAACCAGGCCGACGAGCTGGTCGGCGCGGTCGTCGCGCACGCGCGGACGGTGCTCCTCGGGGACGACGAGTCGCCGCGGACGGGAGCGAGCGGCATACCCCGTGGTCTCGTCGTCGGGGGAGACCGGGCGCTCGTGGGCGAGGTGCTGGACGCGCCGGCGCTGCGGGCCCTCCGTGGGCTGCCCGTGCGCGAGCTCTTCGACCTGCCGGACCCGCGGCGCGACGTCCTCGAGACCGCCCTGCGCCGGGGCAGGGCGGTCCGGATCGCCCTCACCGAGACCACCCGGCCCGCGACCCCGGGCGCCTAGTGGCGTGGCCACGCCGTCCCCGACGACGCGCCACGCGGCTCGCGACGGGCTGCCTCAGCCGACCGTCGCGACGCCGAAGGTGTTGCACTGGTTGATGTCGCCGGTCTCGTAGCCCTGCATGAACCACTTCTGGCGCGCCGCCGCCGAGCCGTGGGTCCACGTCTCCGGCGTGACCCGGCCCTGGGCGGCCTGCTGGATCCGGTCGTCGCCCACAGCCGAGGCCGCCGAGAGCGCCGACTTGATGTCGGCATCGGTGATCGGCTTGAGCAGGGTCGTCCCGTTCGCGTCCGTCGTCTCCGTCGCGTGCTTGACCCACGTCCCGGCCAGGCAGTCGGCCATGAGCTCGATGCGCACCGCACCGGAGTTCGCCCCCTGCGGGTCCTGCTGGGCGCGGTTGAGGATGCCGAGGAGGTCCTGGACGTGGTGGCCGTACTCGTGGCCGATGACGTACTCCTTGGCCAGCTGCCCACCGTCGGCGCCGAAGCGGCTCTGCAGCTCCTGGAAGAAGCTGGCGTCGACATAGACCTTCTTGTCGAGCGGGCAGTAGAAGGGCCCGACCTGCGCGTTGGCGGTGCCGCAGCCGGACGGGGTCTGGCCCTGGTAGATGACGGTCTTCACCGGCTCGTAGTTGAGGTTGTACTTGGGCAGGGTCTTGGTCCAGTAGTCCTGGACGCTGTTGACCGTCGCAACGATGAGGCAGACGTCGTCCCTGTTGGCGTCGGCGCCCGTCTTGCACTGCGAGAAGGCCGAGTCCTGCACCTGCCCGGCCGCGGCGACCTGGTCGGTCTGCAGCTGCTGTGAGGGCACGCCGTTCGTCGTCGAGCCGGAGTCGCCACCGCCGAGGAGCCGGCTGCCGCCGAAGATCATCACGAGGATGAGGACGATGAGCCCGCCGATCCCGCCGCCGACCTGGATGCCCCCGGGGAAGCCGCCACCTCCGCCACCCCCACCGCCGAAACCGCCGCTCCCGCCGCTCTCGACCTGCGAGGTATCGAGCTGGGCATTCTCGTTGAAGCTCATGTCACCGCTCCTGGGCTCGGGGGACCGGCGCGTCCCGGGTCCACACCCGGTTCAGCCTAGTGCGGTGTCCGTCCTCGCGCCGGGGGCGCCCCGGGCATGTCACGACGGATCAGGAGACGACGACGGCGTCGGGGTAGGCCGTGGTGAGGCGCATCCTGACCGTGACCGTGTCCCCGACGCGCGGTGGCGCCACGCCCTCAGGCAGGGCGAGGAGGCTGCACTGCATGTGTGGCGGCTCGGCGAACCGGGGCGAGACCCCGGCGACGGTGAAGGGCGAACGGACGCGGTGCGCTGCCTCGAGCACACCCTCTGCCACGGCGATCGCGCGCGATCGCGCGGTCGCGGCGGAGGCGGGCGACTCCATCGCCACGCCATGGGACGTCCCACCGCTCACGACGACGAGGTGGCCGGCCGGCAGCGGCCGCTGGCGGTAGCCCGCCGTCTCACCCTTGGCGACGGGCCGGACGTCGAGGACGTGCGCCCGGACCTCGTACGCGGAGCGGTCGGCGAGCCACAGGTCCGTGCCGACCCGGGCGAGGAACCGGTGCTCGGGGTAGCGGCTGCGCAGGCTGGCCAGCTCGGACGGGGACACGTGCGAGAGATACCAGCGGCGCATGCCGGGGGCCGCCTCGATGAACGAGGTGATCTCGGCGACGTGGCCGGTGCCGAGGGGAAGGTGGAGGGTGACGCCGAGGGCGTCCGACGCGGCCACGAGGTCACCGAGGGCGGCGGCCGGCGCGCCGAAGCGCTTCATGGAGGTCAGCCCCTCGACGACGACGCGGGCCGTGGGCTGGAGGACCCGCAGGTGGTCGAGGTCGGGGCGCGTGGTGATCGTGTGGACGAGGCGCCGGTTGCCGAGGTCGGGCAGGTCCGCGTGGATCGCCGCGCGGTACGGCTCCATGACGAGGATGTCCCGCCCGAAGGCGGCGAGCGCCGACGGGACCTCGACGTAGGTGCCGACGGCGATCATCGGCACGTCGAGCCGCGAGGCCTCGGCGCAGAGCAGGTCCCGGCCGAACCCGTAGCCGTTGCCCTTGACGACCGGGACGATGCCGGGTCGGGCCGCGACGACGGCGTCCATGGCGGCGCGCCAGCGGGCGCCGTCGACGTGGAGCGTGAAGGTCATGCTCACCGCCTCTTCATGTAGAGCGAGAAGGCCTTGTAGAGAACGGGGTTGAGCGGGAGGTCCCACTCGCCGGCGAGGCGGACGGCCTCGCCCCCGGTGCCGACCTTGAACCGGATGAGCCCGATGTGGGGGTTGTCCGACGCCACGGTGTTGGTGATCCCGCGCAGGTCGTAGGTGGTGCAGCCCGCCGCGATCGAGTCACGGAGCATGCGCCACTGGATCGCCGTTGAGGCCTGGAGCTCGCGCTTGGCGGCGGTCGAGGCGCCGTAGGAGTACCAGGCGTGGTCGCCGACGCGGATCCAGAGCGTCGCGGCGAGCACGTCGCCCTCGTGCTCGGCGAGGTAGACGCGGATCCGGTCGGGGTCCTCGGCGGACAGGGCGGCATACATCTGCTCGAAGTAGCCCACCCCTCTGGGGGTGAAGCGGTCGCGCTCGGCCGTCTCGACGTAGACGCGGTGGAAGGCCGGGATGTCGGTGGCGTCGCCGACCCGGACCGTGACGCCGTTCTTCTCCGTCTTCTTGATGTTGCGCCGCCACAGCTGGTTCATTCCGGCGAGGACGTCGGCCTCGGAGCGACCAGCGAGCGGCACCTGGAAGACATACTCCGGCTGGCCGGCGGTGAAGCCGTCCTCGGCGGCGAGGTGCTCGAAGCCGAGACGGCGCAGCGTCGCGACGACCGCCGTCCCGACCGGCTCGACGACGTCGGGCCGGGCCTGGTCATAGCGCCGGATCGCGTCGTCGCCGATCGCCTCCTTGATCGTCGGTGCGTGCCAGCGGTGGGTCGCGACGGGCGGCCCGATCCGCAGGGCGAAGGCCTTCGATGCCTTGAGGTGGTCGCGCAGCGCCCGGAGCAGCTCCACGAGGCGCGGGGAAGCCCAGTCGATGCAGGGCCCCTCGGGGATGTAGGCGAGCGACCGGCCGATGCGCGGGAGGGAGCGGTAGAGCACGAGGGCCGCGCCGATCATCTGCTCGCCCTCGAACCATCCGACGGACCCGTGGCGCCAGTCCTGCTTGACCTGACCCCAGGCGGGGGTCTGCAGGAAGCTCGCCGAGGGCTGGGTGCGCAGCCACGCGAGGTGCTCGGCGGCGGTGATGTCTCGGACGGTGATGGGCGCGGTCACGGGGGCTCACGCTACCCGAGGCCGGACCCGCCGGTCGTCAGCCCCAACCCATCGTGCGGGGGTCCGGAGGCAGCCGAGGGTTGAGCAGGTGCGCCACGAGGGCGGTCCAGCCCGTCTGGTGCGTGGCGCCGAGCCCCTCGCCGGTGTCGCCGTCGAAGTACTCGGAGAACGTCGGGTGCTCCGACCAGAGCGGGTCGTCGCTGGATTCGATCCGGGCGCCGTCCGACGGCCGGCGGCCGTCGACCGGACGGAAGAGGGCGGTGAGTCCGGAGTCGATGACGTCGGCCGCCTCGTCGAGCGTGAGGTGGCGCCCCGAGCCGGTGGGGACCTCGACGGTGAAGCTGTCGCCGAAGAAGCGGCCGTACGTGCGCAGCTTGTCGGCGAGCAGGACGTTGACGGGGAACCAGACCGGGCCGCGCCAGTTGGAGTTGCCACCGAACATCCCCGTGCGCGACTCGCCCGGCTCGTACTCGATCGAGACCGTCTGACCACCGAGCGTCGCGGTGACGGCCTCGCGGGTGGCCGCCGAGAGCGAGCGGATGCCGTACGGCGAGAGGAACTCCTCGGTGTCGAACATCCGCTGCAGGATGCGCCGCAGCCGCCGCGGCGGGACGAGGGTGAGGAGCATCCGGCCGTCGGACTCGCGGGCGAGGAGCGGCTTGACGAGCTCGGGCCGCCGCTGCTGGAGCCACCGGAACCGGCTCGTCAGGTCGGGGCACTCGTCGAGGACCCACGCGGGGATCTCCGTCGCCCCGAGGATGGGCAGCAGGCCAACCATCGAGCGCACCCGCATGTGCGGCGCCCTACCGTCGGGGTGGACGAGGACGTCGTAGTAGAAACCGTCCTCCTCGTGCCAGAGGGACTTGTCGTGGGAGCCGAAGTGCCGCATGGCCTGGGCGATCGCGAGGAAGTGCTCCATGAACTTCGTCGCGACGTCGTCCCACGCCTTGTCGGTGCGGGCGAGCTCGAGGGCGATCTTCAGCATCTGCTGGCAGTAGAAGGCCATCCAGCTCGTCGCGTCGGACTGCTCGAGCCGGAAGCCGGGGGGCAGCGGTGCGGACCGGTTGAACAGGCCGATGTTGTCCATCCCGAGGAAGCCGCCCTCGAAGAGGTTGGAGCCGTTGGCGTCCTTGCGGTTGACCCACCACCCGAAGTTGAGCAGGAGCTTGGTGAAGACGCGGACGAGGAACTCGCGGTCGCGGTAGCCGTCGATCCGGTAGACGTGCCAGGCCGCCCAGGCGTGGACGGGCGGGTTGACGTCGCCGAACTCCCACTCGTATGCCGGGAGCTGGCCGTTGGGCGCCATCGCCCACTCCCGGCACATGAGGAGCAGCTGCTCCTTGGCGAAGTCGGGGTCGACGTGTGCGAGCGGGATCGTATGGAAGGCGAGGTCCCACGCGGCGAACCACGGGTACTCCCACTCGTCGGGCATCGACAGGACGTCGGCGAGGGCGAGGTGGCGCCAGTGGGCGTTGCGCCCGTGCGTGCGCTGCTCGGGGCTCGGTGGCCCGACCGGGTCGCCCTCGATCCACTGGCGCACGTCGTAGCGGTACAGCTGCTTGCCCCAGAGCAGGCCGGCATACGCCCGTCGGGCGACGTGCCGGTCGACGTCGGGCAGCGAAGGGTGGATGACGTGGGCGTAGAACTCGTCGGCCTCGGCGGCGCGCTCGGAGAGGACGGCTTCGAAGTCCTCCCCGAAGGTGCGCGGGCCGGGGTCGGCGGGGGAGAGGCGCAGGTCGACGGTCACCGTCTCGCCGGGCTCGACGGCGTCCCACCGGTACCAGAACGCCGCCTTGCTGCCGTACCCGCCGGGGTTGACCGCGGCGCGGCGCCCGTGGACGACGCGGTCGTTGATGCCGTCCTTGGGGTAGTGCGACTGGTTCTTCGTGCCGTAGAGGCGCTCGGCGTTGGTCTCGTTGTCGCAGAAGAGGACCTGGGGCGACCCGGCAGCGACGAGGACGTAGCGGCCGAGGAAGCCGTGCGTCACCTCCGCGGCTCGGCACCCGCGCGGGGGGCGACCGTTGCGACGGACCTCGCGCAGCTCGGTGACCCTGTCGTCGGTGCCCCAGGCCCACGTGTTCCGCAGCCAGATCGTCGGCAGCAGGTGCAGGGGCGCGGCCTCGGGGCCGCGGTTCGTCGCCGTGATGCGGATGCAGACGTCGTCCGGGCCCGCTTTCGCGTACGTCAGCATGACGTCGAAGAACTCGTTGCGGTCGAGGATCCCCGTGTCGGCGAGCTCGAACTCGCGCTCGGAACGACTGCGCTCGCGGTTCGCCCGGCGGAGCTGCTCGTAGGGGTACTCGGCCTGCGGGTAGCGGTAGAGCCACTCCATCCAGCTGTGGGTGGGCGTGCCGTCGACGGCCCACCAGTACTCCTTGGCGTCCTCCCCGTGGTTGCCCTCCTCGTTCGTCAGGCCGAAGAGGCGCTCCTTGAGGATGGGGTCCTTGCCGTTCCAGAGGGCGAGGGCGACGTTGAGGAAGCCGTACCGGTCGCTGATGCCGCCGAGCCCGTCCTCGCCCCAGCGGTAGGCGCGGGAGGCGGCGTGGTCGAAGGGGAACTCGGACCAGGCGCTGCCGTCGGGGGAGTAGTCCTCCCGGACGGTGCCCCACTGGCGCGCGGAGAGGTAGGGGCCCCAGAGACGCCACGGGCCGTCCGGGGCCGGTGACTCGGCGAGCCGGGCGTGCTCCGGGGTGAGGTGCTCGGGCTCCGTGGGCCCTGCGCTCGACGCGTTCATGCCCACCATGGTGGGCCATCGATGTGTCGGCGTCGTTACCCGCTGTTTCCGAGGGCATCTGCCGGGTCCCCCGACCACGGGGACCCTGCGCGACCCCGTCGCGGACTTGACCTTCAACCGGGTTGAGACGCGAGGGTTCTCGTCGTGAGCACCTGTGAGCACGACGACGAGCCCTTTCTGACCATCGGCGAGGTCGCCCGAGACAGCGGCCTGTCGGCGAGCGCCCTCCGCTTCTACGACCGTCAGGGTGTCCTCGTGCCCGCCGAGGTCGACCCGTCGTCCGGCTACCGCCGCTACACGGGGGCGCAGGTCCGCTCGGCGCGTCTCGTCGCGGGCCTTCGGCGCGTCGGTATGCCGCTGGGCGAGGTCGCGCTCGTCCTCGAGCAGGACGCCCGGGGCCAGGTCTCGGGCGCAGCCGCCGTCGTGGCCGCGCACGAGCGCCGGCTCGAGGAGGGCCTGGCCGACGCGCGGTGGGAGATCCGTCGCACCCTCGCCCTGCTGACCGGGGAGTCGGTGCCTGGAGTGGTCCGTGTCGCCGTGATGGCCCCCGCCCTGGCCCGGGCTGTCCGGTGCGTCCGGTTCGCCGTCGCCGACCCGGAGGGCGCGCCCGTCGTGGGGGCGCCGGGTGGCGCGGACCACGTCGTCCTCACGGGGGTCCTCCTCGAGATGGGCTCGTCGGGCCTGCGCCTCGTGGCGACGGACCGCCATCGGTTGGCCATCGGGGTGGCTCCCGTCGTGGAACCATCCCTCGCGCCCCAGGACCCCACCGGCCGCGTCGTCCCGACGGCCTGGCTCGACGCGGTCGTGGCGGCGTCGGCGCGGGACGACATCATCGAGATCGTCCTGCACGAGGCATCCGTCGAGGCATTCGCGGGCGGCGCTCGGCTCCAGAGTGCCTGCGTGCCGGGCACCTTCCCCGACTACCGACCGATCGTCGACCCGTACCTGTGGTCGAAGCCGGAGGCGACCATCGACGCCGGATCCGCCGGCGCGACGCTGCACGCCGGGCACCACGTGGACGCGGACGGTCTGGCCGCCCTCGTCGGGGCGCATTCCGGAAGGGCTGTCCTCGGCCTGCGGGTGCAGGACGGGTCCGTGGTTCTCGCGCAGGACTCCGCTGCTGCCGACGTCCACGTCGACCCTGGGTTTCTCCACGAGGCGCTCGTGGCGGTCGACGGACCCCCGGCCCTCGTCCTCGACGGTCCCGTCCGGCCCCTCGCGATCCGAGGGGCAGATGGCGGCTTCTCGGTGCTCATGCCCGTCGCGCAGCCGTGAGCGTCCTCGTCCACCTGTGCCGCGCCTGCGGTCACCAGCACGCCTGGCACGAGCCGCCGAACCGCGGCTACACCGGCTGCTCCTGCTGCCGCTACGGCAACGCTGACCTCGACCCCGAGCCGACCGAGCTGCCGACGATGACCGCGCCCGGCGGCATACGTGAAGGACTGTGGCCCCCTGACAGCGAGCGCAACGCGGGCAGTGTGCACGCCTCGCGGACGTGCGGGTGCCCGCGCTGCCGCGAGGCGGCTGCGCGACAAACGCGTCGAGACCACCCTCTCGACGCTGGCAGAATGGAGGGGTTGACTGGCCGCTGACGAGGTGCGGCACATGAGAGGGGAACGCCGTGATCGTCGCCACCGGGATCGAGCTTCGCGCTGGAGCGCGACTGCTCGTCGAGGACGCCAGCTTCCGCATCGATGCGGGCGACCGCATCGGCCTCGTGGGGCGCAACGGCGCCGGCAAGACGACCCTGACGAAGGTCCTCGCGGGGGAGGGCCAGCCTGCCGCGGGGACCGTGACGCGCACCGGCCCGGTCGGCTACCTGCCGCAGGACCCGCGCACCGGCGACCTCGAGATCCTCGCCCGCGACCGGATCCTCTCCGCCCGGGGTCTCGACGAGATCGTCCGCCAGCGCTCCGAGGCCGAGGTCCGGATGGGCAGCGACGACGAGCGGGTCCGCGACAAGGCGATGCGCAAGTACGCCCGGCTCGAGGTCGAGTTCGAGGCTCAGGGTGGATATGCCGCGGAGTCGGAGGCCGCGTCGATCGCGAGCGCGCTCGGGCTCGAGGAGCGGATCCTCTCGCAGCCCCTCCGGACGCTCTCGGGTGGTCAGCGCCGCCGGGTCGAGCTGTCGCGGATCCTCTTCTCCGGCAACGAGACCCTGCTGCTCGACGAGCCGACCAACCACCTCGACGCGGACTCGATCGTCTGGCTGAGGGAGTACCTCCGCGCCTACAAGGGCGGGCTCATCGTCATCAGCCACGACGCGGAGATGCTCGACGCCGTCGTCAACAAGGTCTACCACCTCGACGCCAACCGCTCGGCGCTCGACGTCTACAACGTCAACTGGAAGACCTACCTCCAGCAGCGCGAGACCGACGAGAAGCGCCGCCGCCGTGAGCTCGCCAACGCCCAGAAGAAGGCGAGCGCCCTGCTCGCCCAGGCCGACAAGATGCGCGCCAAGGCGACGAAGGCGACCGCGGCCCAGAACATGGCCAAGCGGGCCGAGCGGCTCCTCGCCGGCGTCGAGGGGGAGCGCGTCCAGGACAAGGTTGCCAAGCTGCGGTTCCCGAAGCCGGCGCCCTGCGGCAAGACGCCACTGCGCGCCTCCGGCCTGTCGCGGTCGTACGGGTCGCTCGAGGTCTTCACCGACGTCGACCTCGCCATCGACCGCGGGAGCAAGGTCGTCGTGCTCGGCCTCAACGGCGCGGGCAAGACGACTTTGCTGCGGATGCTCGCCGGCGTCGACCAGCCGGACACCGGCGAGGTCGAGCCCGGGCACGGGCTGCGGCTCGGCTACTACGCCCAGGAGCACGAGAACCTCGACGTCGAGCGCACGGTCCTGCAGAACATGAAGTCCTCCGCGCCCGACCTCGGCGAGACCGACGTGCGCAAGGTGCTCGGGTCGTTCCTCTTCTCGGGCGACGACGTCGACAAGCCGGCCGGGGTGCTGTCGGGCGGCGAGAAGACCCGGCTGTCGCTCGCGATGCTCGTCGTCTCCTCGGCCAATGTCCTGCTCCTCGACGAGCCGACCAACAACCTCGACCCGGCGTCGCGAGCGGAGATCCTCGGTGCGCTCTCGACGTACGAGGGCGCCGTCGTCCTCGTCACGCACGACGAGGGGGCCGTCGACGCTCTGGAGCCCGAGCGGATCCTCCTGCTGCCCGACGGGGTCGAGGACCTGTGGGGGCCCGACTACAAGGACCTCATCTCGCTCGCCTGAGCAACATAAGCAGAAGTGTTCGGTCACATAATGGACGCTTATTGTATTTTCTTGTCGGCTCGAGGACTCTTGGTGGCATGCCCGACGACCACCGCCTCGACTGCCCGTTCTGCGGCAGTGACGACCTGACGCCGCTGCCCGACCCGACCTCGGCCTGGTCGTGTCTCGCGTGCGTCCGGGTCTTCCGCGTCGAGCTCGTCCAGCCCGCCTCGGTCACCGGGTGGGGCGTGCTCCGCGTCCGGCCCACACCCGCTGCCGCATGAGGTGACCGGCCGGTAACGTCTCGGCCATGACACACCCCCATCTCACCGTCGAGACGGACGGCCCGGTCCGTACCCTCACCCTGGCGAACCCCGGGCGCCGCAACGCGCAGACGCCCTCGCTCTGGCGCGCGCTCGCCGAGCAGGCCGCGGCGGTGCCCGACGACGTCCGCGTGGTCGTCATCCGGGGGGAGGGGCCGTCGTTCTCCGCCGGGATCGACACCGCGATGTTCACGCCCGCAGGCGTCGACGGCGAGGAGAGCATGGTCGAGCTCGCCTCCGGCGGCCCCGAGTCCATCCAGGCGGGGATCGAGCGCTTCCAGGCAGGCTTCACCGGGTGGCAGCGCTGCCACGCCGTCGTCGTCGCCCAGGTGCACGGCCATGCCATCGGCGCCGGCTTCCAGCTCGCCCTCGCCGCCGACCTGCGCGTCGCGGCGACGGACGCGAGCTTCGCGATGCGCGAGACGAGCCTCGGCCTCGTGCCCGACCTCGGCGGGACCAAGCCCCTCGTCGACCTCGTCGGCTACGCGCGGGCCCTCGAGCTGTGTGCGACCGGCCGCGCCGTCAGCGGGCAGGAGGCGCTCGCGATGGGGCTCGTCAACGCCGCCGTCCCGCTGGACGAGCTCGACCGGGCGACGGCCGAGCTCGTCGGTCGCCTCGTCGAGGCCCCTCGAGACGCCGTCCGGGCGCTCAAGCCGCTCCTGCGCTCCGCGGTCGACGCCGACCACGCCACCCAGACCCGGAGGGAGCGCGAGGCGCAGACCGGCCTGCTCCTGTCGATGCTCGCCTCCTTCCGGCGGTGACCCAGGCGGACACGGGGAATCCCTGTCACCGCTTCGCGGTTTGATCGAGGGAGACGAAGGAGACCACCGTGGGCATGCAGCCTTGGATGGCGATGCGATCGATGTCGCGTGACGCGTCCGTCGCAGAGAAGACCCTGGCGCCGGGGACGCGGCGCCGCGTCCTCACGTATGCCGGCCCGTACCGTCGACCGATCATCGCCTTCCTCGCCGTCGTCGTCCTCGACTCGGTCCTCGTCGTCGCGGTGCCGCTCCTGCTCAAGCGTCTCGTCGATGACGGTGTCATCCCCAAGGACTCCGGGGTCGTCGTCCGGCTCTCCCTCGTCGTGGCGGCCATCGCCGTCCTCGACGCGATCCTGACCGTCGTCTCCCGGTGGTACTCCTCGCGCATCGGGGAGGGCCTCATCAACGACCTGCGCACCGAGGTCTTCGCGCACGTCCTGCGCCAGCCGATCGCGTTCTTCACGCGCGCCCAGACCGGCTCGCTCGTTTCGCGGCTCAACAACGACGTCATCGGGGCCCAGCAGGCCTTCACATCGGTGCTGTCCAACGTCGTCAGCAACGTCGTGTCCGTCGCCCTCGTCATCGCCGCGATGGCGTCCCTGTCGTGGCAGCTGACCCTCGGCTCCCTGGTGCTCGTGCCCGTCTTCCTCATCCCCGCCCGGCTCATGGGGCGCCGGCTCTCCACGCTGGCCCACCGCCAGATGACGCTCAACGCCGACATGGGCACCCGCATGACGGAGCGCTTCAACGTCGCCGGTGCCCTGCTCGTCAAGCTCTTCGGTGTTCCCGCTCGCGAGGAGGCCGAGTACGCCGAGCGCGCCGGCCGGGTCCGCGACATCGGGATCCAGATCTCGCTCAACCGGTCGATCTTCATGGCGGTGCTCACCTTCGTCGCCGCGCTCGCCACGGCCATGGTCTACGGCTTCGGCGGGGTCATGGCGGTGGCCGGCACCCTGTCGGTCGGCACCCTCCTCGCCCTGTCGGCGCTCCTCGCCCGGCTCTACGGCCCGCTGACCTCGCTCTCCAACGTTCGCGTCGACATCATGACGGCGCTCGTGTCCTTCGAGCGGGTCTTCGAGGTGCTCGACCTCCAGCCGCTCGTCGCCGAGCGGCCCGGGGCCGTCGACCTGCCTCCCGGACCTCTCGGGGTGCGGCTCGAGCACGTCGCGTTCCGCTACCCGTCCGCCGACGAGGTGTCGCTCGCCTCGCTCGAGTCGACCTCGTCCGGCGACCGCAAGGCAGGCGGCCCCGTCCTGCACGACATCTCGCTCGAGGCCCGGCCTGGCCAGCTCGTCGCGCTCGTGGGACCCTCCGGCGCGGGCAAGACGACGCTCACCTCGCTCGTCTCGCGCCTCTATGACCCCACCGAGGGCACTGTCCGGATCGGCGGTCTCGACCTGCGCGACGTGACGCTGGCCTCGCTCCGTGACCGGGTCGGCGTCGTGACGCAGGAGGCGCACCTCTTCCACGACACGATCCGCGCCAACCTGCGCTACGCCCGGCCGGACGCGACCGATGCAGAGATCCGCTCGGCGCTCGAGGCCGCCCAGATCAGCGGACTCGTCGACGAGCTGCCCGAGGGCCTCGACACCGTCGTCGGTGATCGTGGCCACCGCCTGAGTGGCGGCGAGAAGCAGCGCCTCGCGATCGCCCGGCTGCTCCTCAAGGCGCCCGACGTCGTCGTCCTCGACGAGGCGACCGCCCACCTCGACTCCGAGTCCGAGGTCGCAGTCCAGCGGGCCCTCGACGCCGCGCTCGCCGGCCGGACCTCGATCGTCATCGCACACCGCCTCTCGACGATCCGCCAGGCCGACCTCATCGTCGTCCTCGAGAAGGGCCGGGTCGTCGAGACCGGCCGGCACGAGGAGCTCCTCGCGAGCGGTGGTCTCTACGCAGACCTCCACGCCACCCAGTTCGCCACCACGAAGAACGGGTCGCACGCCGAGCCGGCCCTCGACATCGCGTGACCCCACTCGTCCCGGCTCGGGGCGGTGCAGCCACGGTGGCGGGACCACCGGTGGACGAGGTCTGACGCCGTCAGGCGTCTTCCTCGTCCCAGATCCGGACCTTCTTCGGCTTGCGGGCCGGCATCGCCTCGCGCCCCTCCGGGCCTCCCGTCTCCGCGCCCGCAGCGAGCTCGCGGCGCATGGCCCAGACGACGAAGACGAGCCCTGCGGGCATGGTGAGCCACCACTGGTAGGCATAGGCCTGGTGCGGGCCCAGCCCCTCCTCCGGGCGGGGGAGGAGGGCGAGAGGGTGCTCCCCGCGGGCCGGGGCCGGCGACTGCGCCCCCACGACGACGTAGACGTCCGCCGGTCCCACGGCGGGACGCTGGACCCGGGCGTCGGCGACGCTGATGCTCGCCAGCTGCGGCGGGGGAAGATCCCGGCCGAGACTCGGCTCGCCCGTGCGCAGCCAACCCGTGACCGTGACCTCGCCGGTAGCCGGTGCGTCGACGGGTGGCGTGGTCTCGGCATCGGCTGCGTTGGGCACCCAGCCCCGGTCGAGGAGCAGCGTCGTCCCGTCGGTCGTGAACGGGGTCAGCACCTCGAAGCCGACCGTCTGGTCGAGCGTCCGGTTGCGGACGAGCAGGTCGGCGCCGGCGGCATACGTGCCGGTGACGGTGACGTGCGTCCACTCGCGCTCGGGCGTGAGTGGACCGGCCGACAGGGCGTTCGCGAGCGGGACGGGCGGCGCACCGTAGTTCTCGGCGATGGCGGTGACCTTCGTCAGCTTCTCCTCGTGGCGTCCCCACTGCCACCGGCCGAGGAAGAAGCAGGCGACGGCGAAGACGATCGCGACGAGCGTCCCGATGATCCATCGACGAGTGAGCCAGAGCCGAAGCACCCTACGACGCTACCCGGCCTAGAGTGGGCCTCATGACGCGCCTCCCCGATCCGACCGCACGGCCCGAGGGCCTCGACGACCAGTTCGGCCGTCGCGCCCGCGACCTGCGCGTGTCGGTCACCGACCGGTGCAACCTGCGCTGCACCTACTGCATGCCGGCCGAGGGGCTGCCCTGGATGCCCAAGGACGAGATGCTGACCGACGAGGAGCTCCTGCGGCTCATCGGCCTCTTCGTGCGCGACGGAGTGACCCAGGTGCGCCTCACCGGGGGCGAGCCGCTCCTGCGGCGTTCCCTCGTCGACCTCGTCGCCGGGATCGCCGCCCTGCGACCGCGGCCCCGGATCGCGATGACGACCAACGGCGTGGGACTCGAGCGCGTCGCCACCGGCCTCGCCGCGGCCGGCCTCGACCGGGTCAACGTCAGCCTCGACACGATCGACTCCACCACCTTCACCCAGCTGACCCGCCGTGACCGGCTCGCCGACGTCGAGGCCGGACTGCGGGCCGCGGCCGAGGCCGGGCTCACCCCGGTCAAGGTCAACGCGGTCGCGATGCGCGGCGTCAACGACGCCTCCGTCGGCGACGTGCTGGCCTGGTGCCTCGAGCGCGGCTACGAGCTGCGCTTCATCGAGCAGATGCCCCTCGACGCCCAGCACGCCTGGGACCGGCGCGACATGGTCACGGCCGACGAGATCCGGGCACGCCTGTCCGAACGCTGGACGCTGACACCCCTCCCGGCGGCCGAGCGGGGGAGCGCCCCCGCCGAGCGTTTCCTCGTCGACGGCGGCCCGGCCACGGTCGGGATCATCGCGAGCGTCACCGCACCCTTCTGCGCCGCCTGCGACCGCACCCGGCTCACCGCCGACGGGCAGGTCCGCAACTGCCTCTTCTCGACGACCGAGACCGATCTGCGCGGGCCGATGCGCGCGGGAGCGAGCGACGAGGAGCTGCTCGACCTCATGCGCGGCGAGATGTGGCGCAAGCGCCGGGGGCACGGCATCGGCGAGCCCGACTTCGTCCAGCCCGAGCGGCCCATGTCGGCGATCGGCGGCTGACGTCCCTCCACGAGCCCGCCGGGCGCCGTGCTCGGAGGACCCGAGCATCGACCCGCGTCAGCCGTCCGCGTCAGCCGTCCGCGTCAGCCGTCCGGCTCAGCCGTCCGCGTCGGTCAGGTCCTCGACGCCGACGACCTCGATGAGGAAGCCGCGCAGCGCGACGAAGTCGGCGAGCGACTGGCGGTGGTCGTCGCACGCGAGCCAGACCTTGCGTCGGCCCTCGACGTGGAGCGTGGGGTTGCGCCAGATCACGGCGTGCCGCGCCGGGGCCCGGCAGCCCTTCGCGCTGCAGACGTGATCGTCCGGCCCGTCCGGCGCACCCGTGTCGACGGACCGGTTGGTCGGCGACGTCACTGCTCGAGGCGCCTGGTCTGGTCGGGCTGCGGGGTGACAGGCTCGATGGTGCCGGTCTGGCGGGGGCTGACCGCGTTGGCGACGACGACGGCGAAGTAGGGCAGGACCACTGCCCCGGCGATCGCGACCCACCGCATCCACCCGGTCGTGACGAAGAGCAGACCGAAGCAGGCCACGCGGATCCCCATCATCGTGAGGTAGCGCCGGACCCGTTGGTCCTGGTCGTCGGTGGTCGACGTCGCGGCCGACGTGACGGTGTGGACCACCGGCTGCTGCTTGGAATCTGCCACCACTTCACTGTAAGCCCGTGAACGCGTCCGCGTACCGGCGGGTAGTCCGTTAGGTTCTGCTCAGTCGTGCCCGCGGGACGGGCCACGCATGCCGGACGAGCAGCCAGAAGGAGCACACGTGGATTCGAGCGAGCAGCGCAACGTGCTGGTGACGGGGGGCAACCGCGGCATCGGCCTCGCGATCGCGCGCGCCTTCGAGGCGGCCGGCGACCGGGTCGTCATCACGTACCGCTCCGGAGAGCCGCCCGAGGGCCTGACCGGGGTCAAGGCGGAGGTCACCGACAGCGCGTCGGTCGACAACGCCTTCACCGAGGCCGAGAAGATCTTCGGAGGCCCGGTCGACGTCGTGGTCGCCAACGCGGGGATCACGCGCGACACCCTCCTCATGCGGATGAGCGACGAGGACTTCGACGCCGTCATCGACACCAACCTCGCCGGCGCCTTCCGCTGCGCCCGCCGGGCGGTCACCGGGATGATCCGCAAGCGCCGCGGCCGGATCATCCTCATCAGCAGCGTCGTCGGTCTCTACGGCTCGCCCGGTCAGACCAACTACGCCGCCTCCAAGTCCGGCCTCGTCGGCCTCGCGCGCTCGATCTCCCGCGAGCTCGGCGGGCGGGGGATCACCGCCAACGTCGTCGCCCCCGGCTTCATCGACACCGAGATGACTGCGGTGCTGCCCGAGGAGCAGAAGAAGGCCTACCTCGCGACCATCCCCGCCGGCCGCTTCGCCACGCCCGAGGAGGTCGCCGCCGTCGTCCGCTTCATCGCGAGCGACGAGGCCGCCTACATCACCGGGGCCGTCATCCCCGTCGACGGGGGCCTCGGGATGGGTCACTGACCCAGCCCCGGCCCGCAAGCCCGCCCAGCGGCATACAGCCGTATGCCGCCCACCGACCTCGGCGCCCGACGCGCCCACCACGCAGAAAGCTCTCAGACATGGGAATCCTCGAAGGCAAGAAGCTCCTCGTCACCGGTGTCCTCATGGACAGTTCGATCGCGTTCCACGTCGCGAAGATCGCGCAGGAGGAAGGCGCGGAGGTCGTGCTCACCTCCTTCGGGCGCACGATGAAGATCACCCAGACCATCGCGAAGCGCCTGCCCGAGACGCCCCAGGTGATCGAGCTCGACGTCGCGAACCAGGAGCACCTCGACACCCTCGCCGACCGCCTGCGTGAGCACGTCGACGGTCTCGACGGGGTGCTCCACTCGATCGGCTTCGCGCCGCAGGGCGCGTTCAACTTCCTCGAGGGCACGTGGGAGGACGTGGCGACGGCCCTGCAGATCTCGGCCTACAGCCTCAAGTCGCTCGCCGTCGCGGCACTGCCCCTCATGTCCGAGGGCGGCGCCGTCGTCGGTCTCACGTTCGACGCGAAGTTCGCGTGGCCGGTCTACGACTGGATGGGTGTCGCCAAGGCGGCCTTCGAGTCGACGAACCGCTACCTCGCCCGGGACCTCGGCCCCAAGGACGTGCGCTGCAACCTCGTCGCGGCCGGGCCGATCCGCACGACGGCCGCCAAGTCGATCCCGGGCTTCGAGCAGTTCGAGCAGATCTGGGACGAGCGGGCGCCCCTCGGCTGGGACGTCAACGACCCGGTGCCCGCGGCCAAGGCCTGCGCCGCGCTGCTCTCCGACTGGTTCCCCGCGACGACGGGCGAGATCGTCCACGTCGACGGCGGCGTCCACGCGATGGGGCAGTGACGGCCGCTGTACGGCCGCAGCGACGACCGCATTGACAGCTGAGGTGGCGGCTGAAGTGACGGCTGCGGCGGCGTCCGTAGGGACGACCGTAGTGCCTGTCGCGGCTCGCTAGAGTCCTGCTCATGTCTGACGCCGGCACCCCGCCCAGCACGCCCTCCACCGCTCCCGTCGACGACCTCCAGCCGCCGGAGGCCGGGGCGTTTACCGGTCTGTCGGAGCGTGTCGCGGGAGCCGGTCCCAGCGACGTGAGCAGCCCGACGAACGGCTCGGACAACGGCTCGGCGACGCGTGCCGCGAGGGGCTCGACGAAGCGCGCCGCGAAGCGGGCGAGCAAGAGGGGCCCGGTGGCCGAGCCTCCGGTCCGGGTCGACGAGGTCCGCGTGCTAGACGGACCCAACCTCTACTTCGCCCGTCCCGCGATCAAGGTGAGCCTGCACCTGCCCGGCTACCTCGACCTCAGGCGCACGGAGGCCGAGGCGCTCGCGTCCCGGCTCGGGATGCGCTCGGCCCGGCCGGGCAAGCGCGGGACCGCCCTGCGCCAGCGCTTCGTCATGCGCCTGCTCCGCACGGTCACCCGTCGGCTCGGCACCGAGATCGGCGCCGGACGCCTCGGGGTCCGCGTCCGTGCAGGGCGTAGCGCCGCCGACGTCGTCATCGCCTTCCCTTGGGTTCATCGGACCCGCGGGCGCGTGGCGGGGGAGCAGATCGGCGCCGTGCTCGCAGGGTTGCTCGATGCCCCGCTCCGCGCCGACGAGGTCATCGAGGCCGCGGCCGCCGTCATCCTCGAGGCTCCTGACGGCCCCGGCCCGAGCGTCATCACCCCCACCGTCCCGGTCGCCTCCGTCACCGGCACCAACGGCAAGACGACGACGACGCGCCTCCTGGCGCATATGTGCATGACGGCCGGTCTCACGACCGCTTGGAGCTCCACCGACGGCGTCGTCGTCATGGGGGAGACGAAGGAGGAGGGCGACTTCTCCGGTCCGGCCGGCGCCCGGGCCGTGCTCGAGACCCCGGGGCTCGACATCGGCATCCTCGAGACCGCCCGGGGCGGCATGCTGCTCAAGGGGATGGGCGTCACCACCAACGACGTCAGCGTCGTCACCAACGTCAGCGCCGACCACCTCGGCCTCCAGGGGATCGACACGCTCGACCAGCTCGCCGAGGTGAAGGCGATCGTGACGACGGTGACCAAGCCTCAGGGCTGGGTCGTCCTCAACGGCGACGACCCGCGGGTCTGGGCTATGCACTTCGGGATCAGGGCCAAACCGTGGGCGCTCAGCCTCGACCCCGGGTCGCCGGCCCTCTGGGAGTCGATCAACGCCGGCGGGCGGGGCATCACCGTGCTCGACGGGGAGATCGTGGTCCTTTCCCCCAACGGGGATCCCGACCGGCTCGTGCGGATCGTCGACGTCCCGATGACGATGAGCGGCCTGTCACGCAACAACATCGCCAACGCCCTGGCCGGTGCGGCCGCCGCCCTCGGCCTCGGCGTCCCCCGCTCGGCCGTGATCGAGGGCCTGCGGACGTTCGCACCCGACCCCGAGCACAACTGGGGACGCCTCAACACCTACACCCTGCCGCTCGAGGGCGGCGGGCGCGCCACGGTCATCATGGACATGGCCCACAACGAGGCAGGCCTCGAGTCGCTCCTCGAGGTCGCGCGCGGCCTCGCGGCACCGGGCGGCGCGGTGCGCCTCAGCCTCGGCTGCGCGGGCGACCGGGCCGACGAGGCCGTCGTGTCGATGGGCGAGATCGCGGGTCACGGCGCCGACGAGGTCGTCCTCAAGATCGCCGAGCACTACCTGCGCGGGCGTGACCCGGAGGCCCTGCTCGGACTCTTCCGGGAGGGCCTGGCGAAGGTCGGCGTGCTCGACGTGCCCGGCTACGGGACCGAGCTCGCGTCCTTCCGGGCGCTGGTCCCGCACACCCTTGACGGCGATGTCATCGCCCTCATGTGCCACGCCGAGCGGGCCGAGGTCGACCGCTGGATCCGCGAGCACGGCGGGAAGGTCGACGACGCGCGCGCGATCCGGCGCAAGGTCGTCTCGGCCCGCGGCGAGCACGAGCTCGAGGGCGAGATCGCAGCCGTCTGGGCCCTCGACGACGAGGACGCCCGGATCGCGGCCGCCCAGCGGCTCGTCGACCAGCACCCGGGAGATCCCCGCCTTCTCCACGAGCTCGCGGGGACCAAGGACTCGGCCGGGGACGAGCAGGGGGCGATCGGCCTCTACGAGGCCGCGCTCGCCGCCGGCCTCAAGGAGCCGCACCGGCACCGGGCCCAGATCCAGCTCGCGTCGAGCCTGCGGGTCGTCGGACGGCCTGAGGACGCCGCTGCGCTCATCGCCAGGGTTCTCGAGAGCCGGCCTCACAACACGGCGGCCCTCGTGCTTCGGGCGCTCGTCCAGGCCGACCTCGGCCAGGAGCGTCAAGCGGTGGCGGACCTCATCCGGGCGACCCTGGAGGGGACGACCGACACCGAGACCCAGGCCTACCGGCGGGCACTGCGGGCGTATGCCGACGAGCTCGCTCCCGTTCCCCCGGCTCCCTCCGCCGGGGGCTGAGCCCACCGAATCGGGCCGGAGGACCTGCCAGAGGGCGGTGCCGATCCCCGCACCGCCCTCTCGCGCCAGCCAGGGTCAGATCGCCGTGTCGTCGCTGCGCTCGGGCTGGATCTCCGACGTGGCCGCCGCCATCGCGTCACCTTCGGCCTCGGCGGACTCGGTCAGCGTCCCGGGGTCGAGGTCGGGGTCGCTGACCGCCGAACCGGCTGCGCCGGCTCGGGAACCCGCCTGGGCGTGCTGTGTCCGCTCCTCGAGCTCGGCGAGGACGCTGGCGTGCTGGTCGACACAGAGGACGACGAGGTCGCCGGGGTTGGTCCGCCCCATGATGTGGCGCATCGCGACGAGCTCGTCGAGGACGATCTCCACCTGGCGGCAGCGCGCGCCCTCGGCCATCGCGGCGCGGGCGCCCTCGGCGACGAGCTCGGCGGACTCGCCCGGCTTGCGCCCGCGCAGCCTGGCGTCCTCGCGCACGACGAGGACGTCGAAGTGCCGCGCCGCGACGGCGCCCAGCTCACGCATGTCGTCGTCGCGCCGGTCGCCGGCGGCACCGATCATGCCGATGCGTGAGGGACGGGCGAGCTCGTGCTGGCTCTTGCGCTGCTCGGAGTAGCGGTCGACGAAGGCGCCGAGCTCCTTCATGCCCGCCGCGTTGTGGCAGTAGTCGATGAAGACGTCGGCGTTGTCGACCTGGACGAGGTTGAGGCGGCCGGGGGAGAGGTAGTACGACGTCGCGAACGTGCGCAGCCCCTGACGGATGTCGTGAAGCGGGGCGCCCGCCGCGAACGCCGCTCCCGCTGCCGCGAGGGCGTTGGCCACGTTGAAGCGGGCCGCGCCTCCGAACGTCGACGGGAGCAGGTGCGTCCAGGCGAGCTGCATGCTCCTGCGCCCGTGCTTGATGACGATCATGTCGCCCTTGTCGCTCGGGTCGAGCACGACGGCGCGGCCGCCCCGGCGGCAGTAGTCGTCGACGAACTCGCGCACCTCGCTGCCGGGCTCGGACATGGTGAACCAGACGATGCCGCCGGAGCAGCGACGACGCATGTTGCGCACGTGGGGGTCATCGGCGTTCAGCACCGCAAAGCCGTCCCTGGGCACCGCCTCGACGATGACGGCCTTGACGTCCGCCAGCTGGCGCAACGTGTCGATCCCCTTGAGCCCCAGGTGATCCGGGGCGATGTTGGTGACGACGGCAATGTCGTTGCGGTCGTAGCCGAGACCCTCTCGCAGGATGCCCCCCCGAGCGACCTCCATCACGGCGAAGTCGACCCGGGGGTTTTGCAGGACCATGCGTGCCGACCGGGGGCCGGAGGCGTCGGCCTTGATGACGAGTCGCTCGTCGATGACGACGCCGTCGGTCGAGGTCATCCCGACCTTGCGCCCGAGCCCCTTGAAGATGTGCGCGATCATCCGCGCCGTCGTCGTCTTGCCGTTGGTGCCGGTCACGGCGACGATCGGCACGCGCGACTGCGAGCCGGGCGGGAACAGCAGGTCGACGACGGGCTTGGCGATGAACTGCGGCTCGCCGATCGTCGGGTGCGTGTGCATCCGGAAGCCGGGCGCGGCGTTGACCTCGCAGATCGCGCCGCCCGTCTCGCGGACGGGGAAGGTGATGTCGGGGCAGATGAAGTCGATCCCGGCCACGTCGAGGCCGACGATCCGCGCGGCCTCCTCGGCGATCTCGACGTTGTCGGGGTGGGCGTCGAACGTCCGGTCGATCGAGATGCCGCCCGTGGACATGTTGCCGGTCAGGGCGAGCTTGACCGTGACACCTTCGGCGGGGACGGAGTCCAGGGTGTAGCCCTGCCCGGCCAGCACGTCCTCGGCGTTGGCATCGACCTTGATCCTCGTGAGGACCTTCTCGTGGCCGACCCCCCGACGTGGGTCGGCGTTGGTGATGTCGACGAGCTCGCGCACGGTGTGGGCGCCGTCTCCGACGACGTGGGCGGGAACGCGCTCGGCGATCGCCTGCATCTTGCCGCCGACGATGAGGCAGCGGTAGTCGCGACCCGTGACGAACGACTCGACGATGATGGTGCCTCGGCGGGACTCGCTCCGCGCGATGTCGTAGGCCTTCTCGACCTCTGCGTCGCTCGTGAGGTTGAGGCAGACACCTCGCCCGTGGTTGCCGTCGAGGGGCTTGACCACGACGGGGTAGCCGATACGCCGCGCCGCGTCGAGCGTGCCGCGGAGCGTGCGCGTGGCCTCCTGCTTCGGGACCGGGAGACCGGCCGACCCGAGGAGCTTGGTCGTCAGGTCCTTGTCGCCGGCGATGTCGACGGCCAGGGCCCCGGTCTTCGAGGTCATCGTCGCTCGGATGCGCTGGGCATGGACCCCCTGGCCGAGCTGCACGAGAGAGGCGGAGTTGAGCCGGATGAAGGGGATGTCCCGCGAGGCTGCCTCCTCGAGGATCGCGGCGGTCGACGGGCCGAAGGCGACGCGGTCGGCCTGGCGCAGGAACGCGTTGAGCTCGGTCTCGAAGTCGAAGCCCTCCTCCGGTGTGACGAGATGGTTCATGAGCCGGACGGAGAGCTGGCCCGCGGCGACGCCGACGGTCTCGTCGGTGTAGCCGTAGATCACGTTGTAGTGACCGGGCCTGCCCTTGACGCTCCTGGTCTTGCCGCGGCGCTGGTCGTGGCCCGCGAGCGTCTGCAGCTGGAGCGCGACGTGCTCGGCGACGTGCCCGAGCCACGTCCCCTCGCGCATCCGCTCGATGAAGCCCCCGCGCCGGCCGAGCGAGCACGTGTGCCGCTCGAGACCGGGAACCGCGTCGAGGAGCCGGTCGGTGAAGCCGGGCAGCGAGACGGTGGGGTACTCCTCGAGGCTTCCGAGGTCGACGACGAGATGGATCGCCTGGCTGTAGGACCAGACGTTGGGGCCGCGGTAGATCCGCGTCTCGAGGATCCTCAGATCCGGACGGGCCGGGCCCGTGGGAGTGGGTACCTCGATGGCCATGGGCGATCCTCCTGCTGGTTGGTCGGGACACGCATCGTTTCGTGGCCCTCGGGCGCGTGGGTGCCGGATGGTCAGCGCGCTGCGGTGGTCGTGCGGGCGGCCCGCACCGTCGCAGGGACGACCGCCCCGGCGATGTCGGGATGCCGCTCGACGAAGTCGGTCAGCTCGACGTGCTCGAGGTCGAAGGTACTGCCCGTGGGGAGCGTGTGCACCACCGCGCCCGAGACGAGCAGCGGAGCCCCCCGGCGGGCGTCGGGCGCGTCGGTGATGGCGTTGCGGGCGTCGACGAGGAAGATCGCGCCGGCTCCGATCACCGACATGACCCGTCCGTCGCGGATCTCGGCGGCGGTGTTCTCGTCGATCCCCATCCCGAGCAGGTTGGGTGACGCCGCGACCATCGACATGAGGCGGCCGTAACGTCCCCGCTGGTCGAAGTGCTGGTCGATGATGACGTCCTCGACGAGCCCGAGGCCGGCGGAGATCTGGCTCGCGCGCTGCCGGGGGGTGAGGCCCTCCTCGCCGAGCGAGATCATGAACCGGCTCATGATCGAGGCGCCGGCCGAGGTCCCCGCGATGACCGCCCCCCGGTCGTAGGCCCGGAGGATCGCGTTGCCGACCGGGGTCCCGACGACGTTCTGCGCGAGCTTGACCTGGCTCCCGCCGGTGAGGAAGACGCCGGTCGCCGCATCGAGGTGGGCGATCATGGCCGGGTCTCCCGCCTCCCGTCGCGTCGTCGGGTGGACGACGGAGATCTCGCCGCCGCGCAGCCGGGTGAAGACGTCGCGGTAGGCGTCCGAGACCTCATCGGCATACCCGGAGGCGGTCGGGATGACGACGATGCGGGACCGGCGTCCGCCGGCGAGCTTGACGAAGCGCTTGAGCACGACCGAGCGGCCGATGCGGTCCTCGGCCCCGCCGATGATGAGCAGGGTGCGGCGGACGGGGCCCTGGGCGCCTTCTGCGGTCGGCGCGGCGCTGGTCTGCATCCGGTCAGCCTAGTGATCCTGGTGAGGGACGGGCGGCGCCTGGGTCGGCGTGCCGTCGCCCAGGTCGGCCTCCTCGATCTCCTCGCGCGAGATCCCGAGCAGGTAGAGCACGGAGTCGAGATAGGGGACGTTGACCGACGTGTCGGCCTGCGCGCGCACGAGCGGCTTGGCGTTGAAGGCGACTCCGAGGCCGGCGATGTCGAGCATGTCGAGGTCGTTGGCTCCGTCGCCGATCGCGACGGTGCGGCTGAGCGGCAGGCCCTCCTGCTCGGCGAAGTCGCGCAGGGCCCGGGCCTTTCCGGCGCGGTCGACGACCTCGCCGACGACGGCCCCGGTGAGCCTGCCGTCGCGGATCTCGAGCCGGTTGGCCCGCGCGTGGTCGATGCCGAGCTCGTCGGCGAGCTGCCCGACGATCTCGATGAACCCGCCGCTCACGAGGCCGACCGTGAACCCCAACCGCTTCAGGGTGCGCACGAGGGTCCGGGCACCGGGGGTGAGGACGATGTCGGCCCGAACCTCGTCGAGGACGCTCTCGGGCAGCCCGGCGAGCACGGCGACCCGGGCGCGCAGCGACTCCTCGAAGTCGAGCTCGCCGGCCATCGCCCGCGCGGTCACCGCCGCCACCTCCTCCTCACGGCCGCAGTGGGCCGCGAGCATCTCGATCACCTCCTGCTGGATGAGGGTGGAGTCGACGTCGAGCACGACGAGGCGTCGGCCCCGCCGGGCCAGACCTCCGGGGGCCACCGAGATGTCGATGCCCTCCGACGCGGCGACGAGCGCGAGCTCCTTGCGCAGTGACGCGACGTCGGCACCGGAGATGTCGAACTCGACCGTGGTCACCGGGTAGCGCGAGAGCCTCCGGATCCGGTCGATGTTGGCGCCGTGCTCGGCGATGCGGCTCGTGACGAGCGAGACGGCCGCCGCGTTGAGCGGGGCCCCGAGGACGACGACCGCGGCGCGTCCCTTCCGGGGGCGGGCGTTGTCCCCGACGCCCTCCGCCACCGTGAGCGTGAGCCCGAGGCGGTGGGCGGCGACGGCGGCGGCGTCACGAAGCTCCTCGACGTTGGGCCCGGGGGCGAGGACGACGGCCAGGGTGAGGTGACCGTGGACGACGACCTGCTGGATGTCGAGGACCTCCGCACCGACTCCCGCGAGGGCACCGAGAAGGCTGCCCGTGACCCCGGGACGGTCCTCTCCCGTGACGGTGATGCTGAGGGTCTGCGCGTTCGGTGAAGTCACGCGCGTCAGGCTAACCATCGTCACGGTCGGGCTCGCCGACCATCCGCGATGCGACCGCCCGGTCCGGCATCAGGAGGAGACGGGTCGCACTCCGCGGTTGACGTCGTCGCGCCACGCGAGGAGGTCGCGGACCCGGCCGAGGTCGGGTGCGGCCGCGGCCACGCTCGCGGTGAACAGGCGGGTGCCGATGTCGTGGAGCTGCTGGGCGTTGCTCGCGTAGTCCGCGCGCTGATCGGGGTTGCGACCCGGCACGAACGCGACCCCCGCGGAGCGCTCGATCTCGAGCGGGTCGCGGCCGAGCCGCGCGCACCAGGCGTCGAGGACTCGGTGCTTGTGGGCGATCTCTGCCGCGTCGCCGAAGCCGTGCCAGATGTTCGCGTGCTCGGCGACGATCCGCAGGGTCTTCTTCTCGCCGCCGCCGCCGATGAGGATCGGGATGTCGCGGGTGGGGGCCGGGTTGAGGCGGGTCCAGCGGTCGCGGATGACCGGCAGGTCCCGGGCGAGGGCATCGAGCCGCCCGCCCGCCGTCCCGAACTCGTAGCCGTACTCGTCGTAGTCGAGCTGCGCCCACCCCGAGCCGATACCGAGGACGAGCCGGCCGCCGCTGATGTGGTCGACGGTCCGGGCCATGTCGGCGAGCAGATTGGGGTTGCGATAGCTGTTGCACGTCACGAGCGCACCGATCTCGACGCGCTCGGTGGCCTCGGCCCACGCCCCCAGGATGGTCCAGCACTCGAAGTGGAGCCCGCCCTTGTCTCCACTGAGCGGGAAGAAGTGGTCCCACGTGAGCAGTTGGTCGACCCCCATCTCCTCGAGCGCCGCGCAGGTCCGGCGGATGTCGGCGTATGCCGCGTGCTGGGGTGGGACCTGGACGGCCACTCGGGCGGGCCTCGGGTCGGCGGCGCTCAGCGGCGCGGACTCGTCGACCGGATTGACGGCCCGGTTGACGAGCGGGTTGACGGGCTGGGATGTCATGACGGGCTCCTCGGGTTCGGCACTCTCGGCAGGTCAGGGTCTCATCACCCCGACATCGAGGCGGAGGAGTCTCCGCCCGGGGGCGGGGGCGGGGACGGGGGCAGGACAGGGGTGCAGATGACGACGATCCAGTCGACGACCGGGCCGCTCTCGACCTCGAGCGCGACGACCTCGAGTCCGGCCGCCTCGATCTCGGCCCGCAACGCAGCCGGCTGCCAGTAGTGGAAGAAGCGCGGGACCCCGAGCTTGTGGGTGCTCCACTCGGAGCCCTCGCCGACCTTCACCGTGAAGCCGAGCAGGCCCCCCGCCACCAGCGCGTCGCGGACCTTGACCAGGACCGTCCGGAGCTGCGCGGGCGTGAAGTGCAGGAAGACCGCGTCGGCCAGCACCGCGGCATACGGCCCGACCGTCTCGTCGACGAGACGGTCGGTCAGGACGTCGAGCACGTCGGCGACATGGCCGTCGGCACGCTGCATCTCGACGAACGCGCGGGTCGCGTCGGTGCGGCGCACCTGCCGCCCGAGCGACTCGAGGACGTCGGCATCGCGGCCATGGGCGCTGCCGATCTCGAGCACGGTCCCCTCGGGTGCCTGCGTGGCCAGCGTGCGCAGCAGCGCGTCGACGGCGCCGCCGCCGGCCCCGCGCGTCTGCTCGCGATAGAGCTGGGCCCGCTGCTCGTAGGCTGCGAGCGTCCTCGCGTTGTCGTCGGCCCGGGCGGGGGCGCCGGTCATCGGGTGACGACCTGCCCCTTCCCGACGACGACGATGCCCGTCTCGGTCACGTGGAAGCCGCGGGCGCGGTCGTGCTCGTGGTCGATCCCGATCTGGCATCCCGCGGGGACCACGACGTTCTTGTCGATGATGGCCCTCCGGATCTGTGCGTGGCGGTTGACCGTGACGTTGTCGAGGATCACCGAGCCCTGGATGCTGGCGTACGAGTGGACGTGCACGAGCGGCGAGAGGACCGACGCGTAGATGTGCGCGCCCGAGACGACGACACCCGGGGAGACGGCCGAGTTGAGGGCCTCACCGATCCGGTCGCCGCTGCCATGGACGAACTTCGCCGGCGGGTACGGGCTGTGCTGCGTGTAGATCGGCCACTCGTAGTTGTAGAGGTTGAAGACCGGGTGGATCGAGACGAGGTCCATGTGCGCGTCGTAGTACGACTCGATCGTCCCGACATCGCGCCAGTAGCCGCGGTCGCGGTCCGTCGCCCCCGGGACCGGGGTGTCCTTGAAGTCGTAGACGGCGGCCTCGCCCCGGCTGACGAAGTCGGGGACGATGTCGCCTCCCATGTCGTGCTTGCTGCCCTCGCGCTCCCGGTCGCGGCAGACGGCGTCCTCGAGGGCGGCTGCCGTGAAGACGTAGTTGCCCATGGAGGCGAGGATCTCGTCGGGGCTGTCCGGGAGACCCTTGGCGTCGGTCGGCTTCTCGCGGAAGGCGGCGATCTTGGTCGGGTCATCGGCCCCGACCTCGATGACCCCGAACTGGTCGGCCATCGAGATCGGCTGGCGGATCGCGGCCACGGTCACGCTCGCCCCCGACTCGATGTGCTGCTCGACCATGTGGCTGAAGTCCATGCGGTAGACGTGGTCGGCGCCGACCACCACGACGATGTCGGGCCGCTCGTCATGGATCAGGTTGAGGCTCTGGAAGATCGCGTCCGCGCTGCCGAGGTACCAGTTCTTGTCGACCCGCTGCTGGGCCGGGACCGTCGTCACGTAGTTGCCGAGAAGCGTCGACATGCGCCACGTCTTCGTCACGTGCGCGTCGAGGCTGTGCGACTTGTACTGCGTCAGGACGACGACCTTGAGGTAGCCGGAGTTGACGACGTTGGACAGGGCGAGGTCGATGAGGCGGTAGATCCCGGCGAAGGGAACCGCTGGTTTGGCCCGGTCGGCGGTGAGGGGCATCAGCCGCTTGCCCTCACCCCCCGCGAGCACGATGGCGAGGACTTTCGGACCTGCGGATGGGCTTCGTCGGGCCATGTCGTCACCCTAGGGCCAGAGGATGGGACCGCAACAGGAACTGTCCGCAGAACACGGGCCGTTTTCTCGTGGCCCGGCTACGCTCGCCCTGTGCGCGTCGACATCCTGAGCAAGGAGTACCCGCCGGCCATCTACGGAGGCGCCGGGGTCCATGTGGCAGAGCTGGTCCGGGCCCTGCGCGCGCGGGGGGACATCGACGTCAGGGTCCGCTGCTTCGGCGCGCCCCGCGACGAGGAGGGGACCACGGCCTACGCGGACCTGCCCGAGCTCGCCTCGTCCAACCCGGCGCTCCAGACGCTCGGCGTCGACCTGACCCTGGCCGGTGACTGCGTCGGCGCCGACCTCGTGCACTCGCACACGTGGTACGCCAACTTCGGTGGCCACGTCGCGTCGCTCCTCGGCGGCATGCCGCACGTGGTCACGGCTCACTCGCTCGAGCCGATGCGGCCGTGGAAGGCCGAGCAGCTCGGCGGCGGCTACCGCGTGTCGTCGTGGGCGGAGCGCACCGCCTACGAGGCCGCCGCGGGCGTGGTCGCCGTGAGCGCGGGGATGCGCGAGGACATCCTCAAGAGCTACCCGTCCCTCGACCCCGGCCGGGTTCACGTGGTGCACAACGGGATCGACTCCGAGCTCTGGGCGGCCGACCGGTCGCCCGCCGCGCGCGAGACGGTCATCAGGCATGGGGTCGACCCCGACCGCCCGGCCGTCGTCTTCGTCGGCCGGATCACCCGCCAGAAGGGCCTGCCCTACCTCCTCCGCGCGTGCGCGCAGCTTCCGGCCGGGGTCCATCTCGTCCTGTGCGCCGGTGCGCCCGACACGCCCGAGATCCTGGCCGAGGTCGAGCACCTCATGGAGGGCCTCCGGGCGGAGCGCGAGGGCGTCGTCTGGATCCCCGACATGCTTCCTCGTGCCGAGGTCATCGCCCTGCTCAGCCACGGAACGGTCTTCGCGTGCCCCTCCGTCTACGAGCCCCTCGGCATCGTCAACCTCGAGGCGATGGCGTGCGAGCTGCCCGTCGTCGCGACGGCAACCGGCGGCATCCCCGAGGTCGTCGTCGACGGCGAGACCGGCTGGCTCGTGCCGATCGAGCAGGTCCAGGACGGCACGGGCACACCGGTCGACCCGGACCGGTTCGTCGACGACCTCGCGGCCGCCCTCACGAACGCCGTGTCCGACACCGAGCGCGCCCGCCGGTTCGGCCTCGCCGGGCGGCAGCGCGCCGTCGACTCGTTCTCGTGGGGCTCGATCGGCGAGCGCACGCTCGAGGTCTACCGGCAGGTGCTCAGCTGACGAGGCGCCCGGCGACGGCGTGCTCGACGTCGAGTAGCTCCGCGGGCCCGCCGAGGATCCGCTGGAGCAGGTCGCGCGGGCTCGGATACTCCGGCCCGAGCGCCGACAGGTAGCGCTCGTGCCGTGACAGCGAGGCCACCGCCGCCTCGTAGTGACCCGAGACGTCGACCCAGTGGGTCGGTGCCGGGTCCGCGCAGACGAGCACCTGGCGCACCTGCCACGGTTCGAGCCCCTCGTCGACGAGCTCGGGGAAGATCCACCGGTTGCCCGCATCCGCCTTCGCGTCGATGACGGCGAGACCGACCGCGCGGTGGTCGGCCTGGTTGGTCCCTCCACCCGCGAACTGCTCGGCGTGGGTCAGGGTGACGAGCAGGTCGGGTCGCCGGATCCGGATCTCGCGGGCGAGCGCGCGCCGCAGGGGGAGGCCGTACTCCACGACGCCGTCGCGGAACCCGTCGAGGAACTCGACGACCTCGACGCCGACCTCCGCCGCCCCGTCGCGCTCCTCCTGCTCGCGAAGCGGGCCCGCCTCGTCGGGATGGACCGTGTCGATGCCGGCCTCACCTCGCGTCACGAGCAGGTAGGTCACCGTCTTGCCGGCCCGGACCCAGCGGTCGACGGCTGCCGCAGCGCCGTACTCCAGGTCGTCGGGATGGGCGGCGATGCACAGGACGGTCTCGAACGTCGACTCGTCGATGGGGGTCAGCTCGGGTGGGCTCGTCATGCGGCCAATGTAGGCGGACCTTCCGACGTCGACGAGGGGATGTGAGGATGGGGCATGCTGACGATCGAGCTCGCCCGCCGGCTCACCGACGCGGGCCTGACCTGGCGGCCCGCGACCGGGGACCGGTTCGTCCTTCCCGTCGACGGGATGGAGGACGAGGTCTTCGTCATCAGCGACCTCACCGTCGACGTGCACCACTTCGCGACAGGAGACGTCATCGGCTTCAACGGCACGACGGAGTGGGCGCTCGACAGCATCGAGCAGAGCAAGGTCGTCTGGCTCCCGAGGGAGGACCAGCTGCGCGAGGTCCTCGGCGAGGCGTTCGTCGCGCTCGAGGCCCTCGAGGGTGGGTATGCCGTGTCGCTGCGCACGAGTGTCGGCATCGTCGCGCGGTGCGTCGACATCGACGCCGAGCGCGCCTATGCCAGGGCCGTCGTCGCCCTCCTCACCGGAGCCGGCTGACCGGTCGGCTGACCGGTCGCGCTCAGGCCGGGCGCCATCCCGCGAGGGCCATGACGGCGATGTTCGTCGCGTCCGCGAGCGCCGCGTCGGCATCGCCCGCGAGCGTCCGGAGGAGCACGTCGCGTCGTCCCGCCGTCACGGCGTCGAGCCCTCCGGAACCGAGGGCGCTCAGGCTGCTCGCGTGGTGGGCCAGCTGGGAGGCGTTCGCGGCGAGCGCCATGACGCGCAGCGCGCGGCCGGGCGTGTCGTCGGGCAGCCCCCAGAGTCCGGTGTCGACGGCGGCCTCGGCCTCCGCCCGCGCCGCGTGGCCCCACGGGGCGCCGCCGACCGACTCGAAGGCGCGGACGTGGTCGCGCAGGCGCTCGAGCAGGTCACGCTCGACCTGACGCAGGTCGAGCATCTCCATCCGGTGCCGCGGGACGGGGTCCGCGTCGTAGGCCGTCCAGTCGACCCGGAGGCCGATGTCGCCCTCGGGCCCGAACTCGGTCAGGGTGGGGACGAGCAGGCCGCCCAGTCCCGCGACGAAGACGCACTCGCCCGTCGCCGCGGCGTGAGCAGAGCCGCTCGCCGAGCCCCGCGGCATACGGCTCAGGTCGCCCGGGCGGGGGAGCGCGACGAAGAGCGCCCGCTCGCCGAGGTCGCGCCACACGTCGAGCCGGGCGAGGTCGCCGGCGACGTGGTCGACGTCGGGGAAGGAGCGGCGGAGCGCGTCGGACGTGCTCAGCTCACCCCGCCACGCCGTCGTCACCCAGAGCGCGAGTCGCACGGAGGCGGGCAGCTCGGACATCCCGCCATCGTAAGGGTGTGCCCCCGTCGCAGCCCTGTGGCGGTGTCATAGGGTCATCGCATGAGTGACGTCCTCGCCCTCGCCGGAGTCACCGTGAGACGCGGTGCCACGACGCTGCTCGACGACGTCACCTGGGAGGTCGAGGAGGGCGAGCGCTGGGTCGTGCTCGGCCCCAACGGCGCCGGCAAGACGACGCTCCTGCAGATCGCCGCGGCCCGGATGCACCCGACAACCGGTGTCGCGGGCATCCTCGGCGAGGTCCTCGGGGCCGTCGACGTCTTCGAGCTGCGTCCGCGGATCGGTCTCGCCAGCTCGTCGATGGCCGAGCGAATCCCCGGCGACGAGCTCGTCGGCAACGTCGTCGTCACTGCCTCCTACGGCATCATCGGACGCTGGCACGAGTCCTACGACGACCTCGACTACGTCCGGGCGATGCAGCTGCTCCGGACGCTCGGCGCAGAACACCTCGCCGACCGTCGCTACGGCACCCTGAGCGAGGGCGAGCGCAAGCGCGTCCAGATCGCCCGGGCCCTGATGAGCGACCCCGAGCTCATGCTCCTCGACGAGCCGGCCGCGGGCCTCGACCTCGCCGGCCGCGAGGACCTCGTGCGTCGGCTCGGCGACCTCGCTGCCGACACCGAGGCGCCCGCGATGGTCCTCGTGACCCACCACGTCGAGGAGATCCCCCCGTCCTTCACCGATGTCCTCATGCTCCGCGGCGGACGCGTGGTGGCGGCGGGGCCGATCGCGCTGACCCTGACCGAGGACAACCTCTCCGCGACCTTCGGGCTGCCGCTCGTCCTCGAGCGCCACGGCGACCGCTGGTCCGCCCGCGCACGCGCCTGACCGACACCGGGGCCGGTCCCGAGGGGACCAGGTGACGCCCGACGGAGGGCCCCGCGACCGCTGGTGCATCGCTCCAGGACCGTCGCATCCGCCCCGAATCGTGACCTCGTGATCCGGTTGTCCACGCAGGGAACTGAGGCAGAATCGGAGACGTCACAGGGGTGACACATGGGGACGTGGCGCCATCGGCGTGACGCGAGAGAAGGCAGGGTGGCGCAGTGTTCGAGGGATACGCGTGGTTGGTCTGGCTCGGTGCCGCCCTCGTGCTCGTCGCCATCGAGGCGGCCACCGTCGACTTCACCTTCCTGATGCTCGGTGGGGGAGCCCTCGGTGGTGCGGTCGCCGCCGCCCTCGGCGCATCCTTCCCGATCCAGGCCGTCGTGGCCGCCGTGGTCGCGGTGGCCCTTCTCGCCCTCGTGCGTCCGTGGCTCAAGAGGCGGCTCAGCGTCACCGAACCCCACCGCATGGGGACCGACGCCAATCTCGGTCGAGCCGCGTTCGTCCTCGACCGGGTCACGACCTCCGGGGGACAGATCAAGCTCGCCGGTGAGACGTGGTCGGCGCGCACGCTGGGCGAGAGCATCGAGCCGGGCGAGGAGGTCATCGTCGACGCCATCGACGGGGCCACGGCGGTCGTGAGCCGCGCCCGCGTCATCGGCAGCTGAGTCGTCAACGAACGACGGGTGGGCCGACCGGTCCGCCCGAGAGACTGCGCGTCCTCCGGACGCGTACGAGCAGGGAGTAGGACGTGGACCCGGTACTCATCATTCCGCTGCTGGTCATCGCCGTCGCGCTGATCATCGTGCTGCGCACCGTGCGAATCGTGCCGCAGCAGACGGCGCAGATCATCGAACGGCTCGGCAGCTACAACAGGACGCTGACGGCGGGGATCCACTTCCTCATCCCGTTCGTCGACAAGGTCCGCGCCAACATCGACCTGCGCGAGCAGGTCGTCACCTTCCCACCCCAGCCGGTCATCACCTCCGACAACCTCGTGGTCAACATCGACACGGTCATCTACTACTCCGTCAACGACGCGAAGGCTGCCGTCTACGAGATCGCCAACTTCATCCAGGGCATCGAGCAGCTGACGGTCACCACGCTGCGCAACGTCATTGGCTCGCTCGACCTCGAGCAGACGCTGACGAGCCGCGACCAGATCAACGGCCAGCTGCGCGGCGTGCTCGACGAGGCCACCGGCAAGTGGGGCATCCGGGTCAACCGCGTCGAGCTCAAGGCCATCGACCCGCCGGCCTCGGTGCAGGACTCGATGGAGAAGCAGATGCGCGCCGAGCGTGACCGTCGCGCGGCGATCCTCACCGCCGAGGGCTTCAAGCAGTCGGCCATCCTCACCGCGGAGGGCGAGAAGCAGAGCCAGATCCTGCGCGCCGAGGGCTCGGCCCAGGCCCGCATCCTCGAGGCCCAGGGCCAGGCCCGGGCGATCCAGCAGGTCTTCAGCGCGATCCACCGCGGCAAGCCCACCCAGAAACTGCTCGCCTACCAGTACCTCCAGGTCCTGCCCCAGATCGCGAGTGGCGACTCCAACAAGATGTGGATCATCCCGTCGGAGCTGACCGATGCCCTCCGTGGCATCGGTGGGGCGCTCGGCGGCACCGACTCCAAGGCTGCCCTCGCCGAGGAGGAGGAGTGGGTCGAGCCCGGCGACCTCGGCACCGACGCCTTCGCCGAGACCGTCCTCGAGGACCCGGCCAAGGCCCTCGCGGAGGCCCGCGGCCAGGCGGCCCAGGCCAGTGCCGAGTCGACGGAGCACGCCGCGCCGATCCCACGTGAGCAGCCGCCGATCCGCCGTGCGCCCGGCCGGGCCCCGTCGACGCGGAAGGCGGCAGACCCCCCGGCAGCTGACTCCTCGATCCCCGACCCGGAGCCGCCCACGGCCGGCTGAGTCCAGACCCAGACCCGCGCCGGACACCCGGTCACCCGCTTGTAGGGTGACCGGGTGTCCTTCTGGTCGGCCCTCGCCATCGCGCTGGCAGGCGTCGGTGCCGGCCTGATCAACACGATCGTCGGGTCCGGCACCCTCATCACGTTCCCGACGCTGCTCTTCTTCGGTGTCAACCCGCTCGTTGCCAACGTGTCCAACAACATCGGGCTCGTCGCCGGCGGGATGACCGGGTCGTGGGGCTACCGGCACGAGCTGACCGGTCAGGCGCCGACCCTGCGACGGCTCATGCCGCTGTCCTTCGTGGGTTCGGTCATTGGCGCCTCGCTCCTGCTCGTCCTGCCCCCGAGCGCCTTCAGCGCGATCGTGCCGGTCCTCATCCTCATCGCGGTGGTCCTCGTCATCGCCGGGCCGCGGATCCAGGCGAGCACCGTCGGGCACGAGGGCCGGCCGGTGCCGGCCTGGCACGGGCCCGTCATGGGAGCCGGGGTCCTGCTCGCCGGCGCCTACGGCGGCTACTTCGGTGCCGCCCAGGGTGTCCTGCTCATGGGCCTGTTCAGTGCCCTCAGCTCCGAGCCGCTCCAGCGGCTCAACGGCTACAAGAACGTCCTCGCCCTCATCGTCAACGTCGTCGCGGCCGTCGTCTTCGTCCTCTTCGCCCGCGACGAGGTCGACTGGCGGATCGTGGCCCTCATCGCCGCAGGGTCCTTCGTCGGCGGCATCGTCGGGGCGCGGGTCGGCCGACGCATCCCGCCCGCCGTGCTCCGAGGGCTCATCATCACGATCGGGCTCGTCGCCTTCGTCAAGCTGGTCTGGCTGTCCTGACGGGTCGGGCCGGTCACCGGGCACCGCGTAGCCTGTGCGGCGTGCCGACCGAGATCACCGACCCGTCCGACCCGTGCCTGCGCGACTACGTGTCCTTGACCGACGTCGCCCTGCGCCGGCGGGCCGAGCCCGAGCGGGGCCTCTACATCGCCGAGAGCGAGAAGGTGATCCGCCGGGCCCTCAGGGCGGGCCACCGCCCGAGGTCGTACCTCATGGCGCGCCGTTGGCTCACCGACCTCGCGGACCTGGTCGAGCAGGCGGAGGCCGACGGGGTGCCGGTCTATGTGGGGGAGCACGAGGTCATCGAGCGCCTGACGGGGTTCCACCTCCACCGGGGGGCACTCGCGTCGATGCAGCGTCCGGTGCTCCCAGAGGTGACCGACCTCGTCCGGGAGGCGCGCCGCGTCATGGTGCTCGAGGACATCGTCGACCACACCAACGTGGGTGCGATCTTCCGCAGCGCCGCAGCCCTCGGAGTCGATGCCGTCCTCGTGACGCCGCGCTGCGCGGACCCGCTCTACCGTCGGTCGATCCGGGTGTCGATGGGCACGGTCTTCCAGGTCCCGTGGACACGCATCGACCCCTGGCCCGGGGGGATCGAGGTGCTCCATGACGCCGGATTCACGGTCGCGGCCATGGCCCTGTCCGACGACTCGGTCTCCCTCGACGAGCTCGAGGCGGCCCCGCCGGAGCGCCTCGCCCTCGTGGTCGGCACGGAGGGCGACGGCCTGTCCTCGCGCACGGTCGCCGCCGCCGACCTGACCGTGCGGATCCCGATGGCGGGTGAGGTCGACTCGCTCAACGTGGCCGCGGCCTCCGCCGTCGCCATGTGGGCCCTGCGACGCCGTTCCTGAGCAGTCCCCGGCGCTTCGTCGGTACCCAGCGAGGGCGCGTCACACTCGTACGAGATGGTCGAGGAGCCGCTGGAGCTCGTGCGCGGGGTCGTCGCAGAGCCCGCCGTGCACCGGGCCCGGCTGGACGACCGTGGAACGGGGGGCGATGATCCAGCCGAACCGCTGGCCGGGCTTGTCGAGGGTCGGCAGTCCACGTCCCGTCTCACCGTGGCAGACCGCGCGGACCCGCTCGAGCATGCCGCGGACCCCGTCGAGGTCGCACGTCGGCGCGAGCGCCGCGGCGCGGTCCTCGTCGAGCTCCCAGGCGGCGTCGAGGAACCCGGCGTCCTGCGAGTAGAGCACCACCCCGACGTTGATGAACTCCTCGCGGTCGACCCGGGGGACGAGGCGGAGCAGGACGTACTGGTAGGCGTTCACGCGCGCACCCCTGTCGGCAGCCAGGCGCCTGGGGTCGCGAGGCGGGCCCGGAGCATCGTGCCGTATGCCGCTCGCACCGCGGGCGCGTCCGGGAGCTCGGCGGTCGGCTCGAGCCACTGCTCCGGCACTTCGGCGACGGCTGCGTCGATGGCATCGTCCGTCAGCCGCTCCGCGAGCTCGTCGTGGCGGGCCGCAACGTTGCCGGCGACGTCGCGCAGGACGTGCCGGCTCGCGTCGAAGGCCTGGGCGGCGAACCGCTCGGGGGCCGGCGGGCGGCTCGGCCAGGAGTGGTGGAAGTAGAGCGCGGCCCCATGGTCGATGGCCCACGTCCGCCCGTGCCAGACGAGCAGGTTGGGGTTGGACCAGGTCCGGTCGACGTTGGCCGTGAACGCGTCGAGCCAGATGATCCGCTCTGCGAGGTCGGCTCCGGGCGGGCGGGAGCCGTCGTAGCCGAGCGACCCGGGGAGGAAATCGACGCCGAGGTTGCTGCCCACGGACGCGGTGAGGAGGTCCTGGACCTCCTCGTCCGCCTCGTACTTCGCGATCCGCGGGTCGAGCTCGATGACGGCGAGGTCGGGGACCGGCACCTCGATGAGTCGGGCCAGCCCGGCGACGAGGACCTCCGCGACCAGGACCTTGAGGCCCTGCCCCGCCCCACGGAACTTGAGGACGTAGGTCCCGTCGTCGTCGGCTTCGACGATGCCGGGCAGGGAGCCGCCCTCCTTGAGCGGCGTGACGTAACGCGTCGCGGTCAGCTGGGGGAGCACGCGGTCAGCCTAGTGGCCGGGTGCGGTCGAGGCGGCTTGCCCAGCGCCACACGGGGGACAGGCTCCAGGCCGCCACGGCGTAGAGGACCGCGAGCCCGAGGAGGGGCCACCATGCAAGGCCGGACTCCGGGAGCGTCAGCGCCCCGAGCGCTGCGGCCGCGACGAGGCCGGCGTTGTAGACCATGTCGTAGACGGAGAACGCCCGCCCGAGCAGCTGGTCGGGGACGTGTGCCTGCATGAGGCTGTCGACGGTGATCTTGATGCACTGGGACGCGAAGGCGACGACGAAGGCGACGACGAGGATGCTCCACGGCGCGAGGAAGGGCCCGAGCGCCGCGCAGGTGAGCCCCCCGAGCGCGAGGTTTCGGACGGCATACGGGATCTGGGAGAGGCGCGGCGAGAGCCACGGCGTCACGAACGCAGCGAGGGAGAAACCAACCGCGGAGGCGGCCGCTGCGGCGACCACACCGGCGGCACCCATCGCCTCGCCGAACGGGCCGCGGAAGAGCAGGAGGGACTGGAGCAGGAGCAGGCCCATCGGGACCCGCGTCACGAAGACGAGCGTGAGGAGCACCCACGCTCTGCGGGGGAAGGTGTGGGCGGCTTCCACGAGGCCCTCGACGACGCTCCCGAGCACTTCCCGCACCGTCCGCTCCGGCTCGTCGTCGGGCCCCACGAACGGCAGGCGCGAGGCGGCCCAGGCGGCGACGAGCACTGCCCCGGCAGCCACGAGCGCGACCAGGAGGTCGGTCCCGATCGCCCGCAGCCCGGTGCCGACCGCGCCTCCGATGAGGTAGGCGAAGGAGCCGCAGGTCGGAGCGACCGAGTTCGCGCTGACGAGCAGGTCGCGCGTCACGACGTGGGGGAGCGCGGCGCCGAAGCCGGCGAGGATGAGCCGGTTGAGGGAGAAGACGACGAGGACCGCGCCGAAGAAGAACGGCCCCGAGTCGGAACCGGTGACAAGCAGGGCCACGGTGAGCATCGCCGCGACCCGGATCAGCTGGCTCACGACGATGACCTGGCGGCGCGGCCACCGGTCGAGCAGCACGCCGACGAAGGGACCCAGGAGGCTGTAGGGCAGGAGCACCACTGCAAAGGCGATGGCGATGCTGCGCGCGTCGGCGGCCTTCTCGGGGTTGAAGAGCACGTGGCTCGCGAGTGCGACCTGGAAGATTCCGTCGCTGCCCTGGGACGTCACGCGGCTGACGAAGAGCCGACGGAAGTCACGGAGGCGTAGCAGCGTCGCAAGCGCCCGCAGGAAGGTCACGGGCGACAGCGTAGGGCTCGCGCCCGTCGCGGCGACCGGATGGACGGGAGGCGGTCGGTTCGCCCCCTTTGAGGGGATGCTCCTGGCCGGTTGCCTCGCCTCGTCGGCCCCTGCCCCTATTTGTCCCTTGCCGCGTTTGGTTGCGGTTCCGCGGCCGACGCCCTCCTCATCGCCGCACCGCTCTATAACCTGGGGATCCCGGCCGGTCTCAAGTCCTGGCTCGACCACATCTACACCGACATCCGGCTCTTCCCCGGCTTCAGCATCACCTACCCCCTGGCCGGCCGTCGCTGCGTCGTCGTCACGGCGCGCGGGGGTGCCTATGGACCGGGCAGTCCGACGCACGGCTGGGACTACGAGAACCCGTTCATGCGCCGGCAGCTCGTCGACATCCTCGGGCTCGACCTGACCGAGATCGTCGTCGACCTCACGCTCGCCCACCTGGACCCGCGCAAGGCCGAGGTCCTGAGCGTGGCGGAGGAGAGCCACCGGCAAGGGCATGCCGAGGCCGAGCGGCTCGGCCGCGAGCTGATGCTGGAGCAGACCGCCTGAGGGAGCGGGTGAGCCTGTGCATCCGCATGCGAGAAGGGCCCGGGTCAGATGACCCGGGCCCTGCTCCGTGGTGTCGAGGGGGGGACTTGAACCCCCACGCCCGTTAAGGGCACTAGCACCTCAAGCTAGCGCGTCTGCCATTCCGCCACCCCGACAAGGTGATGAGCAAGGGGCCTTTTCGGTGTCCCTTGCGGCGAGAAGAACGTTAGCACGGGTCCGGCTGGAAGACGAAACGGGCATCCCAGGGGCCGTCCCGCCACCCGCGTGAGCCGCGGCCTACGCTGAGGCGCATGACGATCCACGCCGCAGACCGCCCGATCGCCGCCGAGGACGAGGTCGCCCGGATCTGCTCGGAGCTGATCCGTATCGACTCGTCCAACTACGGCGACGGCTCCGGGCCGGGGGAGCGCAAGGCGGCGGAGTACGTCATGGGCGAGCTCGCCGAGGTCGGCCTCGACGCCGAGCTGCTCGAGAGCGAGCCCGGTCGTGCGACCGTCGTCGTCCGCGTCGAGGGAGCGGACCCGAGCCGGCCGGGGCTCGCGGTCCACGGCCACCTCGATGTCGTGCCGGCCAGCGCCGACGACTGGCAGGTCGACCCGTTCGCGGCCGAGGAGCGCGACGGCTGCATCTGGGGCCGCGGCGCGGTCGACATGAAGGACATGGACGCGATGATCCTCGCGAACATCCGCGAGTTCGCCAGGTCCGGCACCAAGCCCGCCCGCACGACGACGTTCGTTTTCTTCGCCGACGAGGAGGCGGGCGGCGAGCTCGGCAGCCACTGGCTCGTCGACCACCACCCCCAGTGGTTCGACGGGGTGACCGAGGCCGTCAGCGAGGTCGGCGGCTACAGCGTCACCGTGCCCACCCCGGAGGGCGATCGGCGCGCCTACCTCCTCCAGACCGCAGAGAAGGGCATCGCCTGGCTCCGGCTGCACGCCCACGGCCGCGCCGGGCACGGCTCGGTCCCCAACGACGAGAACGCCATCGTCCGGCTCGCAGCCGCCATCGGACGCATCGCGGCCCACGAGTGGCCGCGCGAGTACATCGCCTCCGTGCGCCAGCTCCTCGACGGCCTGAGTTCCCTGACGGGCATCGGGTATGCCGCTGACCTCGAGCCGCTGCTGGGGACCTTGCGCGGCGCGCAGGGCTTCGTGCGGGGGACGCTGCGAGACACGTCCAACGTGACCATGCTCGAGTCGGGCTACAAGCACAACGTCATCCCGCAGACGGCGAGCGCGGCGGTCGACTGCCGGTTCCTGCCGGGGCACGAGGGGACGCTCATGGCGACGATCCGCGAGCTGGCGGGCGAGCACGTCGAGGTCGAGGTCGTCCACCGCGACATCGCGATCGAGTCGCCGTTCGACGGCGACCTCGTCCAGTCGATGAAGCAGTCGCTCCTCCGGGAGGACCCGACCGCGGCCGTCCTGCCCTACTGCCTGTCCGGCGGCACGGACAACAAGGCGCTCGCCCGGCTCGGCATCACCGGCTACGGCTTCGCGCCGCTCCGGCTGCCCGCGGACCTTGACTTCGCGCCGATGTTCCACGGGGTCGATGAGCGCGTCCCACTGGACTCACTGAGGTTCGGTGCGCGCGTGCTCGGCGACTTCCTGCGCACCTGCTGAAGGATGCCGCGGCCGTGACCGGCGGCCCACCCGCCCCGATGCGGCGCTGGCGCGCTCAGGCTGTGCGGTCGACGCGCATGATCCGACGGCGCAGCCACATCCGGCGCACCCCGCCGACGTAGATCACGGTCCGGGAGAGCTCCCACCGGCCGTACTCCGCGTGCTCGCGGACGGCTTGGCGTGCATCGGCCTTGGACGTGTGGCGGTCGAAGGTCAGCACGCGGTACTCGTACTCGGTCATCGTCGACATTGTGGCACCGGCCCGGGCGCTCTGTGGCGAGGATGCCGACGTGCCCGTCCCCGAGCGCTGCGGCGGGGGGAGCGAGGGCCGCTCCGGGGCGCAAACCGGTTCTCAGGCGTCTCCGGGTCGACTACGGTCGATTCCATGACCGTCGACCCGCGCGCCGCCCTCGAGCGGCTCATCACCGCCCTCGAACGCCACTTCGAGTCCGCGCACCAGAGTCGCGATCCCGACCACCCCATGGCCATCGCGGCCGCCCAGGACCTTGCCGAGGCCTTCGACGACTACGACGAGGCCCTCTTCGAGGCCACCGGGGTGGCCACCCCGCTCGCGATCTACGGCGACGACTTCGACGGTCACGAGAACGAGGAGGGCAGTCCGGGGGTCTACGCCGGTCTCGACTCGGACGAGTACGACGACGAAGACGACGACGAAGACGACGACGAGGACGACGAAGACGAGGACGACGAGGACGACGAGGACGAGGACGACGAGGACGAGGAAGACGACGAGTACGAGGACGACGAGTACGAGGACGACGACGCGGAGGACGACGACGACGAGGACGACGACGACGACCTCGCGGAGCCCGACGACGAGAACGACCGGCAGAGCGACGGCACCGCCGGCGCCCGCGCCTGACCGATCGGGTCAGTCTCCGGCCGTCGCGCCGTGGCGGCCGGTCAGTCGGTGAGCGAGACGTCGTCCAGGGCCGCCACGATCTCCTCGGGTAGCGTGAGGTCGAGGCTCTTGAGCGCGGTGCGCAGCTGTGCGACGGTCCGCACCCCGACGATCGGCGCCGCGACGCCGGTCCGGTCGCGGACCCAGGCGAGGGCCACCTCCGTGGTCCCGACGCCGAGGCCCCGAGCCGCCATCGCGAGCGCGTCGGTCACCCTCGCGCTGTGCTCGTCGAGGAACCGCTGGGCGAAGTTCGGGAAGTCCGGTGACGCGGCCCGTGACCCCGACGGGATCCCGTGGCGGTACTTCCCCGTGAGGACACCACGACCGAGAGGGGACCACGCGAGCAGCCCGAAGCCCAGTGCAGCGGCAGCCGGCGCGACCTCGGCCTCGGGTGAGCGGCATACGAGGGAGTACTGCACCTCGTTGGCGACGAGGGGCACGCGCGCCTGCTCGAGGAGGCTGAAGGCCCGGGTCGCCTGCCAGCCGCTGTAGTTCGAGACGCCGACATAGCGCGCCCGCCCGGACGAAACCGCCCACTCGAGCGCCGACAGGGTCTCGGTGAGCGGGACGTCATCGGACCACGTGTGGACGAGCCACAGGTCGACGTGGTCGGTGCCGAGCCGCGCCAGAGACGTCTCGAGCTGGTTCATGAGGCCGCGTCGGGACACGTCGACCCGCCGCTCGTCCCCGACTCGGGAGATCCCCGCCTTCGTGCAGATGACGAGGTCATCGCGGGGGATCGTCGTGCCGATGAGCGAGCCGAGGATCATCTCGGCGTCTCCGCCCCCATAGCCGTACGCGGTGTCGACGACGTCACCGCCCGCGTCCACGAACGCGCGGACGTGGTCGCCCGCCTCGTGCCGGTCGACGGCGCTGCCCCACGTCATGGTGCCCAGGGCCAGCGGGGTGATCGTGAGACCGGACGAGCCGAGACGCCTGCGCATGACTCCGAACCGTAGTGGGTCCCGACGCCGGCCGGCCGCCGCCCGTGAGACGCTGCCGTCCATGAGACTCGGACTCAACCTCGGCTACTGGGGTGCAGGTGTCGGTGCGGACAACATCGCCCTGGCGACGGAGGCCGACCGACTCGGCTACGACAGTGTCTGGGTCGCCGAGGCGTACGGCTCGGACAGCCCGTCGGTGCTCGCCTGGGTCGGAGCCCTGACCGAGCGCGTCGTGCTGGGCTCGGCCGTGATGCAGATCCCGGGCCGGACGCCGACGATGACCGCGATGACTGCGGCCACGATCGACACGCTCTCGGGTGGCCGGTTCCGGCTCGGCCTCGGGGTCTCGGGGCCGCAGGTGAGCGAGGGCTGGCACGGGGTCCGCTTCGCCGACCCGCTCGGCCGCACCCGCGAGTACGTCGAGATCGTCCGGTCAGCCCTGCGCCGCGAGACCGTCACCCACTCCGGCCGCCACTTCACGCTCCCGCTGCCGGACGGTCCCGGGAAGGCCCTCAAGCTGACGGTGCGACCGGTCCAGGACCCCCTGCCGATCTACCTCGCCGCCGTCGGGCCCCGCAACCTCGAGCTGAGCGGCGAGATCGCCGACGGGTGGCTTGCGATCTTCTACAGCCCCGAGCACTCCGCAGACCTCCTCTCCGCGATCGCGGCCGGGCGCCGGCGCGGCGGCGGGGCCGCGCCCGAAAGCACGCAGGAGGAGGCACTGCGCGGCTTCGACGTCGTGCCCACGGTGCCCGTCGTCCTCGACGACGACGTGGAGCGCGCAGCGGACGCGGTCCGGGCGTACTGCGCGCTCTACATCGGCGGGATGGGCTCCCGGGAGAAGAACTTCTACAACCAGCTCGCCTGCCGCATGGGCTTCGAGGAGGAGGCCGCGCGGATCCAGGACCTCTTCCTCGGCGGGTCTCACCGGGAAGCGGCGCAGGCCGTCCCCTTCGAGTTCATCGACGAGACCGCGCTGATCGGCTCGCGCGAGCGGGTCGCGGAGCGGCTCACCCGTTACGCGGAGGCCGGCGTGACGACGCTGTCGATCTCGCCGTTCGCCGGGAGCACCCCGCAGCGGATCGAGGTCGTCCGGACGCTCGCCGAGCTCGCCGGCTGAGCGCCTGGCTGAGAGCCCGACTGAGAGCCTGGCTGAGAGCCTGGCTGAGAGCCTGGCTGAGAGCCCGACTGAGAGCCCGGCTGAGCGTCTGGCTGAGAGTCAGGGCGGGGGCCCGCTGGGCGGACGCCGTGGCCGGGCAGGGCAACCGGCAATCCGGCCCGGGTGTCTGTAGGGTGACACACCGTGCCCGTCGCGACCTGCGGCGAGGGCTGCCCACCTGCATCCAGAAGGTTGAGTGAATCGTGGCTGACCTGAGCTACCTCGACGCCGTCGTCCTCGGCGTCGTCGAAGGCCTCACCGAGTACCTCCCGGTCTCGTCGACCGGGCACCTGACCATCGCCGAGAACCTTCTCGGGCTCGAGGTCGACGCGCCGGCCGTCACCGCGTACACCGCGGTGATCCAGCTGGGGGCGATCGCCGCCACGCTCATCTACTTCTTCAGGGACATCGTCCGGTTCGCCGTCGCCTGGTTCCGCGGCCTGACCGACGCCGAGGCGCGCCACGACCCCGACTACGGGCTGGCCTGGGCAGTCGTCATCGGCTCCATCCCCGTCGGCATCGTCGGCTTCGCCGCCAAGGACCTCATCGAGGGCGGCCTGCGCAGCCTCTGGGTCGTCGCGACGGCCCTCATTCTCTGGAGCGGCGTCATGGTCGTCGCCGAGCGGATGCACACCTCCTACGAGCGTCGGGGCCTCGTCCGCGGTGAGCACTCGGTCACCCCGGTCGACGGGCTCCTCATCGGCCTCGCGCAGTGCTTCTCGCTCATTCCCGGCGTCTCGCGCTCGGGCGCCACGATCTCGGCCGGCCTGGCCCGCGGCATCGACCGCGTCACGGCCACGCGCCTCAGCTTCTTCCTCGCCATCCCGGCGCTGACCGCGGCCGGACTCTTCCAGTCGGTCCAGCAGAAGGACGACCTCGCGGCGTTCGGCGTCGGCCCGATGATCGTCGGGATCATCGTCGCCTTCCTCGTCGCCTACCTCTCGATCGCGTGGCTGCTCCGGTTCGTCGCGAGCAACAGCCTCATGCCGTTCGTCGTGTACCGCGTCGCCCTCGGTCTCGTCCTCGCAGGCAGCCTCGCCGCGGGCGTCATCAGCGCCACCTGACCCGGCCTGACCGCACCAGGACCCCGCTCCTTCTCGGGCTGGCTTTGACCCGTCAGAGCCAGCCCGACTTCTTGAACTGGCGGTAGAGGAAGGCGCACACGGACGCCATCACCGCAAGGGCGACGAAGTAGCCGTACTCGTACTCGGTCCCGCCGATGTCGAAGCTCGCCGTCAGCTCCGGCATCTTCTCGAAGTTCATCCCGTAGATCCCCGCGATCATCGTCGGAACGGCGGCGATGGCGACCCACGCGGAGATCTTGCGCATGTCCTCGTTCTGCTTGACCGCGACGCCGGCGAGATGCGCCCCGAGGATGTCGGTCAGGAGCCGGTCGTAGGACTCGACGTGGTCGTTGACCTGGCGCAGGTGGTCGGCGACGTCGCGGAAGAGGTGCTGCACGTCCATGGAGAGAATGCGCTTCTCGGCGCCACGCTCGACGAAGCCGAGCAGCGCGTCGGCGAGCGGTCCGCTCGCCCGCCGGAACTCGAGGACCTCACGCTTGAGGCGGTAGATCGCGTTGGCGTCGGCCGCCGCCGTGTCGTCGAAGACGCGGGTCTCGATGTCGTCGAGGTCGAGCTTGAGCTCGCGGTCGACGGCAACGTAGTTGTCCACGACCGAGTCCATGACCGCGTGGAGGACCGCGATGGGGCCGTGGCCGAGCCGCTCCTGTTCCGCCTCCAGTCGCTGGCGCACTCCCATGAGGGGGTTGCCCTCGCCGCGACGGACGGTGACGACGAAACGGTCACCGATGAACAGCATGACCTCGCCCGTCTCGATGTCGCTCGTCTCGTCGATGTAGCGCAGCGTCTTCAGCACGACGAAGACCGAGGACTCGTACTGCTCGATCTTGGCGCGCTGGTTGCCGTTGACCGCGTCCTCGACGGCGAGCGGGTGGAGGTTCAGCTCCTCGTTGACGAGCGCGAACTCCGCGTCCGTCGGGTCCTTGAGCCCGATCCAGAGGAAGCCCTCCGCGCCAGCCCGAAGCGCGTCGAGCTCGTCGCTGAGGTCGCCGCACTGGTGCCGGCGCCCGTCCCGGTAGATGGCCTGGTCGACGATCACAGCCCTACTCCACCACGACATGCCTCCCGGGCGCGCGCCGTCCCCGCGACGTGGCCGCTCGGCGTGTGACCTCGGCGTGTGACCTCCGCAGGTCCTGCCGAGCTTCGTGCACCTCCGGGACGACCGCGACCACGCCTCCCGTATGCCGTTCACCGGGGACACGCGTCTACGCTGGCTCGCGTGCCCACCGTGATCTTCGTGCGCCACGGCCGCTCGAGCGCCAACACCGCCGGTCTGCTCGCCGGCTGGATGCCCGGCGTCTTCCTCGACGAGCTGGGTGAGTCGCAGGCCACCGCGGTGGGGGAGCGGATCGCCGCCGCATCGTTGCCCGTCGCCGAGGTGGTCTCCTCGCCGCTCGACCGGTGCGTCCAGACCGCCGACCGGATCAGCGCCCCGCTCGACGGCGTCGCGCGCAGCATCCACCCGGGCCTCGGAGAGTGCCACTACGGCGCATGGACCGGCCGGAGGATCGCCGAGCTCGTCTCCGACGAGCTGTGGAAGGTCGTCCAGGACCGACCGAGCGAGGCCCGCTTCCCCGACTCGACGGCATACGACGCCGAGTCGCTCATGCAGATGCAGGGACGCGCCCTGCAGGCGGTCCGCGAGACCGACGCGCGCATCCGCGAGACGCACGGCGCCGACGCGGTGTGGGTGGCCGTCTCGCACGGCGACGTCATCAAGGCGATCCTCTCGCACGCGCTCGGTGCGCACCTCGACGACTTCCAGCGGGTCCATGTCGACCCGGGCTCGGTGAGCGTCGTGCGCTACACGAGCCGCCGCCCCTTCGTCCTGCGCATGAACGACCTCGGAGGCGCCCTCGTTGGTCTGCGCCCGCCCGAGCACCCGACGGCACCCGAGGGCGACGCGGAGGTCGGCGGCGGGGCGGGCGAGGTCGGATAGGGTCGAGAGCATGACGGTCCAGGACTTCGATCCCGCCGAGCGGTTCGTCGCCGGCACGGTCGGTCCCGCGGGTCAGCGGGCCTTCTACCTCCAGGCACGCGACGGCGCCCGGCTGCTCACGGTCGCCGTCGAGAAGCAGCAGGTCTCCATCCTCGCCGACCGGATCAACGACGTCCTCGACGAGCTCGCACCCGCCGCGGCCGTGGAGCCCGGGCAGCCCGGTGGCGCCCCCGAGGACACCGACCCGCTCGAGACCCCCTTCGACGAGGACTGGCGGGTACAGACACTGTCGCTCGCCTGGGACGAGGGACACCAACGCATCGTCATCGAGTGTCACGACCACGACCCCGACGAGGAGGACCCCGACGAGTCGGAGGCGGCTCCGCTCGGGCGCAACACGCTGCGCGTCGCCCTCGACCCCGCCCAGGCGCGGGCCTTCGCACGTAGGACGGCACGGATCGTCGCTGCCGGGCGTCCGCCCTGCCCGTTCTGCGGCGGCCCGCTCGACCCGTCGGGCCATGTCTGTCCCCGGGCGAATGGCTACAAGCGCTGAGCCGACCCCCGTCCAGCCGGGCCGTGCGCCGGGTGGCGTGCCGACCGACCTGACGGGTGAGCTCGAGGTCCTCGGGCGGGTCACCGACTCGTCCAACCTCGCGGTGCTCGCCCGGCTCGTCGAGAACCCGGACGTGCACGTCATCTACAAGCCGGTCCGCGGCGAGCGGCCACTCTGGGACTTCCCCGACGGAACCCTCGCCGGGCGGGAGGTCGCGGCGCGCGTCGTGTCCGACCTCGGCGGCTGGGGCCTCGTGCCGCCGACGATCCTGCGCGACGGGCCCCTCGGCCCGGGGTCGGTCCAGCAGTGGATCGGCGACCCCTTCTCGCCCCTCGACGACGACGAGGTCGTCGACCTCGTCCCCGCCGGGCGCGCGCCCGAGGGCTGGCTCGAGGTCCTCGACGGCGAGACCCCCACCGGAGCGGCCGTGACGGTCGTCCACTCGGGCGCCGACGACGTCCGCTCCCTCGCGGTCCTCGACGCCGTCCTCAACAACTCCGACCGGAAGGGCTCGCACTGCCTCCGCGACGAGAACGGGCGCCTCTGGGCGATCGACCACGGGGTCAGCTTCTCCCCGACTCCCAAGCTGCGCACCGTCCTCTGGGGCTGGGCCGGGCAGCCCCTGCCGGAGGCCGAGCTCGAGCGCCTGCGCGGCCTGGCCAGCCGGCTGGCCGACGCCGCGACGAGGGACCTGCTGAGGGACCTGCTGCCCGAGGCGGACGTGGTCGCTCTCGTGTCGCGCGTCGACCGGCTCCTCGCCGACCGTCGCCACCCCCGCCCGAGCCGCGACTGGCCGTCCGTGCCCTGGCCGCCCCTCTGAGGCGGTGCAGCCGGCGCCGGAGCGCGGCCGCCGCTGCCGGGACAGGGCACGTTCGGCCGGCGGCCGGGGGTGCGACCCGCCGGGATAGAGTCTCCGCGTGAAGAGTTGGCCGACCCCGTTCATCCCGCAGGTTCCCGGTCACTCGCCCGTGGTCCGTGTCCGAGACACAGCCTCAGGCGAGCTCGTGCCGGCGGCGGCCGACGACACCGCCACCCTCTACGTCTGCGGCATCACCCCCTACGACGCCACGCACCTCGGCCACGCGGCGACCTACGTCACCTTCGACCTGCTCGGCCGCGCCCTGCGTGACAGCGGGGTCACCGTCCGCTACGTGCAGAACATCACCGACATCGACGACCCGCTCCTCGAGCGAGCCGAACGCGACGGTCTCGACTGGCGCGAGCTCGCGACCCGCGAGATCGGCCTCTTCCGGGAGGACATGACGGCGCTCGCGGTCATCCCCCCCGACGAGTACCTCGGCGCGGTCGAGAGCATCCCGACCTTCGTCGCCCCCATCGAGCGACTCCTCGCCGACGGCTGGGCGTATGCAGTCCCCGCGCCCGACGCCACACGCGAGGGCGCCGTGGACATCTACTTCGACGTCTCCCGCGATCCTCGGTTCGGTGCCGTCAGCCACCTCGACGAGGACGGCATGATGGCGGTCTTCGCCGAGCGCGGGGGAGACCCCGACCGCGAGGGCAAGCGCAACCGTCTCGACGCCCTGCTGTGGCGGGCCCACCGCGAGGGCGAGCCGGAGTGGGACGGCGGCTCCCTCGGGTGGGGCCGGCCCGGCTGGCACATCGAGTGCGCCTGCATCGCCATCGACCACCTCGGCGTCCCGATCGACGTCCAGGGCGGCGGCAGCGACCTCATCTTCCCGCACCACGAGATGAGCTCCGCCCATGCACGCGCCCTGAGCGGCTCGACCTCCTTCGCCAGAGCCTTCGTGCACCAGGGCATGGTCGGCCTCGACGGCGAGAAGATGAGCAAGAGCCGCGGCAACCTCGTGCTCGTCTCCACGCTCCGCCGCGACGGCGTCGACCCGATGGCGATCCGGCTCGCACTCCTCGCGAGGCACCACCGTGACGACTGGATCTGGACCGACGCCGACCTCGATGCGGCCCAGCAGCGGCTCGAGACCTGGCGCTCGGCGCTGTCGGGCAACGGCGGACCGGTCGCGGACCAGACGATCGACGACGTGCGCGCTGCCCTCAGCAACGACCTCGACAGCCCGACCGCCCTCGCAGCCGTCGACCGCTGGGCGAGCCAGACGCTGACGCGCGGCGGCGAGGACCCGGGCGCGCCCGGCGTGCTGGCGCGGGCCCTGGACGCCCTACTCGGCATCCGCCTCTGACCGATCACGGCCTGGGGGTCGAGGGGCCGTCCGTCCGTCGATCAGCCGGCGGATCAACCGGCAGATCACCTGGCGTCTGGTGCTGCTCTGGCAACCACAGGTGCGAGTTGATCTGCAGTCAGATCCGGTGGGGGCGCATCCCGGGCCGTCGACGGATCAACCGGCAGATCAACCGGCAGATCACCTGGCGTCTGGTGCTGCTCTGGCAACCACAGGTGCGAGTTGATCTGCAGTCAGATCCGGTGGGGGCGCATCCCGGGCCGTCGACGGATCAACCGGCAGATCAACCGGCAGATCACCTGGCGTCTGGTGCTGCTCTGGCAACCACAGGTGCGAGTTGATCTGCAGTCAGATCCGGTGGGGGCGCATCCCGGGCCGTCGACGGATCAACCGGCAGATCAACCGGCAGATCACCTGGCGTCTGGTGCTGCTCTGGCAACCACAGGTGCGAGTTGATCTGCAGTCAGATCCGGTGGGGGCGCATCCCGGGCCGTCGACGGATCAACCGGCAGATCAACGTGCGGATCAGCTGGCGGATCAGCTGGCGTCTTGTGCGGTCTGGGGGACCACGAAAGGGAGCTGGCCGCGGCGACCGGGCCCTGCGGCATACGGCCGAGGGTGATGACGCGGGTCAGCGACCCGTCTGGTCGTCGTCGCGCCCGCGCAGGTAGCGCTCGAACTCGCGGGCGATGGCGTCGCCGCTCGCCTCGGGCAGCTCCGCGGTGTCCTGCGCCTCCTCGAGCGACTGGACGTACTCGGCGACCTCCTCGTCGGACTGCGCGAGCTCGTCGACCCCACGCTCCCACGCCCGCGCGATCTCCTCGAGGTCGCCGTGGGGGATCGTGGCGCCGAGGAGGGACTCGATCCGGCGCAGCAGGCTCAGGGTCGCCTTCGGGGAGGGCGCCCCGCCCGCGTAGTGCGGCACGGCAGCCCACGCCGAGACGGTCGGCAGACCGGCCTCGGTCGCCGTGTGCGTCAGGACACCGACGATGCCCGTCGGGCCCTCGTAGCGGCTCGTCTCGACGTCGAACCGGTGCATGACGTCCTCGTCCTCGGCCGTCGCCGTCACCGGGATGGGGCGCGTGTGCGGGACGTCGGCGAGCAGGGCCCCGATCGTGATGAACGTCGTGACCCCGAGCTGCTGAGCCAGCTCGAGCAGCTCGATGGTGAACGCCCGCCACCGCATCGACGGCTCGATGCCCTGAACGAGGACCACGTCGCGCTCGAAGCCCGTCTCGGTCGCGACGAGGATCCGGGTCGTGGGCCAGGAGAGGATGCGCTGCCCGTCGTCCATGGCGACCCGCGGGCGGTTGACCTGGAAGTCGTAGTAGTCCTCGGGGTCGAACGCTGCGACGACCTCGGCGTCCCAGACGTCGGCGAGGTGTCGCACGACGCTCGTGGCAGCCTCACCGGCGTCGTTCCAGCCCTCGAAGGCGGCGATGAGCACCGGGTCGTTGAGCATCGGCATGTCCTCGAACTCGAGCATCTTGCCCCCTTCGCGTCGTCGTGGCGGGTAGGTCTGCCCCCACCTCCACCCTATGCCCGGCCACGTCGGTGACGGCCACGCCTCGGTCACGATTCGGGCCCGCGCCGTGCCCGCGCCGTGTCCGCGCCCTGCCCGCGGGGTGCCCGCGGCGTGCCCACTCCGCGGGCGCCGTGGGCGGCCCCTCTGCGCGAGTCCGTAGAATCGGGCCGTTGCAGCCCCCACCGAGAGAAGCCCCGTGCCCGACTCCAGCCTGATCCGACCCGATGCGACACCGGTCCTGACGGAGGCGCTCCTGCAGCGCGTCCTCATCATCGACGGCGCCATGGGAACGATGATCCAGCGGTTCGGCCCGGGTGAGGCGGACTACCGGGGCGAGCGCTTCGCGGACTGGCCGACCGACGTCAAGGGCAACAGCGACCTGCTCGTGCTCACCCAGCCCGAGATGATCCGCTCGATCCACCGCGAGTACCTCCAGGCGGGCGCCGACATCATCGAGAGCAACACCTTCGGGGCGACCCGGATGGCCCAGGCCGACTTCGGCATGGAGGGCCTCGCCTACGAGCTCAACCGCGAGGGTGCACGCCTCGCCCGCGAGACGTGCGACGAGCTCGCGACCCCCGAGCACCCCCGGTTCGTCGCGGGTGCACTCGGCCCGACGAACCGCACCGCCTCGATCTCGCCCGACGTCAACGACCCGGGCGCCCGCAACGTCAGCTTCGACGAGCTCGTCACGGCCTACCTCGAGCAGGCCAACGGGCTCGTCGACGGCGGCGCCGACCTCCTGCTCATCGAGACGATCTTCGACACGCTGAACGCGAAGGCCGCGATCTTCGCACTGGAGACGCTCTTCGAGGAGCGGGGGCGTCGCTGGCCCGTCATCGTCTCGGGGACGATCACGGACGCCTCCGGGCGCACCCTCTCCGGCCAGGTGACCGAGGCGTTCTGGAACTCGATCCGTCACGTGCGTCCCCTCGCCGTCGGCCTCAACTGCGCTCTCGGTGCCGCAGAGCTGCGGCCGTACGTCGCCGAGCTGAGCCGCCTGGCCGACAGTTTCGTGTCGGCCTACCCCAACGCCGGTCTGCCCAACGCGTTCGGGGAGTACGACGAGACGCCCGACGAGATGGCTTCGACGCTGGGGGAGTTCGCCCAGAGCGGTTTCCTCAATCTGGTCGGCGGGTGCTGTGGCACGACCCCGGCACACATCGAGGCCATCGCCCGGGCGGTCAAGGGAGCGGCGCCACGCGAGCGCCGCGACCTGGCACCCGCGATGCGACTCTCCGGCCTCGAGCCGCTCGCCATCACCGACGACAGCCTCTTCGTTAACGTCGGCGAGCGCACCAACATCACGGGCTCGGCCCGCTTCCGCAAGCTCATCAAGGACGGCGACTACGACACCGCCCTCACGGTCGCCGCCCAGCAGGTCGAGAGCGGCGCCCAGGTCATCGACGTCAACATGGACGAGGGCATGATCGACGGCGTCCGCGCCATGGACCGGTTCCTCAAGCTCGTCGCGAGCGAACCGGACATCAGCCGCGTGCCCGTCATGGTCGACTCCTCGAAGTGGGAGGTGATCGAGGCGGGGCTCAAGTGCGTCCAGGGCAAGGCGATCGTCAACTCGATCTCCCTCAAGGAGGGCGAGGAGAAGTTCGTCGAGCAGGCCCGGCTCGTGCGCAAGTACGGCGCTGCGGCGGTCGTCATGGCGTTCGACGAGCAGGGCCAGGCCGACTCGCTCGAGCGGCGCAAGGAGATCTGCGCGCGGGCTTACCGCATCCTCACCGAGGAGGTCGGTTTCCCGGGCGAGGACATCATCTTCGACCCCAACGTCTTCGCCGTGGCGACGGGCATCGAGGAGCACGCGAGCTACGGCCGTGACTTCATCGAGGCGACCCGCTGGATCAAGGAGAACCTCCCGGGCGCGCTCGTCTCGGGCGGCATCTCCAACGTGTCGTTCTCCTTCCGCGGAAACAACCCCGTGCGCGAGGCGATCCACGCCGTGTTCCTCTACCACGCCATCGCGGCAGGCCTCGACATGGGCATCGTCAACGCCGGCGCCCTCGCGGTGTACGACGAGGTCGACGCCGAGCTGCGCGACCGCATCGAGGACGTCGTGCTCAACCGCCGACCCGACGCCGCCGAGCGGCTCCTCGAGATCGCCGAGTCCTACAACCGCGACGGCGAGGCCGCGGAGGCGTCCGAGGAGGAGTGGCGGTCCCTTCACGTCCGGGAGCGGATCACGCACGCCCTCGTCAAGGGCCTCGACGCGCACGTCGAGGCCGACACCGAAGAGCTCCGCGCCGAGATCGCCGAGCGCGGTGGGCGCCCGATCGAGGTCATCGAAGGGCCTCTCATGGAGGGGATGGATGTCGTCGGTGACCTGTTCGGCGCCGGCAAGATGTTCCTGCCCCAGGTCGTCAAGAGCGCCCGGGTGATGAAGAAGGCGGTCGCCTACCTCATCCCCTTCATCGAGCAGGAGAAGCTCGACGACCCGAGCCTGGCCACGCAGAAGGACACCAACGGCACCATCGTCATGGCGACCGTCAAGGGAGACGTCCACGACATCGGCAAGAACATCGTCGGCGTCGTCCTCCAGTGCAACAACTACGAGGTCATCGACCTCGGGGTCATGGTGCCGGCGCAGAAGATCCTCGACGCCGCCAAGGAGCACCAGGCCGACGTCATCGGCCTGTCCGGCCTGATCACGCCCTCCCTCGACGAGATGGTCAACTTCGCCGCCGAGATGCAGCGCCAGGGCCTGACCATCCCGCTGCTCATCGGCGGCGCGACGACGTCCCGCGCCCACACGGCCGTCAAGGTCGACGGGCGCTACGACGGGCCGGTCGTCTGGGTCAAGGACGCCTCACGCTCGGTCCCGACGGTGGCAGCCCTGCTCAGCGACGAGCGGCGCCCCCAGCTGCTCGCCGCCCTGCAGCAGGACTACGACGCGCTGCGGGCCCGGCACGCGGCCAAGACCGAGCGCCCGCTCATCTCGCTCGAGCAGGCGAGGTCCAACCGGTCCCCGATCTCGTGGCACGGGCACCGACCGCCGCGACCGCACCTGCTCCTCCAGCAGGACAAGGACGTCTCGCCGATCATCGGGCACCGGGGCCGGACCGAGCACGTGCGGGTGCTCCACGACTACCCGCTCCACGAGCTGCGCCGCTACATCGACTGGCAGCCGTTCTTCAACGCGTGGGAGATGAAGGGCTCGTTCCCCGACCTGCTCAACAACCCGGCCAGCGGTCCGGCGGCGCGCAAGCTCTACGACGACGCCCAGGCGATGCTCGACCGGATCATCGAGGAGAAGTGGCTGCGCGCCAACGGCGTCCTCGGCCTGTTCCCGGCCAACTCCGTGGGCGACTCGATCGAGCTCTACCTCGACGAGGCGCGCAGCGAGCCGCACGAGCGGCTGCACCACCTGCGCCAGCAGGGAGCGCACCGCGACGGCGTGCCCAACCGGTCGCTCGCCGACTTCGTCGCGCCCAAGGAGACCGGCCTGCGCGACTATGTCGGGGCCTTCGCCGTGACGGCAGGCCTCGGGAGCCAGGAGCGAGTCGCGCAGTTCAAGGCGGCCCTCGACGACTACAACGCGATCATGCTCGAGGCGCTCGCGGACCGTCTCGCCGAGGCCTTCGCCGAGCGGCTGCACGAGCGGGTCCGCAAGGAGTTCTGGGGGTACGCCCCCGACGAGCACCTCGACAACGTCGGCCTCATCAAGGAGAAGTACGCCGGGATCCGGCCGGCTCCGGGTTACCCGGCCTGCCCGGAGCACACCGAGAAGGCGACGCTGTGGCGCCTGCTCGACGTCGAGGCCCACACCGGCATCAGGCTCACCGAGAACATGGCCATGTGGCCCGGGGCGGCAGTCTCCGGGTGGTACTTCTCGCACCCGCAGGCGCAGTACTTCGTCGTCGGGCGCCTCGGGCGCGACCAGGTCGAGGACTACGCCGCCCGCAAGGGGTGGACGCTCGCCGAGGCCGAGCGGTGGCTCGCCTCCAACCTCGCCTACGACCCCGAGGACTGACGATGACCGACCCCGACACCCTGCTCAGGGAGGCACGACTCGGCGACGACCAGCTGCCGGCCGCGGTGCTCTGGGACATGGACGGCACCCTCGTCGACACCGAGCCCTACTGGATGGCCGCCGAGTTCGACCTCGTAGAGGCGAACGGCGGTGTGTGGACCGAGGAGTTCGCCCACGAGCTGGTCGGCAACGCCCTCGAGGTCTCGGCGCAGATCATCATCGACCGCTCGGGGATCGACCTGTCGGTGGCCGAGGTCGTCGACGGTCTGATCGGGCAGGTCGTCGCCCGCGTCCGGCAGGAGATCCCGTGGCGTCCCGGCGCCCGAGAGCTCCTCGCCGAGCTGACCGGGCTCGGCGTGCCGTCGGCGCTCGTGACCATGTCGTGGCGCTCCCTCGCGGACGCGGTCGTCACGACCCTGCCGGAGGGATCGTTCGCCGTGCTCGTGACGGGTGACGAGGTGGTCCATGGCAAGCCGCACCCGGAGCCGTACCTGACCGCCGCGCGAAGGCTCGGCGTCGAGCCGGGCGACTGCGTGGCCATCGAGGACTCGCCGACCGGCGTCCGGTCCGCCACGGCGGCGGGCGTGCCGACCCTGGCCGTCCCGCACATCGTGCCCATCCCGCAGATCGCCGGGTCGATGCGGATCGGCAGCCTCGTCGGGGTCACGGCAGCCGACCTGACGGCCCTGACGGGCGCCGCGCCGGCGGTTCCCTGACCGGGTGTGACCTCACCCGACCTGACCCTCGGCGCCGGTATGCCGCTGGGCTGAGTCCGCGAGCACGGTCGGTGACGCGCTGGCCCGGGGGACGGGGATGGCGTGTCGCTCAGCTGCGGCCGCGACGTCGCGGCGCGCGCCGGCCCGCAGTGCCCGATCGGCTACCTGAGCGCCGGGCGCCGCGGTGCCCGGCGCTCG
>NZ_AWSA01000016.1 GCF_000576595.1 Intrasporangium oryzae NRRL B-24470 | reverse complement strand
GCCGGCGCCTCCAGCGACCCGCAGGGCCAGGCGCTGACCTACGCCTTCGACTTCGGCGACGGCACCACGTTGCCTGCGCAAGCCTCCCCCACTGCCACCCACTCCTACCCGACGGCCGGCGCCTACACCGTCACCGTCACCGTCACCAACACCTCGGGCCTGAGCGCGACCGCCCAGCAGACCGTCACCGCCACCGCCCCACAACCCCCTGTGGCCCAGATCGGTGTCACGCCGACCAGCGGCATCGCTCCCCTCGCGGTGACTGCCGACGCCGGCGCCTCCACGGACCCGCAAGGACAGACCCTGACCTACGCCTTCGACTTCGGCGACGGCACCACTCTGCCCGCCCAGGCCTCCCCCACCGCGAACCACACGTACGCGGCGGCCGGCGCCTACACCGTCACCGTCGCCGTCACCAACACCTCGGGCCTGAGCGCGACCGCCCGACAGACGGTCACGGCCAGCCCCGCCCCAGCCTGGGTGGCGCTCGTCGGGACGACCTCAGCGACGTCGTCGAAGAGCTCGGCCGTCGTGACCGTGGCCCCCGCCGCAGGCGTCCGGCAGGGCGACCTGCTCGTCGTGAGCGTTCAGATCGCCACGAAGTCCAACGGTGCCGTCTCGGCGACGGACTCCGCGGGCAACACCTATACCGTCGTGCGTGACGTCGCGGTCAGCGGCGGACGGCTGGTCGTGCTCTCCGGCCGCGCCACGAACGCCTTGGCGCCCAACGCCAAGATCACGGCCTCCTTCCCGGGCTCGAGCACGTCTCGGATGGTCGTCGACGAGCTCACTGGTGTGACCCGCGTCGATCGCACTGCTGCAGCCACCGGCACCACCGCAGCCTTCTCGTCCGGCCTGACGGCGACGACGACGTCGCCGCGTGAGGTCGTACTGGGCGTCGTGGCAGCGTTCACCAGCTCCACGAACCCGACGTGGGGGACATCGTGGACGGCGCTCGGCCCACTCGCGACCGGGGCGACCAACCTCGGACGTGCGTACCAGCTCCCGACGACCACCGGCACGTACAGGGCCGACGGGACCACCAAGGGGACCTGGGCCGCTCTGGTCATGACGTTCCAACCCTGAGGCCTCTGGCGACCAGTGGCGTCGGCTCCGGACCAGGGTCTCCCCCCGCCCTCCGGGACCGGCGCCACGCCGGCGCCGCCCGCCCGCTCCCTAGCCGGGCTACAGCGCGATGCCGAGGTAGGTCGTCTCGAGGTACTCCTCGATGCCCTCGAACCCGCCCTCGCGCCCGAATCCGGACGCCTTGACCCCGCCGAAGGGTGCCGCCGGGTTGGAGACGATGCCCGTGTTGACCCCGACCATGCCGAACTCGAGGCGCTCGCCGAGGCGGACGACCCGGGACACGTCGCGGGTGTAGACGTAGGCCGCCAGTCCGTATTCCGTGTCGTTCGCGCTCGCGACCGCCTCGTCCTCCGTGGCGAACGTCGTGATCGGGGCGACAGGGCCGAAGATCTCCTCGCGGAGCAGGTCCGCGTCGGCCGGGACGTCCGTGAGGACCGTCGGGGCGAAGAAGTAGCCGGCCTCGCCGACGGCCTTGCCGCCGCAGGCGACCCGCGCGCCACGTCGGGTCGCGTCGTCGACGAGCTCGGTCACCTTGGCCAGGGCCTTCGCGTCGATGAGCGGGCCGACCTCCGCGCCGTCGTCCGCACCCCGGCCGACCGGCATACGGCTCATCTGCTCGGCGAGCCGCTCCGCGAAGGCGTCGGCGACAGACTCGTGGACGAGGAATCGGTTCGCGGCCGTGCACGCCTCGCCCATGTTGCGCATCTTCGCGAGGAGCGCGCCCTCGACCGCCGCATCGAGGTCGGCGTCCTCGAAGACGATGAACGGCGCGTTGCCCCCGAGCTCCATCGACAGGCGGAGCAGCTGGGTCGCCGACTGCTCGACGAGGAGCCGGCCCACACCGGTCGAGCCCGTGAAGGTCAGCTTGCGCGCCCGCGGGTCGCGGACGAGCGGCTCCATGACCTCGGCGGTCCGGGTCGTCGCGAAGACGTTGACCACGCCCGCGGGCACACCGACCTCGCGCAGGAGGTCGGCCAGGGCGAGCATCGTCAGCGGCGTCTGGGTCGCGGGCTTGACGACCATGGTGCAGCCCGCGGCGATGGCCGCACCGATCTTGCGCGTTCCCATCGCGAGCGGGAAGTTCCACGGCGTCACCATGAGCGTCGGACCGACCGGCTTCCGCAGGGTGAGCAGGCGGGTCGCGCCGTTGGGCGCGGTCATCCACCGGCCGTCGATGCGGACGGCCTCCTCGGAGAACCACCGGAAGAACTCGGCACCGTAGGCGACCTCGCCCCTCGCCTCGGCGAGGGGCTTGCCCATCTCGAGGGAGATGAGCCGCGCGAAGTGCTCGGTCCGCTCGATGAGCAGCTCGTATGCCGCTCGCAGCAGCTCGCCGCGCTCGCGCGGTGCAGTCCGGGCCCAGGCCTCCTGCGCGGCCGAGGCGGCGGCCAGGGCTGCGTCGCCGTCCGCCACCGTCGCATCGGCGACGCTGGCGACGACCTCGCCCGTTGCGGGGTCCTCGACGTCGAACCGGGACCGGTCGGACGACTCCCGCCACTCGCCGGCGACGAACAGGCCGGTGGGGACGGAGCTGACGAGGGCGGACTCGGAGGGGGAAAGCGGCATACGAAGACTCCTGCATGAACGACGGTGGCAGCTGGCCAAGGTCGGGGGACGGGCGCCCGGGTACGGGCCGGGGTTGCTGGACGGGTCGGCGGGTGGGCTCAGGCGTGGGCGACGAAGGCCTGCTCGAGGATGTCGAGACCCTCGTGGAGCAGCTCGTCGGAGATCGTGAGCGGGGGCAGGAAGCGCAGGACGTTGCCGTAGGTGCCCGCGGTCAGGGTGACGAGACCCTGGCCATGGCAGAACGCGTTGACCGCACGGGTCAGGTCCGGGTTGGGCGTCGTGTCGCCGCCGCCGCGGACGAGCTCGATCGCGAGCATGGCCCCGCGGCCGCGGATCTCGCCGACCACGTCGAACTTGTCGGCCAGGCGCTCGAGCCGGCTTCGGAAGAGCTCCTCGACCTGCCGCGCCCGGCCGCACAGGTCCTCGGACTCCATCGTCTCGATGGCGGCGAGGGCTGCGGCGCACGCGACCGGGTTGCCGCCGTAGGTGCCGCCGAGCCCGCCGGCGTGGACGGAGTCCATGACCTCGGCCCGGCCCGTCACCGCCGCGAGCGGCAGGCCGCCGGCGATGCCCTTCGCCGTCGTGATGAGGTCGGGGACGACCCCCTCGTGGTCGCAGGCGAACCAGTCGCCGGTCCGGCAGAACCCGGTCTGGACCTCGTCGGCGACGAGGAGGATGCCGTGCTCACGGCACCAGTCGGCGATGCGACGCAGCCACCCGGCAGGCGGCACGATGAAGCCGCCCTCACCCTGAATCGGCTCGATGACGACCGCCGCGACGTTCTGCTCGCCGATCTGCGCGTGGACCTGCGCGGCGAACGCCTCGAACGCCTCCTCGGCGACCCGCGCCGCGTCGCCGACCCAGCGGTACGGGTAGGCCATGGGTGCGCGGTAGACCTCCGAGGCGAACGGCCCGAACCCCTGCTTGTAGGGCATGGCCTTCGCGGTGAGTGCCATCGTGAGGTTCGTCCGGCCGTGATAGGCGTGGTCGAACGCGACGACCGCCTGCCGTCCCGTGAAGGCGCGGGCGATCTTGACCGCGTTCTCGACGGCCTCGGCCCCCGAGTTGAACAGGGCCGAGCGCTTCTCGTGGTCGCCGGGAGTCAGCTCGGCGAGCTTCTCGCACACGGCGACGTACTCCTCGTAGGGGGTCACCATGAAGCACGTGTGCGTGAAGTCGGCGGCCTGGCGCTGCACGGCCTCGACGACGCGCGGGTTGGACGCGCCGACCGTCGTCACGGCGATGCCGGACCCGAAGTCGATGAGCTGGTTGCCGTCGACGTCGACGAGGATCCCCCCGGAGGCCCGCTCCACGTAGACGGGCAGGCCGGTGCTCACCCCGGCAGAGACGCTCGCGGCCTTGCGATCCTGCAGCTGCTGCGAACGAGGGCCGGGGATCGCCGTGGCGAGGTGGCGTCGCTGCTCGACGACGGACATGGGTGCTCCTTCGGGTGGTCGGTGGGCCGGTGCGGTCACCGCCTCCAGCGTCGAGCCCAAGGTGTCATGCTGTCCAATACCTGTCACGCACGTGATCCATGCTCAGGAGGCATACCGTGGAGATCCGCACCCTGCGCTACTTCTGCGCCGTCGCCGAGACCGGCACGGTCACCGCCGCGGCGGAGGTCGTGCACGTCACCCAGCCGTCCCTGTCCCGCCAGCTTCGCCAGCTCGAGCGCTCGCTCGGGATCGAGGTGTTCAACCGCGACGAGGGACGGCTTCAGCTGAGCGCGGCAGGCCGGGAGTTCCTCCCGGTGGCGCAGCACCTCGTCGCACAGGCCGACGCCGCGCTGGCCACGGCAGCGTCGATCGCCGCCGGTCGCCTCCAGCGGATCACGATCGCCGCCCCCGGGACCACGCTGACCGACGTCGTCGCCCCCTTCCTGGCGACGCTGACGGAAGCGGACCCGATGCCCGCGGTGTGGGAGGAGGTCCCCGCGTCCGTCTACGCCACGCTCGCGCGCGGGGCCGACCTCGCGGTCGGCACGACGACCCCGCCCCCGCCGCTCGCCGGCCGGGCACTCGCCGACCTGCCCGTCTTCGCGTACGTCCCTGCCGGGCACGCGTGGGCGCGTCGCACGCGCGTGGCGCTCGACGAGCTCGTCGCGGTGCCCCTGCTGGCCCAGTCTCGGGACTTCCACCCTCGACGCGCGCTCGACCAGGCCGTCTCCGCCGCCCGTCTCGGCTACGGCGAGCTCCACGAGTTCGATACGGCCGAAGTGGCCCAGGCCGTCGCCGCGTCAGGGCGGGGCGTCGCAGTCGTCTCCGACGACCCCCGCTTCGGCCTGCGTCCCCTCGGCATCGACGGGCCGTCCGGACCCGTCCACATCAGCCTCTATGCCGCATGGGACCGCGCGCACCACGGTGCGGCCGCCATCGGCGAGCTCGCGGGGCGGCTCGCCGCCTTCTGCGTGGCCCGCTACGGCGAGCAGGTCACCCCGCCGCGCAGGCCCGCCAGACGGCATACGGCGAGGTAGGCGCCACGGGGGGCTCACGCGCCCACCGAGTCCACGCGGGGGGCTCACGCGCCTACCGAGTCCACCACCTCGCCCAGGGGGAGATGACGAACGTGCGCCGACTCGGCCACGCCTGGCACGAACCCGAGCTGGACCTGGAACCGCGCGACACCGGGCTGGGCGAGGCCGACCGACCACCACCCCTCGGCCGCATGGTGCTCCTCGTCCGTCAGCGACAGGGCCTCCGCGCCGAGGCGGGGGAAGGCGTGCATGACCGCATCGGTCGCCGCCGCGATGGCCGCGTCGCGCGGCAGCGCGTCGGCTGGTCGAGCCGGGAGCGTCTCGGCCATCCGGGCGAAGGCGGACCGGACCACCGGTGTCACGTCGGGGCCCGACTCATCGGTCGGCGGCGTGGCGCCGAGGGCGAGGACGACCGACAGGTGCGCCTCCCCCAGCCCGTCACGGTCGCTGCGATGCGTGCGGGAGACGTCGACGATCCACGACGTCGGGCCGCCGACAGCGTCGAGCACCGGCTCGAGGCACTCGAGATAGGGCACCTCGTCGAACCGGCCCCCTCCCCTCGTCGGCTGGTCCTGGAGCGCGAGGTCGACGAGATAGACGTCGTGGGGAGCCTCGCCGAGGGCTCGGACGCAGGCGACCGTGACCCGCAGGCCGGCGACACGGCCCTGTCGGAGCGCGGTCAGCATGACGCCAGCCTTCTCCGGTCTGGCCGCGCCCGCAACCGAACGGCGGGGTCCGCGACGTGTCGCGCCGCCACGAGCTGACGGGTGCTCCGCGATTCCCGCCGATCGGCGCCGACCCGAGTCGTGTGCCCTATACGCTGGCCACGTGATCGCTCGCCATGGTGGGGCACGACTCTCGAGCGCGATCCGAGTCCTCCCCGCGACCCGGGCCCGGATCGTCGGCTGACCATGGCCGCGCTCACCGACCGACCTGCTGTCGGACCGAATCGGTGGGAGGAGCGCGTTCCCGGGCTCCGTCTCGCCCGAAGCTACGAGCGCCCCTGGCTGCCGAAGGACATCGTCGCGGGCCTGGTCCTGTCGGCGCTCCTCGTCCCGCAGGGCATGGCGTACGCCCAGCTGGCCGGCCTGCCGCCCGTGACCGGGCTCTACACCTCGATCCTGTGCCTGGTCGGCTACGCCGTCTTCGGGCCCTCCCGGGTGCTCGTCCTCGGCCCCGACTCGTCGCTCGGCCCCATGATCGCGGCGACCATCGCCCCCCTGCTGCTCGCCGGCGGAGACCCGGCCCGGGCCGTCGCCCTCGCGTCGATGCTCGCCATCATCGTCGGCGTCGTCATGGTCGTGGCGGGGCTGGCCCGGTTCGGGTTCGTCGCCGACTTGCTCTCCAAGCCGACCCAGATCGGCTACATGAACGGCCTCGCCCTGACGATCATCGTCGGCCAGCTGCCCAAGCTCTTCGGCTTCTCCACCGACGCCACCGGCTTCGTCGCCGAGACGAGGGCCTTCGTCTCGGGCCTCTTCGCCGGTGAGGCCAACCGAACCGCCGCGGTCATCGGGGTGAGTGCACTGGCCGGCATCCTGCTCCTCAACCGGTTCATCCCCAAGGTCCCGAGCGTCCTCGTGCTCGTGGTCCTGACCGCCGTCGCCGTCAACCTGTTCGACCTGGAGGCACAGGGGGTCGACACGATCGGGGTGCTCCCCCAGGGCCTGCCGACCTTCACGATCCCCCGGATCGGTTGGGGCGACCTCCCGCCCCTCGTCCTGGGAGCACTGGCCATCGCCGTCGTGGCGCTCGCGGACACGATGTCCACCTCCTCGTCCTTCGCCGCTCGGAGGGGCGAGCGGGTCCAGGGCAACCAGGAGATGATCGGGATCGGGGCCGCCAACATCGCGGCCGGGGCGTTCCAGGGCTTCCCGGTCAGCACGAGCGGGTCGCGGACCGCGGTCGCGGAGCAGGCCGGGTCCCGGTCCCAGGTGACCGGCATCGTCGGAGCCGTGGTGATCGCCCTCGTCCTGCTCTTCGCGAACTCGATCATGCAGTACGTGCCGCAGCCGACGCTGGGTGCCATCGTCATCGCGGCCGCGCTCTCCCTGACCGACATCGCCGGCGTCCGCCGCCTCTGGCTGCAGCGCCGGATGGAGTTCCTCCTGTCCGTCGTGGCCCTGCTCGGCGTGGCCCTGCTCGGGGTGCTGCCCGGCATCCTCATCGCCGTCGGGCTCTCCATCCTCAACGTCTTCCGTCGCACCTGGTGGCCGCACCAGGCCGAGCTCGGCCGCGTGGAGGGCGTCGCGGGACTGCACGACACCGAGAGCTACCCCGACGCCGAGCGGCTGCCCGGGCTGATCGTCTACCGGTTCGACGCGCCGCTCATCTTCGCCAATGCTCGGAGCTTCGGCGAGACGGTTCGCGAGCTGGCCGAGGACGACCCGGACCTGCGCTGGATCGTCGTCGCGGCCGAGCCGATCACCGACGTCGACACCACGGCCTCCGACATGCTGCAGGAGCTGGACCTCTGGCTCAACGCGCGCGGGGTCTCCCTGGTGTTCGCGGAGATGAAGGACCCGGTCCGCGCCAAGATCGAGCGGTACGAGCTGACTCGCACCATCGTCCCGGAGCACTTCCTACCCACCGTCGACGCGGCGGTGGCCGAGTACCAGCGACAGACCGGCGCGAGCTGGCGTGGCCCCGAGGAGCCGACATGACGACCTCCGTCCCAAGTGGAAGACGAGACGCCCGTCGCAGGGCCTCGGCCGCGCTCGCCCTGACGGCGCTGGCCGCCGCCGTGCTGTTCCTCGTCGTCGTCTCCATCCGCCGGTGGGACGTGCTGCTGGTGAGCGTCGTCTCGCTCGGGCTGGCCGTGGTGGCCGCCTGGTACGTCGTGTCGCGGCGAGGCAGCGTCCGGGTGGCTGCGGCCGTGCTCGCGGTCATCGCCCTGGCCGTGTTCGTCGCGGTGATCCTCGCGAGCCAGAGCGGTCGCGTGCTGGCCGTCGGCCTGGCCCTCGGGGCGATCTCCACTGTCGCAGCGGGCTATGCCCTCGCACCGGAGCCCGGGCTCGTCGAGGCGGAGAGCGCGCCCAGGGCACGGCATGCGGTCCTGATCATGAACCCGCGGTCGGGCGGGGGCAAGGTCGAGCGGTTCGGCCTCGTCGACCTCTGCCGTCAGCGTGATGTCGAGCCCCACGTCCTCGGGCCCGGCGACGACCTCCGAGAGGTTGCCGAGGCAGCGGTCGCCCGAGGTGCGGAACTGCTGGGCATGGCCGGCGGGGACGGCTCGCTGGCCATCGTCGCCTCCATCGCCAGCAGGCACGGCCTCCCGTTCGTCGTGGTTCCCGCGGGGACACGCAACCACTTCGCCCTCGACCTGGGCATCGACCGAGAGGACGTCCCCGGCGCGCTGGAGGCGTTCGACGACGGCGTCGACACGCGGGTCGACCTCGCCGAGCTCAACGGGCGGGTGTTCGTCAACAACGCGTCGATGGGCGTGTACGCGAAGGTCGTCCAGTCGGCGGACTACCGCGAGGCCAAGGTCCAGACCGCCTCGGCGATGCTGCCCGACATGCTGGGTCCCGGGGCGCGGCCGCTCGACCTGCGCTACACCCTGCCCTCCGGCGAGCAGGCTGTCCCGGGACAGCTCCTGCTCGTGTCCAACAACCCCTACGACCTGGCGCACCTGCGCGGAGGAGGCACCCGGGAGCGCCTCGACGGCGGAGTGCTCGGGATCGTCTCGCTTCGCGTCAGCTCGGCCGCAGATGCGGAGAAGGTGGCCGCGCTGGAGATGACCGGCCAGGTCCAGCGGTTCGCCGGCTGGAACGAGTGGACGGCGTCCGAGTTCGACGTGACCTCGGACGGGCCCGTGGAGGTCGGCGTCGACGGCGAGGCCCTCGTCCTCGATCCGCCGCTGCACTTCGCCATCCGCCCCGGGGCCGTCACGGTCCGACTCCCGCGCGCCGCCGTCCGTCGCCGGGCAGGCGCTCGCCAGCCCGCCCGCATCACCGCCGGGTCCACCCTGACCGCGCTCTGGGAGACCGCGACGGGTCGACAGGCGCAGGCCGGATGAGCGTCCCGCGTCCCCCTGAGCCCGTCGAAGGGCGCCTTGCCGAGCGCCTCTCGACCCGCCACGACCCTCGGCTCTCGCGCGTCGTTTCGCTGCTGCGCAGGCTCGATGCGGCCGACCGCGGCGTCTACCGTGCCGTGGCGGACCTCCCGACACCATGGCTCGACGAGCCTCTGCGCCGGGCCTCCGACTTCGCCAACTTCTCCAGACCCTGGTTCCTGACGGCTGCAGCCCTGGCCGCGTTCGGTGGGGAGAAGGGACGGCGGGCCGCTCTCACCGGGGTGGGCGCGATCGCCGTGACGTCGTTCCTCGTCAACCAGCCGATGAAGCTGGTGGCGCGTCGCCGCCCCCGGCGCACGCAGCTCGGGGTCCCGGAGACCCGATGGGTCGGTATGCCGTCGTCTGCGTCCTTCCCATCCGGTCACTCCGCGTCGGCTGCGGCATACTGCGTCGCGACGAGCGCGGTGGTGCCTCAGCTGCGCTGGCCGCTGCGGGCGGCGGCGGGGGTCGTCGCGTTCTCGCGCGTGTACACGGGGGTCCACTACCCCGGAGACGTCGTCGCTGGTGTGGTCGTCGGCGCTGGGCTCGGACGCGCGGCCTCGGTCGTCGCCGGCCGGCTGCGCCGCCGGTGACGACTGGCCCGCCGTGGGGGCGGGACGTCGCGGCGTGACGTGGCCCGTCGCGGGCCGCGAGGGCCTCAGTTGCGTCGTCGCATGGTCGGGTTGACGAAGAACGCGGTGAACAGGCCCATGCCGACCCCGAGGGCGTAGCCGGCGACGACCTCCGTAGGGGTGTGCACCCCGAGCATGAGCCGGTCGAGCCCGACGACGAGCGCGACGAGCACACCGACGACGAGAACGCGGCGCAGCGCTCGCCGGCTGACGAGCAGCGCCGACAGGACGCAGGCCGCCGTGACGGCCGCGGCGATGTTCGACGCATGCCCGCTCGGCATCGCGCTCGACGCGTACTCGATGATCGGGTGCACCACGACGGGCCTGGCCAGGTCGACGTACCGCTTCAGCACGGCGGTGACGAGGGAGGTACCGGCGATCACCAGCACGACGTACACGGCCGCTCGATGCTGCTTCCTCGCGATCAGCAGGGCGGCCACCAGAGCGGTCGCGATCGTGCTGGCCGCCGTGCCGAACGCGTTGGAGACCCACACCAGCGGGCTCTCGAGCCATGGAGCGGCGCCCCGCCACCGATCGGGACCGAGCTGGAGCAGCCGGTCCCAGCCGGCCATGACGTCGGGGCGCCGCGCGGCCAGGGCGCTCAGGCCGAGGCAGATCACGATGCAGGCGCAGCCCCAGAGCAGGAACCGCCGGCGCGTGCGCGGGCTGAACGCCACGACGCCCGCCGGCTCGCGACCCCGCGCGCGCTGTGCCTCACCGACGCCCATGGAGGACCGAGCCGCCGCGTTCGCCGGCCGCCGCACTCACGACCGGAGCGCTGAGCTTCTCGGACATGCCTTCCTCCATCGGACGAGTTCGCGGTCAGCCCTCGGCGAGACGGGCCCGGTCAGAAGGGCTTGGGAATGTAGCGCGGGGGCAGGGTCGGAGGCGTGTAGCCGCCGGCGGCCTGCCGTTTCGGCAGCTCGACGTCCTTCGTCTTGAGAGGCTCGTAGGGCACCTGGCTCAACAGATGGCTGATGACGTTCAGGCGACCGCGCCTCTTGTCGTCGGTGAGCGCGACGTTCCACGGCGCCCAAGGGGTGTCGGACGCGGCGAACATCGCGTCGCGGGCGCGGGAGTAGTCGTACCACCGGCTGTACGACTCGAGGTCCATGTCGGAGAGCTTCCAGACCTTGCGCGGGTCATGGATGCGACTCTCGATCCGCCGGGTCTGCTCCTCGGGGCCGACCTCGAGCCAGTACTTGAGCAGGATGATCCCCGAGTCGACCATGGCCTTCTCGACCGCGGGGATCATCTCGAGGAACCGCTCGGTCTGGGCGGGCGTGCAGAACCCCATGACCCGCTCGACCCCGGCGCGGTTGTACCAGCTGCGGTCGAAGATGACGACCTCACCGGCCGCCGGGAAGTGCGGGATGTAGCGCTGGACGTACATCTGCGACTTCTCGCGGTCGGTCGGCGCCGGCAGGGCAACCACACGGAAGACCCGCGGGCTCACGCGCTCGACGATCCGCTTGATCGTGCCGCCCTTGCCCGCCGTGTCCCGACCCTCGAACACGATGCACACCTTGGCACCGGACGCCTTCACCCACTGCTGCATGGCGACGAGCTCGGCCTGCAGCACCGCCAGCTCCGCCTCGTACGCCTTGCGTCTCAGCTTGCCCCCGACCTCCAACTCGTCGTGTCCCGCGGTGTCGCCGGGCGACTCTCCCCGAGCCCTCGACTTCTTGCCCTTCTTCTTGCTCATCGCGGGCCTCCGACACGATGCCATTGCGTCAGTCGCTTGCGGTCAACGCACACGGTTGCTGCCTTCGTAGGCTAGCCCTGGATCCGGCGCCGCGTCCGACCTTCACCGAAGGTCGCCGACGAGGTGCGTCGGCGCAGGTCCCGACCGGTCCTGCCAGGACCGGTCGGGAGCGGCCAGGTCCAGGCCCTGGCGGAGATCTCGGGAACGACGAAGCCCCCGAGCCTGCGATCACGCAGGTCGGGGGCTGTCTCGTGCTGGTGGGCGATACTGGGTTTGAACCAGTGACCTCTTCCGTGTCAAGGAAGCGCGCTACCGCTGCGCCAATCGCCCGAGGGTCGTGCTTGGTGGTGAAACCGAGGTGGAGACGGGATTTGAACCCGTGTACGCGGCTTTGCAGGCCGCTGCCTCGCCTCTCGGCCACTCCACCGCTGAAGGCAAGGTGCCTCCGAGCGGACGACCGGGCTCGAACCGGCGACCTCAACCTTGGCAAGGTTGCGCTCTACCAACTGAGCTACGTCCGCGGGAACACCAGCGGTGTAACTTCCCCGCTCGGTGCGAGGTAGACATTACTGGACTCCCCGGCGAGATACAAAACCGGCACCGACCCCGGCCAGGCCCTGAGCGGGCGCGCCGGCCCGCCCCGGTGGTCAGGGTTCGCCGCTCTCGCCGGGCCGAACCATCCCCTGCGCGAGCTCCTTGTCGATCGCGTCGGCGAGCGCCGAGCGCTCCCGGCGGGTGAACTGGCGGTCCCGCGCCCGCCGCGCCTCATCGACGTCACCGTCAGGCTCGGTCAGGGGCTCCGCCGTCGCTCCGGCGTGGCCGGGAGCCGCGCCGTCCGACTCGGTGGTGCGCGCCAGGAGCCCACCGGCACCGTCGCGGGCCCAGTTGACGAGCCGTATGCCGGCCCCGTCGTGCAGGGCCACGGGCCAGAGTGCGCGCGCGGCCGCGTTGAGACCGGCGCCGATGAGGATGGCGATGGCGAGCGCGTAGAGCCAGATGAGCAGGACGATGGGGGCGCTGAGGGGACCGTAGATCGACGGACCGCCGAGGGAGCTCTCGAGGGACGAGCGGACGACGGAGGACGCGAGGACCCAGATCGTCAGGGCCAGCAGGGCGCCGGGCAGGTCGCGCCACCACGAGCTCCGGCGCGGGGTCGCCACGTGGTAGAGCGAGGTCAGGGTCGCGACGCTGAGGACGATGAGGATCGGCCAGTAGGCGGCGCGGACGACCGCAGCGAACGGGTCGGGCAGCCACCCGGAGACGATGCCGGGCCCGAGCAGGGTGAGGGGCAGGACGACGACGGCGACGACGATGCCGATCGAGTAGAGGGCGAGGCTGAAGGCCCGCATGTGGATGATCCCGCGGGCCCCGCTCTGGCCGTACATGATCGAGATCGTGTCGACGAAGACGTTGAGGGCCCGCGAGCCGGACCAGAGCGAGAGCAGGAAGCCGACCGAGACGATCTCAGGTCGACCCCCGCGCAGCACCCCGTCGACCGTCGGCACGAGCAGGTCGGTGATGCTCGACTCGGTGAGGAAGCGGGCGGCATACGTCCTGATCGACTCGACGACCCGGTCGACGGAGTCGGGGCCGAGCCAGGCGCCGACGTAGCCGAGTCCGCCGAAGAGCCCGAGGACGAGCGGGGGGAGGCTGAGGAGCATGAAGAACGCGCCCTCGGACGCGAGGCCCGTGACGCGGTATCTCATGCAGACCCGGATCGTCCCGAGGGTGAGGCGCGCGAGGGCGACCCCACCGGGGACGTGTTCCAGGAGGGTGCGCACCCTGCCCTTGACCGTCATCGCCTCAGAGGCTAGCGGCAGGCCCGGGAGTGTCTCTCCCCGCGCGTCCTAGGCTCGGGACGTGAGCACACACGAGGTGACGAACCAGGTGCCGCCGTACGTCGGGCACCACCTCCTCGCGGAGGACCAAGCCCTCGCCGAGGCGGTGGCCCGGTGGGCGGATCCCGCTGGCCATGGCGAGCTCGCCGCCCTCGGCCTGCTTGCCGGGAGCGAGGAGGCGCAGGAGCACGGCCGGCTCGCTGACGCGAACCCACCCGTGCTGCGGACCCACGACGCGCGGGGGAACCGGATCGACGAGGTGGAGTTCCACCCGTCGTGGCACTGGCTCATGACCCGCGCCGTCGGTGCCGGCCTCACGGCCGAGCCGTGGACGTCCCCGAGCCACAGCGGCGCCCACGCGCGGCGGGCAGCCGGCTTCATGACGTGGTCGCGCGTCGAGGCCGGGCACGGCTGCCCCATCTCGATGACGTATGCCGCCGGGTCGGCCCTGCGGCACGACCCCGGTCTGGCGGGTCGCTGGCTGCCCGCCCTCGCTAGCCGCGAGTACGACTTCGGGATCCGACCGGTGTCCGGCAAGGCGGGCGCCATCGCGGGCATGGGCATGACGGAGAAGCAGGGCGGCTCCGACGTCCGGGCCAACACGACCGAGGCGGTGTCGACCCCTGGCGGGCCGCTCCCCGGCGAGACCTATCGCCTGCGAGGGCACAAGTGGTTCTGCAGCGCGCCGATGAGCGACGTCTTCCTCGTCCTCGCCCAGGCGCCCGGGGGGCTCACCTGCTTCGTCGTGCCACGGGCCCTCGACGACGGGACCCGCAACCCCTTCGCGCTGCAGCGGCTCAAGGACAAGCTCGGCAACCACTCGAACGCCTCCAGCGAGGTGGAACTCGACGGGACGTGGGGCTCGCGCCTCGGCCCGGAGGGGCGCGGGGTCCGCACGATCATCGACATGGTCGGAGCGACACGGCTCGACTGTGTCCTGGGCTCGACTGCGACGATGCGCGACGCGCTCTCCCGGGCCCTACACCATGCGCGACACCGCCGAGCGTTCGGGGCGCTGCTCGTCGACCAGCCGCTCATGCGCAACGTCCTCGCCGACCTCGCCCTCGAGGCCGAGGCCGCGACGGTGCTCGCCATGCGTCTCGCCCACGCCTTCGACGAGGGCGAGTCCGAGCTCGCGCGGCTTGGCGTCGCCCTCGGCAAGTTCTGGGTCTGCAAGCGCACCGCGCCGATGGTGGCGGAGGCGCTCGAGTGCCTCGGCGGCAACGGCTACGTCGAGGAGAACGGTCTGGCGCGCCTCTACCGCGAGGCGCCACTCAACTCGATCTGGGAGGGTTCCGGCAACGTCAACGCGCTCGACGTCATCAGGGCGATCGTCCGGGAGCCGGCCAGTCTCGAGGCGCTGACGAAGCAGCTGCACATCGTCCGGGGGCGCAGCTCCGAGCTCGACGCCCACACGGATTCCGCTCTCGCCCAAGCGAGCTCGCTCGACCCCGCATCGCCGGCGGCAGCCTTCGCCGCCCGGTCCGTCGTCGAGGACCTTGCCATCGCGCTGCAGGGTGCCCTCGTCCTCGAGCACTCCCCCGCACCGGTCGCCGACGCGTTCATCGCGAGCCGCGTGGCCCGCCGCCACGGACACACCTTCGGCTCGCTGCCGGTCGACCTCGCTCGCTCGGCCCAGGCGATCCTCGAACGCACCGGCTGACGACGCCGCCCGACGCGCGGGAGCCGGCCCAACGGCATACGACGTGGGCCGGCTCCCGGCATCGCCGACTCAGGTGGCGCTCAGGCGCGCGGCCTCCGCCTCGATGTCGAAGTCCGCGCCCGGCCACTGCAGGTCCATCCCGCGCAGCGCCTCGAGGAGGAGCTGCTGGACCGCGAGGCGGGCGTACCACTTGTTGTCGGCCGGCACGACGTGCCAGGCGGCGCCGACGGTCGAGCACTTCGTCAGGGCCACCTGGTACGCCTCCATGTAGTCGTCCCAGAAGGCCCGCTCGTCGACGTCGCCCGGGTTGTACTTGTAGTACTTGTCCGGGCGCTCGAGCCGCTCCATGAGCCGCGCCTTCTGCTCGTCGCGGGAGATGTGGAGCATGACCTTGATGATCGTCGTGCCGCCCCGGGCGACCTGCCGCTCGAAGGCGTTGATCTGCGCGTAGCGCTTCGACCAGACCGCCTCGGGGACGAGGTCGTGGACCCGGACGATGAGGACGTCCTCGTAGTGCGAGCGGTCGAAGACGCCGAGCTGCCCGTGGGCCGGCAGCGCCCTCTCGATCCGCCACAGCCAGTCGTGCGCCTTCTCCTCCTCCGTCGGAGCCCTGAAGGCGGTTGCCTTGACGTTCTCCGGGTTGACGGAGACGACGTGACGCATGATGCCGCCCTTGCCGGCGGTGTCCATGCCCTGGACCACGAGAAGAACCGAGCGCCTGCTGCCCGCGGTCGACCCGGCCCAGAGCCTCTCGAGCAGGTCGGTCAGCTCGTCCTTGCCGTCGGAGAGAGCCTTGTCACCGTCCTGCTCGTCACCGTCGAAGTTCGGCGTCGACCCGGGGTCGACGTCGGCGAGGACGAAGCCCCGCCCGACGCGGAGCACCTCGGTGAACCCGCCGAGCGGCTTGGCGAAGTCGTCGTCGACGGGCTGCGTGTCGACCTTGACCTCGGGCGCGGGGCCCGCCGCGGCCGCGGCGAGCGCGGCCTTCTTGGCCTTCTTCGCTTCCTTCTTGGCCTTCTTCGCGTCCTTCTTGGCCTTCTTCTCCTTCTTGCCCATGCGCTCATCCTGCACGAAAGGGGTGCTTGCGACGGGGCGACGCACGGAACGGGCTCTGAGCGCCGCCGCCGCTGTCGCCGTGCCGACGACGGTCGACGGACGACGGACGACGGACGACGGACGAGGGACGACGGACGACGTCGCGGACATACTGGCCTCATGCGCCTCCTCGTCCCCGGCTCGTCGGGTCTGCCCGTCAACGCCGACCTCGACACCAGGGCACTGGCCCTCGCGTATGCCGCCCCGCACGGACCCTGGGTCCGCTGCAACATGGTGACGACCCTCGACGGCGCGGCGAGCGGCCCGGACGGGCGGTCCGGCTCGATCAACACGGAGGCCGACCACGTCGTCTTCGAGCTGCTCCGGGCGCTCAGCCACGTCGTCGTCGTCGGGGCGGGCACGGTTCGGGCGGAGGGCTACCCGGCGCTCACGGTCGCCGACGCGCTTCGGCCGCTGCGGCAGGAGGCAGGCCTTCCCGAGGCGCTCCCCCTGGTCGCCGTCACCCGGTCGGCCGACCTGCCGGCCACGCTCCGTGACTCGCCGCCCGGTCTGGTGCTGCTCGCGACGACGGCCGGTGCGCCCGGTCTGGCCGCCGCCCGCGAGGCCCTCGGGCCGGAGCACGTGCTCGTGTGCGGTGACGACGAGGTGTCGATCGACGCGCTGCTCGCGCAGCTCGGCGAGCGAGGGTGGACGCACGTGCTCACCGAAGGCGGGCCGAGCCTCGTCGGGTCCTTCCTGGCCGCCGGCCGCCTCGACGAGCTCTGCTTCACGATCGCCCCGCGCGTCGTCGGCGGGCAGCACCCGCGCCCGGTCGGACCAGCCGGCGTGCCCGTCGACCTCGGGCTCTCGCTCCTCGTCGAGGAGGACGGGACCCTGCTCGGCCGCTGGGTCACCCGGCGCTGACCGTCCTGGACACAGCCCGGATCACCGGCCGTCGAGGAAGTCGCGCAGCACGCCCTCCCAGCGCTCGGGGTCGACATTCCACTCGCGGCAGTGCCGCGCGACCGACCACCGCTCGAGGTGGACCAGATCGGGACGCCGGGCGGCGAGCGCGGCGGCCGGCCCGATCGGGACGAAGTCGTCGCCGTCGGAGTGGATGACGAGCATCGGGTGACGGAGCTCCGCGGAGCGGGTCACCCAGTCGGTGAGAGCCACGTCGATCGGCTCGCGGACCCCGACGAGACGCCTCGTCCGCTCGGAGCCCATCAGCCCCTTGGCGACGCCGACGAGCGGGCTCGGCACGCGGTGGAGACGGGCGTGGTGCGCGAGGACGTCGCCCCAGTCGACGACGGCGCTGTCGAGGCACACGCCGACGACGCGGTCGGCGAGGGGCGACCGGTCGAGGGCCTGGAGGACGACGGCCCCGCCCATCGACCACCCGAGCAGGACGATGCGCTCGGCACCGTGGGAGATGGCATGACCCATCGCCGCCTCGACGTCGCGCCACTCGGACAGGCCGAGGTTGTAGCGCCCGTCGGGCCCCTTTGCTGCGTCGAGGTCGTTGCGGTAGGCCGTCACGAGGCTCGTCCAGCCGGCAGCGCGCAGGACCGGCACCGCGCGGAGGGTCTCCTCCTTCCGGGCCCCCCGGCCGTGGACCAGGACCGCCCAGTCGCCGCTCGAGCCACCGTCTGGTCGCACGACCCACCCGGGCAGCGGCCCCACGTCGGACACGACGGAGACGTCCTCGTCGGGGATCCCGAGGCTGATGGACGGCCGGTCCCACCAGTAGTACTGGTTCCACCGGGCCGGACCGTCGCGGAGCGCGCCCCGGTCGACGCCGAGCAGACTCCGGGTGACCGACGCGTCGTCCTGCTCGACGATCTCTCCGACCCGCAGGTGTCCTGCACCGCCGTCGAGCCACACCCCGTACCTCCCGGGCTCCACCGTGTCGGCAGTGACCGCGAAGGTCACCGTGTCGGAGTCGTGCCGCAGGATCTCCACGTCGTCGGGCAGGAGCGCGTCGGGCGTCAGGATGCGTCGCGCGAACCACGCCGCGGCGGCGACCGTCCCCGCCGCCGCCCCCACGAGGGACCCGCCCCCCGCCGCTCCGGCGACGAGGACGGGCCGGGTGAGGGGGTTGCGTCGCTCCATGGCGAGCATCGTCGCAAACCCGGCACCTCCTCCACGACCAGTCCCGCGGCGTGCCCTCGTGGAATGTGGCGAAGACGGTGGATGTCCCTACCGTTCGAAGGTCGCCACGTCCCCCTGGACGTTCGCGTACCGCACGCCTGAGACCGGCACGGCCGGGTCGCCCACCCTGAAGTGGATGGCCCCGGCGCCGCACTCGCCGGTGTTGTAGTACTTCTGCCTGGGAAGCGCACCAACGAGGCCGGCCAGCCCCGCGTCGGGCCTGATCTTCCGTCCGTCCTCGAGGACGAGCGTCCATGGGTCCCAGCTGATCCGTGTGCGTCCATCCTCCGCGTCCGGAGCAGCCGAGGTGACGCAGACCCGGACCATGAGGTCGTAGATCAAGGAGCCCGACCCGTCCGTGCGCGGCCCCTTCAACTCGTTCACCTGGACGGTGAAGTGCTGGAACTCCCGGTGGCCGGCGAAGGGCGTCGTCCCCACCTGACGGCTGCTGGTTGTCGGGCCCACGAAAGCGTTCGGGCTGGTCGGCTGGTCACTCCGACCGCTCAGCACAGAGGTGGCCACGACTCCTGCGACGGCGGCGAGCACGGCGCCGACGACGCCGATCACCGCGTTGAGCATGGCGTGCCCGCCTGCCCCGTTCCCGTCCCCTGAGCGATCGCTCATTGCAGGCTCCATCTCGGACCCAGACGCGTTGATCGAATCGGTGCCACGCTTCTGCCCGGAGCGGCCGCGGCCATTCCGGCCGTATTCGTGACGTTCCACCCATGGTTGCACCACGGAGCCCGGCGCGTCGTAAGAACATCGTCAGATCCCGGAGCCGAGGTCGAGGGCACAAACGCCGGTACGCCGGCGTTGGCTAGGACATGAGCGACCAGACGAAGAACCAGCAGTCGTATGCCGTCCAGCACAGTGACGAAGAATGGCGCGCCCAGCTCACCCCGGCCGAGTACCACGTGCTGCGCCAGGCGGGCACCGAGCCGGCCTTCCGCGGCGAGTACACCGACACGAAGACGAAGGGCGTCTACTCGTGTCGCGCCTGCGGCGCGGAACTCTTTCGCAGCGACACCAAGTTCGAGTCCCACTGCGGCTGGCCGTCGTTCTACTCCCCGCTCGCCGGTGACACGGTCGAGTACATCGAGGACCGCTCCTTCGGGATGAAGCGTGTCGAGGTCCGCTGCGCGACGTGCGGGTCACACCTCGGGCACGTCTTCGAGGGCGAGGGGTACGACACGCCCACGGACCAGCGCTACTGCATCAACTCGATCTCGCTCCGTCTCACCCCCGACGAGGGCTGAGCGTCGACCCGCCCGGTCCCACCGGCTCGGCCGGGACGGCGACTGGGATCGCTCACGTGGGCCCGCGGCCACCCGGTCGCGGGCCTATCGTGTGCCCATGACGGACGACAGGGAGATCCGGGTCGGCGAGCCTGAGCGGCAGCGGGCCCTCGAGCTCCTCGCACTCCACTTCGCAGCAGGCCGCCTCGACCCCGACGAGTACGAAGACCGGCGGGGCAGGGCGACGGACGCGATCACCCGAGGGGAGCTCAACGACCTCTTCACCGACCTGCCCGCGGTCGACGACAAGGGGCAGGTCGTCGAGCGGAGACCGCCGGCCGGGATGGCAGCCCGACACCGCAACCCGAGCCAGCTCATCATGGGGCTGGTCCCGTTCGTGGCGGTGGGTCTCTTCCTCGCCACCGGGAGGTGGTGGTGGTTCCTGCTCATCCCCGTCGCCGGTGTCGTCGCGCGCTACCTCGACGGCAACGGCTGACGTCCGGCCGGGAGCGCGACCGGACCCGCCTCCGTGGGACGGGTCGGGGCGGCCTCCCTCAGCGAAGGCTCTCGACGAGCGCCCGCGGCTCGACCTTCGGACCGGTGTAGAACGGCACCTCCTCGCGGACGTGACGCCGGGCCCGGGAGGCCCGCAGGTCGCGCATGAGGTCGACGATGCGGAAGAGCTCGTCGGCCTCGAAGGCGAGGAGCCACTCGTAGTCGCCGAGCGCGAACGACGCGATCGTGTTGGCGCGGACGTCAGGGTAGTCGCGGGCCATCTGACCGTGCTCTCGCAGCATGTCCCGCCGCTCGCTGTCCTCGAGGAGGTACCACTCGTAGGACCGGACGAACGGGTAGACGCAGACGTACTTGCGGGCGACCTCGTCGGCCATGAAGGCCGGGACGTGGCTCTTGTTGAACTCCGCCGGGCGGTGCAGGGCCGCCTGGCTCCAGACCGGCTCGAGGTGCGAGCCGAGCTGGGTGTGGAGCAGGGCGTGGTAGGCCGCCTGGAGCTGCTCGATCGTCGGGGCGTGCCACCAGACCATGAAGTCGGCGTCGCCGCGCAGGCCCGCGACGTCGTAGATGCCGCGCACGGTGACACCGTCGGCCGCGACCGTCGCGAGCAGCGCGTCGAGCTCGTCGCCGAGGGCCTGTCGGTCCTGGCCGAGGGGGGAGGCGACCCGGAACACCGACCACATCGAGTAGCGGATCGTCTCGTTGATCTCTCGCATCTGCGCCGGGGTCAGCTTCTCGCTCATGCGGCCATCATCCCAAGTCGGCACCCGCGTCACGCAGGCGGGTCAGGAGCGTGCCGGCCGCGGCCCGTCCGGAGCCGATGCACGCGGGGATCCCCACGCCGTCGTATGCCGCCCCGCCGAGCACGAGGGTCGGCGGCAGGGCCGCTCGCGCCGCCTCGACCCGGGAACGGTGCCCGACGGCATACTGCGGTAGTCCGCCACCCCAGCGCTGGACGTGCGACCCGACCACTCCGGTGAGCGGGCTCCCGAGCACCGTCGCCAGGTCACGGAGGGCCACCTCGACGAGCTCGTCGTCGGTGCGCTGGAGGCTCGCCTCCTCCCGGTGGCGGCCGATGGAGGCACGCAGGAAGGTGCGGTCGGGGTGAGCGGCCCGCAACCACGGCCACTTCGTGCTGCTGAACGTCGAGGCCTTGATCGTGAGCGGCTCCGTCGGGGGGACGAGGAACCCGCTCGTCGTGGCCAGCTCCACGGGCCGTCCGTCGAGGACAAGACTCACGATCGCCATCGAGGCGTACTCGATGCCTGAGAGGTGCCGCGCGCTCTCCGGAGCCACAGGTCCGAGGAGGCGCGCCGTCGGCGCGGCCGGGGTCGCGATGACGACGGCGTCGAAGGGCTCCTCGCGCTCGTCGATGGTCGGCCCGGAGACGAGGACCCACTCCTCGCCCACGGGACGCACCGCCCGCACGGTGGTGTCCGTGCGGATCTCGACCCCCCGCGCCACCAGCGCCTCGCCGAGCAGGTCCGGCAGCGAGCCGAGGCCGCCCACGAGGGTCGCGAAGACCGGGGTGCCGGCCTGCGGTCCGTCCTGGGCGGCTCGGGCGGCCTCGCGCGCCGCCTCGAGCACCGACCGTCCCTCGCGCGCCGCGCGGTCGAGGACGGGGACCGCCATCTCGAGCGAGATGGCGCGCGAGTGGCCGGCGTAGACGCCGGCGAGGAGCGGCTCGACGAGCTTGTCGGTCACCGCCGGCCCCAGCCGGTCGTCGAGGAAGGCACCGACGGCGAGGTCGGAGCCGGTCGGGCCGGTGAGCTGCTCGGCGTGGAGGCGCTCGACCTCGGCGTCGGTGAGCAGCCCGCGGACCGACTCGGGGTCGGACGGCACCCCCATGAGCGTGCCGGTCGGCATCGGCCACTGCCGACCCCCGGACACGATCGTCGCGGAGACGGCCGCCGGGTGCGTCAGCCGTTGTCCGAGGCCGAGCTCGCGGATGAGGCCCACGGCCTCCGGGCGCCGGGCGAGGACCGACTCGGCCCCGACGTCGATGAGGTCGCCACCCACACGGTCGACGCGGAGCTTGCCGCCGATCCGGTCCGACCCTTCGAGAACGCTGACCACAACGCCGGCGCGGGAGAGCTCCCACGCCGCTGCCAGCCCAGTGATCCCACCGCCGACCACCGCAACGCGACAACCCATGCCGCCACTCTTCCACTCGCTCCTCGCAACGATCGAACCGGCCCCGGTGTCTTCCCATCAGGACGTCGCCGCGGGGCGACAGGAGGAAGGAGCTGCCATGAGCGCCACGACCGCGAGGACCGGACGGCGTCACCGTCTCGTCGCGGACCATCGAAAGACCATCGGGTGGGTCGTCGCGGTCATCGCCCTGGTGGCCCTGTCGATCCCCGTCGGCCTGGCCGCCCGCGACGGCCGCGGCGGCGCGGCGACCAGCTCGTCCGGGTTCGCCGGCTCCGCTGCCGTCGACGGCAGCTCGGGCGCGCCCGAGCCCGCTTCAGGTTCGACCTCTGGTCGAGGCTCAGGCTCAGGCTCGGGTTCAGCGTCAGACTCGGCCGGCATTGCTCCGGGTGCCCCGGCCAAGGGCAGCGCGGCAGACGCGGCAGGCGCGCAGGCCGCTGCCGCCGACCCGCTGGGCGGTCCGAAGATCGCCCGCACCGCCTGGCTCGGGATCGAGGTCACCGACCTCACGGCGTCGAGCGGGCGGGTGCGCGCCATCGCGACGGCGGCCGACGGCCAGGTCGTCTCCGAGAACGTCGTCACGGGGTCGGACCCCACCGGCGGCTACGGCCCCGACGGAATGTCGGGCGGCGCGCCCAAGACCTCCGACGGCACCCAGCCCTCCGTCGCGACCGAACCGGTCGGCGTCAACGAGGCCAGGCTCACGATCCGTGTCCCCGCCGAGCGGCTCGATGCGGTGCTCGCCGAGCTCTCCCGGGTCGGGACCGTCTCCTACCGCTCGTCCCAGTCGGAGGATGTCACGGAGACGTACGTCGACACCAAGGCGCGGATGGGGCCGGCCCAGGACAGCATCACCTCGATCCGGGCGCTCATGCTCAAGGCGACCGACCTGCAGCAGATCGTCCTGCTCGAGAGCGAGCTGACGCGGCGGCAGGCCGAGCTCGATTCGCTGGTCCAGCGCCTGGCCGAGCTCGAGCGCCGCACGACGACCTCCGACGTGACCGTGACCCTGTGGACGGCCGGGGTGACACCGGTCGCGACGGTGGACAGCGGGTTCGTGGCCACGCTCCGGGCTGCCTGGGACCACCTGCTCGCCTCCGTGGGAGTCATCGTCACGGGTCTCGCCGTGCTGCTCCCCTGGCTGCTCATCGGCCTGATCGTGGCGTGGGTCGTGCGTCGCATGCGCCTGGGCCGCAACCGTCCGGCGACCGGCGGATCGGCGCCGGCCGGCGACTGAGCACCGGGCGGCGCCGTCGGCCTTTCCGCGGGCCCTCAGCGACCGATCCGGCGCCGGACCATGTCGGACAGGTCCTGGACCTCCCGGACGCGGAAGGCGTGTGCCAGGCCGACGTAGACGGCCGTGAAGACGAGGCCGCTGAAGGTGATCGCGACGGCACTGCCGAAGATCCGGTCGAAGGTCGAGGTCGCAGCGGGGTCCTGCGGGTCGCCGAGGATCGGCGAGAGGACGGTGAGGGTGCCCCACGCCAGCAGGCCGGCGATCGCCGCCGCGACGCCGATGCGGGCCGCGGAGTCCATGATCCGCATGAGGCCGAGCGGACCGAGGTGTCCCCGGACCCGAAGCACACCCGTCGTCGAGCTGATGATGTTGCCGAGCGTCATGCCGGCCGCCATGACACCGAGCGCCCACTGAGGGGCGATCAGCAGCGTGGCCGCACCACAGGCCAGGCTCGTGCCGGTCAGGAGCACCTGCATCACCAGTGGCGACTTGCCGTCCTCGAGGGCGAAGAAGAGCCGGTAGCAGAGCAGGTCGACCCCGAAGGGCACGATGCCGATGATCATGACGACGAGCGCCGCCGCCGCCAGGTCGATCGAGAGGTCGTCGATCCCGGGGTTGAGCAGGGCGACGATCGGCCGCGCCGCCACCATGAAGAAGGCCATCACCGGCACGTTCGCGACGAGGGGAAGGGTGAGGCCCCGACGGAAGTCGGACCTCAGCCGCGAGTAGTCGTGGTCGGCCGCCGCGTGCGCGAGACGCGGGAAGAGTGCGGTGATGATCGAGACGGCGATGAACGCGTGCGGGAGCATGAAGATCGTGAACGCGATCGCGTAGACCGAGTTGCCGCGAAGCGGCGGCTGCCCGCGGGGGACGCGGCCGGCCGCGTAGTTGAGGACCCACTGGGTGATGAAGAAGCCCACCTGCGAGATCGCGAGCCCCGCGAAGGCCCAGAGCGCGAGGCGGCTCACTCCCCCGAGCCCCACGCCGCGCAGCCCCCACCGCGGCCGGTAGGTGAAGCCGGTCCGGCGCAGGGCGGGGATCAGCCACACGGCCTGGGCGACGACCGAGAGGGTGGCAGAGCCGGCGAGGAGCCAGATCATCGGGCCGGTCCACATCTCGGGAGGGCGTGGCAGCCGGTGCCCGGCCCCGTCGAGGACCTTCGGCGCCGGGAAGAGCACGATGAAGAGCAGCAGCCCGACCACCGCCACGACGTTCGCGACGAACGGCGCCCACGCGAAGGCCCCGAAGTGGCCCTTCGCGTTGAGGATCTGTCCGAGGAGCGCGAAGACGCCGTAGAAGAAGATCTGGGGCAGGCAGATGAGGGAGAACGCCAGGGCCAGGTCGGAGAACGACTGCCCACGGTTGCCGTCGAGGAGCCGGACGAACAGCCCTGCGCACGCGGTGATGACGATCGTGAAGAGGAGCATCGCCCCGAGGGCCATGGTGACGACCCGGTCGGTGAACTCCTTGCCGCCGTCCTCGAGCTTCATCGCCCGCGAGAGTGCGGGGATGAGGACGGCGTTGAGGATGCCGCCCGCGGCGAGCATGTAGAAGACGTTGGGCAGGGAGTTGGCGAGGCTGAACGCGTCACCGGCGGCCAGCGTCCCGATGATCGCGGTGAGCAGGGCCGACCGCACCACCCCGAGGACGCGGGAGCCGAAGGAGCCGCCCACCATGACGAGGCTCGAGCGGGCGAGGGACCCCTGCGCCATCAGCGCGCCGAGACCTCGTGGACGAGCTCCGTCACACGTGTCAGGACGTCGGGGTCGACGTTGGGAAGGACCCCGTGCCCGAGGTTGAAGATGTGGCCCGGGGCCTGCCGCCCCTCCTCGACGATCCCCCGCACGGCCGCCTCGATGACCTCCCACGGCGCGAAGAGCAGGGCCGGGTCGAGGTTGCCCTGGACGGCATACCCCTGACCCAGACGGGCGATGGCGTCGGTGAGGCTCACGCGGTAGTCGACGCCGACGACGTCGGCCCCGGCCTCACCCATGAGGCGGAGCAGCTCGCCCGTGCCGACCCCGAAGTGGATCTTCGGCACGTCGAGGTCGTCGACGGCGGCGAGCGCGGCGGCGGAGTGACGCTGGACGAACCGGCTGTAGTCGGCCCGCTGCAGCGCGCCGACCCACGAGTCGAACAGCTGCACGGCGCTCGCCCCGGCCTCGGCCTGGACGCGCAGGAAGGCGCCCGAGATCTGGGCGAGGCGGGCGCACAGGGCGTCCCACAGCGCAGGGTTGCCGTGCATCAGCGCCTTGGTCTTCTCGTGGTTCTTCGAGGGGCCGCCCTCGACGAGGTAGGAGGCGAGGGTGAAGGGCGCGCCCGCGAAGCCGATGAGGGGGGTGCCGCCCAACTCGGCGACGAGCATCCGCACGGCTTCGGTGATGTACGGGACGTGCTCGGGCGTCAGCGGGACGAGACGGTCGAGGTCGCGCTCCTCGCGGATCGGCTGGGCCACGACGGGGCCGACCCCGGCGACGATGTCGAGGTCGACACCGATCGCCTTGAGCGGCACGACGATGTCGCTGTAGAAGATGGCGGCGTCGACGCCGTGCCGGCGGACCGGCTGGAGGGTGATCTCGGTGACGAGCTCGGGGCGCATGCACGACTCGAGCATCGGGATGCCCTCGCGGATCGCGCGGTACTCGGGGAGCGAGCGGCCGGCCTGCCGCATGAACCAGACCGGGGTCCGCGAGACCGGCTCGCGGCGCGCGGCGCGCACGAGGTCACTGGTGCGGGCGGGGGCGGGGGCGTCGGTCGGCACCGGTCAATCCTGCCACGCACGCGGCAGTGCCCCGCACACGACGCGGCGTGCCCTCGGGACATCAGGGTCGACGCGGCATACCCTCATCGGGTGCACACGAGAACGTTGCCGGGGCATCACGGCGCGAGCTTCGCGAGGGCGCTGGCGGCCCTGCGTGACGTCCGTCTGCGCTCCGAGATCCGCTTGACCGAGGTCCCGGCACCGACCCGCATCGCCCCTTATGCCGCCGCCCTGACCGCCGACGTGGCCGACCCGACCGACCCCGACGAGGACCTCGCGACCGGACGCTTCGTTCTGCTGCACGACCCGGCCAGCCCGGAGGCGTGGGACGGCGCGTGGCGCATCGTGACGTTCGCCCGGGCCCGGCTCGAGCCGGAGCTCGCCGGTGACCCCATGCTCGGCGCGGTCGGCTGGTCCTGGCTCAGCGACTCCGTGGCCGAGCGCGGCCTGACGTGGCGGGCGGAGGCCGGGACCGTGACCCGCGTCGTCAGCGAGAGCTTCGCCGGGATCGCCGACCGCGAGGCGAGCGTCGAGATGGAGATCCGGGCGTCGTGGACCCCGGCCGGCGGCGACCTCGCCGAGCACCTGCGTGCGTGGGGCGACCTGCTCTGCACGATCGCCGGCATCCCGCCCCTGCCCGAGGGCGTCGTCCCGCTCCCCGGGCAGCGCCGGTGACGGCGGTCCCGGCGTCCCCGGACGAGCCGGCTGAGACTCCCCCGCTCGTCCCCCTCACGGTCCCCCGTGACGGGGTGCCCGACGTCGTGGTCGACGAACGTGTCCTGCTCCGGTGCGCCGAGGCGGTCGCCAACGGCAGCGGCCCGGTCGCCATCGACGCCGAGCGGGCCTCGGGCTACCGCTACGGCCAGCGGGCCTATCTGGTGCAGCTGCGCCGGAAGGGCGCGGGCACGTGGCTCATCGACCCCGTCGCCGTGCCCGACCTCTCCCCCGTCGGCGAGGCGATCGGTGACGCCGAGTGGATCCTCCACGCGGCGACCCAGGACCTCGTGTGCCTCGCCGAGGTCGGCCTGCGCCCCCGGGCCCTCTTCGACACCGAGCTCGGCGGCCGGCTGGCCGGCCTCCCGCGGGTCGGGCTCGGGGCGATGGTCGAGCACTACCTCGGGCTCCAGCTCGCCAAGGAGCACTCCGCGGTCGACTGGTCGGCCCGGCCGCTTCCCGAGCCGTGGCTGCTCTATGCCGCCCTCGACGTCGAGGTCCTCGGCGACCTGCGCGACGCGGTGGCGGCCGACCTCGCACGGCAGGGCAAGTCCGCCTGGGCGGAGGAGGAGTTCGCCTCCCTGCTCGAGTTCTCCGGCCCCGAGCCGCGGGTCGACCCGTGGCGGCGCACGTCCGGCATACACAAGATCCGGACCCGGCGCGGTGTCGCCGTCGTCCGCGAGCTGTGGCAGCTGCGCGACCGGATCGCCCGCCAGCGCGACACCTCCCCCGGCAGGGTCCTGCCCGATGCCGCGATCGCCGAGATCGCCCTGGCCCATCAACGGTCCGAGTCGATCCCCCGCACGCTCTCGTCCCCCGACCCGCGGCTGGCCCGGTCGATCCGGCGCAACCAGGAGGCGTTGCGCGAGGCGCTCGCTGACGCGCTCGCCCTGCCCGAGGACGAGCTCCCACCGCTGACCCTGCCCCCGACGGGACCGCCGCCGCCCAAGGCCTGGGCCGACCGTGACCCGGTGGCCGCGGCCCGCCTCACGCGGGCCCGCGAGCTGCTCGGCGCGGTGTCCGAGGAGCTCGCCGTCCCCGTCGAGAACCTCCTGACGCCCGACCTGCTCCGGCGCTTCCTCTGGGAGGGACCCGCCGCGCCCACGACCGACGAGATCGCCGAGGCCCTGATCGGGATGGGTGCGCGCCGGTGGCAGACGACGGTCGCGGCCCCGCTCATCGCCGTCGCCTGCAGCGAGCACCCGCGCTCCTGAGCCGATGCGGCGCGTGACGACGGTCACGGAGAGGGCCCTTCGCGGCGAAGTTACCGGGAAGTAGGATCGACGCGGACGGCCTCGTGCCGCCCCTCCCGATCGTCTCGAACCACCCGCATCGAACCCAGGAGGCACTGTGCCCCGCCAGCTCAATGAGGTCGTCTTCGTCGACGGCGTCCGCACGCCGTTCGGCAAGGCCGGTGAGAAGGGCATGTATGCCCAGACCCGCGCCGACGACCTCGTGATCAAGTGCATCCGCGAGCTCCTTCGCCGCAACCCGGACCTGCCGAAGGAGCGCGTGGAGGAGGTCGCCATCGCGGCGACGACGCAGATCGGCGACCAGGGGCTCACCCTCGGCCGGACGGCCGCGCTCCTCTCGGGTCTGCCGAACACGACGCCCGGCTACTCGATCGACCGGATGTGCGCGGGCGCCATGACCGCCGTGACGACCACGGCCTCGTCCATCGCGTTCGGCGCCTACGACGTCGCCATCGCGGGCGGCGTCGAACACATGGGCCGCCACCCCATGGGTGAGGGCGTCGACCCCAACCCCCGGATCCTCGCCGAGAAGATCGTCGACCCCGACGCCCTCGTCATGGGCAAGACGGCCGAGAACCTCCACGACCGCTTCCCGCACCTCACCCGCTCGCGCTCGGACGCCTTCGCGGTCGCGAGCCAGGACAAGCTGGGGCGCGCCTACGCGGCCGGCAAGATCCAGCGCGACCTCGTCCCCGTCGCGACCCGCCACGCCGAGCTCGGCTACGGCCTCGCGACGGTCGACGAGCCGCCGCGGCCCGGCACGACGGTCGACGACCTCGCCTCCCTCAAGACCCCGTTCCGCGCCCACGGCAACGTCACGGCGGGCAACGCCGCCGGCCTCAACGACGGCGCGACGGCCTGCCTGCTCGCCTCCGAGCAGGCGGCTGCCGAGCTCGGCCTTCCCGTACGCATGCGCCTGGTCTCGTACTCCTTCGTCGGCGTCGAGCCGGAGGTCATGGGCGTCGGGCCCGTCCCGGCCACCGAGAAGGCCCTCGCCAAGGCCGGCCTCACGATCGAGGACATCGGCCTCTTCGAGCTCAACGAGGCGTTCGCCGTGCAGGTCCTCGCCTTCCTCGACCACTTCGGCATCGCCGACGACGACCCGCGCGTCAACGAGTACGGCGGCGCGATCGCGGTCGGGCACCCCCTGGCGAGCTCGGGCGTCCGACTCATGACCCAGCTCGCCCGCCAGTTCGAGGAGCACCCCGAGGTCCGCTACGGCCTCACGGCCATGTGCATCGGCATCGGCATGGGAGGCGCCGTCATCTGGGAGAACCCCAACCACCCTGACTACCAGCGCACGCACGAGACGGCCGCCTCCGGCGCCGTGAAGGAGTCGGACCAGTGACCTCAACCACGACGACCGGCACGACGACCGGCACGAACCCCGGCACGAACCCCGGCACGAGCGCCTTCGCGACCGAGGTCGTGACCCGCACCCCCGTCCGCGACATCGCGCTCCCCGGCGGCGCGGGCACCCTCGCCCTCGTCACGCTCGACAACGGCCACGACCACACCAAGCCCAACACCTTCGGACCGCAGTCGATCGCCCAGCTCACCGCGACGATCGCCCGCCTTCGCGAACGTGCCGAGGCCGGCGAGATCGCCGCAGTGGCCGTGACGGGCAAGCCGTTCATCTTCGCGGTCGGCGCCGACCTGACGGGGGTGCCGTTCATCGGCTCGCGAGACCAGGCCATCGAGATCGCGCGAGCCGGGCACGCGGCATTCGCCTCGTTCGCCGACCTGCCGGTCCCGACGTTCGCGTTCGTCAACGGCGCCGCTATGGGCGGCGGCGTCGAGCTCGCCCTGTCGGCCGACTACCGCACGATCAGCGCGGGGGTCCCCGCCGTCGCCCTGCCGGAGGTCTTCCTCGGCCTCGTGCCCGGGTGGGGAGGCTGCTGGATGCTGCCCAACCTCGTCGGCGTCGAGAAGGCCCTCAAGGTCATCATCGAGAACCCGCTCAGCCAGAACCGCATGATGAAGGGTGTCGAGGCCTTCCAGCTCGGGATGGCCGACGCGCTGTTCGAGCCGGCCGACTTCCTCGAGGAGTCGATCGCCTGGGCCGCGAGGGTCGTCTCCGGCGAGACGACCGTGACCCGTCCCGTGGTCGACCGCGACGAGACCCTCTGGGCGACCGCCGTCGCCAAGGCGAAGGGGCTCGCCGACGTCAAGACGGGCCGCCAGGCGCGCAGCCCGTATGCCGCCCTCGACCTCGTCGCCGCCGCCCGGACCGCGTCGCGCGAGGACGGCTTCGCCGCCGAGGACGAGGCGCTCGCCGACCTGCTCATGAGCGACGAGCTCCGGGCCGGCCTCTACGCGTTCGACCTCGTCCAGAAGCGCGCCAAGCGTCCGGCCGGGGCCCCCGACCAGGCGCTCGCGCGGCCGGTGACGAAGGTCGGCATCGTCGGCGCGGGGCTCATGGCGAGCCAGCTCGCGCTGCTGTTCGTCCAGCGCCTCCAGGTGCCCGTCGTCCTCACCGACATCGACGACGAGCGGGTCGCGAAGGGCGTCCGCTACGTCCACGCCGAGCTCGACAAGCTCGCCGCGAAGGGGCGGCTCAACCCCGACCGCCTGAACCGCTACAAAGCCCTCATCACCGGCGCGACGTCGAAGGTCGGTTTCGCCGACGCCGACTTCGTCATCGAGGCCGTCTTCGAGGAGATGTCCGTCAAGCAGCAGGTCTTCGCCGAGGTCGAGGCGGTCGTCTCCCCCGAGTGCGTCCTCGCGACGAACACGTCGAGCCTCTCGATCGCCGAGATGGCCTCGAGGCTGGAGCACCCGGAGCGTGTCGTCGGCTTCCACTTCTTCAACCCGGTCGCCGTCATGCCGCTCCTCGAGATCATCCCGGGCGAGCGCACCGACGACGCGACGCTCGCCACGGCCTTCGCGGTCGGCAAGGCGCTCAAGAAGACGTGCATCCGCGCCGCCGACCGTCCGTCGTTCATCGTCAACCGCCTTCTCGGGCGGTTCATGGGCGAGGCGGCGCGGATCCTCGACGAGGGCACCCCGATCGAGGTCGTCGACCGCGCCTTCGCCGGCCTCGCTCCGATGCCGCCGTTCGTCCTCATCGGCCTCGTGGGACCGGCCATCGCCCTGCACAACGGCGAGACGCTCGTGCGGGCGTTCCCCGACCGCTTCTACGCCTCGCCGACGCTCCAGCGTCTCGTCGCGGCGAAGAAGCCGGGCTTCTACGACCTCAGCTCGGGCCGACCGGTCCTCGACCCCGAGGTCGCCGAGCTCATCGAGGAGCCGGCGGAGCCGGTCGTCCTCGACGTCGCCCAGGTCCGCGAGCGGGTCCTCACGGTCCTCGCGGACGAGGCCCGTCGGATGCTCGACGAGGGCGTCGCCCAGGCGCCCATGGACATCGACCTCGCGATGATCACCGGCGCCGGCTTCCAGTTCTGGAACGGCGGCATCACCCCGCTCCTCGACCGCACCGGCGTCGCCGAGCGCGTCACGGGGTCGCGGTTCCTGCCGAACGGCGTCGCGAACGCCCCCGCCTGACGGCGAACGTCGCTCAGGCCCCGGATGCCGCCGGGCTCCCCCACCACGCCGGTCGTGGTCGTGGGGCGAGCCCGGCGGCATCCGTGCGTCCGGGGACCTCGGTGGTGGCCGGCGCGTGGCCTCACGGGAGCAGGTGGGCCGTCAGTCCCCGCTCTACGAACGCGCTGAACTGCTCGGGCGTCCACCCGCTCTGCTTCACGAGCCGGTCGTAGAACGTCGTGTAGAGCAGCAGGACGTCGCGGGCCTGCTCGGGCGTGACCCCGTCACGCAGGTAGCCAGCCTCGACGAGGTATGCCGCATTGTGCGCCATCCGGGCGGTGCGCTCTCGCTCGATCGCGTCGCGCAGTCGAGCCGCCTCGGGGTCGACATGGGCCGCGCTCTCGACGAGGCGGAGGACCGGGTCTGCCACGGCCCCGACCTCGGCGGCGAGCCGCGCCCAGTTCCGGATGACGGTGGCGCCGTCGGTGGCCCGGCGAGACCCGGCGTCGCTGCGACGTTCGGCGTGCGTCGGACCCGACCCTGCGAGCGAGCGGTCCCAGACCGCCCGGAGCAGCCCGGCCTTCGAGCCGAACCATTTGTAGACGCTCTCGACAGAGACCCCGGCGTCGGCGGCCACGGCGGCGACCGTCGTCGCGACGAACCCGTCGGCGAGGAAGTGCTCACGGGCCGCCGTGACGACAGCGTCGCGACGCTCGGCTGCGCGAGCGCGTCGGCCGGAGGCGTCGTAGCGACGACGCCGGGGGTGGCGGCCGTGGGTGGAACCGTTGACACGGGAGGGCATGAGGCGCACCCTTTCATTAGATACAGATAACTGTATCCAATTGGAGGTGGGATCCATGTACGCGACGGCCCCTCACACCCGCACTCCCGCGCAGGTGCTCGACACGCTCGTGTCGGCGACCAACGCGCACGACCTCGATGCTCTTGTCGAGTGCTTCGCCGCGGACTACGAGCTGACCGACCCCGTCCACCCGGCGAGGTCCTTCACCGGGGCCGCCCAGGTGCGCAGGAACTGGGAGACGTTCTTCACGGCGATACCGGACATCCGGCTCGACGTGACGCAGCACTGCGTGACCGAGGGAGGCTTCTGGCTCGAGGCCGTCCAGGCAGGGACCCGGCAGGACGGGGTGGACCTGGACGGCCGGATGGTCTTCATCGCCGAGGTGGCCGACGGCCGCATCCAGCGGGCCCACATCTACGTGGCTCCGGTGGAACCCGGCGGCCCCGACATCGACACGGTGGTCCGCGCCATGGCTGGAACGCTCGGGCGGGATGCCGCCGGGGCGGCCCCGACACGTGGAGCAACGTCATGATCACCATCGTCGGGGGGACGGGACGGCTCGGACGTCTGGTCGCGGCGCGGCTCGTGGCGGACGGGCGGTCGGTGCGGGTCGTCGCTCGGTCGACCCCCTCCACCCCGGTCCCGGGCGCCGAGTTCGTGCCGGCCGACGTGCGCGTCCCGACCAGCCTGCCCGACGCCGTGGACGGCTCGGAGGTGGTCATCGCGGCGATGCACGGGATGGCGCCAGACGCGGGCGAGTCGCCGGCGCAGGTGGACCGCGACGGTACGCGCGCACTCGTGGCCGCTGCCCGCTCGGCCGGAGCCGACGTGGTGCTCGTGTCGATCGTCGGCGCGGCCGACGAGCACCCGATCGAGCTGTTCCGGATGAAGGCCGCCGCCGAACGTGCGGTGCGAGAGGGCTCCCTTGGCGTCGAGCCCGACTGGACCATCGTCCGGGCCAGTGCGTTCGCGCAGCTGTGGCTCGACCTTTTCCGGTCGACGGCAGGTGCCTCCGGGGTCCCGAAGGTGATGGGTCCGGGCCGCAACCCGGTCAACTTCGTGTCCGTCGACGACGTCGCCGTCGCCGTCGCGCGGGGGGCCACGGACCCGTCGCTGCGGGGGCACGTCATCGAGGTGGCGGGCGAGGACCTCAGCCCCACCGAGCTCGCGACCCTCGTGACTCCCCCGGGCGAACGGCCGGGCCACATCCCCACCGCCGCGGTGTGGGCGCTCGGCACCGTGCTCCGTCCGTTCCGACCGGCGCTCGCGAGGCTGGCCCGGCAGACCCTCGCCATGGAGCACGTGCCCCTGGGCACCGACCCCGGACCGGGACACGCCGACCATCCCTGGCTCCCCCAGACCCCCATCGCGGAGCTGGCGCGGGTGTCCTGAGCCGGACCGACACCCCGGCGTGGCGGTTCGCGGATATCTCATATATGAGTTAGTGTCGTCGTTCGTGACGCAGACCTACCTCACCCGGATCGGCGGACTCATCCGCGATGCCCGGCGCCACAAGGGCATGACACAGGCCGAGCTCGCCGAGCTCCTCGGCACGTCCCAGAGCGCCGTCGCACGGATCGAGCAGGGCAAGCAGAACCTCAGCCTCGACACGCTCGCCAAGATCGGCGACGCGCTCGACTCCGAGTTCGTGTCCCTCGGCCACTCGGGCCCGCAGCACCTGCGCATCGTGGGCGGCCAGAAGCTGAGCGGCTCGATCGAGGTCAAGACCTCCAAGAACGCGGCCGTGGCGCTCCTCTGCGCGTCCCTGCTCAACCGTGGTCGCACCACGTTGCGCAACCTCGCCCGCATCGAGGAGGTCAACCGGATCCTCGAGGTCCTCGCCTCGATCGGCGTCCGCACCCGCTGGCTGCCCGACAGCAGCGACCTCGAGATCATCCCGCCGGCGCGGCTCAACCTCGCCGACATCGACGTCGCAGCCGCCCGCCGCACGCGCACCGTGATCATGTTCCTCGGCCCGCTGCTGCACGACTACAGCGAGTTCCGGCTGCCGTATGCCGGGGGCTGCGACCTCGGCACGCGCACCGTCGAGCCGCACCTCGCCGCGCTGCGCTCGTTCGGCCTCGAGGTCACCGCGACCCACGGCTTCTACGAGGCGCACTCGGACCGCTCGGTCAACCCGACCCGCGCGATCGTCCTGACCGAGCGCGGCGACACCGTCACCGAGAACGTCCTCATGGCCGCCGCGCGCCACCAGGGCACGACGGTCATCCGCAACGCGAGCCCCAACTACATGGTCCAGGACCTCTGCTTCTTCCTCGAGAAGCTCGGTGTGCGGATCGAGGGCATCGGCACCACGACCCTGACCGTCCACGGTCGTGGCGAGATCGACGTCGACGTCGAGTACTCCCCCAGCGAGGACCCGATCGAGGCGATGAGCCTCATCGCGGCCGCCGTCGTGACCGACTCGGCGATCACGATCCGCCGCGTCCCGATCGAGTTCATCGAGATCGAGCTGGCGACCCTCGACGGCATGGGGATGAAGTACGACCTCACGCCGGAGTACACCTCGGCCAACGGCAAGACCCGTCTCGTCGACCTCACGACGATCCCCGGGCCGCTGCACGCGCCAACAGACAAGATCCACCCGATGCCCTTCCCGGGCCTCAACATCGACAACCTGCCGTTCTTCGCGCTCATCGGAGCCGTTGCTCAGGGCAGCACGATGATCCACGACTGGGTCTACGAGAACCGTGCGATCTACCTCACCGAGCTGACCAAGGTCGGCGCCCGCGTCCAGCTGCTCGACCCCCACCGGGTCATCGTCGAGGGACCGACGAAGTGGCGGGCGGCCGAGGTCGTCTGTCCGCCGGCACTGCGCCCCGGCGTCGTTGTCCTGCTCGCGATGCTCGCCGCGCCGGGGACATCGGTGCTGCGCAACGTCTACGTCATCAACCGTGGCTACGAGGACCTCGCCGAGCGGCTCAACTCCCTCGGCGCGACCATCGAGGTCTTCCGCGACATCTGAGTCCGGCGCGGCCTCGCCCGGCGCCGGTCAGCGAGCTGCCGCGCCCGGCATCCGTGCCTGAACCGTTCTCGACGGCGGGCGCCCTCAGAGGCGGGCCGCCGTGAGCTCGACGGCGGTCCCCGAGACGGTGACCCGCGTGTCATCAGGGCGCAGTCCGACGAGCAGCTCACTGGGTCGCCCCATGTCGTAGCCCTGCAGCACCCGGACGGTTCGAGGCCGCCGAACCAGGCCCAGCGCGAGGAGGTAGCCACCGAGTGCGGCGGCCGCTGCACCGGTCGCGGGGTCCTCCACGACGCCCCCCACGGGGAACGGGTTACGCGAGTGGACGGTGGTCTCGTCCTGCACCCAGATGAGCTGCAGCGTGGTCCATCGTTCCCGCGTCATCAGGGTCTTGAGCCGGTCGAAGTCGTAGTCCAGGTCGGCGAGCAGAGGCCGGCTGCGGACCGCGAGGACCAGGTGCTCGTTCCCGGCGTAGGCCACCTGAGGGGGCAGATCGTCGGCCAGGCGCTCAGGGGACCAGCGCAGGGCCTGGAGTGCTTCGCCCAGGACGGCGTCCGACACCGGGCGGCTGTGGGTCTCGACACTCGTGAGGCTGGCGCGGACCACCCCGTCGACGCGCTCGGTGCCCACCTCGATGTCCCCGACGGGCGTCTCGAAGACCACGGTCCCCGTCGCACCGCGTTCCGCCAGGGCGACCGCGGTGGCGATCGTGGCGTGGCCGCAGAAGGCGACCTCGTCCAGCGGGCTGAAGAACCGGAGGCCGTAGCGCGGCGGCGTCCGATCCGCCCGGAAGAGGAAGGCCGTCTCGGAGTAGCCCACGTCGGCGGCGATCCGCTGCATCTCGTCATCGCGAAGCCCGTCGGCGTGGAGCACGATGCCGGCAGGGTTGCCACCTGCGGGGTCGGAGGTGAAGGCGGCATACCTCAGAACGTCTTTCATGCGCGGCTGCTCCTCTCGCGGTGGCGGTCAGGTGACCCTCGCCAGCAGGCCGGCTGCGACCGCGTCATCCCAGCCTCACCGTCCTGCCGAACGGAGCCGGCACGAGCACGTCGGCGATCCCCTCGGCTGCGAAGGCGTCGGGAACCGTGGCTGCGTTCTCGGTGAAGTGCGACCAGCCCTCGGTGTGGACGACGACGACGCTCGGGCTCGCGAGCAGTCGTGCCGCCTGTGCCGCCATGGCACTGGACAGGGTGAGGAAGCGGTCGCCGAGCAGTGGTGTCCGGGCGCCCCCGGCGAAGAGCACGGCGACATCGATCTTGGGGAACCGGCCCGCGATCTCGGCCACGAGGTCCAGGGACGCGTTGTCGCCGCTGACGTAGACGGTCGGCAGGTCGTCCCCGTGCAGGACGAACCCGGTCACCTCGCCCGTCAGGTGCTCGGTGCCCTCGGGGCCGTGCCGCGCCGGGACACCGGTGATCTGCAGGGCCCGGCCGTCCGTCCCCGGCACGTCGACCGTCTCCCACGCCCCCAGCGCCCGGACGGTGCCGCCCAGCCGGGTCGCAGCCGAGGCGGTCGAGAGGACGAGCGGCGCCTCGCTGAGGAAGGTGCGCCCGGCACGGTCGAGGTTGTCGGGGTGCTGGTCGTGGGACAGGAGGACGACGTCCACGTCACCGACCTCGGCGGGCGTCCACGAGGACGGCTGGGTCTTGGTCAGCCGCCTCTCGCCGACCGGGTAGTCGCCCGGCGGGTCGAAGGTCGGATCGGTGATGAGGCGCAGGCCGGCGAGGTCGAGCACCACAGTGGGACCACCGAGCACGGTCAGCTCGAGCGGCGTGCCGACAACCCGTCCGGTCCCGGCTGAGGCAGTTGGAGAAGTCATGTCCCAAGAATGGCCAAGGGCCTCATCGCAAAGAACTGGCTGGGAAGACATCCTTCGTAAAGATCCTGCCACGTCACCCACCGTCGGTCGTCGAGTGAGGCGAGGGCCGTTCGCTACGCTGTCCTCGATGGCGGTGGGGCTCGCCGATAACCGCGACAGGGGTCGCCGACAGTCCCTACCTGAGACAAGGTAGGAGTCCGTATGCCCAACAACGGTCACACCGATCCGGCGGCGATCGACGACGATCCGCCGGACCACCGCCGCGGCCACGACACGATCCCCACGGACCCGGACGTGACGGCCGCGGACCGCCCACGCGCCGTCGCCCGCGAGGGCCTCGTGCGGGGGCGCCTCGACGTCCTCGGTGTGATCGCGGTCGGCGGCGCACTCGGCAGCGCCGCGAGGTTCGGCCTCGCAACGATCGTCCCCCACGGACGGACCGAGATCGCATGGTCCACGGTCATCGCGAACCTCACGGGCGCCTTCCTCCTCGGCCTGCTCATGGTCTTCGTCAACGAGGTGTGGCCGCCGCAGCGGTACGTGCGGCCGTTCCTCGGCGTGGGCGTGCTCGGGGGCTACACGACGTTCTCGACGTACATGCTCGACGCGCACGCCCTCGTCGATGCGGGCCGTGCCCTGAGTCTCGTCACCTACCTGCTGAGCACGCTGGTGGGCGGCCTGGTCGCCGTGTGGCTCGGAGCAGCCTCCGGCCGACTCGTCGTCCGTCGCGGCCGAGGCGGGGTGACGACGTGACGCGCGTCGCCGGCCGCCTGCCGGCCGCTCCTGCCGCAGCGGCGCCCGCCCCAGCGGCGCCTGCCCCAGCGGCGCCCGCCTCACCTTCCCAGACCACTCCAGCCGTGAGAGGAAAGCGATGACGCTCGATGGTGCAGCAAGGCGCCTGACGGTCCTGGTCGGCGAGTCCGACCAGTGGCACCACCACCCGGTGTATGCCGAGATCGTCCACCGCGCCCACCGCGCCGGACTCGCCGGGGCCAGCGTGTTCCGCGGCATCGAGGGCTACGGCCGCTCGAGCCGGATCCACACGAACCGGATCCTCTCGCTGAGCGAGGACCTCCCGGTCTCGGTCGTCATCGTCGACACGGAGGAGCGCATCCGTGCGTTCCTGCCCGAGATCGAGGAGCTCGTGACGGGGGGCCTTGTCATGATCGACCCCGTCGAGGTCGTGCGGCACGTCGGCACCGCGGATCCGGAGACTCCGGCGTGACGCTGCTGCTCGTCCTCGTGGGCGGGGCCGTGGGTGCGCCGTTGCGCTACCTGACCGACCTGGTCGTCCAGTCCAGGCATGACAGTGTCTTCCCGTGGGGCACCCTCACCGTCAACGTCGTCGGCTCCGCAGTTCTCGGGTGGATCCTGGCGGCGGCCTCTCTCGGGCAGCTCTCACCCGAGATGGTCGCGCTGCTCGGGACCGGGCTGTGCGGCGCCCTGACCACGTTCTCGACCTTCGGCTACGAGACCGTGCGACTGCTCCAGGAAGGGTCCACGCTCGAGGCCGGACTCAATGTCGTGGTCAGCCTCGTGGCCGGCTACCTCGCCGCTGCGGGCGCGTGGAGCGCCACGGTCTGGCTGCTCGGTGCGTGACCGCGGAACGCGACCGGCTCAACGCGGGACGTAGGTTCTCTCCCACCGGGACAGCTCGGCGAAGAACTCCGCGCGCGCCGGCTCGGCAGAGAGCGCGAGGTCGTGGATGCCACCCGTGATCCGCACGAGCGTCACGCATCGTCCCAGCTTCACCGAACGCCTGGCGATGTGCTCGACGTCGAGCACGACGTCCGCGTCGGCCACCGCCTCGGGGTGCTTGGCCGCGTCGGCGCTCCGCGTCGAGCACGCGACGAACACCGGGGACGGCAGTTCGAGGCCACGGCCCAACTCGGCGTGCCCCTGGCGGATGGCGCGGAGCCAGCCGGCGAGGACGGGGAAGCCCTCGATGGGTTTCCACTCGAGGTTGTATTCCCACGGGCCTCCTGTGCTCACGTGGAGGGCCCGGCCGTACTCCTGACCGAGCTTGCTCACCTCCGTGTGCGGCCGGAAGGACCCGACCTGGTGGATGACGGCCGTGCCGACGGTCCGGAGCAGGAGGTTGGCGTTGAGGTCGAACCACGGGCTGTTGAGCACGAGCGCGTCGACGACACCGTCGTGACGCCGCCGGTGGGCCCAGAGGCTGACGATGAGCCCGCCCGTCGAGTGGCCCATGACGGTGAGGGATGTGTGGCCGTCCTCCTCCCGGATGATCCGGACGGCGGCGTCGAGCTCCTCGTCGTACTCGTGGAGCGAGGTGACGTAGTTGGGCGTGTGGTGAGTGCGCAGCGACCGACCGTACTTGCGCAGGTCGAGGGCGTAGAAGGTGTAGCCCGCGTCGGCCCAGAACTCGGCCAGGTGCGTCTGGAAGAAGTAGTCGATGAAGCCGTGGACGTAGAGCACGGCCCGCGTCGACGCAGCCTCACCGTCGGGGCCAGCCACCCGCTTGACCAGCGTCGCGTGCACCTCACCCTCGGCGTCGGGGGCGAGCTCGATCGTCCGTGTGGTGTAGTCCGGCCCGAGGACGTCGTGGTCGGGGTCCGTCGTCGACATGCGCACTCCTGGATGCCTTGGGTGGTGCCTGGGGTGGTGGACTCTGCCCCGAATCTACGCGATCAGCCCGCCCGCGCCCGGGCAAGCGCGAACGGCGTTGCGGCCCAGCGGCATACGACCTCGTCCGTATGCCGCTGGGCTCCTTGTCGACCCAGCGACCCACGTGCCGCTCCCCCACATCGGGCGGGCCGTTTTGTGTGTGTGGCGCACATGAGTGGCTCCGACCCGCCTGCCTAGTCTTCCCGCATGGCCGACGCCCGCACTGCCGCTCGCGACGACGTCCGCGATGCCGCCACCGACGAACTGACCCGACCCGCCGCGATCCGCGTCAACGAACGCATCGAGCTGACCGGGCGGACCGCCCTCGTCACGGGCGCCGCGAGCGGCATCGGGGCCGCCGTCGCCCACGCCCTGGCGGCCGCCGGCGCTGCCGTCCACGCGGTCGACCGCGACGAGGTGGGTCTCGCTGAGCTCGCTCGCTGCCCGGGCATCACGGCGACGACCGCCGACCTGTCGGACCTCGACGGGCTCGCCGCCCTGCCGACCGAGGTCGACATCCTCGTCAACAACGCCGGTGTCCAGCACGTCAGCCCCATCGAGGACTTCCCCCTCGAGAAGATCGACTTCATCCTCGACCTCATGCTCGTCGCCCCCTTCCGCCTCATCCGCCAGACGCTCCCCCACATGTACGCGCAGGGCTGGGGCCGGGTCGTCAACGTCTCCAGCGTCCACGGACTGCGGGCGAGCGCCTTCAAGTCGGCCTACGTGACGGCGAAGCACGGCCTCGAGGGGCTCTCCAAGGTCGTCGCCCTCGAGGGCGGTCCGCGTGGGGTGACCTCCAACTGCATCAACCCCGCCTATGTGCGCACCCCCCTCGTCGAGAAGCAGGTCGCCGACCAGGCGCGCGCGCACGGTATCCCGGCTGCCGAGGTCGTGGAGACGATCATGCTGTCGCCGGTGGCGGTCAAGCGCCTCGTCGAGCCGGAGGAGGTCGCCGCCCTCGCGCTCTTCCTCTGCGGGCCGGCGTCCGCGTCGGTCAACGGCACGTCGTTCGCGATGGACGGCGGCTGGACCGCTCACTGAGCCGGTCCGGAACCCCGCCCGCCCAGCGGTCCTGCCTAGGATCTGCCCGTGCCCACCGATCCCGAGCCCGATCCCGAGCCCGATCCCGAGCCCGACGAGACCGCGGCAGTCGTGCGCCTGCTCGAGCTGCTGGCGTCCGACGCGCCGCTCGGGGTGATCGCGGCCGCGAGCGCTCCCGCCGAGGCGCGCGAGCTGGCCCTGCGGATCAGCACGGTCCGCGACGACCACCGTCGCCGCGAGGCGGGGCTCGCGGCCCTGCTCGACACCGCGCGGGAGCTCGCGACCGAGAGCGACCCGGGCCAGGTTCTCGAGGCGATCGTCAGGCGAGCGCGCACGCTGCTCCGCACCGACCTCGCCTACCTCACGCTGTATGACGCCGAGGCCGGCGACACGTTCATGCGCGCCACCGACGGGTCGGTCTCGGCGGTGTTCCAGTCGGTGCGCCTCGCCCTCGGCGCTGGTCTCGGCGGCCTCGTGGCCTCGACCCACAAGCCGTACTGGACGGCCGACTACTGGTCCGACGACCGCTTCCGCCACACGAGTGCCATCGACGGGGCCGTCGGCGAAGAGGGCATCATCGCGATCTGCGGGACGCCTCTCATCGTCGAGTCGCACTTCGTCGGGGTGCTCTTCGCGGCGAACCGGTCACCACGCCCCTTCACCCGCGAGGAGGTCGCGCTCCTCGGCAACCTTGCGACCCTCGCCGCGGTCACCCTGGTCCAGACCCGTGCCCTGGCCGATGCCGAGAACGCCCTCCGGGCGCTCTCGGAGGCTCACGAGACGGTCCGGCACTACGCCGACGGCATCGAGAAGGCCGCCGCGGCCCACGATCGGTTCGCGTCCCTCGTGCTCGACGGCGGTGGTGTCGACGACATCACCCATGCCCTCGGGGAGCTGCTCGGCGGCTGGGCCGTCCTCGTCGACGAGAACGGCACGCGTCGCAGCGCGTACGGTCCGGCGCCCGCCGAGGGGCCGTCGGGCGCCAACCCGTTCGCCGCACTCGACTCCGTCCCCGACTTCGACACCGGACGGCTCGTCGAGCGCGACGGCGTCTACGCCGTGACGATCACGGCGGCCCGCGAGCGCCTCGGCACGATCTACGTCGGTGGCCTGGGCCACCTGAGCGACTCCGACCAGCGGACGGTCGAGCGCGCCGGTGTCGTCACGGCGCTCGTGCTGCTCTTCGAGCGCAACGCGGCCGACGCTCGTCAGTCGGCCCGCAACCGGGTCGTCTCCGACCTCGTCACCGGGCGCGGCACCGTCGAGGAGCGGATGCAGGTCGCACGCGCGGCGGGGTTCGACCCTCGCGCCCCGTTCTGTCTCCTCGTCCTGCGGGGCGAGGACCGGGCGGCACACCGGGCCGTGCTCCTCTCGGCGAGCACCGCAACCGGCGAGCGTGCCCTCGTCGGCTCCCACGAGGGTGACATCGTGGCACTCGTGCCAGGCACGGACGCGGGGGCGCTCGCGACGTCGGTCGCCACCCGGATCGGCAGGCGCACGTGCGTCACGGTCGCCGGGGTGGGGCCGGTGACCGACGTCGCAGGAGTGCCGGCGGCCCACCTCGAGGGTGTGCGCACGGTCGGCGCGCTCATCGCCCTCGGCCACCGAGGACGTGGCGCGGCCGCCACCCAGCTTGGGTTCGCCGGGCTCATCGTCGGTGCCGATCCCGACGTCGACGACTATGTGCGCCGGCTCCTCGGGCCCCTGCTCGACTACGACCAGCGGCGCGGGACCGATCTCGTCGGCACCCTGGACGCCTACTTCGCGGCGGGGGCGAGCCCGCGGCATGCCGCCGGCGCTCTCCACGTCCACGTCAACACGGTGTCCCAACGGCTCGAGCGGATCACGGCGCTGCTCGGCGAGTCGTGGCAGCAGCCGGACCGGTCGCTCGAGCTGCAGATCGCCCTCAAGCTGCGCCGGCTGCAGGCCCAGCGCTGAGCCGGGGCGCCACAGTCAGGTGGCGGACCGGCGGAGGTTCGAGGCACGGGCCGCGTTTGGGGCCAGGGACCGCTGTGCGAACGGCGGTTCCTGACACGAAGCGCAGCCCGTGCCGACCGGCGCGGGGGTCAGAGCGTGCGTGCTGCGAGTTGCCGGTCGATCGCGTCGACGACCGCGGTGACGCCGCTCTCACCGAAGATGACGTCGTAGTGGTTCGCGTCGACCGCCGTGGCCCGGACCTCGTCCGGCACCTGCAGCGCAGCAAGGCGCGTCTCGTCATAGACCCCCTGGGGCTCGTCGAGCAGGCCGCGCCGGGCCCAGACGAGCTCGACGGGGAGCCCCAGCTCGACCGCGCGGCGGACTGCGCCGTGCGTGGCGGCGTCGGCGAGGACGTCGGCCCCGTCCGCCCGGACTGCGTCGAGGACACACGTGCTGCGCCACTCCGCCGGGTGCTCGGGGTCCGCCACGAGGTCGTGCGCGATGTAGCGCCGAGCGGCATCGCCTGCGGATCCGCGCAGGACCGGCCCGAGGGCCGGGTGTGCCTCCCAGAAGGAGACGTATGCCGCCTGGTCGGCGAACGTCATCCGCAGCCGGTCCATCGCCGGCCCGATGACGGTCTGCAGCGTGGCGTCGATGTCGAGGTCGGGCGGGGTTCGGAACGCGAGGCCGCCGTCGACGAGGACCGCGCCGGTGAACCGGTCGGGATGGGTCGCGAGCGCGAGCGCGCCGATGAAGGCCCCCATCGAGTGCCCGACCAGTACCGGGTCGGTCCCGAAGACGTTGGCGATCGAGAGGAGGTCCTCGACATGCGCCGACAGGCCGTACGGGCCCGCGACGGCGCGGCTGTCGCCCCGTCCACGGAGGTCCGGTGCGAGGAACCGCACCGCGCCAGCGCCGTGGCGGCGGTCCACCTCGTCGGCGACCCGACGCCACGACAGCCCGTTGGCCGTGATGCCGTGGACCGCGAGCACCACGGGGGCGTCCTCGGAGGGCACCCCCAGGGTGAGGTCGTGGATCGCGAGGCTGCCCTCGGGCAGCTCGACCGCGAAGGCGGAGCTGGTGCTGGTCATGTGGACCTGCCCTTCCTGATGAGCCGGCCCCCGAGCCCGGTGAGACCCGAGGGGGCGAAGTAGACGACGACGATGAAGATGATGCCGAGGATGAAGAGGGGTTGTGACAGAACCTGGCCGATGGTGTGCGGAAGCGACTCGAGCAGGCTCGACCCGCTGACCTCGACGAGCCGGGCATCCGCATACGCGTAGAGGAACCCGCCGATGAGGGCCCCCCACGTGCTGCCGGCACCGCCCAGGACGACCATGACGAGCAGGGCGAGCGTGAACTCCGACGTGGTCAGGTGGGGGTTGGATCCGCCGAGCACGAGGGCGTGGACGATCCCGCCCAGGCAACCGAGGAGGGAGCCGATGACGATGGCGAGGAGCTTGACCCGGTAGGTGCCGAGCCCGAGGACGGAGGCCCGCGTCTCGTTCTCCCGGACGGCGGCCATCGCGTGGCCCGCCCGCGACCGGACGAGCAGCGAGACGACGAGCCAGGCCACCGTGACGAACGCGAGGGCGAGCCAGTAGCGGTAGGGCGCGTTGGCGACCCCGACGAGGAGGGACGGCAGCGCCTCGCGTTCGAGCGTCAGGCCCTCCTCCCCGCCGGTCACGCCGCCGGGGTTGCGCAGGACGACGATCGAGGCTGCCTGCGCGAAGGCGAGCGTCACCATCGCGAACGCGATCCCCCCGACGCGCAGGGCGATCCCACCGACGACGACGGCCAGCACACCCGTGATGGCGAGGGCGAGGAGGACCGCCACCGGCAACGGCAGGGACCACGTCGAGAGCGAGATCGTGAGCAAGTAGCTGCCTGCGGCGACGAAGAGCGCGTGGCCGAAGCTGAGCAGCCCCGTCCGGCCGAAGAGGACGTCGTAGCTGAGCGCGATGCCGCCCATGACGAGGCAGGTCGCGAGCAGCTGGAGCGAGCCCGGACCGTTGACCCGCCCCGGGAGGATGCCGGGGAGCTCGGTGGGCACGTAGGGCAGGTACGCGAGGACCATGAGGACGGCGAGCGGGAGGGCGGCGCGTGCCAGGGCCTGGGCTCTCGTCGACGACGTCGGCGCGGATGTCGCCGTGGCCGACGGCGAGGGCACGGAACCCGATGCCTCGGGCGTCAACGCTGCGGAGGCGGGGCGCGCGGCTCCGGCCGCGGCGGTGGAGGCACGCGAGACCGAGCTCGCGCGGAGCCTCGCCTCGGTCGTCGCGTCGGGGTTCACACCGGACTGCGCAGGGGAGGTCATGCGGTGGCCCCCTTCAGGGACGTCGGACGCAGCAGGAGCACGAGGGCGAGGAGGAGGACGACGGACAGGTCGCCGACGCCGCTCGCGGCGTAGTAGTTGGCGAGCTGCTGCACGAGACCGACGGCGACGGCGGCCACCGCCGTCCCGACGATCGAGCCCATTCCCCCGATGACGACGACGATGAACGCGAAGATGAGGAGCGACCCGCCCTGCGCCGGGGACACCGACCCGGCGTACTGCGCGTAGAGGATGCCGGCGAGGGCCGCCGCCGCCCCACCGATGGCAAAGACGATGGTGAAGGTCCGTTGGACGTCGATGCCGAGGGCCTGGACCATCGTCCGGTTCTCGACGCCGGCCCGGATGATGAGGCCAAGGCGGGTCAGCCTGAGCAGGGCGAGCAGCCCGGCGAGGACCGCGAGGGCGGCAACGACGTAGACGAAGCGGTCGGTCGGCAGCCGGGCCCCGAGCAACGAGGTCGTGCCGCTCATCCAGTCGGGTTTCTCGACCGGCCTCGGGTCCGCGCCCCAGATGCCCTGGGCCGCGGCGACGCTGGCAAGGGACAGGCCGACCGTGACGAGCACCTGCTGGATGTGGTGCCGGTAGAGGGGTCGGATGAGGACGACCTCGACGACGACGCCGACGGCCGCCCCCAGTGCGACGGCGACGACGGCCGCGACGAGCAGGCGCACCCCGACCGACAGGCTCGGGGGCAGGTCCGTCATCGTCAGCCAACCGGCATACGCACCGACCATCATGAACGCCCCGTGTGCGAAGTTGAGCACCCCCATGAGCCCGTAGATGAGGCTGAGGCCGCTCGCAGCGAGGAAGTAGAGGGCGCCGAGGGCGAGGCCGGTCGTCGCGAGCAGGACGAAGTCGCTCATGCCGCTCCCTCCCGCCGCATCGAGACGCCGAGAAGGCCCCGGGTTAGCTCGGCATCGGCCACGAGCGCGTCGGCTCGACCGCGGTGGACGACCCGGCCCGCATCGAGGACGACGACGGTGTCGGCGATCCGCCGCACGAGGGCGAGGTTCTGCTCGACGAGGAGGATGGGCGTCATCCGGGCCACCTCGGCGAGGACGTCGGCCACCTCCGTCACGAGCTTGGGGGCGAGGCCCTTCGTCGGCTCGTCGATGAGCAGGACGGTGTTGTCCCGCAGGAGGACCCGGGCGAGGGAGACCATCTGCTGCTGACCGCCGGAGAGGGTCCCGGCCCGCTGAGCGCGTCGGGCGATGAGGTCGGGAAAGAGGTCCCGGACGATCGGCGCCTCGATCCCGCGCTCCGGGTCGACCAGACGGAGGTTCTCGTCGACGGTCAGGCCGGCGAACACCTCCCGGTCCTCGGGCACGTAGCCGATGCCGTCGCGCACGATCCTCGTGGTCGCCTGAGTCTCGATCGGGTTGCCCCGCACGGCGATCGAGCCGGTTCGTGGCGCGAGACCGAGGACGGCCTTGAGCGTGGTCGTCTTGCCGACGCCGTTGCGCCCGAGCAGCGCCGTCACACCCGTGGCCGGCACCTCGAAGGTCACCCCCTGGAGGACGTGGGACCCGCCGTAGCGGACGTGGACGTCGTCGAGCGTGAGGACTGGCGTGAGGACCGCGGTGTGGCCGCCGTCGACCGGACGGGCGCTGGTCTCGGGGCTGGTCTCGGGGCTGGTCACAGTGCTTCTCCCAGGTAGGCCTGCTGGACGAGCTCGTCCCGGGTCACCTCGGACGGTGAGCCGGTGGCGAGGAGCTGGCCGTGGTGCAGGACGGCGACCCGGTCTGCGAGACCGAGGACGACGTGCATGTGGTGCTCGACCATGGCGACGGCGACACCGCTGTCGCGGACCTCGCCGATGATCTCGGCGAGCCCGTCGACGTCCTCCGCGGAGACACCCGCCATCGGCTCGTCGAGCAGCAGGGCTTTCGGCTCGGACGCGAGCGCCATCGCGAGCTCGAGCTTGCGGCGGTCGCCGTGCGAGAGGTCGCGGGCGAGGGTGGTGGCGCGGCCCGGCATACGGACCCTCTCCAGGAGGTCCTCGGTGCGGGCGCCGGAGGCCGCACCGGCCCGACGGAAGGGCGAGAAGGGCGCCGGCCCGCTCGCCTGGATCGCGAGGCGGACGTTCTCACCGGCGCTGAGGCCGTCGAAGAGCGCCGAGGTCTGGAACGAGCGCGACAGCCCGAGCCGGGCCCGCCGGGTCGCGCTCGCCCGCGTGACGTCCCTGTCCTGCAGGGTGATCCGGCCGCTGGACGGGCGGATCACCCCGCTCAGGATGTTGACGAGCGAGGACTTGCCCGCCCCGTTGGGGCCGATGATGCCGAGCAGCTCACCGGCCCCGACGGTCAGGGACACGTCCTCGAGGATCCGTGCTCCGCCGACCTTCCAGCCGACGTGGTTCGCCTCGATCACTGGAACGGCGTGACCGGGGGTGCGACGGCGGCCGGGTCGAGGGTGTTGACCCGCTGCGGGACGAAGGTCGCACCCTGCTTCGTGAGCGAGGCCGTGAACATCGGCTGCAGGAGCGCGTGGTCCTCGGCGCGAATCTGCATCTGGCCCTTCGGGCCCTCGAACGACCACCCCTCGAGCGCCTTGACCATCGCGTCCGTGTCGGTCCCGCTCGCCTCGAGCGCGTGGACGATCATCTGGCCGGCGACGAACCCGTCGTTGGTGAAGAGGTCGACCGTCGCCCCCTGCTTCTTGAGGCCGGCGTCGAGCGCCCGGTAGGCGGCGTTGTCGGCGGCTCCCTCGAAGAAGTGCGAGAGGAAGCTGATCTTCGTGCCGGATGCACCGAAGAGCGCGTGCGTCGGCTTGATGTCGAGCCCCGTGACGACCTTGGTCTTGTCGAAGACGCCCTGCTGGCCGAGGGTGGTCCACATGGCTGTGGCGTTGGCGCCGGCCCAGGCCACGAAGAGCAGGTCGGGAGCCGAGCCCTTGATCTTCGTCGCGAAGGGCGTCAGGTCGGTGGCGGCCGCCGGCACGAGCACCGAGTCGACCTTCGCGCCCTTGGCCCCGAGGATTGCCGTGACGCCGGCGACGTTGGCCTGACCGAAGGCGCTGTCCTGGGCGAGCACGGTGACCTTCTTGCCGTTGACGTCACCGAGCATCGACCCGGCCGTCGCGATGTCCTGGTAGGTCTGGCGGCCGGAGCGGAAGGTGTACCTGTTCGCGCCGGTCACCTTGTCGGCGGCGGCCGGGCCGGAGATGAAGAGCACCTTGTTGTCCTTGGCGAGCGGGGCGACCTGCAACGCGACGCCGGACGCGGTCGATCCCGCGATGATCTTGCTGCCCTGGCCGATGAGGTCCGTCGCCGCGGCGACGGCCTTTGCCGGGTCTCCCGCGTCGTCCTGCTCGGTGATCTCGATGGGGTGACCGGCGACGGCGCCGGTGCCCTTCGTCGCGTAGTCGATGCCGGCCGTCAGTCCCTGCCGGTACTGCTCGCCGTAGGTCGCGAGCGGCCCGGACTTCGAGTAGACGAGGCCCACCTTGTACGGCGCAGAACCGCCGGTCCCCGCTGCCGTGCCGTCGCCCCCGGGAGCCGCGCCGGGCTGGCCCGGGCTGCCGCACGCCGCGACGGAGAGGGTGATCATGGCACTCGCGAGAGCGAGGCTCCAACGCTTGGACACGGACGTCCTCCACCTCTGGCGGGCGCTCGCGCCTTTGCTGCAACGAGAATCGTTGACGCCCAACCGTTCCGGCGAAAGTAGTTGAGGTCAGCGGCCACGTTCGTGGCACCGCCCACCACAAATCGGCCGGTCGGGTGTGGCTGGGCGACACCGCCTCGCCGGTCGTATGCCGCTGGGCCCGGGCCCCGGGGCAGGGCAGGTCAGGCGCCTCCCGTGGTGGCGCCCCTCCCCCCGGAACCGATCTCGTCACCCGCCGCGTGTACGGACTCGTCGTCGGGTCGGTCGACCGACCTCGCGTCCGGTCCGTTGTCCTGTCCGTTGTCGGGTCTGTTGTCGGGACCGTTGGTGCCGTTGGTGCCGTTGGTGCCGTTGCCCGGCACCTCGAGGTCGGCGAGCTCCGGCACCAGCTCGTGCCGCTGGCTGAACGTGTTGACGATCGAGAGGGCGACGGCGGCGATCGGGATGCCGATGAGGGCGCCGATCGGTCCGAAGAGGGCCGCGCCGGCGATGACCGAACCGAGGGCGATGGCGGGGTGCAGGTCCATCGTCCGGCGGCTGATCCGCGGCGTGAAGACGTAGTTCTCGAGCTGCTGGTAGACCGTGGCGAAGATCAGGATCCAGACGGCGTTGATCGGCTTGTCGAGCAGCGTGAACAGGGCTGGCAGGGCCACCCCGATATAGGTGCCGATCGTGGGGATGAACTGGCCCACGATGCCCGCGAAGACGCCGAGCGGCAGCCAGAACGGCACGTCGATGAACCAGAAGAAGGCGACGTGGAAGGCCGCGGACAGCGCGGCGAGCACGAGCTTGGAGATGACGTAGCCGCCCGTCTTCTCGACCGAGATCGTCCAGACGGTGATGAACACGCGTTGGAAGCGCTGCGGGAGCCATGACCCGATCGTCTGGCGCAGCCGTGGGCTGTCGGCCGAGAAGTAGTACGCGAAGACGAGGATCGTCAGCAGGTCGAAGAGGAAGGTGAAGAGTGACCCGAACACCCCGAGGAGACCGCCGCCGTACTTGCCGGCCATCTCCCCGAGCTTGGCGGGCGTCAGCTGCAGGGCGTCCTGGATCTGGGCGATGTCGAAGCTCGTGTGGAAGGTCTGGTTGACCCAGTCGAGGGCGGAGGTGACCGCGGACGGGAACTGCTTGGCGAGCTCGGCGACCTGTGATGCGAACACCGACCCGAAGAGCTCCCCGAGGCCGAGGAAGATCAGGACCATGACGAGCATGGTCACGCCGGTCGCGAGCCCGCGGCGCAGACCACGGGCCGACAGCCAGAGGACGGCCGGCTCCATGGCGATGGAGGTGAGCCAGGCGAGGAGGAGCAGGAAGAGGAACGAGCCCATCGCCCCGAACACCCACGTCGCGGTCCAGAGCGCCGCTACCGCCACGACGGCGGTGAACGCCACCCGGCGGGCGTTGCCCGGGGCGACGGCGACCCACTGCGGTCTCTCCGGATGGGTACCCGGCGTCCCGTGGGTCGGGGTGCCTGCCCTCGCATGTTGTCCGGTCACAACGCCGAGCGTAGGGCCCCCGGCGGGTTCCGAACCGGAACGGCACGGACCAGGTCGCACCTCCTCGTCGCAGACGAAGCGGCCGGGACGTCGGCCGTCAGGACAGCCGCGGCTCGAGGTCGACGACGATGCTGTCGGCCGTGAGCCCGAGCGCCTCGAGGATCTGGCCGCGCGACGCGTGGTCGAGGAAGCGCTTGGGGATGCCGTAGGGGTGGACCGGCGCCTCCACGCCGGCCGACCGCAGCGCGGTCGCCACGGCCGAGCCGACGCCGCCCTCGACGAGATTGTCCTCGATGACCGCGACGTGCGCCGCCGTACCCGCGAGCGCGACGAGATCCGCGCTGACGGGGACGACCCAGCGCGGGTCGACGACGCGGACGGTCCGGCCGTGGGCGGCGATCTTCTCGCCGACCTCGATCCCGGTGCCGGCGAAGGCCCCGACGCCGACGACGAGCAGGTCGACCGGCCCCTCGCCCGTCTCGAAGAGGACGTCGACGTCACCCGCCGAGCACACCGCCGCGAGCGGCTCGGCGACATCGCCCTTGGGGAACCGGATGACGGTCGGGGCGTCGGAGACCTCGACGGCCTCACGCAGCTGCCTGCGGACCTGGTCGCCGTCGCGCGGGGCGGCGATCCGCAGGCCGGGGACGATCGAGGTGAGGGTCATGTCCCACATCCCGTTGTGGGATGCGCCGTCGCTGCCGGTGACGCCGGCCCGGTCGAGGACGAAGGTGACACCCGCCCGGTGGAGCGCGCAGTCCATGAGCAGCTGGTCGAAGGCGCGGTTGAGGAACGTCGCGTAGACGGCCACGACCGGGTGCATCCCCGCATAGGCGAGGCCTGACGCCATCGTGACAGCGTGCTGCTCGGCGATGCCGACGTCGAAGACGCGGTCGGGATAGGCGGCAGCGAACCCGTCGAGGCCCACGGGGATGAGCATCGCCGCGGTGATGGCGACGACGTCCGGGCGGTCGCGGCCGATCGCGACCATCTCGTCGTTGAACTCGTCGGTCCAGATGCGCCCGGCGACCTCGAACGGCAGACCCGTCTCGGGGTTGATCTTGCCGACGCTGTGGAACTGGTCGGCGTCGTCGTCGATGGCCGGCTGGTAGCCGCGACCCTTCTGCGTGATGACGTGGACGATGACCGGACCGCCGAACTCCCTGGCCTGGCGCAGGGCCTTCTCCATCGCCTGCTCGTCGTGGCCGTCGACCGGACCGACGTACTTGAGGCCGAGGTCCTCGAACATGCCCTGCGGGGCGACGATGTCCTTGATGCCCTTCTTGACGCCGTGGAGCGTCTCGAACATCGCACCGCCGACGACGGGCGTCCGGGCGAGGGAGCGCTTGCCCCAGTCGAGGAACTTCTCGTAGCCGCGGGTCGTGCGCAGCGTGGCGAGGTGCTCGGCGAGCCCGCCGATCGTCGGCGCGTAGGAGCGCTCGTTGTCGTTGACGACGATGACGAGCGGGAGGGTCTTGTCGACGGCGATGTTGTTGATGGCCTCCCACGCCATGCCGCCGGTCAGCGCGCCGTCACCGATGACGGCCACGGTGTGCCTGCCGGTCTCGCCCCGGAGCCGGCGGCCCTTGGCGATCCCGTCGGCCCACGAGAGCGCCGTCGAGGCGTGGGAGTTCTCGACGACGTCGTGCTCGGACTCGGCCCGGCTCGGGTAGCCCGAGAGGCCGCCCTGCTTCTTCAGCTTGCTGAAGTCGTGGCGCCCGGTGAGGAGCTTGTGGACGTAGGACTGGTGGCCCGTGTCGAAGATGATCGCGTCGCTCGGCGAGTCGAAGACGCGGTGGAGCGCGATCGTCAGCTCGACGACCCCGAGGTTGGGGCCGAGGTGACCGCCGGTCTTGGAGACCTCGCTGACGAGGAAGGCCCTGATCTCCTCGGCCAGCTCCGGGAGCTGGGTCGCCGGGAGCGCCTTCAGCTGCGCCGGGCTCGTGATCGTGTCCAGCAGGCTCACGCTTGCCTCGTCCTCTCGTCAGATGGGTCGATCGAGTCTACGGGTCAACGACGGGGACCACCGAACCGTGCACGCGTCGCGCCCTTCGTCGGCAACGTCACATCCGTTGTGGGACGGGCTCACAGACGCGGCGCGAAGACCTTGCCCTGGAGGGCCTCGTGGAGCAGCCGGGCCGACCGCGACGCCGCGAGCAGGCGGATCCCCTCGGCCTCGATCTGGGCGAGGATCTCAGGCAGGGCCTCGGCGGGCACGTGGGGACCGATCGCGACGCGGGCCTCGCGCCACGCCTCGCGCATCGCGACGACCTGACCGTCGAGATGCCGGCCCGCGAGCCAGGCGAGCGCGATCGGGTGACGCCGCCACGCGGCATACGAGCGGTAGTCGGGCGGGCACTGGTCGAGGAGCCACAGCACGGCGCGGTCCTCCCACCCGGGGGTGTGCGCGGGCGGGACGCCGACCGGCCAGCCGGGGGGCGTGTGCGCGGACATGCTCCCAGTCTGCCTCGCCTGCGCGCGGGGGCCGCGCACCGGTCCTAGGCTCGGCCCATGACGACGGTCCACTGGGTTACGGCGTTCATCGACCTGCCGCCAGGGCTCCACGCGGCGGGGACCGCCTTCTGGTCCGGGGCCACGGGGTATGCCGTGTCGCCGCCTCGCGGGGACCACCTCGAGTTCACGACGCTCCTCCCCCCGGTCGGCAACCCCTTCCTCAAGGTCCAGCAGGTCGGCTCCGGGCGCCGGATCCACCTCGACCTCCACGTCCGCGACCCCGAGGACGCGGCTCACCGCGCCGAGGAGCTCGGCGCGAAGGTCACCCATCGTGCAGGCCCGGGCGGGTACGTCACGCTGCGGTCCCCGGGCGGGCTCGTCTTCTGCTTCGTCACCGAGCACCACGAGATCCGTCCCGGACCGACCCGCTGGACCTACGGCCACGAGAGCCTCGTCGACCAGGTCTGTCTCGACATCCCGCCTGACCTCTTCGAGGCCGAGTGCTCCTTCTGGTCGGACCTCACCGGCTGGCCGCTGCGCCGGTCTGCGCGCCGCCCCGAGTTCTCGCACCTCGTGCGCCCTGAGGGGATCCCCTTCCGTTTCCTCTTCCAGCGGCTCGACGAGTCCGCGACCGGCGAGGTCGGCGCCCATCTCGACCTCGCCACCGACGACCGCGAGTCCGAGGTGCGCCGGCACGAGCACCTCGGCGCGACGCGCGACCCCGCCCCGCCGACGAGCCCGCGCTGGACCGTCATGCGCGACCCCACCGGAGCCGCCTACTGCATCACCGATCGCAACCCGGAGACCGGGCTGCTCGACTGAGCAGCCCGGTCTCCGGAGACGCGACGGCGCGGCGTCCGTGCGCGGGTCGTCAGCCGTCGCGCCGGGTCGGCCCGCTCACCAGTTGGCCTCGGCCGGGGCCGCGGGCAGCGGGTGGTCCTTCGGGTGGATGACGTAGGCGATCCCGCCCGTGCGCGGGATCCAGACGTTCTCGAACTCCGAGCGGAAGTAGGTGACGCGGACCTGGTTGTCGTCCGGGATGAGATGCGATGCCGGGTCGTTGACGACGACGTCACCTGTCGCGGTGAACCCGACGATCACCATGAGGTGGCCGTTCGTGCCGTAGCCGGCACCGGTCAGCTCGCCCTTCTTGAACGAGACGGAGACGACGAGGGGGATGCCGGCAGCGATGAACGCCTCCGCCTCCGTGAGGGTCCGAAGCCGCGTGACGAACCCGTCGAGCCCGCGCGTCGCGGCGTACGCGGTGTTGAAGGGCCAGTTGCCCGCGCCGTTGTAGGTGTAGTCGAAGACGTTGCGCGCGGTGAAGTCGACCTGCGCGTCGACGGGCGGGTCGACCCACGCCGTCTCGGCGGCGCTCGGCCCGGCACCCCAGTAGGCCACGACCATCGAGGTCGACGTCGGCGAGCACCAGGCCTCGCCGCCGTTGTCCCACTGCGGGTAGTGGCCGATGTGCACCTCTTGCGAGTAGGTCGGGACGGCGAGGGTGGTGCCGCAGGCCGGCCCGGTCGCGCTCACGGCGACCGTCCGGTCGAGTGGCAGGGCCGATGCCATCGCGCCGAGCGCTGCGACCGTGGGCACGTCCGACGAGCCGACGGGCCGCAGCAGCCGGACCTCGAGCTGCCAGTCGGTGAGCGTGTGGCCGTTGAGGGTGGCCAGCGTGTCGGTGTAGACGGTGGCGTACGTCGTCGCCTGGCCACCGAGAGAAGTGCGGTGGATGGCGCCCCCGGCGGCCGGATCGGACGCGGCCCAGCGGCCGAGGACGTACCACCCGGTCTGGGTGCCGTCGTCGGCCGTGCCGCGGACTACGACCTCGACCCAGGAGTGGCCGGGCGTCGAGGCGTTCCACGAGGCGACGAGCTCGGTCAGGCCGAAGCCGGGCGCGACGACCGGCGAACGCCACGACGCGACCTCGTAGGTGACCGCCGGCGCACCGGCGGCGTGGGGGTCCGCGTAGTCCCGGGTCGACGTGGCCGCAGCGAAGGCGAGCCCCGCGGCGCTCACCGTCGTGCCGCTGCCCTGCCCTGCGGTGAACGCGTCCCCCGCCCAGGCGGTTCGGGTGATCCGCCGGGGCGAGGCGCCCTTCTTCTGCTTGTCGGAGCTCGCAAGGGCAGGCGAGGCCCCGGCAGAGCCGACGAGGGCCGCGGCGCCGGCGAGCGAGGCGAGGACGGTACGGCGGGACGGCTGGAGGGCCGCCGCGCCGCTGAGGACGGAACGACTGGGCAATGCTGCTCCTCGGTGTGTGAGTGACGGTGCGCGCACAGTCAACACGGAGAAGGCGAGCCCCGCATGCCGAATCCCGTTGCGGTCAGGACCAGTTCGCCTCGAGCGGCGCCGGGGGCAGTGGGACGTCGCGCGGGTGCATGACGTAGGCGAGCCCCCCGTCGCGCCCGAGCCAGACGCGCTCGAACTGGTCGCGCCGGAAGACGGCCCGGACCTGCTCGTTGCTCGCGATCTGGTGGGAGTTCGGGTCGTTGGAGACGACGTCGCCGTCCTCGGTGAACCCGATGATCGTCAGCAGGTGGCCGCGCGTGTCGTAGCCCGCGCCGTCGAGCTCGTCGGCCGTGAAGCTCACCGACACGACGAGCGGCACACCGGCCGCGACGAACGCCTCGGCCTCGGTGAGGTCCCGCAGGCGCGTCACGTAGGCCCGCAGGCCTCGTGTGCCTGCGTAGGCCGTGTTGAACGCCCAGTTGCCCGCGGCGCCGTAGTCGCGGTCGAAGACCCGGCGGACGGCGTGGACGACCGCGGGATCGATGTCGTGCCCGACCCAGGCCGACTCGTCGGCGTCGGGCGCGACACCCCAGTGGGCGAGAAGCATCGTCGTCGACGTCGGGGAGCACCACGACTGGCCGCCGTTGTCCCACTCCGGGAAGGTGTCGACATGGCGGCGTTGGGACAGCGGCGGCACCGCGATCTCGCATCCGCCCGGAAGAGCCGGCCGGCTGGTGGGCTCCCCCGGCTCGATCTCCATGGCCGACACGGCCGCCGCCACGAGCGTCACCTCGGGCCACCCGGGCGCGGACCCGGCGTCACCCTCTCGGGCCGGCACGAACCCGGTCAGCCGCAGCTGCCACTGCGTGAAGGGGTGCAGCGCCGATGCGACGAACGAGTCGGTCGCGACGTGCCCGACCTCGTGCTTCTGGTCCGGGACCGTCGTGCGGGTGATGGAGCCGTCGCCCTCGGGGTCCCCCTCGGTCCAGCGCGCCATGACGACCCACGGCGTCCAGCCGTCGGCGCCGCCGACCCTGGCCTCGACGAGCAGCCACGACCCCGCGGGGGTCCGGGCGTTCCATGACGGGATGAGCTCGGTCGCCGCGAAGGCGGACGACACGACCGGGGACTCCCAGCGGCGGCCCAGGTACGCCATCTCCGGAGCGCCGTCGACATGGACGTCGGCGTAGGCCACGGGGTCGGTCGGGGACCACGCGAGGTCCTGCTCCCACAGCGTCAGGGTCACGTGTCGCTCAGTCACGCGGACGAGCATGCCATCCCCGTCCCGAGCACCCGAAACGGCCCCGCGGACGGGCGCCGGCGGCATACGACGAGGGTCCCGGGGACGCGACGGGCCCCGCACACCGACTGCGGTGTGCGGGGCCCCGTCGTGGGCGACGCGTGCGGGCTCAGCCGTTGACGAGCGAGCGGAGGACGTACTGGAGGATGCCGCCGTTGCGGTAGTAGTCGGCCTCGCCGGGCGTGTCGATGCGCACGACTGCGTCGAACTCGACCGTCTCGCCCGACTCCTTGGTCGCGACGACCTTGACCGTGCGCGGCGTCGTACCCTCGTTGAGGGCCGTGATGCCGGTGATCGAGAACGTCTCGGTGCCGTCGAGGCCGAGCGAGTCGGCCGTCTGCCCGGCGGGGTACTGGAGCGGGATGACGCCCATGCCGATCAGGTTGGAGCGGTGGATCCGCTCGTAGCTCTCGGCGATGACGGCCTTGACGCCGAGCAGGCTCGTGCCCTTGGCCGCCCAGTCACGCGACGAGCCGGAGCCGTACTCCTTGCCCGAGAGGATGACGAGCGGCACGCCGGCGGCCTGGTAGGCCTGCGACGCGTCGTAGATCGTCGTCTGCTCGCCACCGCTGAGGCCATCACTCTTCAAGAACAGGCGGGTGAACCCGCCCTCGACGCCGTCGAGCAGGAGGTTCTTGAGGCGGATGTTGGCGAACGTGCCGCGGATCATGACCTCGTGGTTGCCGCGACGCGAGCCGTAGGAGTTGAAGTCCTTGCGCTCGACGCCGTGCTCGGCGAGATACTTCCCCGCGGGGCTCTCGGTCTTGATCGCGCCGGCCGGGCTGATGTGGTCGGTCGTGACCGAGTCGCCCAGCTTGGCGAGGACGCGGGCCCCCTCGATGTCGCTGACGGGGGTCGTCTCCATCCGCATGCCGTCGAAGTACGGGGGCTTGCGGACGTAGGTCGACTCGCCGTCCCACTCGAAGGTGTCGCCCTGCGGCGTCGGCAGCGACTGCCAGCGCTCGTCACCGGCGAAGACGTCGGCGTAGTCCTTGGTGAACATCTCCTGGGTGATGCTCTCGGTGATCGTGCGCTCGACGTCGGCCGGAGCGACCCAGATGTCGCGGAGGAACACGTCGTTGCCGTCCTGGTCCTGCCCGAGCGGCTCGGTCTCGAAGTCGAAGTCCATCGTCCCGGCGAGGGCGTAGGCGATGACGAGCGGCGGGGAGGCGAGGTAGTTCATCTTGACGTCGGGGTTGATGCGGCCCTCGAAGTTGCGGTTGCCCGAGAGGACGGAGACGACGGCGAGGTCGTTGTCGTTGATCGCCGTGCTGATCTCGTCGTTGAGCGGGCCCGAGTTGCCGATGCACGTCGTGCAGCCGTAGCCGACGAGGTGGAAGCCGAGCTTCTCGAGGTAGGGCCACATGCCGGCCTTCTCGTAGTAGTCGGAGACGACCTTGGACCCGGGCGCCATCGACGTCTTGACCCACGGGGCGACGGAGAGGCCCTTCTCGACAGCGTTCTTGGCGAGCATCGCGGCCGCCATCATGACCGACGGGTTGGACGTGTTGGTGCAGCTCGTGATCGAGGCGATCGAGACGATGCCGTGGTCGATCTCGAACTCACGCCCCTCGGCGTCGGTGACCGAGACCTTCTTCGAGGGTCGTCCGGAGACGCCACCGGTGTCGGCCGGGCGGTCGCCGCCGTTGCTGCCGTCGGTGCTGCCCTGGGGGCTCGGGTCGCTCGCCGGGAAGGAGGACGCGTTGCCGGCGTCACCCTCCTCGTGGGCGACGTAGGTCGGCAGGACCTTGCGGAACGCAGACTTGGCGTCGGTGAGGGCGATGCGGTCCTGAGGGCGCTTCGGGCCGGCGATCGAGGGGACGACGGTCGACAGGTCGAGCTCGAGGTACTCGCTGTAGCGCGCCTCGGGCTGGTCGGGGCCGGCCTTGAGCCACATCCCCTGCTCCTTGGCGTAGGCCTCGACGAGGGCCACGGACTCGTCGGAGCGCCCGGTGAGACGCAGGTAGTCGAGCGTGACGTCGTCGATCGGGAAGATCGCGCACGTTGAGCCGAACTCGGGGCTCATGTTGCCGATCGTGGCGCGGTTGGCGAGCGGGACCTGGGAGACGCCCTCGCCGTAGAACTCGACGAACTTGCCGACGACCCCGTGCCCCCGCAGCATCTCGGTGATGGTGAGGACGACGTCGGTCGCGGTCGCGCCGGGCGGGATCGAGCCCTTGAGCTTGAAGCCGACGACGCGCGGGATGAGCATCGAGACGGGCTGGCCGAGCATTGCCGCCTCGGCCTCGATGCCGCCGACGCCCCAGCCGAGCACGCCGAGGCCGTTGACCATCGTCGTGTGGGAGTCGGTGCCGACGCAGGTGTCGGGGTAGGCCACGCGCTCGCCGTCGATCTCACGGACCATGACGGTGCGGGCGAGGTGCTCGATGTTGACCTGGTGGACGATGCCCGTGCCCGGCGGGACGACCTTGAAGTCGTCGAAGGCGGTCTGGCCCCAGCGCAGGAACTGGTAGCGCTCGCGGTTGCGGTCGTACTCGATCTCGACGTTGCGCTCGAAGGCGTCGGAGCGGCCGAAGACGTCGATGATGACGGAGTGGTCGATGACGAGCTCGGCGGGGGCGAGCGGGTTGATCCGGGCCGGGTCACCGCCGAGGTCGGCCACCGCCTCACGCATGGTCGCGAGGTCGACGACGCACGGGACGCCGGTGAAGTCCTGCATGATCACGCGCGCGGGCGTGAACTGGATCTCCGTGTCGGGCTCGGCGTTCGCGTCCCAGGAGCCGATGGCGCGGATGTGGTCGGCCGTGATGTTGGCGCCGTCCTCGGTGCGCAGGAGGTTCTCCAGCAGCACCTTGAGGCTGTAGGGGAGGGTCTCCTGGCCCTCGACCGCGGCGAGGCGGTAGATCTCGTAGGACTGGCCACCGACCTCGAGGGTCCCCTTGGCCTTGAAGCTGTCAACACTGCCCACGACGGGCTCCTTCCAGCAACGCTTCTCGACGACTGTGTCTCGATCAAACTATCTTGATGTCAAGATATCTAACCACACCACCCCGGCCATTGTCAGCCTCCCGCGGCAGGGCCGCCACAGGTCGGACTCGGGCCGTGCGGATGGGCTCGTCGCCGGACCACCAGATCCCGTGGCGCACGGTGGAGGACGAGCGCGAGACGGCGCTGCTCGGCGGACCACTCCGGCCCGGACTGGCCCTTCCGTGGTCGGCTCCCCCGCGCGCCGGACCGTACCAGCCGCCTCCTTGCACTCCGTATGCCGCCGGGCCGCGTGCCGCCGTCGGCCCGGCCCGTGCCCCGCTGCGACACCAGCACGCCGAACGTCGCCCGCAGCGGGCCGCCAGCCTGCTAGACAGTCACGGTGACCCACATCGCCGATCCCGTCACGCACCGCCTCGCGATCGCCGAGCGCGCTGCCGCGGCATACGTCTCACACCCGAAGGTGGCCGCCGTCCTCGTCGCCGGCTCCGTCGCGCGAGGGCTCGCGGACGCCTTCTCCGACGTCGAGCTCGACGTCTACTGGTCGGTGCCACCGAGCGAGGACGACCGGGTCGCGGCGGTCGAGGGCGCCGGCTGGACCCGGGTGTACGCCGAGGTCGACGAGAACGAGTGGGCCGACGGGTATGCCGTGGACGGCGTCAAGATCGACACGAGCGGCTTCCTCACCTCGACGATCGACGGGTATCTCGATGCCGTCCTGCTCCGTGCGGACGTCGAGCCCGAGCTGCAGGTCCGCGTCACGGCGCTGCTCCACGGGCGGGCCCTGCACGGTGCAGCGCTCATCGACGCGTGGCGCGCCCGCTGCACGGAGTACCCGACCGCGTTGGCGCTGGCCATGGTCGGCAAGGGCCTGGCACTGCGCCCCCGCGACCGGCTCGAGATGCTCGTCGCCCGCGACGACGTCCTGCTCCTCCACAGTGACCTCGTGGAGAACGTGCAGCGGCTCCTCGACGCGCTCTTCGGCCTCAACCGGGTCTATGCGCCGCACCCCTTCCACAAGTGGCTCGACTGGGAGGCAGGCCTGCTCGCCACGACTCCCCCGGACCTCGTGTCTCGGGTTCGGCGGCTCCTCGCCGCTCCACCCCGGGCCGCGGTCGACGAGGTCTGCGCCCTGGCCGAGGAGACGTTCGACCTCGTCGAGCGCGATCTCCCCGGGTTCGACGTCGCCACGGCGCGGGCAGAGTTCGGCTTCCGGCGCAGCCTCACGGCGCCGCGTGGAATGGATGTCCCGCCCCGCTCCGGCGACGACCCTCAGGTGCAGTGAGCCGTCCCGGAGGGCGGGACGGCCGATGGCGTGCGCGTCACGCACCGGGCGCGGAGATGACCGTGTCCGCGTCACGCTGCCGCCTCACGGCCGCATCGCCAGAGCCCACCAGACGCCGGCGGCTCCGAGGAGGAGGACGTCCGCTCGCCGCGCGCCACCGGCCAGGACACGCGCGAGCCGGTCCCAGACGATGGGGACGAGCAGCGTTAGGTAGACGATGTGGCTCGTCGGCATGAGCAGCAGGACGCACCCCGTGACGTGCACAGGGCCAGGGGCCATCCCTGCTCAGCGGCGCGTTCCCCCGTGCGTCGCGGCGTCATTCCGAAGCGGGCTCGAGCACTGCGATGCTCTCGACGTGGTGCGTCATGGGAAAGGCGTCCCAGGCCTCGAGCGAGGCGAGGCGGTATCCGTGCTCGGACGCCGCCCTGACGTCGCGGGCGAGCGCCGCCGGGTCGCAGGCGACGTAGACGACGCGGCGGGGCCCGAGCGCGGCAACGAGTGCCATGACGTCCTTGCCGGCGCCGGTTCGCGGGGGGTCGAGGACGACGAGATCGGCCGTGATCTGCTGGTCGACGAGCGAGCGGACCTCACGGTCGACACGGTTGGCCCGCCATTCGACGTTGTCGAGGTGCTCGGTGTTGCGGGTGCCGTTGTCGACGGCTCGTGCGTCGCCCTCGACTCCCAGCACGAAGCCGCCCGGCGCCACGAGCTCGCCGAGGCGCACCGTGAACAGGCCCGACCCGGCATACAGGTCGAGCACCCGGTCGCCGGGCTCGGCACCGAGCAGCGCCGTGACGCGAGAGAGGAACGTGCTCGCGGCGCCGGGGTGCACCTGCCAGAACCCACGTGCCGCGACGACGTACTCCCCTGACCAGTCGCCGTCGGTGACGAGCTCGCCGACGAGTCCCCCGGAACCGTCGGAGCCCTCCGGCCCGGGGACCGGCACGAGGACCGGCTCCTCGGGGTGGGCCGCGTCGACGACATCGACGGACTCCACGCCGGTCCACTCGGTGTCGAGCACGCCCGAGTCGATGACGCCGTGGGTCGCGATGAGGCAGTCGTCGACCGGGATGATCGCGCGCGAGCGGTGGGCGCGCAGCCCGGCCCGACCGTCCTGGTCCACGGCGAACTCGACGCGCGTGCGCCAGCGCAGGCCGTCGGTGTCACCCGGAACGGCCCGGACCGCCGGGTCGACGTCGAGGCCCGCAAGCCGCGAGAACTGCTCGCGCACGACTGACGCCTTGAGCTGACGCTGGTACGGGAGGGAGACGTGCTGGAAGTCGCATCCCCCGCAGAGGCCGGGGGCGGCATACGGGCAGGGCGGCGTCACACGCTCGGGCGAGGCCGAGAGCACCGACACCGCGTCGGCGCGCACGAACCGGTCGCCGACCCGCCCCTCCGTGACGCGCGCGACCACCGTCTCCCCCGGCAGGGCGTGACGGACGAAGAGCACCTGGCCCTCGTGACGGGCCACGCAGTGCCCGCCGTGGGCGATGGGCCCGACCTCGACGGTCCACTCGGACCCGACGAGGGACTCCCCGCCGGCTGCCTTCTCCCGTGGCCGCCGTCCGTGGGGAGCGGGCGACGTGCGGCGGGGAGCGTCGCCAGGTGGTGTACCGGTGCGCGACCGGCGTCCGCCGGACGTCGGACCGGTGGTCACAGGGCCCCGCCCCGGACCGACCCGCTGACCGGTGGCTCGTCGATCCAGTCCTTCTCGGCGCCCTGCGACGACGCGAGCTGCCAGGGGACGCTGACGACCATGACGCCCGGGGTGAAGAGGAGTCGAGCCTTGAGGCGGAGCGCGCTCTGGTTGTGCAGCACCTGCTCCCACCACTTCCCGAGGACGTACTCCGGGAGGTAGACGGTGACGACGTCGCGCGGGTTGCCGCTCCGGATCGAGCGGACGTAGTCGAGAATCGGGCGCGTGATCTGCCGGTACGGCGAGGCGAGGACCTTGAGCGGCACCGGAATGTGGTGGCGGTCCCAGTCGAGCAGCAGCGCCTGGGTCTCCTCCGGGTCGACGTCGACGGTGACGGCCTCGAGGAACGACGGGCGGCTCGCCCTGGCGTAGGACAGCGCGCGCATCGTCGGCTTGTGGATCTTGGACACGCAGACGATCGCGTGGACGTGGCTCGGGAGCATCGGCTTGTCGCTGTCCCAGTCGATGGCGAGCTCGTCGCGGACGCGGTTGTAGTGCTTCTTGATCCCGAGCATGACCACGAAGAGCACGATCATCGCGAGGATCGCGTACTTCGCGCCCGCCTGGAACTTCGTCAGGAGCACGACGACGAGGACGGTCGCGGACAGGGCCGCACCGACACCGTTGATGACTCGTGAGCGCTGCATCCGCGCTCGTGCCTTCGCGTCGCGCTCGAGCCGCAGGTGGCGCGTCCAGTGCCGGACCATGCCGACCTGGCTCGTCGTGAACGACACGAAGACACCCACGATGTAGAGCTGGATGAGGGCGGTGACCTCCGCCTTGAAGACGATGACGAGGACGATCGCCGCGCCGGCGAGGATGAGGATGCCGTTGGAGAAGGCGAGCCGGTCTCCACGCGTGTGCAGCTGGCGCGGCAGGTAGCCGTCGCGGGCGAGGATCGACCCGAGCACGGGGAAGCCGTTGAAGGCGGTGTTGGCCGCGAGGACGAGGATCAGGCCCGTGACGATCGACACGAAGACGACGCCCACCGGGAAGTTGGCGAAGACCGACTCGGCGAGCTGGCCGATCGCGGTGTGCTGGACGTAGCTCTCGCCGACGGGCGTGCCGTCGCGGAGCAGCTGGGTGGCGGGGTTGTCGGCGATCTTGATGCCGGTCCACTGGCTGAGGGCGATGATCGAGCCGAGCATCGTGATCGACAGCGTCCCCATGAGCAGCAGGGTCATCGCCGCGTTGTCGCTCTTCGGCTTGCGGAACGCCGGCACGCCGTTGGAGATCGCCTCGACCCCGGTGAGGGCCGCGCAGCCGGACGAGAAGGCGCGCAGAAGTAGGAACGCCGCGGCGAGGCCGGTGACGTCCTGGCCGCCCTCGGGCACGAGGGTGAGCGAGGCGCTCTCTGCGGGCGTCAGCGTGCCGGTGAAGTGCTGGACGAAGCCGAAGAGGCCCATCCCGATGATGGCGAGCATGAACGCGTAGACGGGGACGGCGAAGGCCTTGCCCGACTCGCGCACCCCGCGGAGGTTCATCGCCGTGAGGAACGCGATGAGCGCCACCGCGACGATGACCTCGTGCCCCCGGACGAAGCCGAGGACGGTCGCGGCGTTCTGGACGCCCGAGGAGATCGACACGGCGACCGTGAGGACGTAGTCGACGAGCAGGGCGCTCGCGACGGTGAGCCCCGCTTTGGGCCCGAGGTTGACGGTCGCGACCTCGTAGTCGCCGCCGCCGGAGGGGTAGGCGTGGACGTTCTGCCGGTAGGAGGCGACGACGACGACCATGACGAAGACGACGGCGATCGTGATCTGCCAGCTGTGCGTCGCGACGAAGGCGCCGCCGGCGAGACCGAGCATGAGGAGGATCTCGTCGGGTGCGTACGCGACGGAGGAGAGCGCGTCACTCGCGAAGATCGGCAGCGCGAGCCGTTTGGGGAGCAGCGTCTCCCCGAGGCGGTCGCTGCGCATCGCCCGACCGACGAGAAGCCGCTTGAACAGCGAACCTGTACCTGGCACGACGACACTGTATGCCCGTTGGGCGCGCGACACCGCGCCGCTCGGCCGACGTGGGCGGCCCCGCCGCCCACCGTCCCTCACCGGCCCGTCCGATCCCCCACGCCGTATGCCGCCGGGCCGCGACCCGGCACCCGCCCACGTCCGCGGTGGCGCGCGGTGGGCCGGAGCGGCTGGGTGTAGCGTCGCCACCGTGCACTTCGTCATCATGGGCTGCGGTCGCGTCGGGTCGACCCTCGCCCGCACTCTCGGGCGCAGCGGTCACGACGTGGCCATCATCGACGCAGACGCCTCGGCGTTCCGCCGGCTCGGCACCTCGTTCGAGGGCCAGACCGTGACGGGGATCGGCTTCGACCGCGACACCCTCATCGCTGCGGGGATCCGGGAGGCCTACGCCTTCGCCGCCGTGAGCAGTGGCGACAACTCCAACATCCTCGCCGCCCGGGTCGCCCGCGAGACGTTCGGCGTCGAGCACGTCGCCGCCCGGATCTACGACCCGCAGCGTGCCATGGTCTACCAGCGCCTCGGCATCCCGACGGTCGCGACGGTCCGCTGGACCGCCGACCAGATGATCCAACGGCTCCTCCCCCAGGGCGCGATGCCCGAGCTGACCGACCCGAGCGGGAAGGTCGTCATCGCCGAGGTCCCATTGGCATCCGGCTGGATCGGCCGCCTGCTCACCGATGTCGAGGACCAGACCGGGAGCCGGGTCGCCTACGTCACCCGGCTCGGGGAGGGCACCCTCCCCCGGCCGGACATGGTGGTCCAGGAGGGCGACCTCGTGCACCTGACCGTGATGCGTGACGAGCTCGCCCGGGTCGAGCGCATCTGCGACCAGCCCCCCGCTCCCCACTGACCCGGCCCGACAGGAGAACCACCCGCATGCGCGTCGTCATCGCCGGAGCCGGGAGCGTCGGCCGCTCCATCGCCCGTGAGCTGCTCGCCAACGGCCACCAGGTCCTGCTCATCGACAAGGATGCCGACGACGTCCAGGCCTCCCGGGTCCCCGAGGCGTCCTGGCTGCTCGCCGACGCGTGCGAGCTGGCGGCGCTCGAGGAGGCCCGCCTCGAGGAGTCCGATGTCGTCGTCGCCGCGACCGGCGACGACAAGGCCAACCTCGTCCTGTCCCTGCTCGCGAAGACGGAGTTCGGGGTCCCGAGGACCGTCGCCCGGGTCAACAACCCCAAGAACGAGTGGATGTTCGACGAGTCGTGGGGGGTCGACGTCGCGGTCTCGACGCCGCGCCTCATGACGGCCCTCATCGAGGAGGCCGTCAGCATCGGCGACCTCGTGCGGATCTTCGAGTTCCAGCAGGGGCGTGCCTCGATGGTCGAGATCACCCTGCCGGAGGGCAGCCCGTTCGCCGGACGGCGCGTCGGCGACGTCGACTGGCCCGAGGACACCGTGCTCGTCGCGATCATCCGCGAGGAGCGCCCGCTCGCGCCGACGCCCGACGACGCGATCGAGGCCGGCGACGAGCTGCTCTTCATCTCGACGACCGAGCAGGAGGACCGGCTCCAGCAGCTGATCGCCCCCGGGGAGCGCCCGGGCGCCCTCGACGCCCGGCTCTGAGAGACCTCAGGCACCTGCCGGAAGGCGGCGCGCCTCGGCGGTCGGACGGCGTCAGGCAGCGTCAGCCGGCCTCGGCCGCCGCCCGACGCGCGGGGTCGATCGGCGTGTTGCCGCGCAGGAGGATCGCGCCCATCGCCGTCAGCGCCACGACGTAGGCCGGCCAGCCGAGGACGACCTTGGCCACGCCGAGCGCGCCGACCTGCTCTGCCAGGTAGAGGGGCACCATGACGGCGAGCCTCATGACGTTGAGGGCGATGAGCACCCAGGCGAGGCGCGCGGCGACCTTGACGATGCCGCGGTGTCGGCGCCACCACGCCGGGTCCTCGGCGAACGCCTCGGGCTCGGCGACGCCGACGACGAAGCCGAAGAGCGGCCACCGGGTGAGGTTGGTGACGAGGAGCAGGACGAGCAGTGCGGCGTTCTGGAGCATCCCGGGCAGGAACGCGTCCTCCGCACGACCCGAGCGCAGCGCGAAGATCGCCGAGATGCCGACGCCGGCAGCGGCATACACGATGAAGCGGGCGTCCTGGCGCTGGACGAGCCGGACGAGGAGCAGGATGCCGACGAAGACCGCCGCGATGACGAGGGAACGGCGGAGGTCCTGCGTCCTCGCCCAGGTGAGGGCGAACGCCAGGGTCGGGACGGCCGACTCGATCGCCCCACGCCACCCGCCGATGGCCTCCGAGAGCTTCTCGCGAAGGAGCTCCTCGACGGTGTCGTAACGCCGGAGGTCGGCCTCGGAGCGGGCCACCCCGTCGTCGGTCGCGTCAGCCATGGGACTGCCCCGGTCGCCCGATGATCTCGTAGGCCGGGTTGAACATCGTGATCGCGTGCCGCTGGCGGGTGGCCCGCCCGGTGGCCTGGATCGCGACACCGGGTGCGATGCCGACGATCCGGCGCCGGCCCAGCCACACGAGGTGGAGGGTGCCCGTGCCGTCCCACAGCTCGACGTCGAGGGCAGGGACGTCGACCCGCGGGCGCAGCGTCACCGAGCGGACCTCGCCGCGGACGGTCGCGCGCGACCGGAGGACGAGGTCGCCGATGTGGACGACCCCCAGGTCGCGCGACTCGCGCCGGAGCTCTGCCGAGTGCAGGTCGTCGGACGTGCGCGTCACGCGGTCGGTGAGCCGCCGGAGCACACCCGGTCGCCCGTCGGTCATGGGGTCACCGGACCTCGGTGATCTCGGGGCCCCGCTCGAACGGCCGGAGGTCGTCGAGGTGCGCCTCGGGCGCCTCCTCGGCAGGGGCCTCGGGCGCCGGCGCCTCAGGGAGGCGGAGCGGGAGCAGCTCGCGCGGCGGCATGGCCTCGCCGCCGCGGTCGATGACCGTCGTGCGGATGACGTCGTGGATCGGCGCAGCCGCGGCCGGCTCGATGGCCGCGCGGCCGCTGACGACGGCACGGAGGAACCAGCGCGGGCCGTCGACGCCGACGAACCGGGCCGGCATGAAGACGGTGCGGCCATCGGGGCCGGCCTGGGGCATGCGCGTCAGCAGCTCCTCACCGAACTCGCCCGTGACGATCTCGGCCGTGCCACCCGCATCGGTGATGCTCTTGGCGATCTCGTTGCGGATGTCGATCCACACACCCTCGGTCTTCGGGGCGGCGAACGCCTGGAGCTGGACCGCGGACTCGCCGAGGACCGCCGTGACGCCGGTGATCTGCTGCTCCTGCTCGTTGACCTCGAGCCGGAGCTCCATGCCGCCCTGGCCCTTGAGCCAGATGGAGCCGAGGTTGATGTAGTCGCTGTCGTCGTCGACGTGCGCTCGGTCGAGGGGTCCGGCGTCGCCGGCCGAAGGCGTCGACAGGGGGGCGGAGTCGATGCCGTCGGTCACCTCGTCGGTCGGGTCGTCGGTGTCGGGGCCGTCATAGGCCGCCTCGGTGTCAACGGCGTCCCGGTTCGACCTGCCCCGGCTGAAGAGTCCCACGTCATTCCGTCCTTAGTGTCGTGCTGCCCGTGTCGGGCGTGGTGTGCGGCGGGTTCTCCGGCCTCGTGCCGAATCCGCCCGTCGATCCATGTCCAGTGTCCCCCCGTGCGGTCGCGTCGAGCGAATCGACCTCGACGAACCTCGCCCGCTCGACGCGCTGGACGACGAGCTGGGCGATGCGGTCGCCCCGATGGACCGTGAAGGCCTCGCGAGGGTCGAGGTTGACGAGGTTGACGAGGATCTCGCCCCGGTAGCCCGCGTCGACGGTTCCCGGAGCGTTGACGACGGAGATCCCGTGCCGCGCGGCGAGCCCGGAGCGAGGGTGGACGAACCCGGCGTGACCGGGTGGCAGGGCGAGGGCGACGCCGGTCGGAACGAGGACCCGCTCCCCCGGTGCGAGGGTCACGTCGATGCGGGCGAGCAGGTCGGCGCCGGCGTCTCCGTCATGGGCGTAGCCGGGGACCGGCAGGTCCGGGTCGAGCCGCAGGATCGCGATGTCGACCTGAGTCCCCGGGCCTCCGGGGGTAGCACAAGGGTCGGTCACGAGGACCGACCCTACTTGCCCCCGGCTCCCGCTCAGGCTGCACACTCCGTGCAGATCATCTGACCGCCGACCTCCTTGGCCAGCTGGCTGCGGTGGTGGACCAGGAAACAGCGTCCACATGTGAACTCGTCGGCCTGCTTCGGCAGGACCCGAACCGACAGCTCCTCACCGGAGAGGTCGGCGCCGGGCAGCTCGAAACCCTCGGCCTGCTCGGTCTCGTCGACGTCGACACTCGACGAGCTCTTGTCGACACGCCGTGCCTTGAGCTCCTCGATGGAGTCCTCGTTGAGGTCGTCGTCGGTCTTGCGTGGCGCGTCGTAATCCGTTGCCATGGCTGTCTCGCTCCTCGTCGTCCTGCGCCCTGCTCGTGCTGCGCCTCGTTGTCTGTGCCGCGGAAACGTCCGCGGCCCCCTGCTTGTTCCCGAGGGAGTCCTGCCGGCGTTACATCACCGAAACATCTCGGCGTGGGCGTATGCTGCCCGATCGGCACGCGCTTGTCACCTCACTCCACGGAGTGTGGGCGGCGCGTCGCCCGATGTGCCCGTTTCAGTGGCGTTTCCGGGCCGATTCCGTACCAAGAGTTCACGATCTCTTTGCCATTTCCCTACCAAGTGGGCGGCAGGCTGGGCCTTCCGGCGGCACGGTAGGGTCGGCGGACCCGACCCCCACTCGCCCAGCCTCGGAGGTGCACCATGACGGAGTTCGTCGACCAGATCCGCACGCGCGTCAGGGACGCGCTGGAGGACCTCGCCCGGGCACGGGCCGCCGGCGACGACTACGGCGCGCAGATCCACACGGGTGAGCTCGAGTCCTTCGCCCGGCTCGCCGCGGAGAACGGCCTGCGCGTTCCCGAGCTCGAGCCCTTCCGGGCGGCCTGAGCCCAGCGCGGGTCCCGGCCCGGCGCCCGGGACGCGACTGTTCGGCTCTGTTCGGCTCTGTTCGGCTCTGTTCGGCTCTGTTCGGCTCTGTTCGGTCGTATCGGTTCGCGTCCGGGCCCGGGCCTTCGGACGCCTCCGCTCTACGCGGTGAAGAGCGACCGGACCGGCTCGACGAGGGCCGGTCCGGCAGCGACGGTGAGCACCTTGCCCGGGTGCCTGCCCTCCCCCGTCACCACGCCGCCCGCCTCCTCGACGATGAGCCACCCCGCAGCGAGGTCCCACGCGTTGATCCCCGACTCCGCGTAGGCGTCGACCGACCCCTGCGCGACGCGGACGAGGTCGAGCGCCGCGCTGCCGATCCGACGGATGTCGCGCACGGCCGGCAACACCCGGGTGAGGACCTGGGACTGGCGGGCCCGGACCTCGGCGTCGTAGCCGAACCCGGTCGCGAGCAGCGACCGGCCGAGACGGTCCTCCGCAGACACGGTCAGCCGCTCCGGCGGCGCGCCCTCGACGGGCGCCTCGGCGCGGGTCCACGCCCCACCACCTGCGCGGGCGTGGTGCACGAGCCGCAGGCTGGGGTCGGCGACCGCCCCCGCTACCGGCCTCCATGCGCCCTCGGTGTGCGCGTCGCCGACGACGACGGCGACGGACACGGCATACGCGGGGATCTCGTAGAGGTAGTTGACGGTGCCGTCGATGGGGTCGACAACCCAGGTCAGCCCCGACGTGCCGACGACGTCGGCGCCTTCCTCGCCGAGGATCCCGTCATCGGGGCGCTCCGCGAGGATGAGCCCCCGGAGCAGCTCCTCCGACCGGCGGTCCATGACCGTGACGACGTCGGTGTCCGTCGACTTGGTGGTCACGCCGAGCCGGGCCGGACGCTCGTCGCGGATGAACCGCCCGGCCTCGACGGCGACGGCGATGCACAGCCGTTCGAGGGCCTCGAGCTCCTCGGGTGCCGGGACGGCAGCCTGCTCCGACGTCATCGTGGACCCGCCGCTCAGTCGCTGCCGCACAGAGCGGGGCGGTGCTGACGCAGGTTGGGGCAGCAGCCGGGTGCGCAGACGGACGGCCGGCGGCCCTCGAAGTCGGGCACCGCCTCTCCCCTGGCCTCGGCCGCACGCTCCAGGAGGGCATCGACGAGGTCGGCGACGAAGGTCGGGTCCGTGCCGACGGTGGGAACGCGGACGAGGCGCTGGCCCAGGCGGTCGGCCGTCGCCCGGGCCTCGGTGTCGAGGTCGTAGACGACCTCCATGTGGTCGGACACGAACCCGATCGGTGCCGCCACGACGACGGACACGCCCGACGCGGCGAGCTCCTCCATCCGGTCGTTGACGTCGGGCTCGAGCCACGACTGGCTCGGGGGGCCGGAGCGCGAGCAGAAGACGAGCTCGCTGCCGAGGTCGCGACCGAGGATCCGGTTGGCCTCCTCCGTGAGGACCTCGGCCACGGCCCGGTGCTGGCGCTGGTAGAGGTGGCCGGCCCCGTCGCCCGGGCCGGACGTCTCGTCCATGGTCTCGGGGATCGAGTGGGTGACGAAGAGGAGCGCCACCTCCTCGTCGGGAACGCCGTCGATGGTGCGCAGCGACTCGACGAGCCGGCCGAGGTTGGCCCGGATGAAGCCGGGCCGGGGCGCGTACGGGCCGACCTTGTCGATGTCGATCTCGATGCCCTCCTCGCGGAGGGTCGCGACGGCGTCGGCGAGGTTCTCGCGGTACTGCCGGCAGGACGAGTAGCAGGAGTAGGCGCTCGTCGTCACGACGAGGACGCGACGGTGCCCGGCGGCATACGCCTCGCGGAGCGCGTCGGGCAGGAACGGCTCGCTGTTGCGGTTGCCCCACAGCAGGGGCGTGTCGATGTCGCGGGAGTCGAGCTCGGCACGGAGCGCGGCGAGGAGGGCGCGGTTCTGGTCGTTGATCGGGCTGCGACCGCCGAAGAGGTAGTAGTGCTCGCCGACCTCCTCGAGTCGCTCGTCGGGGATCCCGCGCCCGGCGGTGACCCGACGAAGGAAGGGGACGACCTCCTCGGGCGCCTCGGGGCCCCCGAAGCTGAGCAGGAGGATGGCGTCATAGGGCTGCATGGCTGACCACTTTCATGAGAGAGGACGAGACGGACGAAGGGGTCTCGGCGCGTTGAGGTCGAGGTGGACGGCGACGAGCCGGATGATGAAGACCAGAGCCGCCGCGGTCCACATCACCCAGTCCTGCAAGGCACCCAGCTGCGCGGCGACGACGACGATCACCGCCCCGATCGCGGCCGGGACGGCGTAGAGCTCGCGCCGGAGCACTTCCGGCACCTGGTCGGCCAGCAGGTCGCGGATCACCCCGCCACCGACGGCGGTGGTCAGGCCCACGATGACGGCGGCGATCGGCGAGACGCCGGGCGTCGTGATCGCCTTGACGCTGCCGGACACGGCGAAGGCGCCGAGGCCCGCGGCGTCGAGGACACGCACGAAGCGCGTGATCCGCCCGACCTCCGGGTGGTAGACGAACGTCACGAGGCCGCCCAGCGCGGCGGCGGCGAGCAGGCGCCAGTCGCTGATGCCCACGGGCGGGACGGCCCCGATGAGGATGTCGCGGACGATGCCGCCGCCGAGGGCCGCGGCGCACGCGAGGACGAGAACCCCGAAGAGGTCGAAGCGCTTCTTCACGGCGACCAGCCCACCGGAGAGCGCGAAGACGAACACGCCGACGAGATCGAGGGCGAGCTGAGCGGACTGGAAAGTCGTGACCATGCCGAGGCAAACGCTACCCGCTGCGGCGTGGGCGCTTTCGGTGCATGCGGGGCGATGGCATGGTGAAGGCAGCAGACGTTCGGCCGTTTCGTTCTACCGGGAGACCCCAGCCATGCAGGACCTCAGGTTCATCGGCGTCCACGAGGACGGAGGGCACCTCTTCCTCGCCGACGACCAGGGAAACCGCTACACGGTGCCCCTCGACGAGCCGCTCCGTGCGGCGGCCCGGCGGGACCGCCCCCGGATGGGGCAGCTCCAGATGGAGATCGGCGAGGTGCGGCCCAAGGACGTCCAGTCGATGATCCGCGCGGGCATGACGGCCGAGGAGGTCGCCGAGCGCTCCGGCTGGCCGGTCGAGAAGGTGCACCGCTACGAGGGTCCCATCCTCGCCGAACGTGACCACGTCGCCGGGCTGGCCCAGCAGGTCCGGCTCCGGGCCCGCGGAGGTGGTGCGGGCGCCCCGACGCTGGGAGCCCGGGTCACCGAGCGTCTGCGGTCGCGCGAGATCGACACGACGAGCGCCCGGTGGGATTCGCGCCGCAGCGAGCAGGGCGCCTGGACGGTGCTGCTGCTCTTCAACGCCGGGGGTCGCAGGCGCGAGGCGTCCTGGGACTTCGACCTGATGGCCCGCACGGTCACCGCGGTCGACGACGAGGCCCGCTGGCTGAGCGAGGACGAGGACTCCCAGTCCCCTGGGCCGATCCCGGCTCCCCATCTCGCGGGCCACGCGAGCCCGAGCGACGTCTACGACGTCGAGGCCGAGGGCGGGATCGGCTCGCCGGCCCGGCGACGCGACGGAGACACCGTCGATCTCATGGCGGCCATGCGTGAGCGCAGCGCCCAACGGGGGCGCCGCCGACGGCCCCGGGCCACCGAGGTGCCGGGCATCGAGCACGCCCCCGAGGAGGCGCTCCCGCTCGAGCCGCTCGCCCGGGACCCCCGCACGCTCGCCCCGCCGCCCGCGGCCCACACGCATCCGGAGGACGACCCGGACGTCCGCAAGCCCGGGTCCCGCCCGGCGCCGTCGCGCGCGTCCGGATCCCGCACGCCGAAGCCCGCCGGCCGTTCCCGTTCGCCCAAGGTGCCCGTTGATCCCGAGGACGCCGTGGCTGTCGACGACGATGCCGACGCGAACCTCGGCGATCTCGGGGCCGACCTCAGGGCCGACCTCGATGGGCTCGGCAACGACCTTGACGGGCTCAGGCACGACCTCGCCGACGACGACGACCTCGACGACATCGACGACGAGCTGGTCGAGGAGCCCGACGTCTTCGACGACGTCGAGGCCCGCGTCGAACCGGCCAGGCCTGCGGCGCGGGCGGTTCCGCGGCCGTCGACGACGCGCCGGTCGGGCCGGCCCAGCGTGCCGAGCTGGGACGACATCATGTTCGGCCGCCGGGGCGAGTGACCACCCGCACCCGACCGGCGCACGGGTATGCCGCTCGGCCGGGTCGGCGCCCGAAGCTCAGTCGGCCTTGCTGACAGGTCTCAGTCGGCCTGCGTGATGGGCAACGACGGCAGCGGGCAGACCTCGAGGTCGAACGGCAGCACCTCCGGGGAGAGCGCGGCAGCCCGCGCCGCGTGGGAGGTCATCCGCCGCATGTAGTGGCGACGGCAGAGCACCTCGTACTCGACGAGGCCGGTCGTGCCGGGTTTCGTGTCACCGACGACGACCTGCTCGCCCTCGACGACCATCGAGCCGTCGAGGACGCGGGCGTTCGTCGTCGCCTTGCGGCCGCACCAGCACAGGGCCTCGACCTGGAGGACCTCGACCCGGTCGGCGAGCTCGATGAGCCGCTTGCTGCCGGGGAAGAGCTCGGTGCGGAAGTCGGCCGTGATGCCGAAGGCGAAGACGTCGATCTCCATCTCGTCGACGGCACGAGCGAGCTGCTCGACCTGCTCGCCGGTGTAGAACTGGGCCTCGTCGCAGATGAGGTAGTCGATGCGCTGGCCGGCGGTCGCCCGCTCGACGATCGACTCCCAGAAGTCGAGGTCGTCGGACACCTCGAGGGCGCCCGTCGACAGCCCGAGCCGCGACGAGAGGACGTTGGCGCCCGCCCGGTCCATCTTCGTGAAGATGAGGCCGACGCGGCCTCGCGCCGCGTGGTTGTGGTCCATCTGCAGGGCCAGGGTCGACTTGCCGCAGTCCATGGTGCCGGAGAAGAAGACGAGCTCAGCCACGGGGCACCACCTTAGGACCCGCGGCGCGGCGGAACCACGATGACGGGCACCGCGATCTCTGCCTCGCTCGTCGAGCCGTGCAGGCCGAGGAGCCGGACGAGCTCGGGGCGCATGAGGCCGCTGTGGACGACGGCGAAGCTGCCCCGCATCGAGACGATGACGTCGCCGATCCGACCGAGCACCGCCGGACGCACCGGACCGAACCAGCCCTCGTCGACGGCCTGCTCACGGGTCAGGACGGCCGCCCGGGTCCCGAGCCGCTCGGTCCAGGTCGACACGACGTCGGCGGCCGCACCCTGCTCGGCGTAGAGCTGGAGGCTGCGTGGCTCACCCCCGAGATGGCGGACGCCGCTCATCAGCGCCGGCTCGTGGACGAGGTCGATGCGGTCGGTGAAGGGGACGTCGACCATGCCGTGGTCGGCGGTGATGACGATCGAGGTGTCGTCGGGCACCCGTGCGGCGAGGCGGGCGAGGGCTGCGTCGACGGCCTCGACCTCGTCGCCCCACTGCCAGGACTGGCACCCGTGGACGTGGCCCACCTTGTCGACCTCGCCCCAGTAGAGGTACACGAGCGCCCGACGGCTGGCGCGCACGGCCGCGACGGCGGCGTCGACCCGCTCGTCGAGGGTGCGGCCCGATGCGAAGCGGGCTCCGCGCAGGGTCGCCGTCGTCAGGCCGGAGCCGTCGAAGTAGTGCGGGCCGACCATCGTGACCTCGACACCCGCACCGGTGACGCCCTCGAAGACCGTCTCGTGCGGCTGCCAGAGCCGCGGGTCGGGGCCGCCCTCCCACGAGAGCTCGTTGAGGAGCCGGTCGGTCTGAGGGTCGAGGACCTGCATGCCGACGAGACCGTGTGCTCCCGGCAGCAGGCCGGTGCCGAAGCTGCCCATCGACGTGGCCGTCGTCGTGGGGAAGCCGCACGGGACACGGTGGGTCTCGGGAAAGTGGGCGCGGAGGAACGGGGCGTGGCCGCTGCGCTGGCGGAGCAGGTCGTGACCGAGCCCGTCGACGAGGACCACGACGGTGCGCGGGACCTCGGGCAGGTCGAAGACGTCGCGAGCGGCATACCGCGCGACCCCGAGGCGGTCGGCCACGGACGGCAGGACCGAGGCGAGCGTCCCCCTCGACCAGTCGGGCGCGGCGGGAGTCTGGTCGGTCACAGGGGGGCCCGGCCCCCGATGCTCGCCGAGAGGATGCGTGCGAACTCGAGGGCACGGTCGACCGCGGCCTCGCCGTCGGCTGCAGCGCTGACGCGCAGCGAGATGTCGTCGGAGGCGATGGTGCCCTCGAACCCGTGGTCCGACGTGCAGTCGGGGTCGCCGCACTGCGCCGGAAGCAGGTCGAGCCGGCTCACCGCGCCCCAGCCCAACGTCAGGGTGAGGTCCCGTGAGTGAGTGCCGGGGGTGAAGGTCTCGGGCTGCGCGACGACGTGGGTCAGCATCACACCGCGGACCGCGCCGAGCGGGACGGTCTCGGTCGTCGCCGTCGCCATGGGCCGGTCGTCGCTCTCGGCGTGGTCGTCGGCGTGGGCGATGACGAGGCGCCCGGGCGTGATGATGAGCACCGTGACGTGGCGCCGGACGGTGTCGTGGTCGAACGTGGTCTCCTGGTGGACGAGGTGCGAGCGCACCTCGTCGCCGGCGACCGCCGACTCCACGACGTCACAGACGAGTGCCGGGTAGTAGCCGGCGCGGGTGATGGCTTCGGTGAGGTCCTCGGGAAGGGCACCAGGACCCTGGGTGACGCGACGCATACCCCCATCCTTGCACTCGATCCGGCACGCCCCGATCACGTCATCCGGCGGCGCCCGGGATCCTTGCGCACGAGCGCGGGCCGCACGACGATGTCGGCGCCGAGCACGTCGACCCCGCCCGTCCAGGCGTTGACGGGGTTGAGCTCGACCGAGGACAGGTCCGGGTGGTTGTCGGCGAGGACCGACAGCCGGGCGATGAGGTCGCTGAGCGCGGCTCGGTGGACGGGCGCGGCACCCCGGTGGCCCGCCAGCAGCGGCGCGGCCTTGACGCCGTCGATGAGGTCGGTGACGTCGACGTCGGTGAGCGGCGGGATCCGGTATGCGACGTCGTCGAGCAGCTCGGTCGGCGGCCCGGCCACGGAGAAGCTGACCACGGGCCCGAAGAGCGGGTCCTCGCTCGCCTTGAGCACGCACGAGACGCCGGGCACGGCCATCCGCTGCACGACGAACCGGTCGGCGTCGAGCGGGCCGAGCCGCTCGGTGAGCGAGGCGTGGGCGTCGCGGACGGCGTCGGCGTCCACGAGGTCGCCTCGTACGCCGACGAGGCCCGGCTGGTGCCGGACGAGCGGTGAGGTCGACTTGAGGATGACCGGGTAGGTCAGCTCCTCCGCGGCCTCGACGGCGGCATCGACCCCAGTCACCTCGAGGGCCGGCCAGACCCGGATGCCGTAGGAGGAGAGCAGCTCGCGGGTCTCGTCGCGCCGCAGGGCCCGACCCTCCGGGTGCTCGGCGAGGACCGCGTCGATGAGCCCTTCGGCCCGGGCGCGGTCGATCCCCACGGGGGCCACCGGCGTGCCGCGGTCGCGAGAGCGCCACTGGGCGTACCGGGTCACGGCATTGAGCGCCCGGATGCCGTCCTCGGGCATGCCGTAGGACGGCACGGAGCGGCTCACCCCGTCGTGCTGGACGTAGTCAAGGCCACCGTCGACCCCGCGCATGCCGAGGAAGGTCGCGACGCAGGGCTTCTCGTACTTCGCGACGACCGTCCGGACCGCGGTCGACACCTCCTCGTCGAGGGTGACGAGCGGAGGGATGAACGCGGCCACCACGCTGTCGACCTCCGGGTCCGCGAAGGCCGCGTCGAGAGCGGCGGCGAACTCCTCGGCCGAGGCCTGCGGCAGGAGCGACACCGGTCCATGGGTCACCTTGAGGCCCCAGCTGAGGCACGCGCTCCCACTGAGTGCGCCCAGGGCGTCGGAGTTGCCGACGATCGCGACCCGGTCGCCGCGGGGCATCGGCTGGTGGAGGGTCAGCTGGGCGACGTCGAAGAGCTGGTGGACGTTCTCCACCCGGATGACGCCGGCCTGGCGCAGCAGGGCACGGAAGGCCTGCGGAGGGACGTTCGTCGTCCGGGTGCGGTGCCCGGGCGGGGCGGCGAAGCTCGAGACGCCCGACGACACGGCGATGACGGGCTTGACCGAGGCGAGGTGGCGGGCGATCCGCGAGAACTTGCGCGGGTTGCCCATCGACTCGAGGTAGAGCCCGACGGTGTCGGTCTCCGGGTCGTCGATCCAGTACTGCATGAGGTCGTTGCCGGACACGTCGACGCGGTTGCCGGCCGAGGCGAACACGGAGATCCCGAGCCCTCGGCGGGCAGCGGACGCGAGGACCGCCACCCCGAGCGCGCCACTCTGGGCGAAGAGCCCGAGACGTCCGGTCCCGGGGATCACCGGTGCGAGGGAGGCGTTGAGGCGCACGGACGGGTCGTTGTTGATCAGGCCGAAGCTGTTGGGCCCGACGATGCGCATCCCGGCCCGTCGCACCCTCTTGCGCAGCTTCTCCTGGAGCTTGACGCCCTCGTCGCCAGCCTCGGCGAATCCGGACGAGAGGACGAGCAGCGCCTTGACCCCCGCCTTGCGGCAGTCCTTGACGACCTCGAGGGTCTGGGCGGCCGGCACGACCACGACGGCGAGGTCGACGGGACCGGGCACCTCCCGGATCGAGCGGTAGGCCCGCACACCCTGGATCTGGTCGGCCTCGGGATGGATCGGGTAGAGCTCGCCCTGGTAGCCGGCCGCGAGGATGTTGCTCATGACGAGCGCCCCGATCGACTCATCGCGGCGGCTCGCGCCGATGACGGCGACCCGCTCGGGGAAGAGGATCGTGCGGACGCTGCGCGCCTCCGCACGGTGCTCGCGGGAGAGCTGGACCGCCTTGCTCTGCTCGGTGGGCAGGATGAAGAAGGAGACCTCGACGACGCCGTCCTCGATGTGGTGCGAGACCTCGTAGCCGGCCTCCTTGAAGACGGTCAGCATCTTGCGGTTCTGCGGCAGGACCTCGGCCGTGAACCGCGTGATCCCGAACTCCTGCGCGATCGCGGCAAGGTGCTCGAGCATGACCGAGCCGATGCCCTTGCCCTGGTAGTGGTCGGAGATGTTGAAGGCGACCTCGGCAGAGGTCGGGTCGACCCGGTCGTAGCGGCCGATCCCGATGATCTCGCCGTCGAGGGTCGCCACGAGCGCGACCCGGTCGTGGTGGTCGACGTGGGTGAACCGGTAGACGTCCTTGTCGCTCAGCTCGCGGAGCGGCGCGAAGAAGCGCAGGTAGATCGACTCGGCCGACTGGCGGCTGTGGAAGGCACGGACCCGGTCGGCATCTGCGGGCGTGATCGCCCGGATGTGGGCCACCGTCCCGTCCTTGAGCACGACGTCCGCCTCCCACTCGAGAGGGGCCGGGTGCTCGACCTCGGGCCGGGGCTCGTCGACGGGAGCGCCCGCGCCCGGCTGACCTGTCAGGTCACGACCGTCCGCCATGGGCTCATCGTGTCATGCCCGACGGACGGCCGCCTCGAGTGCGAGGCTGGTCGCCATGGAGTTCTCCGAGGTCGTCCGTCGACGCCGCATGGTCCGCCGCTACGACCCCGACCGGCCGGTGCCGGACGAGGTCGTCGAGAGGTGTCTTGCCAACGCCGTCCGCGCCCCCAGCGCCGGGTTCTCCCAGGGCTGGGACTTCGTCGTCCTCACGACGGAGGACGAGCGCGAGGCGTTCTGGAGGGTGACGACGGACGAGGGCGCTCCGAGCGACGCCTGGCTGAGCGGCATACGGGCTGCTCCGGTGCTCGTGCTGTGCCTCTCCGACAAGGAGGCGTACCTCGAGCGCTACGCCGCCCCCGACAAGGGGTGGACCGACCGCGACGAGGCGCGCTGGCCCGTCCCCTACTGGGACGTCGACACGGGGATGGCCTCGCTCCTCATCCTGCTCACGGCCGTCGACGAGGGCCTCGGCGGGCTCTTCTTCGGCGTCCCGCCGGAGCGGCAGGCTGCGGTCAAGGAGGCCTTCACCATCCCCTCGGGGCGAGGGATCGTCGGCGTCGTGTCGATGGGGTATGCCGTCCCGGGCCCGAAGAGCCCCAGCCTCCGACGCCACCGGCGGGGAGCGTCCGAGGTCGGCCACTGGGGTCGTTTCGGCGTGGCACGTGAGGACCACTGACCGGCCTGCGCGAAGATGGGGCGTTACCCCGCGACACGGCAAGGAGCAGGACCCGGCATGGCCCGACGCACCACCACCCCGCCTCCCCCCGAGGACTTCGAGGAGAAGATCGTCGGCATCGACGTCGAGGAGGAGATGCAGAACGCCTTCCTCGAGTACTCCTACAGCGTCATCTACTCGCGGGCCCTCCCCGACGCCCGTGACGGCCTGAAGCCGGTCCAGCGCCGCATCCTCTACGGCGCCAACGAGCTCGGCCTGCGTCCCGACCGCGGCCACGTCAAGAGCCAGCGCGTCGTCGGCGAGGTGATGGGCAAGTACCACCCGCACGGCGACCAGGCGATCTACGACGCCCTCGTGCGCATGGCCCAGCCCTTCACCCTGCGCCTGCCGCTCATCGACGGGCACGGCAACTTCGGCTCGCTCGACGACGGCCCCGCGGCGGCCCGCTACACCGAGGCACGGATGGCGAGCGCCGCCCTGCTCATGGTCTCGGGGCTCGACGAGGACACGGTCGACTTCGTCCCCAACTACGACGACACGCAGTACCAGCCCGGGGTGCTGCCCGCGGCCTACCCCAACCTCCTCGTCAACGGCGCCGCCGGTATCGCCGTCGGCATGGCGACCAACATGGCCCCGCACAACCTCGTCGAAGTCATCGGCGCGGCCCGGCACCTCATCGCCAACCCGACCTGCTCGCTCGAGGACCTGATGAAGTTCGTCCCCGGGCCCGACCTGCCCTGCGGCGGCAAGATCATCGGCCTCGAGGGCATCCGCGACGCCTACCTGACGGGTCGGGGCAGCTTCCGCACGCGTGCCACCGCCCGGATCGAGTCGATCACGCCGCGCCGCAAGGGCATCGTCGTGACCGAGCTGCCCTATCTCGTCGGCCCCGAGAAGGTCATCGAGAAGATCCGCGACCTCGTCCAGGCCAAGAAGCTCCAGGGCATCAGCGACCTCAAGGACCTGTCCGACCGGCAGCACGGCCTGCGCCTCGTCATCGAGGTCAAGAACGGCTTCAACCCCGAGGCCGTCCTCGAGCAGCTCTACAAGCTGACGCCGATGGAGGAGAACTTCGGCATCAACAACGTGGCGCTCGTCGACGGCCAGCCGCGCACCATGGGGCTCAAGGAGCTGTTGCGTGTCTACGTCGACTTCCGGACCGACGTCGTGCGCCGTCGGAGCGCCTACCGCCTCGCGAAGCGGGAGGAGCGCCTGCACCTCGTCGAGGGCCTGCTGATCGCGATCGTCGACATCGACGAGGTCATCCAGCTGATCCGGTCGTCCGACGACGCCGCGACGGCCAAGGCCCGTCTGATGGACGTCTTCGACCTCTCCGACGCGCAGGCGACCTACATCCTCGACCTCCAGCTGCGCCGGCTGACCAAGTTCTCGCGGATCGAGCTCGAGGCGGAGAAGGACGAGCTCGAGCGCGCGATCGAGGAGCTGCGCGCCCTCCTCGACAACGAGAAGCTCCTCCTCAAGCTCGTGTCCACCGAGCTCGGGGAGGTCGCCAAGGCCCACGGCACGCCGCGACGGACCGTCCTGCTCGAGAGCTCCGGCGCCAACGCGTCTGCCACCTCGGCCACGCCGCTCGAGATCACCGACGACCCCTGCTGGGTGCTGCTGTCCTCGACCGGGCTGCTCGCGCGCACCGCGACCGCCGACCTGGTCTCGGCCGAGGGCTCCCGGTCGAAGCACGACGCGGTGATCGGCGCCGTCCGCACGACCGCCCGCGGTGAGTTCGGCCTCGTGACGAGCGCCGGCCGGATGGTGCGGCTCTCTGCCCTCGACCTGCCCACGCTCCCCCCGACCAACGGTGCGCCGAGCCTCTCCGGCGGTGCGCCGCTCGCGGCCTACGTCGACCTGCCCAAGGGTGAGGAGCCCGTCACGATCGTGCCGATCGGGATCGACGCGCCCGTCTTCGCCGTCGGAACCGCAGCGGGCGTCGTCAAGCGCGTCACCCCCGACGCGCCGAAGAACGGCGAGTGGGACATCATCAGCCTGAGGGACGGCGACCGTGTCGTCGGCGCCGGGGTCGCCGCCGACGACCTCGACCTGGTGTTCATCACCACCGACGCCCAGCTGCTCCGCTTCCCCGCGCGGTCGGTGCGGCCGCAGGGCCGGAGCGCGGGGGGCATGGCCGGGATCAAGCTCGCGACCGGCGCCTCGGCGATCTTCTTCGGCATCGTCGACCCCGCCAAGGAGGGTGTCGTCGTCACGTCGGCCGGTTCGTCGGGCGCGCTGCCGGGCACCGAGGGCGGTTCGCTCAAGGTCACCCCGTATGCCGAGTACCCGCCGAAGGGGCGCGCCACCGGCGGCGTCCGTTGCCAGCGCTTCCTCAAGGGCGAGGACACCCTCGTGCTCGCGTTCGCGGGCAACACGCCGGCGCGCGCCGCGGCAGCCAACGGGGTCGCGATCGACCTGCCACCCGCCGACGGGCGGCGAGACGGGTCGGGGACGCCGACCACCGCCGTCATCGCCCACGTCGTTGCGCCGGTCGCGGGTTCAGTCGATCCCGACGTCGATCCCGACGTCGATCCCGACGTCGACCGCGTCGTCGACCCGGCGAGCGACTGACGTGTCCCGGGCGCGCTCGGAGAAGGCCTCCGCCGGCTCGGCGGCAGCCCCGGCACGTGCGGAGGAGTCGGTCGACGAGGTCGCGGCTCCGGAGCAGCCGGCTCCGGAGCACCCGGCTCCGGAGCACCCGGCGACGGCGGGGCACGGCCACCCCGCCGAGGACGCCTGCTCGGTGCTGTGGGACCACGACGGGACGAGCGCCTTCGGGACCGCCGCCACCGCAGGCTTCTTCGTCGCCGTCGAGCAGCCGGGGCCCTGGGGTCGCGAGGCCGCCCGTGAGTGCCACCTCGACCCCGAGCTCGCGCTCGAGCTCGACGCGCGGTGCGTCCGGGCCGGGGGAAGGTTCATGCTCATCCGCAGGCCGGGTCCCCACTCGGAGCGTCCCGGGCCCCGCCGGGTGCTCGTCGCCCACGCGGGTGATCACCCGGCCCAGTCCTGGCTCGTCGCGGCCGACCGGGAGCACCTCGGCGACCTCCTCGGGCTCGACTGGGGTGCGCTCGCCCGAGGAAGCAAGGCCCTGGTGATGGCCTCTCTGACCGGCTCGAGGACTGCCGACCCGACCCTGCTCGTGTGCACCAACGGGCGCCGCGACGTCTGCTGTGCCGTCCGGGGCCGCCCGGTGGCCGCTGCTGCCGCGGCCTCGGCGCCCGACCGCGTCTGGGAGGTCTCCCACACGGGCGGCCACCGGTTCGCCCCGACGGCCGTGCTCCTGCCCTGGGGGCAGACCTACGCCCGGCTCGACGAGAAGACGGCGGGCTGGGTCCTCGGGGCGTCCATGGACGGGCACACGCCCGTCGAGCTCCTCGGCGGGGCGCACGACCGGGGCAGGTCGGGACTCGACCCCGCCTCGCAGTGCGCGGAGTCCACGGTCCGCGCGGCGATCGCGGAGACCCGGCTCGCCGCCCTCGCCGCCGGCCCGCCGACACCCTCGGGCGAGGGAAGCGAGGTCACCGTCGCCCACGTCGACGGACGCTCGTGGCTCGTGCACGTGGTGCGGGCGCCGAAGGGAGTGCAGCGCCCGGAGTCGTGCGGCAAGGCGGCGATCGACGTTCTCGAGTTTCACGGGGAGATCGTCGAGGGGCCAGATCAGCAGTAGGGCGGGTCGGTCACCAGGGTCGCGGATACGTCTGGCCCGGGTCGGCAGGCGGGAGATCGCCCTGACCCTGCTCGAGGTTGCGTTCGATGGTGTTCTGGCGCTGCTGCTCCTGGAGCCGCTCCTGGTCCTGCTGACTGGGCGTTCTCCCGGGGTCGGGTGATGGCTCGGGCCGGGGGGCCGCCTCTGGGTCGGACTGTTGCGGCTCCGCCGGCTGGGTGTCGCCGGGCTGCCCCGCGTCCTTCTGTTCCATCCGTTGCTCGGCCTGCTGCAGCTGCCGGCCGGTGTCGCTGCCCTCGGGTGCGTCGCAGAGCGGGGGGCGACCCCTCGTGACGGCGATTCCCTTGTCGTAGAACTGCTTCCACTCCAACGTGCGGTCGCGCGCCTTTGCCGCGTCGCCGAGTGCCTCGTAGGTCAGCCCCAGGTTGACCCGCACCTTGCACTCGTCGATGCCGCCCTTGGGGACGAGCTCGAAGGCTTGCTCGAACCACGGGCGGGCGAGGTCGAAGTGGCCCCCCAGCACGTGGGCGTCCCCGTTCGCGAAGGGCGCCCGGAACGTCTCGACGACGTTGAGCCAGCCCTGCCGCGCAGCGGAGTGAAGCGTTGCCTGGCGGTCCCCCGCGTCATAGGCGGCACGGGTCTGCCCGTGGACGACGTTGAGCGTGAGCAGCCGCAGGGCGAGCAGGACGAGCATCGCGACGACCGGGGCGGAGCCGAGCAGCAACCGACGCCGACGCCGACGAAGGTGCTCCGGAAACGGTCGCCGTGTCCGGGTCTGTTGAGGGTGGTCCGTGACGAGCCCGGGCCGTCCGTCGTCGGTCGTCTGGTCTGGGTCCGGGTCGCGGCTCGAGAGGGTCGTCACGAGGTCGGCTCCCTTCGGCTGCGAGTCTGGGCCAGGCCGGCACCGGCGGCGCCGACCTCCCAGACCGCGAGGGCGGCCACGCCGAGCAGGAGCGGCCAGTAGAGCTCCCGGCGCGAGAGCGCCTTCTGCGCCTCGATCTCTGGACTCGTACCGAACTCGTCGAGGTCGATCGGCGCAACGACGGGCTCGATCGAGTCCCCGGCCTCGCGATGGAGGTAGGGAACGCCGAGCTGACCGGCGATGGAGCGCAGGGTCGCCTCGCTGATGACCGACCGGGCGTCCTCTCCGGTCGCCGGGTCCTTGATGTAGGTCGGCGAGGGGTCGTAGCGCGCGTGTACCGACTGCATGCGACCGCCCTGGGTCGTGCCGTAGCCGAGGACCGCTCCCCCGTTGATGAGCTTCCTCGGCACCGTGAACGGCGCGGGCCGGCCCTCGGCGGTCTGCTCACCGTCGCCGAGGTAGAACACGAGGCGCCCGCGCTCGGGATGGCGCGCGTCGGCCTGCTCGAGCAGGGTGGTGAGCCGGTCGTTCGCCTCGGTGACGGAGGAACCGCGCGAGACCTCTGGGGCCTCGGGCACGAGGGTCTCGAGGGCGGTGCCCAGGGCCGTCGTGTCCGACGTGAGCGGCAGCCGGACCCGGGCAGCCTGGTCGAAGGTCACCACGGAGTACCGAGCGCCCGGGAGCGCTTCGGCGATCGCGGCGATATCGCTCCGGACGCCGTCGAGACGGGGTCGGCTGTTGCCGTAGTCCTCGGCCACGATGCTGCTCGTCGTGTCGACGACGTAGTAGACGTCGAGGTTGGCAGCGGTCGCGTCCGCGAGCTCGCCGGGCACGCCCGGACGCAGGGCGGCGGCCGTCAGGAGCAGGACAGCGGCGGTCAGGCGCAGGTGGCTCGCCCGCGACTCACCCGGGGTCGTCCGTGACGTCGGGTTCCACCAGACCGCCGCGAGAGCGGCGAGCCCGAGGACGAGGAGCAGGGGCCAGGGCAGCATCGGGAGGAACGTCACGACGACCACCTCCGGCTCGCCCCGATGACACCGGCGAGGGCGATGCCGGCGGCGGCGATGGGCAGCGCCGGGCTGTCGGCGTGGAGCGAGCGCGAGGCGGCATCGATGACCGTCGCCTCCTGCGCCTGGACCGCGTCGACGATGCCCCTCACGGCCTTCGTGTCCTCCATCCGGTAGTAGGCGCCGGCGGTGCCCTCGACGACCGACTGGAGCTCGGCCGCCTCGAGATCATGGCCTTCCTGCTCGGGGTTGAGCCCGTAGACCCGGACGCCCCGGAGCTTGGCCAGCTCACCCGCCTCGTCGAGGGAGACGATCGGACGCCCGGCGAGGTGGTTGTCGGTGGCGAACACGACCGACCGCGCCCGGCGCGTGTCGATCCGGTCGAAACCGGCGACGCACGTGGCGAGGCCGTCACCGATGAGGGAGGTCCCCCTGCCGTTGAACGTCCCGGCGAAGAACGACTCGAGGTCGGGGTCGCCCGAGAGGGCACGCGCGGCCGTGTCGAGCTCACCGTTGATGAACTCGTAGTCGTCGGTGAGGGGGAAGACGGTCGCGGCGGACGAGTTGAAGATCACCATCCCGATCCGCTCTCCCTCGAAGCTCTTGACGAGCGTCCGGAAGGTCGCGACGAGCTCGGCGTCGAAGGAGGCCATCGACCCGGAGATGTCGAGGCAGAGCACGATGTCGCGACTGCGGGTCTGCGGGGTCTGCACGGTCGCGTCCAGTGGCCGGGCCGCCCCGACGAGGGCAGCCACCATGAGCAGCGTCCCGCTCCCAGCGAGGACGGCCATCCGGAGTCGGTGGCCTCGAAGGGCGCGCTGGTACTCGGGGAGCCTCGTCAGGCCTGACGAGTTGGCGACCGCGGCCCGGGCGCCCCGGCCGTGGGCGACGAGGCGGCGGTACACGGCATACGCGATGACGGCCGCGAGGGGAAGGCCGACCCCGACGACGAGGGGATAGGTCAGCTCCACCGGGCGACCACCTCCTTGGCCGCCGCCGCGGCGCCGGCGAGCGTGCGCGCCTCGTGCGGCGCGAACTCGCCGGGATAGAGAGCGGACACGACGTGCGACACGGGCGTGAGCCGGGGACCCGAGGCGACGAGGTCGGTCAGCGTCATCGCCGGCGCCTGCACCCCTGACACCTCGAGGACGAAGTGACGCAGCAGGACGCTGAGCTGCTGGTGTGCCCGACGGTCCGTGATCTCGCCCGCCCGCGCCCGCCGGACGACGGCGTCGATCTGGCGCGTGTAGTCGTCGCGCAGCCGGCTCAGCCGCTCGGGGGTCGCCCTCGGTGGGATGACGACGGGCCGCTCACGGGTCGAGCGCCAGACCCAGACGTACCAGAGGGCCACGACCGCAAGGATGCCGGCGCCGACCCAGACCCAGATCGGTGCGTAGGGGTCCGGGGGGTAGAAGCCCGGAGGGGGCGACTCAGCGACGGGCACGACGGTGCCTCTCGAGCAGGCCGAAGACGGCCGGCACGACCTCGTCCGTCGTGCCGAGGCGGGCGTGGGCGATCGCGCGGCGGTCCAGGACCTCACGGGTGTGCGCCACGCGACGGGCCACGGCAGCGGCATACGCCTCGCGCACCGAGGGGTCGAGGCGCACGGACGTCGGCACCGTATAGCCGTCGGCGACGTCGTAGGCGAGGCGGTCACCGCCGATCGCCGTCGGGTCGGCGTCCTCGACGGTGACCCAGAGGATCTCGTGCTGGACGCGGAGGCGCCGGAGCAGGTCATCGATCGCCGGGTCGAGGTCGCGGTCGTCGGCGACGACGAGGAGAACGTGGCGCCGCCGCACGGTGCGGGCGATCCAGTCGAGCTGCGTGGTGAGGTCGCTCTGCTCGCCGTCGAGCGTCGTGGACGTGTCGATCGCGCGGAGGAGCAGCTCGAGGTGCGCCTCGCTGCCCCGCGTCTCGTGGGCCACCGTCGACGAGGCGGTCCCCTGGACGAGGCCCACGAGGTCGCCGTGCCGCTGGGCGAGGTAGGCCACGAGGCCCGCGGCAGCGATGGCGACCTCCTTCTTCGCCTCGCCCCCGCGCGACACCGCCGCCATCCCGCGACCGGTATCGACGACGAGCAGGACGTGCTGCTTGCGCGTCGCGACGTAGCGCTTGACGAGCGGGGAGCGGTGCCGAGCCGTCGCCTTCCAGTCGATGTCGCGGACCTCGTCGCCCGGCACGTAGTCACGCAGGTCGTCGTAGTCGAGGCTGCGTCCGTGGAAGACGGAGGCGTACTCACCCTCGAGCACGCTCCTCGACCGACGCCCGGACGCTATGAAGAGCTTGCTCTTGACCCTCGTCAGCAGCGTCGCCATCCCGTGTCCCCCGAGACGCCCTCAGGGCGTGCGGATCCCGCCGACCATCGCATCGACCACCGTCTCGACGGGGACGTCGTCGGCGAGCGCCTCGAAGGTGAGCGTCACGCGGTGGCGCAGGACTCGGTGGGCGAGCGCCTTCACGTCGTCGGGCACGACGTGGTTGCGCCCGTCGATGAGCGCCCTGGCCCGCGCAGCGCTCGCGAAGGCGATGCTCGCCCGTGGGCTCGCCCCGAAGTCGACGTATGCCGCGAGCCGAGGCGGGATGTAGTCGCCGGGGTGACGCGTCACGTAGCCGATGCCGACGAGGTAGTTGACGATCGACGGATCGATGTAGACCCGGGCTGCGAGCTGCTGGAGGCGCCCGACGTCCGTCGTCGAGAGGACCGGGTCGGCCGCGGTGCCGAGGATGCCGGCATCGATACGGCGCAGAATCTCGGCCTCCTCCGCCGGCGACGGGTAGTCGAGGACGTCCTTGAGCATGAAACGGTCCATCTGCGCCTCGGGCAGCGGGTAGGTCCCCTCGTGCTCGATGGGGTTCTGGGTCGCGAGGACGAGGAACGGGTCGGGCAGGGCATAGCTGCGGTTGCCGATCGAGGTCTGCCGCTCCTGCATCGCCTCGAGCATGGCCGACTGCGTCTTCGCGCTGCTCCGGTTGATCTCGTCGAGGAGGACGAAGTTGGCGTGCACGGGACCGAGCTGGGTCTCGAACGTGCCGGACTGCTGGTTGTAGACCTGCGTGCCGACGATGTCACTCGGCAGCAGGTCGGGCGTGCACTGGATACGGTGGAACCGGCCACCGACGGCCTGCGCCAGGGTGGCCGCGGCCGTCGTCTTCGCGAGGCCGGGGACGCTCTCGAGCAGGACGTGGCCTCCCGTGAGGAGGGCGACGAGAAGGGTCTCCTGCAGGCGCGCCTGGCCCACGACCTTGGCGCTCAGTGCTGCGGACAGGGCCCCGATGCGCTCGCGTGCCCAGGACAGCTCCTCCGCGTCGAGATACGGTGCGGACGCTGCCGGCCCTGCGACGGCCGGTGGCGGTGGGGTCGGCGGGACCTGCCTGCCGGGTGCTGGGGACGCGTTGGACGGCAGGACGGCGCTGCCGTCATGATCGTCGACCGACGCGTCGGTGTTCACCTTGCCCTGCACGCTCGACCCCCTTTCGACGCACGCCGGACGGCGACGACCACCGGCAGGCACATCGTAAGCACCCGGACCGGTCGGGCGCTCGAGTCCGGAGACTCCCGTGGACGGTGGCGCCGACCGCGGGCCGCCGCCTCTCAGGCGTCGATGCGCTCCCGGTCGACCTCGGCCGCCGACTCGATGATGAAGTCCTTGCGGGGCGCGACCTCGTTACCCATGAGCAGCTCGAAGGTGCGCTCGGCGGCCTCGAGGTCGCGCATCGTCACCTTGCGGAGGGTCCGGTGCCGGGGGTCCATGGTCGTGTCGGCCAGCTGGTCGGCGTCCATCTCGCCGAGGCCCTTGTAGCGCTGCATCGGCTGCTTGATCTTCTTGCCGCTCTTCTCGAGGCGGGCGACCGTGCGACGCATCTCCAGCTCGTTGTAGGTGTAGATGTACTCGTTCTTCTTCGAGCCGGCGTTGATCACCTCGATCCGGTGCAGCGGCGGCATCGCTGCATAGACCCGGCCTGCCTCGACGAGCGGACGCATGTAGCGGAAGAAGAGCGTGAGGAGCAGGGTCCTGATGTGGGCGCCGTCGACATCGGCGTCGGTCATGATGATGACCTTGCCGTAGCGGGCCGCCTCGAGGTCGAAGCTGCGACCCGAGCCGGCCCCGATGACCTGGATGATCGAGGCGCACTCGGCGTTCTTGAGCATGTCCGCGACCGAGGCCTTCTGGACGTTGAGGATCTTGCCCCGGATCGGGAGCAGCGCCTGGAACTCCGAGCTGCGGGCCTCCTTGGCGGTCCCCATCGCGGAGTCCCCCTCGACGATGAACAGCTCGGAGCGCTCGACGTCGCTCGTGCGGCAGTCACGCAGCTTGGTCGGCAGCGTCGAGCTCTCGAGGGCGTTCTTGCGCCGCTGGGTCTCCTTGTGCAGCCGCGCGCTGATCCGCGACTTCATCTCCGAGACGACCTTCTCGAGCAGGAGGGCCGACTGGGCCTTGTCGCCCCGCTTGGGCGAGGTGAGGCGGGCGGTCAGCTCCTGCTCGACGACCTTGGCGACGATGGCGCGGACGGCGTTGGTGCCGAGCACCTCCTTCGTCTGGCCCTCGAACTGGGGCTCGGCGAGGCGCACCGTGACGACCGCGGTCATCCCGGCGAGGATGTCGTCCTTCTCGGGCTTGTCGGAGCCGACCTTGAGGCGTCGCGCGTTGATCTCGAGCTGGCGCCGGAACACCTTGAGCAGGGCCTGCTCGAAACCGGTGACGTGGGTGCCGCCCTTGGGGGTCGTGATGATGTTGACGAACGACTGCATCCGCACGTCGTAGCCCTGCCCCCAGCGCAGCGCGATGTCGACGCCGCACTCGCGCTCGACCTCGGTCGGGGTCATGTGCCCCTTGTCGTCGAGGACCGGGACGGTCTCGGTGAAGGTGCCGGAGCCCTCGAGCCGCCAGACGTCGGTGACGGCCGGGTCGGGCGCGAGGAACTCGACGAACTCGGCGATGCCGCCGTCGTGCTGGAAGACCTCCTCGACCGGGCCGTCGGCACCCGGGCTCCCCGGGACGCGCCGCTCGTCGCGCAGGACGAGACGAAGACCGGGGATGAGGAACGAGGTCTGGCGCGCGCGCCCGACGATCGCCTCGAAGTCGAGCTCGGCGTCCTTGAGGAAGATCTGCCGGTCGGGCCAGAAGCGGATCCGGGACCCGGTGACGCCCCGCCTGGCCTTGCCGACGACGGGCAGCTCGCTCCGCGTCTCGTATGCCGTGAAGGGCGCGTCGGGCGAGTGCGGGGCGCCGGCGGCGTCGGTGAAGGTGCCCGGCTCGCCGCGACGGAAGCTCATGCCGTAGGTCTTGCCGCTCCGGTCGACCTCGACGTCGAGGCGGGAGGAGAGCGCGTTGACCACCGAGGCACCCACCCCGTGGAGGCCACCGGTCGCGGCATACGACCCACCGCCGAACTTGCCGCCCGCGTGGAGCTTGGTGAAGACGACCTCGACACCCGAGAGGCCCGTGCGCGGCTCGATGTCGACGGGGATCCCCCGGCCGTTGTCTCGGACCTCGATCGACCCGTCGCTGCCGAGGATGACCTCGATGTCGGTGCAGACCCCCGCGAGGGCCTCGTCGACGGCGTTGTCGATGATCTCCCAGAGGCAGTGCATGAGGCCACGCTGGTCGGTCGAGCCGATGTACATGCCCGGGCGCTTGCGCACCGCCTCGAGCCCCTCGAGGACCTGGAGGTGGCGAGCGGTGTAGTCCCCGTTGCCGGAGGATGTGGTGCGGGGAGCGGTGGCCAAGGCGGTGGTTCTCTCTCATTCGGGGCGGTGCTCGGTCGCTGGGCGACAGACGCAGCCTAGTCACCACCCCCGACCAGGCTCGTGAGGCTCGCGGCTGGGCGCGACCGGGCGTCCTGCGGGGCGTCCTTCCAGCCGGTCCCTTCCCGCGGTCCTTCCCGCTGCAACAGGGGCGACGCCTCGCGAGCCGGGTTCGCACCGGATCGACCCGAACCATCCGCTGCGGACGGTGTGCCGAACCCTGGGTAGAGGGCACTGTGTGACGTAACGATCAGGCGCCCACGGACCGAGCCTTCATGCCGGGAAGGTTTCGACGTGGTTGACTGTTGGAACGTCCGCGAAGCACGACGGGAGCACGAATCACCTCCGTCGGGCGTCGCAGGTAGATGGCAGGGTCTCCCTTGGGGGATCCCCCGAGGGACAGAAAGAAGGCGAGCAAGATGACGACAGCACTGGCACCCGAGATGACCGCAGCTGACCGCTGCGACCGGTGTGGGGCCCAGGCCTACATCCGCGCCCGCCTCATCTCCGGCGGAGAGCTCCTCTTCTGCGCGCACCACGGCCGTGAGCACCTCCCGGCCCTCATGGACAAGACGACCGACATCGTCGACGAGACCGACCGCCTCCGCGAGGCATCGCCGTCGGCCCCGCTCGACGGGCGGTGAGCGGCCGGCCCTGAGGCCGAGGAGCTGAGCTCTCCGAGGTGATCACCGCCACGAACCTCGTCGTGCTGCTCATGATGCTCGTGGGCATCGTGGGCATCGTCGTCCCCGTCCTTCCCGGGCTCCTGCTCGTGTGGGCGGGGACGCTGCTGTGGGCGGTCGAGTCCCAGTCGACGACCGGGTGGGTCGTGCTCGGCGTGTCCTCGGGGTTGTATGCCGCTGGGCTGGCTGCGCAGTACCTCCTCCCCGGGCGCCGCATGCGGGCCGCAGGGGTGGAGACCCTCACCATCGGCCTTGCCCTGGCCGTGGCTGTCGTCGGCTTCTTCGTGATCCCCGTGATCGGGGCGCCCATCGGTTTCGTCGCGGCGATCTACGTGATCGAGCGGGTGAAGTACCGCGACCACGGTCGGGCCCGCACCGCGACGGTGCAGGCCCTCAAGGCGGTGGCCCTCAACATGGGGATCGAGCTGTCGACCGCTCTCGCCATCCTGACGACATGGGCGATCGGCGTCTGGGTCAGCCGACCCTGATCTCACGACCCAGGTTCGTGACCCGGCCGAGGTCTCGTCGGCTGCGCCGTGGCCTGCTCACCACTGGTCGCGGCGACGGCGCTCCCAGCGGGCTTCCATGCGCTCCATGAACGTCCCGCGCTTCGGCGGGGTCGCCTTGGCTCGGCCGCGAGTGCGCGTCGTCGTGCCGTCGGGGTTGACCGCAGCAAGGCGGCTACGGGAGGGGGTGATCGCGTAGACGATGCCGGCGACCATGACTGCGAAGCCGACGGCGCCGAGCCAGATCTGGGAACTCATCGCCGAGAAGACCACCAGAGCCAAGCCGGCGACGCCGGCTGTTGCGCCGATGACGATCCGTCCGCGCCCTGCGGTGCGGGACTTGGTCTTCTCGATCCGCGAGGCGAACCGCGGATCTTCGGCGTAGAGAGCCTCCTCCATCTGCTGGAGCAGGGCTTCCTCGTGTTCCGAGAGTGCCACTCGGCACCTCCCTGTGCGATCTCGTCGGCTTACTTCGCATCGTATGTCCGAAGCACCGAACCGGGGGCTGTTTTCCTCAGGATAGGTCGCGCTGACCACCAAGGGAACCCGAGGTCGGATCGGGCATGAGGCTGGCGGGCCGGACCACCCCTGCGCCGAATCGGGCGCTGGCGCGGTCGACGGCCCGATCGGCATCCCGCCAACCGTGCTCGGGCTCGTCGAGACGCCCCTGGATGGGCGCCTCGGCGCTCCGGACGAGCCCCTCGAGGCGGACCCCGACGAGCCTGACCCGCGCTCGCTGGAGCCCGAGCCGGTCGTAGAGCTCACGCGCTGTGGCGAAGATCTCACGCGACACGTCGGTGTGGTGACGCAGCGTCTTGGACCTCGTGATCGTCGTGAAGTCGGCGAACCGCACCTTGATCGACACGGTGCGCCCGGTCATCCCGGCCGACCGGGCACGCGCCGCGGTGCGGTCGGAGAGCCGGAGCAGCTCCCGGTGGATGCGGGCGGGGTCGTCGATGTCGTGGGCGAACGTCTCGTCGGCTCCGATCGACTTCTCGCGCCGCTGTGGGACGACGGCGCGCGGGTCGCGACCCCAGGCGAGGTCGTGCAGGCTCTGGCCGGCGACGTCGCCGAGGGCACGCTGGAGCGTCTCGACGGGAGTGTGTGCGAGGTCGGCGACGGTCCGCAGCCCGAGCCGGTGCAGGTGCTCCTCCGTCTTGTCCCCGACGCCCCATATCGCGCCGACCGGGAGCTGGTGCAGGAACGAGACGGTCTCGTCACGCGGGACGACGATGAGCCCGTCCGGCTTGGCGAGGGTCGAGGCCAGCTTGGCGACGAACTTCGTCGAGGCGACCCCGACCGAGCAGGTGATGCCCTGCTCGTCGGCGATCGTGTCTCGCAGCTGCTCCGCGATCCGGGTCGGGCTGCCGAGCCGGCGCAGCGCCCCGGCGACGTCGAGGAACGCCTCGTCGAGCGAGAGGGGTTCGACGCTCTCGGTGATCGTCGCGAAGGTCGCCATGATCGCCTCGGAGATGGCGGCATACCGTCGGTGGTCGGGCTCGATGACGACCGCCTGGGGGCAGAGCCGACGGGCGCGGGCCATCGGCATCGCGGAGGCCACCCCGAAGGCGCGGGCCTCGTAGGTCGCGGACAGCACGACGGACCGCCCACTCGCCCCGCCGATGATGACCGGCTTGCCCCTCAGGTCGGGCCGCGAGATGAGGGACGCCGACGCGTAGAAGGCATCCATGTCGACGTGGAGCACCGTGCAGCCCGTGTCGTCGGGAGGCCCGAGGTCACCCCGGTCGGGAGCGGTGAACTGGCGGCGGCTCATCGGCGCCTCTCCCTTCGCAGCCCCCGGCACACGACCGACCGACCGCCGACCGACCGTCCGCCGATCGTCTCGTCCGGGCGGGCGGGGTCAGTCGCGACGGGCGATGACGTGCAGGCCACTGCCGAGCGTCCGGAGGAACTCACGGCCCTCCCCCGCCACGAGCAGCTCGTCGAGCTCGGCGAGGGCGGCCCGGTCGGAGTCGGAGTCGATGAGGGAGTCGGGGACGAGGTGCCCGAGGATGGCGAGACCGCGTGTGTGCACGGTCGTGAAGCCGGTGCGGGTGAGGAGCGACTCGACCTCCTCGAGGTCGAAGCGTCGCGGCAGCGGGTCGGTGCTGCCCCACCGGCCGCTGGGGTCGGTGAGAGCCGAGCGCGCTTGGGCGAACTCACCGGCGAGAGCCTTGGCGAAGACCACCGCGAGGCGCCCGGAGACGAGGAGCGAGAGCATCCCACCCGGGGCGAGAGCAGCGGCGATGGCGCGCAGCGTCGCCTCGGGGTCGTCGACGAACTCGAGCGTGCCGTGGCAGCAGGCGAGGTCGACCTCGTGCCCGGCGAGGACGGCGTCGAGGGAGTCGCCGTCGCCCTGGACTCCCCGGACACGCTCGGAGATCCCTGCCTCCCTGGCCCGGCGGGCAAGCGCCGCGAGAGCGTCGGGACTCGGGTCGACGACGACGACCCGGTGACCGGCCTCGGCGAGGGGGACCGCGACGCCACCGGTGCCGCCCCCGAGGTCGAGCACCTCGAGGGGCCGGCCGAGCCGGGTCGCGCACTCGTCGGCGAGCTGTGCCACGGCGGAGACGACGGCCGACGGCCGGGCCGCACCGCGTCGCTGGGGGCGCTGCTCGTCGGGCACGGGGTCCTCCTCGGGTGGTGTGGCTGCAGGTTCACCCTAGTGCCCCGAACTTCCCGGGCTCGCGTGCCACAGCTTGCGGGGTGGGCCCGTCGGACCCTCGGTCGGCACGAGCGCGGCCGAGCCCCGCGAGCCCCGTACGTCGGCGCCCGCGGGGCGGACATCGGCATAGGGAGACTGCCTGAAACCGGAGGCGTGCACGAGCACCCGACGACCTTCGGCCGACTCCCCCACCCCGAGGGGCTCGCCATCGGTACCGGTCACCGCGAGGGCCCGCTCCCAGGCCGCACGGTCGGCGGCCTCGAGGGTGTCGCGGACCGCCCCGATCCCGCCGGCGGTCCAGGCTTCCTGGAGGGTGCTCAGCTCCCAGGCCCCCGTCGCCCGGATCGAGATCCCCCGCGGCCCGGTGCGCCGGACCAGCCCGCGGCAGAGGATCAGCCACGAGTGGAAGACGGTCGCGGCATACGGCCCCTGGACGTCCTCGAAGAAGGTCAGGTCGATCGGCCCGGTCGCATCGTCGAGCGTGAGGAACACGACCCGGCGACCCGACCGGATCGGCGGGGTCTGGGTCGCCACCTTGACCCCCGCAACCCACACCTCGCGCCCGTTGCGCCCCGAGAGCAGGTCACGGGCGCGGGTCACCCCGAGCGCGTCGAGCATGGGCCCGTAGAAGTCGACGACGTGACCGCTCGCATCGAGCCCGAGGACCTCGAGCTCGGCCCGGACCCGCTCGGGGCCGGTCATCTCCGGCAGTCCGCTCGTCGCGCGGAGGTGGGGGGCGTCGCCGAGGTCGAGGGTCAGCTGCGAGGCCACCCGGGAGGGCGCGCCGGCGGGAGCCTGCGACTGGGCCGCGGCGAGCGCTCGGATGTCGCCCGTCGCCGACACGGAGGTGACCCGGCGCCCGACGCCAGAGCGGCTGCTCGCGGCCGACACCCGGCGGGACGAGCCCGATCGGCGCATCGAGGCGGACCAGCGGTCGAGCTCGGCGACGTGGAGGAGCAGGTCCCGGCGGGTGACGCGGCCGCGACGTCCGAGGCTGCCACGCGCGGGGCTCGCGCCCGGCCGGGCGAGCCGCGCCGGACCGCCGAGGTCGATGTCGTGGATCGAGTCGAACCCGCCCGCGAGGACGAGCCGCTCGGCCACCGGCCTGGACACGTGGGCCCGCTGCCAGAAGTCGGACAGGCTGGAGTACGGCTGCCCCGCGACGACCTGGGCGACCTCGGCCTCGCTGATGCCGTGGACGTCGGCGAGGGACAGCCGGATGCCCGGCCCGCCGTCGTCGGTCCGTTCGTAGCGGTAGCTCTCCGTGGACACGTTGACGTCGAGGCCGAGGACCGCGATGCCGAAGGCGCGGGCGTCGTCGAGGATGAGCCGCTTGGGATACATGCCCGGGTCGTGGGTGAGCACGCCGGCGAGGAAGGCCGCGGCGTGGTGCGTCTTGAGCCACGCCGACTGGTAGGTCGGCAGGGCGAACGCCGCCGCATGCGCCTTGCAGAAGCCGAACGAGGCGAAGGCCTTGAGGACCTCCCAGATGCGGTCGACGTCGGCCGGCGCGTAGCCGCGGGCCGAGGCGGCCGGGCGCCACCACCGTTCGACCTCCTCCTGGCCCGCGGGGGTGCCGAGCGCCCGTCTGACCTCGTCGGCCTGGGCGAGCGTCACGCCCGTCGTCTCGGCGACGATCATGAGCACCTGCTCATGGAAGACGACGACGCCCTCGGTCTCCTCGAGCGCTGGGATGAGGGTCGGATGGAGGTAGGAGGGGTCCTTCCACCCCTGCCGGGCATTGAGGAACGGCACGATCATGTCGGACTTGACCGGGCCTGGCCGGAAGAGCGAGATGTCGATGATGAGGTCCTCGAAGGTCTGCGGGCCAAACTTGCCGATGAGCTCGCGCTGACCCGGGCTCTCGATCTGGAAGCAGCCGAGTGTCCGGGTCGAGCGGATCAGCTCGAACGTCTCCGGGTCGTCGAACGGCACCTGGGTCTCGTCGTCGAGGTCGATCCGGACCCCGTCGACGCGCTCGACCTCGGCGGTGGCGTGGGCCATCGCCGACTGCATGCGGATGCCGAGGATGTCGAGCTTGAGCAGGCCCATCGTCTCGACGTCGTCCTTGTCGAACTGGCTCATCGGGAAGCCGAGCCAGCTCGCCTCGACAGGGGTGCGGTCGAGGAGGGCGGAGTCGGAGAGCACGACGCCGCACGGGTGGAGCGAGATGTGGCGCGGCAGGCCGTCGAGCCGCTCGACGATGTCGAACATGAGCTGGAGCCGGGGCACGTCGAGGCCGCTCGCCCTCAGCTCGGGCAGCTCGGCGAGGGCGCTGCGGACGTTGCGCGCCGCGATGTGGGGAAAGGCCTTGGCCATGGCATCGATCTCGGGCGGCGGGAGCCCGAGGGCGGCGCCGGCGTCGCGGATGGCGTGGCGGACGCGGTAGGTGTCCATCATCGACACGCACGTGACCCGCTCGCCGCCGAAGTGGTCGAGCACCTTCTCGTAGATCTCGGTCCGCCTCGCCGACTCGACGTCGATGTCGATGTCGGGCAGCTGCGCCCGGAGCGGCGAGCAGAAGCGCTCCATGAGCAGGCCGTGGCGCATCGGGTCGACCCCGGAGATCCCGAGGAGGTAGTTGACGAGCGAGCCGGCCCCCGAGCCGCGGGCGGCGACCCGGACGCCCAGGTCACGGATCAGGTCGCAGACCTGCGCGACGGTGAGGAAGTACGTCGCGTAGCCGAGGGTCTCGATGACGGCCAGCTCGTCCTCGAGCCGGTCGCTCACCGCGGCCAGCTGCGTCGACGTGTGGGCCGGGTAGCGGGTCGCGATCGACTCCCGGCACCGCCGGGCGAGCACGTGGTGGGGGTTGGTCCCGGCCCGGATCCCGAGGACGCCCGGCTCGGGAAGGTGGACCGAGCCGACCCCGAGGTCGGCGCGCGGGTCCTGGATGCACTCCGTGGCGAGGGCCGTCGTGCGGGCGACGAGCTCATGGGCCGCCTCCTTGACGGCCATCCCTCCCCCGGCGAGGCCGGGGCCGGAGACCTGGACGACGTCGCGAGCCAGCGCATGCATCATCGGGGTCGGCGAGAGGTGGCCGGCGGTGGTGACGCGGTCGAGGTGCCGCTCGTCGAGGGCGACGAGGCGACGAGCGGCGTCGAGGACGTCGACGACGGCCGCGTCCTGCGGGTCGGCGTGCCGTACCGCGGCGGTGATGACGCTCGGGACCCCGACCTCGCGGGCGAGCGCGAGCATCCGCCCGGCCTGGCCGAGGCTGCCGGGCAGGTGCTCGGGACCGCCGTGGCACACGACCTCGACGACGGTGGCACCCCGTGGCAGCAGGGCGACCCAGCGCTGGAGGAGCGCCCGGGCCTCGGTGTGCCGCTTGGCGAGAACCGCGCGCCCGACGTCGGAGTCGGGGCCGAGGAGGACGACGAGCCGGCCGGGCCCGTCGGCCGGACCCTGGTCAGGGTGGGCGCCCCGGGCGTGCTCAGCGAGGAGCCGGGCCGAGGTGACCGGGGCACCGCGCTCACCGCGTAGGTGGGTCGCCGTGACGAGCCGGCAGAGGGCCGCCCAGCCCTCGCCGGGCGCG
>NZ_AWSA01000015.1 GCF_000576595.1 Intrasporangium oryzae NRRL B-24470 | reverse complement strand
GTCCAGCTCCTCGAGCTCGTCCTCACCCAGCCCCCGGCCGGCGCCAGGCAGCGCGACCGTCTCCTCGCGCACTGGCTCGCGAGTGCGGCCGGGGCCGGCCGACGGCTGCCGCACGCACTCCTGCCCTCCGTGCTCGACCTCGCCACCTCGGACCGCGCCCTGCGCGCGCCGACCGTGGCCGTCCTCGACGCGCGCGGCACGTGGCTGGCGGCCCAGCGGGCCGACTGGAGCTGGGTGGCGGAGGTCCGGAGAGGCGTCGGCGGAGCCACCGATGCTTCGACCCCGGCCGCCGACGACTGGGCCCGTCTGCCTTCGGCCGAGCGGGTCGGCGCTCTCACCCGGGCCCGCCTGCACGACACCGACGCCGGGCGCGCCCTGCTCGAGAGCACGTGGGGCGCCGACTCGGCGAAGGACCGCCGCGCCCACCTCGAGACGCTCCGCATCGGGCTCGGGCCTGCCGACGAGCCCCTTCTCGAGCGCGCCCTCGACGACCGAGCGGCATCGGTCCGAGAGGTCGCCCTCGACCTGCTCGACGGCCTGCCGGGGTCGGCACGGGCCCAGCGCCTCGCCGCGCGCCTGCGACCGCTCGTCAGGGCGACGGGCCTGCTCAAGCGCGGCCTCGAGGTCGCCCTCCCCGACGAGCCCGACGAGCCGGACCATGCCGCCGTCCGCGACGGCCTCGGCGACCCGCCGAAGGGCCGTTCGCGCCGTGGCTGGTGGCTCGAGCGACTCGCCGCAGGCGCGCCGCTCGACGTCTGGACGACCGTCTCCGGCGCCGACCCGGCCACGACGCTGGCGCGGCTGTCCGACGACGACGCGCTCAACGGCATACGTCGTGCCGCGCGGATCCGTCGCGACAGCACTTGGGCGGCGGCGTTCCTCCAGAGGGGCTGGGACCCCGACCTCGTCGAGGCGCTGCCGCGGGTGCAGCGGGAGGACGCCGTGCTCGCCCACCTGACCGCGACGCCGACGAGCGGAATCCGGGCGTTGGGTCTCGTCGCGACCCCGTGGAGCCTCGCCTTCAGCGTCGGGGTGCTCGCGCGCCTCCGATCGGTGAAGCCCGCCGCGCCCGTCGTCGGGGGAGCCCTGCCCGACCTCGTCGACGGACTCCACCCCGATTCCGTGGGTGCGGTCGAGCAGTGGCTCGACGACGCTCGCGACGACCCCGCCCTGAGCACCCACCTGCGCCACCTGATCCAGTTCCACTCCGTCCACCGAGCGATCACCGAGGCCTTCACATGACCGACACCACCGCACCCACGGCCGTCCTCCGCGCGCACGCCGAGGAGGCGTATGCCGCTGAGCTCGCCGCGCTCGCGGCCGCGGACGAGCGCCCCCGCCCGCCCCGGTGGAGGCTCTCGCCCTGGGCGGTGACGACCTACCTCCTCGGCGGCACGCTCGACGACGGCACGGAGATCACGCCCAAGTACCTCGGGTCGCGGCGGCTCATGGAGGTCGCCGTCGCCTCGCTCGCGACCGACCGTGCCCTGCTGCTCCTCGGCATCCCCGGCACGGCGAAGACGTGGGTGAGCGAGCACCTCGCGGCAGCGATCAGCGGCTCCTCGACCCTCGTCGTCCAGGGCACGGCCGGGACACCGGAGGAGGCCATGCGCTACGGCTGGAACTACGCCCGGCTGCTCTCCGAGGGCCCGAGCCGGGCGGCCCTCGTGCCGAGCCCCGTCATGCGCGCGATGGAGCTCGGCTCGCTCGTGCGCATCGAGGAGCTGACCCGCATCCCGGCCGACGTCCAGGACTCGCTCATCACGATCCTCTCAGAGAAGCACCTGCCGATCCCCGAGCTCGACGACGAGGTCCAGGCCCTGCAGGGCTTCAACGTCATCGCGACGGCCAACAACCGCGACAAGGGGGTCAACGACCTCTCGTCGGCGCTCAAGCGACGCTTCAACACCCTCGTGCTGCCGCTGCCCGACACGCTCGCGCAGGAGGTCGAGATCGTCCGGACACGCGTCGCCGCCCTCGGGCGCAGCCTCGAGCTGCCCGCCGACCTCGCCTCGCTGGCGCAGATCGAGCGGGTCGTCACCGTGTTCCGCGAGCTGCGCTCGGGCGTCACGGCCGACCAGCGCACGACGATCAAGTCGCCGTCGGCCACCCTGTCGACGGCGGAGGCGATCTCCGTCATGACCAACGGGGTCGCCCTCGCGGCTCACTTCGGCGACGGTGTCGTCCGGGCCGACGACGTCGCCGCCGGTCTCGTCGGCGCTGTCGTCAAGGACCCGGTCCAGGACCGCATCGTGTGGCAGGAGTACCTCGAGACGGTCGTCAAGGACCGCGCAGAGTGGACCGACCTCTACCGCGCCTGTCGCGAGCTCGGCTGAGCCGTGGCTGCCACACGTGCTCCTGACGGTCGCGGCGCCGGGTCGATGCTCGCCCGTGCCCGGGTCGAGGTGCTGGGGATCCGTCATCACGGACCGGGCTCGGCCCGCTCGACGCTCGCCGCGCTCGAGGAGCTCCAGCCCGACCTCCTCCTCATCGAGGGTCCGCCCGAGCTCGACGCCCTCGTGTCGTATGCCGCCGACCCGGGCCTCGTGCCGCCCGTCGCCGCGCTCGTCTACGCCGTCGACGCGCCGCACCGGGCGCTCTTCTACCCGTTCGCCCTCTTCTCGCCCGAGTGGGTGGCGCTGCGGTGGGCGATCGAGCACGGCGTCGAGGTCCGGTTCGCCGACCTCCCGGCGACGCACCTGCTCGCGGAGGCTGACACCGAACGTGTGACGGCCTCCGCCGGTGGGGAGTCGCGCGATGGGGCGTCGCGCGATGGGGAGCCGGACGCCGAGAGCGGACCGAGGCCGGCGGGGATCACCCTGGAGCGGCGCCCCGACCCGATCGAGGTGCTCGCGCGGGCGGCGGGCTACGACGACCCCGAGCGGTGGTGGGAGGACGCGGTCGAGCACCGGCGGTCCTCGACGCTCGAGGACTTCGCCCAGCTCAGGGCCGCGATGGCCGACGTGCGGGCCGCCGCTCGCGATGCCCGGAGGGACGCCGTGGACGAACGGGTGGGTGAGTCGGCTGACGCGGCTGGAGCAGGGGAGGACGGCGACCTCGAGAACGCCCGGCGGGAGGCCTCGATGCGCGCCGCGATCCGTGCCGCGGTGCGGCAGGGGCGCGAGCGCATCGCGTTCGTCTGCGGCGCCTACCATGCGCCCGCGCTCGAGCCGGCGTCGTTCCCGTCGGCCGGCCACGACGCGGCGCTGCTCCGCGGTCTGCCGAAGGCGAAGGTCGCCGCGACGTGGGCGCCCTGGACCGCCGGGCGGCTCGCGCAGCGGAGCGGCTACGGCGCCGGGGTGCGCTCGCCCGGGTGGTACCAGCACCTGTTCGTCACCCCCGACGACGAGGTCGTGCCGGCGTGGTTCGTCCGGGTCGCGCGGACGCTGCGCGAGGAGGGCCTCGACGCGTCGACGGCCTCCGTCGTCGAGGCGACCCGGCTGGCCGAGGTGCTCGCCGGGGTGCGCGGCCGCCCCTCGGTCGGGCTCGCCGAGCTGACGGATGCCGCGCGGGCCGTTCTCGCCGACGGCTCCGACCTGCCCCTCCAGCTCATCGACCGCTCGCTCGTCATCGGTGAGGAGCTCGGCCAGGTCCCCGAGTCCGTGCCGATGGTCCCGCTCGCGTCCGACCTTGCCCGCCAGCAGAAGGGCCTCCGCCTGAGGCCGAGCCCGACCTCGACGGTGGTCTCGCTCGACCTCCGTCGCGAGTCGCAGCTCGCGCGGTCGGTCCTGCTGCACCGGCTTGACCTCCTCGAGATCCCCTGGGGGACCCCTGTGGACGCGGGCCGGACCATGGGCACCTTCAAGGAGGCGTGGGCGCTCGAATGGACACCAGAGCTCGCCGTCTCGGTCATCGAGGCGAGTCTGCACGGCACGACGGTCGAGAGCGCGGCCGTCGCGCGCGTCGCGGAGGCAGCCGATGAGGCGACCGACCTCGCCTCGCTCGGATCCCTCATCGAACAGTGTCTCCTCGCCGACCTCGCGGGCGGCCTGCGGGCGGTGGTCGCCACCCTGGCGCACCGATCGGCGCGCCAGCACGACACCCTGGCCCTGCTCGGCGCCATCGAGCCGCTCGCCCGGACCTGCCGCTACGGCGACGTCCGCGGCGTCGACGTCAGCGGCGTCGCCCACGTCCTGCAGACGGTTGTCGTCCGGGCCGCCGTGGGGCTGCGCGCGGCCGCGAGCGGTCTCGACGACGACGGCTCCGCCCGCCTTCGGACCGCGATCGAGGCGGCCCACCGCGGCGTCGCGCTCCTCGACGACGACAGCCTCCGGACTCCCTGGAACGCGGCGCTCGCCGCGGTCGCGGCCGACGAGGCGCTGCACGGGGCCGTGCCGGGCCTGGCCAACCGGCTCCTGCTCGACGCCGGTGAGCTCGACGCGGACGAAGCCGCCCGGCGGCTCTCCCGACAGCTCTCGTCCGCCGCCGGTGGTCCGGCCGCCGCGGCCTGGCTCGACGGCTTCCTTGCCGGGGAGGCACTGCTGCTGCTCCACACCGACGAGCTCCTCGCCATCATCGACGACTGGCTCGTCGGCATCACCGAGACGAGCTTCGAGGACGTCCTGCCCCTCGTGCGCCGGACCTTCGCCCGCTACGCGCCGGCCGAGAGACGGCTCATCGGTCAGCGACTGCGGGAGGGCGGCATACTGAACCGGGCGCCCGGGGCGCTGTCTCGCATCGATGTGGAGCGCGCCGCTCCGGCCGTCGCGACGGTCGCCCGGCTGCTCGGACTGGGGGCGACCGCATGAGCGACACGACCCCGGCGGAAGGGTTCGCGGAGGCGAGGAGCCCACGGGGGGACGGGAATCGGGACCGGCTGACCCGATGGCGCCTCGTCCTGGGCGGCGAGCAGGCCGACGGGATCGGCGCGCTCGCGTCCTTGGATGCCGACGACGCGAAGCGCGATGCGGCCCTCCAGCAGCTCTATGACGCCGAGCGGCGCGGCGGCCTCGGTGCCTCGGCCCCGAGGGTCGCCCGCTGGCTGGGCGACATCCGCGGATACTTCCCGTCCTCGGTCGTGCAGGTCATGCAGGCCGACGCGATGGACCGGCTCGGCCTGACCCAGCTGCTCCTCGAGCCCGAGCTCATGCGGGCCGTCCAGCCGGACATCAACCTCGTGTCGACCCTCGTCGGGCTCGGCCGGGTCATTCCCGAACGATCCCGGGCCACCGCCCGCGAGGTCGTCCGCGTCGTCACCGACCAGCTCGAGGAGCGGCTCCGCTCGGAGACCGTCCAGGCCGTGACGGGAGCGCTCGACCGGTCGGCGAGGTCGCGGCGGCCGCGACAGTCCGACATCGACTGGAACCGCACCATCGCCGCCAACCTCAAGCACTACCAGCCCGACCACGCGACCGTCATCCCCGAACGGCTCGTCGGCTACGCCCGGCGCACCCAGCGGGTCGAGCGGCGCATCATCCTCTGCATCGACCAGTCCGGGTCGATGGCCGAGTCGATCGTCTACTCGAGCGTCTTCGGGGCCGTGCTCGCCTCGCTCCGTTCGGTGAGCACGCGGCTCGTCGCCTTCGACACCTCGGTCGTCGACCTCACCGACGACCTCGACGACCCCGTCGACGTCCTCTTCGGGGTCCAGCTCGGAGGCGGCACCGACATCAACCAGGCCCTCGCCTACTGCCAAGGCCTCATCGAGCAGCCGAACGACACGATCCTCGTGCTCATCAGCGACCTCTACGAGGGCGGCATCGCCGACGAGATGGTGCGCCGGGCCTCGTCGATCGTGGCCTCGGGGGCGACGATGATCGCGCTCCTCGCCCTGAGCGACTCGGGCCGGCCCAGCTTCGACGCCGGCCACGCTGCGGCGCTCGCGGGCGTCGGCGTGCCCGCGTTCGCGTGCACCCCTGACCAGTTCCCCGGCCTCATGGCCACGGCCATCGAACGGCGCGACGTCACCGCCTGGGCCGCCGCCAACGACATCGTGACGACCCACGAGACCGAGCCGGACGGCTGAGGGACGTCCGACACCTCGACCCCCCCGCCACGCTCGACACCCCAGGAGGAGAACGTGAACGCCTACCCGATCCTCATGCACACGGCCGTCGACGCCACCGACGTCCGAGGCCTCGCCGAGTTCTACCGCGAGCTCCTCGGGCTCCGGTACCGCCCCGGTGACGAGCCCCCGGCGGACGGAACCGTGGACGACGAGGACTGGCTCGTCCTCGTCGACGACGACGGGCACCGCGTGCTCGCCTTCCAGCAGGTCCCCACGCTGGCTCGACCGACGTGGCCCGCGCACGACGTGCCCAAGCAGATGCACATGGACTTCCGTGTGCCGTCGACCGACGAGCTGCGACGCCACCGCGAGCGCGCGGAGGAGCTCGGAGCCACGATGTTGCTGGACCGCACCGCGGAGGAGGGGGAGCCGCTCTACGTCCTCGCCGACCCGGCCGGTCACCCGTTCTGCCTCCTCGTCGCCGCGGGATAGCGCAGGCGTCGACGGGTCTGGCGCGCCCCCGGCAGCCGGGCGAACGGCATGAACCAGGTCCACTGAGGAAGACGCGCCCTCGACGTCCGGCGTGGGCGCGTCTTGCATGTCCCAGCGTTCTCCGGCATCTTGCGGTGTGCACCCCGAGCTCAGAAGGAGCGATGACCGGTCACGCAGGGACCCCGAAGACGACCATTCGTGACTCCCTGCGCGCCCAGCCGCACCTCCTCGGCCACGTCGGCTCCCTCGTCGTGGTCGGCGTCGGCTACTACCTGGGTGCGCGCCTCGGCCTCGGCCTGTCGCTCGTCCGCGACAACGTCACGCCGCTCTGGCCACCGACCGGCATCGCGGTGGCCGCCTTCCTCGTCCTCGGTCGCTCGATGTGGCCTGCGGTCGCGGTGGCCGCTTTCGCCGTGAACCTCCCCATCAGCGCCAGCCCCCTCGCGGCCGCCGTGACGGCGGTGGGCAACACCGCGGCGCCACTCGTCGCGGTCACGCTGCTCAACCGGGTGGGGTTCCGGCGCCAGCTCGACCGCCAGCGGGACGCGTTGTCCATCGTCTTCCTCGGCGCACTGGCCAGCATGCTCGTCAGCGCCACGATCGGGTCCGCGACCCTCGCGCTCACCGGGAGGATCCCCGCCGGGCAGCTGCCGGCCGCGTTCGCCGTCTGGTGGACCGGCGACGCCATGGGGGTCCTCGTCGTGGCGCCCTTCCTGCTCAGCATCCCGCTCTTCTGGGAGCAGCCGCGCTGGTCGGCCCGGCACTGGGTCGAGGCCGGTGCGCTGCTCGTCCTCACCGCGGTTGCGATCACGTGGGCGATCCGGACGGACCTGCACCTGCTGTTCCTCACGCTCCCCATCGTGGGCTGGGCCTCCTGGCGCCTCCAGCTGCGTGGGGCCGCGCCCGCCGCGCTCATCGCCTCGCTCGTGGCGACGTGGGGGGCCGCCCAGGAGCTCGGGCCGTTCGCAGGCCGAAGCCTCCTGGAGCAGATGTTCACCCTCTGGTCCTTCAACGCCTGTGTCGCCCTCACGTCCTTCTTCCTCGCAGCCCTCGTGAGCGAGCGGATGCAGGCCGCCGACGCCCTGGCCGCGTCGGCCGCCGAGCTCGAGGAGCGGGTGCGCCTGCGTACGGCCGAGCTGTCCGAGGCCAACGCGCGGCTCCTCCGAGAGATCCGTGAACGGTCCGAGGCCCAGGAGCAGCTGAGCCACGAGGAGGCGCGGGCCCAGCGCGAGCACCAGATCGCCGAGACCCTGCAACGCAGCCTCCTCCCCGAGCGGATGCCGCTCATCCCCGGCGTCGACCTGGCCGCGCGCTACGTCCCGGCCACGGCTGACGTCCAGGTCGGCGGCGACTGGTACGACGTCGTGCAGCTGCCTGGTGGGCTCATCGGCCTCGCGATCGGCGACGTTGCGGGCCATGGCCTCCAGGCGGCCGCCACGATGGCCCAGGTGCGCATGGCGCTCCGTGCGTACGCGATGCAGGACCCGGCACCCTCGTCCGTCATGCGTGGGGTCCACCGGCTCGTCGCGCAGCTGCCGGGGACCGAGATGGTCACCCTGATGTACCTCCTTTTCGACCCGGTGACGCGGCAGCTCCGGTTCGCGAACGCGGGGCACCCTCCCGCCCTCGTGTTCGGCCACGGCGGGGGCGCCTACCTCCGGGACGGTCTGGCCCCGCCGATCGGCGTCACGGCCGACGCCACGTTCGCCGAGGCCAGCCACGCCCTGCGTCCGGGCTCGACGCTCCTGCTCTACACGGACGGCCTCGTCGAACGTCGAGGCGTGTCCATCGCGGACGGGCTCGAGCGACTCAGTGCGGCCGCGGTCGCCAGGGCGGGTGACGACCTCGAGGGCCTGTGCGACGGTCTCCTGTCCGCGTTCCTCGAGGAGAGCCACGTCGCCGACGACGTCGCCCTCCTCGCCATGCGACCGTCCTCCGTCGTGGGCGGCCCGTTCAGCCTGAGCCTGCCCGCGGAGGCGCGGATGCTCGTCCAGGTGCGCGAGACGATGCGTCGCTGGCTGCGCGAGTCCGGGGTCCCCTCGAAGGACGCCGACGAGATCCTGATCGCATGCGGCGAGGCGTGCGCCAACGTCGTCCGGCACGCCTACGGCGCCCACCCCGGTGACATGGGGGTCGAGGCCCGCCTGGTCGACGGATCGGTCGAAGTCCTCGTTCGCGACGACGGCGCCTGGCGCCCGGCCGCCGACCGCGGCGGGGGCTGGGGCCTGCAACTGATGAGCGCCCTGATGGACTCGGTGGACGTCGAGCACCGAGAGGGCGGGACCGACGTCCGCATGCGTCGGCGAGTTGCCGTCGGAGACCGCGCATGAGCGACCTGGCCCGCATCGAGGCGAGCGATCACGGCGCGGCCCGGCTCGTGCGGGTCAGCGGGGAGATCGACCTCTCCAACGCCCGAGAGGTGATGGAGGCCATCGCCGGCGCCGTGCCCGACGAGGTGGCGGTGGTCTTCCTCGACCTCAGCGACACGACCTACCTCGACAGCACCGGCATCGCGATGATCTTCCGGCTGGCCGAACGACTGGGGCACCGGCGCCAGGACCTGCGCCTTGTGGTCCCCACAGACGGACCCGTCCGGGCCGTCCTCGACCTGACGAACGTCCAGCTCGTCGCGCCCATCGAGGAGACGGTCCCGGACACTCCTGACCAAGCCTGACCCGCTGTCTTCGCCGCCCCGGCCCGCGGCTCGCCGGCTGGAGTCACGCACCCCGCCCAGCGGCATACGCCATCGGTATGCCGCTCACCTCGCTAAGCATCCAGCCACCCTCAGCTTCTCCGCCGGGGCGGACGTGGTGCGGTGTTGCGGGTGGGGAACCGCTGATCTTCTCCGCCGGGGCGGACGTGGTGCGGTGTTGCGGGTGGGGAACCGCTGATCTTCTCCGCCGGGGCGGACGTGGTGGAGTGTTCTGGGTGCGGAACCGCTGATCTTCTCCGCCCGGGCGGAGACAGCGCGGGTGGGTCACGCACCCGGCCCGGCGGCATACGGACCGAAATCTCCCGGGATGCCTACTCGCGGGTCGCATGGCAGGAGTGGAAGGCTGCCCTCGTGGCGTGACGTGCGTCATGCGCCCCACCGGGCGCGATGGAAGGAGAGCTGCTTGATGATCTCGCGGATCGCGATCGTCAACCGTGGTGAGGCTGCCATGCGCCTCATCCACGCCGTGCGTGACCTCAATGCCTCGACGGGGCCCGGGGGCCACAAGATCGAGACGATCGCCCTGCACACCGAGGGCGAGCGGCGGGCGATGTTCGTGCGCGAGAGCGACCACGCCTACGACCTGGGTCCCGCGTCGGCACGCCCCTACCTCGACCATGCGGTCCTCGAGCGGGCCCTGCTCGAGTCCGGCGCCGACGCCGCCTGGGTGGGCTGGGGCTTCGTCGCCGAGGACCCGACCTTCGCCGAGCTCTGCGCCCGCATCGGTGTGACGTTCATCGGCCCGAGCCCCGAGGCCATGCGCAAGCTGGGCGACAAGATCGGCTCCAAGCTCATCGCCGAGGAGGTCGGCGTGCCCGTCGCGCCGTGGTCGCGTGGCGGCGTCGACACGCTCGAGGACGCCAAGGCGGCCGCCGCCTCGATCGGCTACCCGCTCATGCTCAAGGCCACCGCGGGTGGCGGCGGGCGCGGCATCCGGCGCGTCGACTCCGACGCCGACCTCACCGACGCCTATGTGCGGACCCGCGACGAGGCCGAGCGCGCGTTCGGCTCGGGCGTCGTCTTCCTCGAGCGGCTCGTCACCGGCGCTCGCCACATCGAGGTCCAGGTGATCGCCGACGGCCAGGGGTCCGCGTGGGCCATCGGCGTGCGCGACTGCTCCGTGCAGCGCCGCAACCAGAAGGTCATCGAGGAGTCCGCGTCGCCCGTCCTGAGTCCCGAGCAGGCCGCCGAGGTCCGCGCGAGCGCCGAGCGCCTCGCCGTCGCCGTGGGGTATGCCGGCGCCGGCACCGTCGAGTTCCTCTACCACCCGGGTGAGAAGTTCTTCGCCTTCCTCGAGGTCAACACCCGCCTTCAGGTCGAGCACCCGATCACCGAGGTCGTCACCGACACCGACCTCGTCAAGCTCCAGATCCACGTCGCCAACGGAGGGCGCCTCTCGGACCTTCCCGAGGGCCGGCCCACCGAGCGCGGCCACGCCGTCGAGGCCCGCCTCAACGCCGAGGACCCCGACCGTGACTTCGCTCCCTCGCCGGGCCGCATCTCGCTGCTCACCTTCCCGGCCGGACCCGGCGTCCGCGTCGACACCGGTGTGGGCGAGGGCGACTCGATCCCGGCCGACTTCGACTCGATGATCGCCAAGATCATCGCCCACGGGCGCGACCGCGACGAGGCGCTGGCCCGGCTCCGGCGCGCCCTGGCCGAGACGACCGTCGTCATCGACGGTGGCTCGACCAACAAGAGCTTCATCCTCGACCTGCTCGACCAGCCCGAGGTCATCGACGGATCGGCGGACACCGGCTGGATCGACCGGGTGCGCGCCGAGGGTCGCCTCGTGTCGCACCGCCACTCGGGTGTCGCGCTCGTCGCGGCCGGCATCGAGGCCTACGAGGACGCCGAGGCGATCGAGCGGGCGCGCCTGCTCGAGTCGGCCCGCGGCGGACGCCCGCAGGTCCAGCACGCGGTCGGCCGGGCGATCGACCTCAAGCTACGGGGGACGGCCTACAAGGTCACGGTCCTGCGCACCGCCTCCCACCGGTACCGCGTGGCCATCGCCAACGGCGGGGGCGACCACGTCGTCGACGCCTCGCTCGACCGCATCGACGACTACGCCGGGCGGATCACGATCGAGGGCCGGACCCACCGGCTCGTCACGGCGACGCACGGGCCGGTCCAGCTCGTCGAGGTCGACGGCGTGATGCACCGCGTCACCCGAGACGAGGGCGGGGTCGTCCGCTCGCCCGCACCCGCGCTCGTCGTGGCCACCCCGCTCGAGGTCGGCGCCGAGGTCGCAGCAGGGGCACCAGTCCTCGTCCTCGAGTCGATGAAGATGGAGACCGTGCTCCCGGCGCCGTTCGCGGCCCGGGTCCGCGAGCTCATGGTCACGGTCGGCAGCCAGGTCGAGACCGGCGCGCCGCTCGTGCGTCTCGAGCCGACCGACGACGCGGCCGAGGCCGCGGAGACGCCGTCGGGCGAGACCGTCGACCTCGACCTGCCCGACGCGGGCACCACCCTCACCACGGCCCGCCAGCGCGTCGAGCGCAGCATCGAGGACCTGTCCGCGAGCGTCCTCGGCTTCGACGGCGACGGCGACGGGCACCGGCGCATGCTGGCCGACTACCTCGCGGCGCGCGACGACCTCGCTGCCGAGGGGACGATCCCGCTCGCCCAGGAGATCGCCATCCTCGAGCTGGTCACCGACGTCGCCGAGCTGAGCCGCAACCGGCCGGCGGCCGAGGAGCGGCACACCGAGCTGCTCGTCCACAGCCCGAGGGAGCACTTCCACAGCTACCTCCAGAGCCTCGACCCCGACCGGGCCGCGCTGCCCGACGACTTCCGCGACAAGCTGGCCCGCGTGCTGCGCCACTACGGCGTGACCGACTTCGAGCGGACGCCCGACCTTGAGGAGGCCGTGTTCCGGATCTTCCTCGCCCAGCAGCGCTCGGCGCCCGAGGCCCAGATCGCGGCCTCGATCCTCCAGCGCTGGCTGGCCGAGCCCATCCCGGAGGCGCCGCTCGACGCGGCAGCCCGCGAGACCCTCGACCGGCTCGTCGTTGCCACGCAGCTGCGGTTCCCGGTCGTCGGCGACCTCGCCCGGAGCGCCCGCTTCCGCTGGTTCGACCAGCCGCTCGTCGACCGCGACCGCGAGAGCGTGCTCGCCGGGGTCCGTGACAAGCTCGCCGCGCTGGCGGCCACGCCCGACGCACCCGACCGGGCGGCCCGCGTCGACGAGCTCGCCGCGATCCCGGAGCAGATCGTCCGGTTCCTCGCCGAGCGCCTTCACGAGCCCGCCGAAGGGCTGCCTGAGCACGAGCCGATGCTCGAGGTCCTCATCAAGCGCCACTACCGCGAGCACGAGCTCCACGGCCTGCACACGTTCACGGCCGCGGAGCGCCCCTTTGCGGTCGCCGACTACACCCTCGACGACCGCCAGACCCACCTCACCTCGACGATCGGCTCGGTGGACGAGCTCGCCCCGGGCAGCGCCCTCGACGGGGCCGTGTCGACCGATGTCTGGGCGCGCGCGGCGGGGCACCAGTCCGTCGTCGACCTCTACCTGCGCTGGCCGGAGGAGCCGGCCTCGGCAGACGAGGCAAGCGTCGAGCTGGCCTCGCGGCTCCAGCAGCTGCCGTTCGCGCACGACGTCCGCCGCGTGGCGGTCGCCGTCAGCGCGAGCGGAGGACGACCGGTGGGCTACTTCACGTTCCGTCCGGTCGACGGTGAGCTCGTCGAGGACCGGCTCGTCCGCGGCGTCCACCCGATGGTGGGCCGGCGGCTCAACCTCTGGCGCCTCACGGCCTTCGACGTGACGCGCCTCGAGGCCCCCGAGGATGTCCTGCTCTATGAGTGCGTGGCCAAGGACAACCCCGACGACCGCCGACTCGTCGCCCTCGCCCAGGTCCGTCAGGTCGTCGTCGTGCGCGACGAGTCGGGCAAGGTATCGGGGCTGCCCCACGTCGAGCAGGCCATCGCCAACTGCCTCGAGGCGGTGCGCCGAGTCCGGGCGAGCCGTGGCTCACAGGGCTCCAAGCTCGACATGAACCACGTCTGGGTCCAGATCTGGCCGCCCATCGAGGCCGACCTCGGGCAGCTGACCGCGCTGCGGCGCAAGATCGCCCCGCTCACCGCCGGCGCGGGCATCGAGGAGGTCCTCGTCCAGGGCCGTGTCGCCGGGGCCCCGGGCGAGGCCCCGGATCCCATCGCGGGTCGGTTCTACTACCAGCCGGGCTCGGGCGTCGTCGTCTCGGTCGGCGAGCCGCCCACCGAGCCGCTCAAGCCGCTCGACGACTACGCGTCGAAGGTCGTGCGCGCTCGCCGCCGCGGGCTCGTCTACCCCTACGAGCTGCAGTCGATGATCGCCGGCCAGGGCGGCACGGTGGTCGAGCACGACCTCGACGACACGGGCGGGCTCGTCCCGGTCGACCGTCCGCAGGGCCTCAACAAGGCCGGCATCATCGTCGCCGTGGTCACCTCACCGACGGTCCGCCACCCGGAGGGCGTCACCCGCGTCGTGCTCAGCGGCGACCCGTTGCGCTCGCTGGGGTCGGTCGCCGAGGCCGAGTGCGCACGGGTCATCGCGGCCATCGACCTCGCCGAGCGCATGCAGGTCCCGCTCGAGTGGTACTCCCTCTCGGCCGGCGCACGCATCTCGATGGACTCCGGCACCGAGAACATGGACTGGGTCGCACGCGCCCTCAAGCGGATCATCGAGTTCACCCAGGCGGGCGGCGAGATCAACATCGTCGTCGCGGGGATCAACGTCGGGGCCCAGCCCTACTGGAACGCCGAGGCGACGATGCTCATGCACACCAAGGGCATCCTCGTCATGACGCCCGACAGCGCCATGGTCCTCACCGGCAAGCAGTCGCTCGACTTCTCCGGTGGGGTCTCCGCGGAGGACAACTTCGGCATCGGTGGCTACGACCGCGTCATGGGCCCGAACGGCCAGGCGCAGTACTGGGCCAAGGACCTCGCGGGTGCCCGCAAGATCCTCATGGCCCACTACGACCACGCCTACGTCGCGCCGGGCGAGACCGGTCCGCGCCGGGTCACGACGACCGACCCGTCCGACCGTGACGTCACCTCCTACCCGCACACGCTGCCTGACTCGGGCTTCACGACGGTCGGTGACATCTTCTCGTCCGAGACCAACCCGGACCGCAAGAAGCCGTTCGACATCCGCACCCTGATGCGGGCCGTCTCCGACCAGGACCACGAGCCGCTCGAGCGTTGGGCAGGGATGGCCGACGCGGAGACGGCGGTCGTCCAGGACGCTCACCTCGGTGGCGTGCCGGTGTGCCTCATCGGCATCGAGTCCAAGTCCGTGCCGCGGCGCGGCTTCCCGCCCACCGACGGACCCGACACGTACACCGCGGGAACGCTCTTCCCCCGGTCGAGCAAGAAGGTCGCGCGGGCCATCAACGCGGCGAGCGGCAACCGCCCGGTCGTCGTGCTCGCCAACCTGTCGGGCTTCGACGGCTCGCCGGAGTCGATGCGCAACCTGCAGCTCGAGTACGGCGCGGAGATCGGCCGGGCCATCGTCAACTTCGACGGTCCGATCGTCTTCACGGTCGTCTCGCGCTACCACGGCGGCGCGTTCGTGGTCTTCTCCAAGGTCCTCAACCCGAGGATGACCGTGCTCGCGGTCGAGGGGTCCTTCGCCTCCGTGCTCGGTGGCGCGCCGGCGGCCGCGGTGGTCTTCTCGCGTGACGTCGACGCCCGCACGGCGGCCGACAGCCGCGTCGCCGAGCTCGAGGCGCGGGTCGCCGCGGCGTCGGGGGTCGAGCGGGCGCGCCTCGCGACCGAGCTCGCCGAGCTGCGGGGGAGCGTCCGGGCGGAGAAGCTGAGCCAGGTCGCGTCGGAGTTCGACACCGTGCACAGCATCCACCGGGCCGTCTCCGTGGGCTCCGTCGACGCGGTCATCGGGGCTCACGAGCTGCGCCCGCGGATCATCGAGGCGGTCCTCGCCGGGCTCGAGTCGGGCGAGCAGGACTGACACGACGCCGTATGCCGCCGAGCTGGCTCGGCGGCATACGGCGTGGTCGTGCGGTGGTTCCTTACGAGCGGTCGCGAGCGACCGCTCTGGACCGGAGGGTCAGGAGCGACCCGTCGGGTGCGTGGCGGACGGCGTCGGGACGGACGCCGGCTTGCCGGTCGGCGTGCTGGTCGGCTTGCCCGTCGGGACGGTCTCGGGCTTGCCGGTCGGGGTGGACGTCGGCTTGCCGGTGGGGTGGTCGGCCGACTTGCCCGGGGCGGGGACGTTGGCGCAGAAGGCCGCGATCTTGTCGGCTCCGCCGGCTGCGGCGGTGAGGTTCTTCATGGCGACCGACTCCATGGCCTTGCCGCTGTCGGCAACGCCCTTCCAGGCGGTGCACAGTCCGTAGGCGGGGTGGCCGGTGGCGTTGGGTCCGACCGGCGTCGCGGTGGCGTGCTCAGTGCCCGGGGCCGGCGTGCCCGTGGGGTCCGTGACGGGGTGTGTCGCCGAGGGGGCTGCGGTCGCGTGGGCGTCGGGGGTCGTCGTCGCGTTGGCCGAGACGTAGGCGGCAGCGGCGACACCGCCGACGCTGACCGTCGCTGCGGCGATGGCGGCACCGAGCTTGGCGCCGGTGAGAGCTGAGAGCATGGATGGTCTCCGTCGAGAGGGTGGGGCGGGGGAGGTGACATGAGCCGCCCGGAAGGCCGTGAGAGCCGCCCCGAGACCGAGGAGCTCGCGCTCCGTCGGTTCCGCGGTCAGCCCGCGAAGCAAGGGGGCGAGGGCGGGATCGTTCGCGATGTCACCCGCCGTGTCGTCCCCGGGTGCGCCGATGCTGCGTGCGTCACGGCCGGGACGCACGCTGTCGGCTGGGTCGGGCCACAGGTTGCTCATGTCACCTTCGAAGCGGCTCGGAGTCGCCGGGCGTTACACCGGCGTCGGACAGCATCGTCGCGAGGGTCTGGAGCCCACGGTGGGCGGCGACCCGGACCGCCCCGGGGGTGCGTCCGAGGAGCTTCGCGACCTCGGCCACAGGCAGGTCCGCGACGACCCGCAGGAGGACGACCTCAGCCTGCATCGCGGGCAGCCGGCGCACCAGGGCGACCGCGTCCTGGGTCGACATCGCGTCGGCGGCGATCTCGGCACAGTCGGGCACCTCGTCGGACATCCACGTGCTGGCCTTCCAACCGAGTCGGTGCTCACGGGTGCGCTTCCGCGCTGCGTCGATGGCCCGACGTCGTGCGGTCGTGAACACCCATCCGCGCCACCCGGCTTCGTCGCCGCGGAACCGGCCCAGGCCCGCCACGACGGTTGCCCAGGTCTCGGCGGCGATCTCCTCCGCGTTGTCGCCGCCGAGGGAGAGATAGCGCAGGAGCGAGGGGTTGAGGTCGCGCCAGAGCCGGGCGAAGGCGGCTTCGTCACCGCGTTGCGCGTCGGCGAGCACCGCCTCGAAGTCCTCGCCGATCACCGAGCCATTGTGGGGGTTGAGAGCACTCAGCGGGAGGTTTCGAGCCGGACAATCGCGACACCCTCCACGGGGTCCAGCGGCATACGTCGAGGTGACGTATGCCGCTGGGCCCGGTCAGGTGCGCCGTCTCCGGTACCGAGTCGCCTCCTCGAGGGCCACCGCGTGCAGGAGGTTTCAGGCGTCGCCGCCCGAGCTTGCAGGGACCCCGGCCACGCCGGCAGGGACTGCGACGCGGAGGGAGGTGAGGCCGGCGAGGTCGAGCCAGACGGCGTCGGGGGTGCGAACGATGCGCACCAGCACGTCGTCGCAGCCGGGGCACCGGCCGACGAGGCCGGGGTCGGGCCCGTAGACGCGCAGGGTCGCGATGACGCTCGTCGTCCCACAGCCTCGGCACCGACCCTGCGCGGTGGTGATGTCGACCGCGAAGACCTCTGACAGCGGACCGGCCATCACGTTGCCGTCGAACGCCGCGTCTGCTGCGCTCTCGTTGTTCATCCGAAGGACCTCCTCAGGGACCGCTCGGCCCGAATCGCTCTGTCCTGATGCGCTCGGGCGGGTGCCCGAGCGCGACGAGGTGCGCGGCGGCGCTCTCGACGAAACCGGTCGGACCGCAGACGTAGCAGGTCGGCGCGTCGTCGACGCTCCAGCCGTGTCCGGTGAGGTCCTCGGGTCGGAGGCGTCCGACGCCTCGCCGGTCGCCCTCGGGGGCGCTGCGGGTGAAGACCAGGCCGACCTCGACACCGTCGTTCTCGGCCGCCCGGCGCGCCAGCTCCTCGCGGTAGAGCAGGTCCTCGGGCGAGCGTGCGGAGTAGACGAGGCGGAAGGGGGATGCGCTGCCGGCCGGCCGCGCGCGGAGCATGGACATGAGCGGGACGACGCCGCTGCCGCCGGCCACGAGCAGGACCGGCCCCGGCTGCCCGGGGCGCCAGACGAACCAGCCGCCGAGGGGCCCGCGCACCTCGACGGTGTCGCCGCGCCGCAGGTCGTCGCAGAGGAACGTCGACACCTCGCCGTCGGGGACCCGCTGGACGGTCAGCTCGAGCGCGTCCCCGTCGGTCGGGGCAGCGACCGAGTAGCTGCGAGTGGCGCGGTAGCCGTCCTCGGAGGTCAGCCGGACGTCGACGTGCTGGCCCGGCACGTGGCCCGGCCAGTCGGGGACGTCGAGGACGAGGGTGACCGCCTGTGCGGTCTCCGGTCGGCGGTCGGCGAGCGTCGCGCTGCGCCACGCTCGCCGGGCACTCAGTCCCCCTGGTATCGCTGTTCGCGCCATGGGTCGCCGTAGTCGTGGTAGCCGAGCTGCTCCCAGAAGCCGGGGGCGTCGTCGAGCATGAGCTCGATCTCGCGCACCCACTTGGCCGACTTCCAGAGGTAGAGGTGCGGCACGAGGAGCCGGGCCGGGCCGCCGTGCTCGGGAGCGAGCTCGTCCCCGTCGTACTCGTAGGCGATCCAGGCCCGCCCGTCGAGCAGGTCCTCGAGCGGGAGGTTCGTCGTGTAGCCGCCATGGCTGTGGACCATCGCGAAGTCGGCGGCCGTGTCGACGTCTGCGAGGACGGTGTCGAGCGAGACACCCCGCCAGTCGGTGTCGAGCTTGGACCAGCTCGTCACGCAGTGGATGTCGACGGTGACGTCCTCGCTCGGCAGGGCCATGAGCTCGGCCCACGTCCAGCCGTGCCGCGTGCCGTCCTCGGTGGCGACGATGAGCTCCCAGTCGTCCCGCGGGACGAGCGGGGTCGGGCCGGCCGAGAGGACCGGGAAGTCGGGCGTGAGGTGCTGGCCGGGGGGCAGCCGGGCGTCCGAGTCGCGCCTCCTGCCGTGGAAGCCACGCGTGACGGTCATGTGCACCTCCCGTGGAGAGTCCCGGCCCCCAGCATGCCGGATCCCGGTCCCGCTGACGAGGGGATGCGCCGCTGCCCGGGTCAGCGCGGCTCCGCAGACTCGTGGAGGAGATCGGCGATGGCACGCGCGGCCGCCGCGTCGACGGCACGGACCATCTCGCGGTGGGCCGTGGTGTCGCCGCCGAGGTGGTGGACGAGCCGGGCGAGGGCGGCGCGGAAGTGAGGCCGGCACGCCTCGAGGCGCTCGCGGCCCGACGCGGTGAGCTCGACGCGGTAGGACCGGCCGTCGCGTGGGTCGGGCACCCGCTCGGTGTCGCCGCGGCGCTGGAGGGCCGCGAGGTGGCCCGTCATCGTCGAGCGGCTCACGCCGAGCCGGTCACAGAGCTGGGTCGGGGTGAGTGGGCCCGCCCCGAGCTGGCTGTAGACGGCATACTCGGCCGGCCGGACTCCCGTGGGGCCGAGCGCGGCGTCGAGGAGGGCGCCCATGCGCTGGTCGAGGACGAAGAGGTCGAGGACGAGGTTGCCGTCGGGGGCACCCACCTGCCGGGCGCCGGTCTCGTCGCTCACGCGCCCATTGTGTCGCCTCGGCGGGGCGGTGGGGTGACGATCCGGTCACGATGCTACGAGTCCGAATCATCTGGTTCGGACTCGTACTATCTTGGGTGTCCCGACCACTGGAGGTGCCCCATGAGCCGTCGTCCGTTCCGTCATGTCCTCTCGTATGCCGCTGCGTCCCTCGCGCTGTCCGTCGCCGTCGGCGCCCTCCCGGCCGCACCCGCCGCCGGTGCCGCGGAGGTGACCGCCACGGCGAACGGCCATGCGTTGCCCGCCGAGTACGTCGTCTCGACCGAGCCGGGCGTGCACCCGGAGGGGATCGCCATCCACCACGACGGGACGATGTACGTCTCGTCCGACTCGACGGGCCGGCTCTACCGCGGCGACGTCAGGACGTCGACCCTGGCACCCTTCGCCGCGGCGGGGACGACGGAGCGCGGGACGAGCCTCGGGGTGCACACCGACGACGTCGGGCGCGTCTGGTCGGTCGGCGGGTCGCAGCTGCTCGTGCACGACCGCGACGGTGGACTCGTGGCGGCGCGGACGGCGGCCGGGGGGCCGCTCGCGCCGTCCCGGCTCAACGACCTGGTGCTCACCCCGACCGCGGTCTACGTCACCGACTGGGCCAACCCTGTCGTCTACCGAGCCTCGGTCGAGGGCGACGCGATCGGCGAGCTCGAGCCGTGGCTCGACATCCGTCCTGCCCTGTCGTGGTTCCCCGCGCAGTACTGGCTGCTCAACGGCATCGTCGCCGACCCCGCAGGCCGGGTGCTCCTCGTCGCCTCGAACGGCACCGAGGCCGTCTGGCGCGTCGACACGCTGACGCGCCACGTGGAGATGGTCGATCTCGGTGGTCAGTCGTTCGGCGCGGACGGAATGCAGGTGCGGGGCGACACCCTGTATGCCGTCCTCAACTACGGCGCCCCGAGCGGGGTCTACATCGCCCGGCTCGACCGGGGCTGGAGGTCGGGCGCGGTCGAGCACGTGGTGCTCGCGGACGGCCACGGAAAGGCGTTCGCGCTGCCGACGACGCTCGCGGTCTTCCAGTGCCGGGTGTACGTCGTCAACAGCCAGCTCGACGACCCGGTCGGGGTGCCACCCTTCACGGTGTCGACGGTCGAGGACCCGACCTGCGGATCCGGAGGGGACGAGCCGGGGCAGGCAGTATCAGGGGCCACCGGGTAGGTCCGGCGACTCGGGGGAGCCGTTGGCGCCCAGGTCGCCCGCGGTCGCGTCGACGGGACCGAGAACCGTGCGGAGCTCCCGGCGCGCGGCATCGACGGCCGCCCGGCTGGCCTGGAAGTCCTCTCGTGTCGCCTCGGGGCCGGCGGCCAGGTCGCCGCTGACCGCGGCGACGAGGCGCGCGAGGCTGTCGCCGACCTGGGTCACCGAAGCTCGCCGGGCCTCGTCGGGCGCCTCGGCGGCGAGGGTGTGGAGAGACTCGTCGATGGCGAGCAGCCGCGGCTGGGCCGCCTCCCAGACGCCGGCCGCCTCCGCGGTCGTGGGTGGGGCCAGGACCTGCGTGACGAGCGAGTCCTCGACCCAGGAGGCTTCGCTCCGGGCGCGGGCGAAGCGCCGTTCCCAGGCCTCGACGACCTGCTGTGCGGCGCGTCGCCGGAGGATCAGCCAGACGGCCAGGCCGATGGCCACGAGGGCGGCAAGCACCCACGGCCACCACGTCGTGCCGCCCTCCCCGCTGGCCTCGGGCTCCGTCGGGACGGCGGTCGCGGTGGTCGAGGTGGTCGAGGACTCTGGGGTGGTCGTCGTCGCGCTCGGTGTCTCGGTCACGGTCTGGGTGAGGGTCGCCGTGGCCGTCGCGGTCACCGTCTGGGTCTGCGTCTGGGTCTGCGTCCGGGTCTGCGTCTGGGTCTGGGTCTTGGTCTCGGGCGGCGGGGTCGTGACGGCGCTAGTCGTGGTCTCAGCGGGGGTCGTGGCCGGCGGGAGTGCCGTCGCCGTCGGGGCGGTCGCGGTGGGAGCCGTGACCGTCGGCAGGGTGACCGAGGGGAGCGTGACCGTCGGCGAGGTGATGGTCGGTCGTGCCGTCGGCAGGGTGACCGAGCCTCCTCCACCGCAGGCAGCGAGCACGACGAGGCCGACGACGGCGGTGAGGGACAGGGCGGCGCGTCTCATGGGCCCGGTCTATCGGCTGCAGGGCACTGCGGTCCTCACCCCGGGTAGGTGATCCTTCATCCGGGCGCCCCCGCCTCCGGCGTCATCCGGTGTTGCGCAGGCCGGCGGCGATGCCGTTCATCGTGAGGAGCAGGGCGCGCTGCAGCTCAGGGTCTCCCGACTGCCCCGAGCGGGTCCGGTGCAGCAGCGAGATCTGCAGCTCGTGCAGGGCATGGAGCCGGCCGTGGCGCACCGCGAAGGTGCGCTGGAGGACCGGCTCGTTGGAGAGCAGCGCGTCCTTGCCGGTGACCGCGAGCAGCTGCCGGACGGTCAGGTCGTGCTCGGCGGTGATGACGTCGAAGAACCGTCGCAGCTCCGGGTCGACGAGCTGATCGACGTAGCGTCGGCCGATGCCGAGGTCGGTCTTGCTCAGGGTCATCTCGACGTTCGACAGGAACGAGCGGAGGAAGCGCCACCGCCGCATCGCCTCGTCGAGCTGGTCGCCATAGCCGGCGGCGACGGCCGCGGCGAGCCCGGACCCGACGCCGAACCAGCCGGGGATGAGCTGGCGCGACTGCGTCCAGCCGAAGACCCAGGGGATGGCCCGCAGGTCCTCGAGACGGGCGCCTCCGCCCCGGCGCGCCGGTCGGGAGCCGATGTTGAGGTCGGCGAGCTCGTCCACCGGCGTGGACTGGCGGAAGTAGGCAGGGAACGCCTCGTCGCTGACGAGGCCCAGGTAGGCCTCGTGGGAGGTCTCCGCGATGACGTTCATGAGGTCGTCCCACCGGCGGCGCACGTCACTCGTGCCCTTCGCCTCGCGGCGCAGGGTCGCCGCCCGGAGCGTCGCGGCCAGCGAGAGCTCCATGTTGCGGTGGGCCAGCGCGGGGACGAGGTACTTGTCGGAGATGACCTCGCCCTGCTCCGTGATCTTGATGCAGCCGCTCACGGTCCCCGCGGGCTGCGCGACGATCGCCTCGTGGCTCGGCCCGCCGCCACGCCCGACGCTGCCGCCGCGGCCGTGGAACATCACGAGGTTGACGTCGTGGCGCCGGGCCACCTCCACGAGGTCGCGCTGCGCCCGGTGCAGCCCCCAGCGGGAGACGGTGATGCCGCCGAGCTTGGCCGAGTCGGAGTAGCCGAGCATGACCTCCTGGCGGTCGCCGCGTAGGCGGACCAGCTCGCGGTAGGGCTCGCAGCTCAGCAGGCGGTCGAGGAAGTCACCGGCGATGGCGAGCGACGACGGCGTCTCGAGCAGCGGCACGAACCCGATCCGAGCCACGCCCGCCTGAAGGTCGACGAGCCCTGCCTGGCGCGCCAGCACGGCCGCGGCGAGGACGTCGTCGACGTCCTCGCTCATCGACACGATGTACGACTCGATGACGCCGGGGTCGCGGTCGAGCGCCCGGCGAACCGTGTGGAAGGTCTCGAGGGTCCTCGCGGGGTCGCCGGTCAGCTGGGTCGTGGGCCCGAGCAGGGGCCGCGGCCCGGCGAGCTCGTCGGCGAGCAGCTCCGCACGCTCCGGGGAGGAGAGGGTGCCGTATGCCGGCTCCTGGCCGATGCGGTCGTAGAGCTGGCCGAGCGCCGCGTGGTGGTGTCCGGAGTGCTCGCGGATGTCGAGCACCGCGAGGTGGAAGCCGACGAGTGCGACCATCCGCATGAACCGCGCGAACGTCCCTCGGGCCGTCAGCTCGCCGTGGTTGGCCTCGAGGGAGCGGTGGATGACGTGGAGGTCGGCGAGCAGCTCGTCGACGCCGGCATACGACTGGGGGACCCGTCGGTCGTCGACGAGCCGAGCCCGCGTGGCCTCGAGGCGGTCGAGGATGCGCTGGACGGCGGCACGATAGGGCTCGGTCGGACCCGTCCCGATCAGCTCGAGGAGCTCGTCGCTGGCCGCGACGACTCGGGTCGAGGCGGACAGCTCGACGTGCAGGGACTCGAGCCGTTCGCGGAGCAGGCGCAGCGCCGCGTCCGTCTGGAGGCGGATCGCCTCCTCGGTCACGGATGCGGTGACGAGGGGGTTGCCGTCGCGGTCGCCGCCGACCCAGGTGCCGAGACGGACGGGGACCGCTGTCGGGGAGAGGTCGACCCCGAGGTCGCGCAGGCCGACCGCGAGCTCGTCGACGACCTCGGGCAGCACCCGATCGGCCAGCTCCTCGAGGTAGAACAGGGTCGAACGCGCCTCCTCGATCGGTCGCGGCCGGTCGGTGCGCAGCTCGTCGGTCTGCCACAGCCGCTCGAGCACCTCGGCCAGCCGTCGTTCGACGCGTTCGCGGTCGCCGGGCTGGGCGCGCGGGTCGGCCCGCTTCTCGAGCAGGTCGGCGATCTGGCGGATCTTGGTCAGGACGGAGCGTCGCGTCGCCTCGGTCGGGTGGGCGGTGAAGACCGGGCGGACCTCGATCTCCGCGATCGTGCGGACGAGGTCGTCCTTGTCGAGGTCTGCAGCCCGGATCGCCGCGAGCGTCTCGGCGAGCGAGGCTCCGCCGTGGACCGCGGACTCGTCGAGGCGGTGCACCTGCTCGGCGACGTTGACGAGGTGGAAGTAGACCGTGAACGCCCGCGCGAGCTTGGCCGTGCTCCGGGGGTCCACCGCCCCCAGCAGGCGGGTGATCCGTTCGTCGTCCGGAGACGCGACGGTGTGGGCCGCCGAGGCCCAGCGCTCGACGTCGCGCATCAGCGCAACGAGCGAGGCGTCGTCGTGGCGCTCGACGGTCTCGTAGAGCAGGCCCGTCAGCAGCTGGATGTCGGCATTGAGGACGGCGTCGGCGTCGTTCGAGGTCACGCGTCAACCCTACGGGCGAGGCACGGTGCACCTGGAGGCTTTGTCCAACCGCCGGGACCGACCATGGACACCGGAGAGCTCATGCCGCCGGTCAGCGGTATCGGCTGGGTCGGCGGAATGACCGGTCACAAGAGGCTCAGCCGCATGACCACGCGTGGGAATCCGCCGGAGACCGATGTCGTGTCGGCCGCCTTCGTGAAGCCGGCCCGCTCGAAGAGGGCACGGGTGCCGACATACGCCATGGTGGTGTCGACCTTCCGTCCTTCGTTGTCGACCGGGTACCCCTCGATGGCAGGCGCACCCTGCGAGCGCGCGTAGGCGACGGCGCCCTCGAGGAGGGCATGCGAGATCCCGCGGCCGCGGTGCCCGGGCCGGACGCGGATGCACCACGCCGACCACACGGGAAGGTCGTCGACGTGCGGGATCTTGGTGGACCGGGCGAACGGCAGCTCCGACCTCGGCGCGACGGCAGCCCATCCGACGACCTCGTCTCCGTCGTAGGCCAGGACGCCCGGGGCTACGTCCCGTCCGCACAGCTCGCGGACGTAGGCGCCCCGGGCGGCTCCGAGGAGCGAACGGCTGGTCCTCGAGTCGAGGCGATGGCTGAGGCACCAGCACACCGTGGAGTCAGGGTTCTTCGGCCCGAGCATGGTCGCGACGTCGTCGAAGCGCGACGCGGTCGCGGGGCGCACCTCTATGGCGGTGTCCCTGTGTCGGCTCGTGGCCGGGGTCTCAGACATCGCTCACCTCGAGGCCGAGCCACGTGGCGAGGTCGTCGATCTCGGCGCGCACGGCGGCGGTCATGCCCCCCGTGAAGGGCACGTCCTCGTGGATGGCGTTGACGACGAGTCGGCCGGCCTTGCGGTCGGCGGTGGCGTCGAGCTTGCCGACGAGCCGGTCGTCGTGGAGGACGGGGAGGGCGAAGTACCCCCAGCGCCGCTGCGCCTTGGGCTTGTACATCTCGAGGATGTACTCGAACCCGAAGAGCTGCTCGGCCCGGACGCGGTCGTGGATGAGGCGGTCGAACGGCGAGAGCAGCGCGGTCCGGCCCTCGAAAGGCAGCCCGACGTATGCCGGGTGGACGCGCCAGGTGCCCGCCGTGCCCTCGACCTCGACCTCCTCGCCAGCCTCGCCGACGTAGGGCGGCTCACCGGGGATCTGGGGACCGCGGGAGCGGCTGATGCCGAGCGCAGCGAGCCGGCGCTCGTGCCGGTGCCTCGTGGCGGTCTCGAGGTCGACCGTGGGCAGGTCGGCAGGGTAGACGCGCTCGGGGATGTCCCAGTAGCGCTGCCGACCCCTGCGCCCGGAGATCGCGACGTGCCCGCGCAGCGCGAGGGCCTCGAGCATCTTGGTGATGTTGCGTTGTTGGTCCACCCCGAGGACGGCCACGGCTCGACGCACGTGTCGGGGATGTCGCGGGAGAGCAGCGGGCCCTCTTCGGCGAGTCGCGCGAGGATGTCGCGGCGGAACGGCTCGTTGGTCTTCAGCCACGCGGCCATGAGCTCGTATGGCTCGGCGTCGCGCGTCTCGGCGATCACCGCGGGCAGGTCTCGCGGGCTGCGGATGTAGGCGACGGTCTCGACGAGTGACCGGTCGTGCTCGACGGCCTTCACGAGGTCGACGGGGTCGTAGGTGGACCCGAGCCGGCTCCACAGGACCAGGTCGGCGTTCGGTGCGATGGCAGCGGTCGGGTCGATCTGCAGGAGCGTGAGCCGCTCGACGACGGCGACGAGGTCCGTCGGTCGGGGCGCGTCGAGCAGCTGCGCGTGGATCGCGATCCGGCGGGCCTCGTCCTTGCTCAGTCGGGGGACGGCCATGCCGCCGACCCTAACGCCGCCGTCCGACAAGAAGTCCCGCCGCGACTCACCGTGCGGCGCGCGGGTGCCCAGCACCACCCCGGGGACGTGGCCCCGTCCCGATCACGCCGACCCGTCCGGGGTCGCCGCGGGTGCGATCCGTCGCGGCCGTGCCGGCACCAACGCCACGAGCAGGGTCATCAGGATCGCGCTGATCGTGGCGCCGTAGGCGGTGTTGAGCGTCAGCAGGACGAGCTCCCAGCCCTCGAGGCCCGAGACGACGACTCGCACCACGCCCATCGCTGCCATCGGGACCAGGACGAGCGGCCACCGATCGTTGGCACGTTGCCGGTAGGAAGGCCGCCTAAACGACCCTTGGGGGCTGGCCCGGTCCTCCGTGTCTCTACCCATGACGACATCATGGCCCGATGCGCCAGCCTCGTCGGCCGAAAGCGCAACGACGACCAGCCGGGAGCCACGTTCAGGCGCAGGCGTTGTCCCCAGTGTGGGGTCGGGCTCGTTTAGTACTCTCCTGATCAACAGCGGCCCGGGCAGCAAGGTTGCGACACATGGGAGTTCCTGCAAGCGGCGACCTCAGACGCGCTGTTCTAGCGTGCCTTCAGGATGGAGTCGTCCTGTCCAAAGCTGAACTCGCCGAAAAGGTAAGCGATCTCATCGGGCTGGAAGCTGCCGACCGAACCATCGTGATCTCGAAGGGCCAGCCATTGATCGAGCATCGGGTTTGGCACGCTGCCGATCCGTTGGTCAAGGCTCTCTTCATCAAGCGAGATCGGGGTAGGTACAGCATCACCGAGGCGGGCCTGGCTGAGCTTGAGGGCGGGTGCGAGACGCTAGCTGCGTGGCATGGGCCCAAGGGGACATCTGAGACTCCCGATCTTCCACAAGCCGGCGCGACGGTGCTCGCAGCAGTCCCGAACTCGACACCAATAGAGGTCGCGGAGGACGCGGCGCGAGCTCACACCCGGGCACTGGAGGTTGAGCTGCTGGAACTGGTGAGGAGCATCGATCCAACCTCTTTCGAACGGCTCGTTCTCGAACTGTTGCAGGCAATGGGATACGGGGAGAGCGGCAACATCGAGCACTCCGGTCGCAGCGGCGATGGTGGGATCGACGGTGTGATCTCGCTGGATCCGCTAGGGCTTGACCGTGTATGTGTCCAAGCCAAGAGGTACGCGGACGGGAACAATGTGGGCCGTCCCGAGCTCCAAGGCTTTGCGGGGGCGCTCCGGGGACTTGGTGCGGATAGGGGGGTCTTCATCACGACGAGCGCCTACACGCGAGAAGCGAGGGAGTGGGCCGCGATATCGGGAGCGAGGATCGCGCTGGTTGACGGCCGCCAGTTGGCGGGGCTTCTCGTCCACCACGATGTAGGGGTGCAGACGGCGACTACGTTGGTCCTGAAGAAGGTCGATCATGACTGCTTCGACGCCCTCTAGGCGAGTCGTTGAGCAGCCGAGTCGCGAAGGAACGCGACCGTTCTCGCCCGTCCGACAAGAGGTCCTGCCGCGGGCGTGACGACTGGCTGCGCTTCGTGGCACGGACCGCCGGGGCCCGCGCAGCTCCTGCGTCAAAGCGCAGCCGGTGCCACGAACGGCCGGCGAGGCCGGCGCCCGCGAGGTCAGGGCAGCAGGAGGGCCTTGATGGCGCGCCGCTCGTCCATCGCGGCATACGCCTCGGCGACCTCGGCGAGCGGAAGGGTGATGTCGAAGACCTTGCCGGGCTCGATGTGCCCGTCCCAGACCCGCTGGAGCAGGTCGGGCAGGTAGGCCCGTACCGGGGCTGGGCCGCCGCGCAGACCGACGTTCCTCCAGAACATGTGCTCCTGTGGAAGGTCGGTTACGTGCGGGACGCCCACCCAGCCGACCATGCCGCCTGGGCGGGCCGACCTCAACGCCTGGTCGACGGACTCCGCGGTGCCGACACACTCGAGGACCGAGTCGGCGCCGATGCCGCCCGTGAGCTCCCGGATCGCCTCGATGCCCGCGTCGCCCCGCTCCGCCACGATGTCTGTGGCACCGAACTCGCGGGCAATGGCCTGCCGGTCGGCGTGGCGACTCATGGAGATGATCCGCTCGGCGCCGAGCTGGGAGGCCGCGAGGACGCCCGAGAGCCCGACCGCGCCGTCGCCCACCACGACGACCGTGCTCCCTGGCCGGACGTCGGCGCTCACGGCGGCGTGCCACCCGGTGCACATCACGTCGGAGAGGGCGAGCAGGCTGGGCACCAGCTCCTCGTCTGGCTGCTCGGGGGTGGCGAGCAGGGTGCCGTCGGCGTTCTGGACCCGGATCAGCTCGGCCTGGCAGCCGTCGTAGCCGGTGCCGTTCTGGCAGTTGGCGTGGGCCCCCGTCTTGCACACCGGGCACGTGTTGTCACTCGTGAGGAAGCCGCCGACGACGAACTGACCGGGCGCCACGGAGGTCACGTCGGACCCGACGGCCTCGACGATCCCGACGTACTCGTGCCCGATCGGCGTCGGTCGAGGCACGTCGGCGATGCCGCGGTAGCGCCACAGGTCCGAGCCGCACACGCAGGCCGCGACGGTGCGCACGATGGCATCGGTGGGCAGGACGATCGTCGGGTCGGGTCGCTCCTCGAGGCGGATGTCTCGGGGGCCGTGGATGATCGTGCCGAGCATGGGCTGTTCCTGTCTGTTGTGGTTCGGCTGGTGGTCTACGCGCGTGGGATCAGGCAGGGTGCACCTCGAGGGTTGCCGCGCGCGGGCCGTCCTCCTCGAGGTGGTCGACGATCGACGCGTAGTGGCCGTACTTGGTGCGGTAGCCGACGTCCGCGGCGGCGAGGTCCGACTCCTCGTGGACCTCGGTGAAGAGCACGTCGTATGCCGTCTCGCGGGCGATGATCTGTCCGGCGCCGCTCGCCGTGGCTGAGCGGAACCAGTCCGCGCCTCGGCCGTTGGTGGAGCGGACGAAGACCCGGTCACCGTCCCGGACGATCCAGATGATCCGGGGGCGGCGCAGGGTGCCGTCGGCCCGCCGGACGGCGACGTGCACCTCCTCAGGCGCCGTCACGGTGCGTGCGGTGTCGGTGGTCCAGGCGTTCATGGCGGTCTCCTTTCTGGGGTCGCCCGACGGATCAGATGTCGAGGCGGGTCGAGGTGAGGCGCGCGACCGCGTCGGGGTCGCGGTGGTCGAAGAACAGGCTGGTCCCCGTGTCCAGGGCTGCGATCTCCTGCATCTGCTCGTCGCTGAGGACGAAGTCGAAGACGTCGACGTTCTCGGCCATCCGGTCCTTGCGGACGGACTTGGGGATGGCGACGACGTCGCGCTGGAGGAGCCACCGCAGCACGACCTGGGCGACGGTCTTGCCGTGCGCCTGCCCGATGGCGGTCAGGGCGGGGTTGGTGAAGAGGCCGTTGCGACCCTCGGCGAACGGTCCCCAAGCCTCGATCTGGACGCCGTGGGCGCGCATGAGCTCCTGGTCAGCCACGCGCTGGAAGAAGACGTGCGTCTCGACCTGGTTGACCGCCGGGGTGACCTCGCTGTGCGCGATGAGGTCGACGAGCCGGTCGGGGTAGAAGTTGCTCACGCCGATCGCCCGCACCAGCCCGGCGGCATACAGCTCCTCCATCGCCCGCCACGCGCCGTAGTAGTCGCCGAAGGGCTGGTGGATCAGGTAGAGATCGAGGTGGTCGAGCCCGAGCCGGTCGAGGGAGCGCTGGAACGCGGCCTTCGCGGGTTCCTGGCCGGCGTCCTGGATCCACAGCTTGGTGGTGACGAAGAGCTCGTCGCGGGGGATACCGGACGACGCGATGGCGCGCCCGACGGCCTCCTCGTTGAGGTAGGCCGAAGCCGTGTCGATGAGCCGGTACCCGACCTCGAGCGCGTCGCTGACGGCGCGCTCGCACTCGGCGGCGTCGGGGACCTGGAAGACGCCGAACCCGAGCACGGGCATCGTCACGTCGTTGTTGAGGGTGGTGGTCTTCATGGGTGCTCCTTCGAGAGTTCCGGGTGCGCGGGCACGGTTGGCGCCCCGCGGTCAGTGGGTGTCTGCCAGGGCGGCGGTTCTCGCCGACTGACGGGTGGTCTCGTCCGCCGAGCCAGGCGCCCACTCGTCTGCAGGTTCCTTGCCCTTGGCGTACCCGTTGTCGGCGCTCCGGGCCAGGCGGTGCTCGGTGACCCCGGAGGGAAGCACGAGCGCGACGGTGACGACGAGCGCCAGGGCGAGGAGCACCGAACCGGCGGTGAGGGCGGTCGAGACGTGGGCGGCGAGGCCGGCGACCGTGTCGGTCGAGCCGGAGACCGTGGCGGCGACGGCGACGAGGATGCCGAGGCCGAGCGCGCTCCCGAGCTGGTGGGCCGTGTTCACGAGGCCCGACGCGGCGCCGGCGTCGTCGGGCCGGACCCCGCTGATCCCCGCCGACGTCAGCGGCGCGAAGGCCAGGCCCTGACCGGCGCCGATGAGCATCATCGGTGCGGCCACCGCCGTGAGGTAGTCGCTGCTGGCTCCGACGCGGCTGAGCCACGCCATCCCGAGGAGGGTCAGGAGGACACCGGCCGCGAGGAGGGTGGCGTTGCCGAGGCGGCGCGTCAGGCGGGGGATGGCGACGGCGACAACGAAGTTGACGACGGTCATCGGGAAGAAGGCCACTCCGGCCTGCAACGCGCTGTAGCCGAGCACGCCCTGGAGGGCCCGCGCCGCGATGAGGAACGCCCCGTTGGGCGCGCAGGCCACGAGGAGCGACGCGAGCGCGAAGACGGCGAGCCCGGCGACGAACACCCGCCGACGCCCCAGGAGGTCACCGAGCCGGGCGCCGAGCAGGAGCAGGCCGCCGAAGACGAGCGTGTAGGCGTCCTGGACCCAGGAGAGGCCGACCGGGGACAGGTCCATCGCTGCCCCGATCGTCGGCAGGCCCGTGAAGATGATCGAGTTGTCGAGCAGGATCATGAAGTAGCTGACGAGGATGATGGCGAGGATCGCCGTGGGGTGGGCGGGGGCGGCGAGGTCCCGGTTCGTTCGGGTGTCGGTCACGGTGCCTTCTCGAGGTGACGAGGTGGGCCGGTGCTGGGGCTGTCCCAGTGGCTCCGGGAGGTGGTCGGTCGTTCCAACCTCCACTTCACCAGCGTTCTGCCGGGTGGGGCAGGCCCTGTCGTGACAGGTACTGGCAGGGCCTCCCTGCGGGCGCCCCAACGTCCTTACTCTCGAGGGGTGAATGCCAACCGCAGCGAGGTCCGAGAGTTCCTCAGCAGTCGCCGGGCCCGGATCACCCCCGAGCAGGCGGGGCTGCCCGCCTTCGGTACCAAGCGGCGGGTCCCGGGCCTGCGGCGTGAGGAGGTGGCGCTGCTCGCCGGCGTGAGCGTCGACTACTACACCCGGCTCGAGCGGGGCGAGCTGAGCAGCGCCTCGGACGAGGTGCTGGACGCGCTCGCCCGCGCCCTGCAGCTCGATGAGGCCGAGCGGGCCCATCTGTACGACCTCGCGCGGGCGGCCGGCAGCCGTGACCCGCGGCGGCGTCGCACCGCGCCCGGCCGTGTCAGCCCGTCCGTGCAGCGGGTCCTCGACGCGATGACCGCAGCGCCGGCGTGGATCCGCAACGGGCGCGCCGACGTGGTGGCGGCCAACCAGCTCGGCCGCGCCCTCTACTGGCCGCTCTTCGACGGGTCGGTGAAGCGTCCCAACACGGCCCGGTTCACCTTCCTCGACCCTCGGGCGCGCGAGTTCTACGGCGACTGGGACCGGACGGCCAGCGACATGGTCGCGGTGCTGCGGGCCGAGGCCGGGCGCAACCCCTTCGACCGGGGGCTGACGGACCTCGTCGGTGAGCTGTCGACGCGGAGCGAGGACTTCCGGACCCGATGGGCGGCGCACGACGTGCTCTTCCACCGCACCGGGCGCAAGCGCCTCCACCATCCCGTCGTCGGCAACCTGGACCTCACCTATGAGGCGCTCGACGTCACGTCGGCGCCGGGGCTGACCATGCTCGTGTACACCGCCGAACCCGACACCCCGACGAAGGACTCGCTCGCCCTGCTCGCGAGCTGGGGGGCGACCACGCTGGCCGAGGAGCTCAGCTCGCCGTCGTAGCCGCCGACGCGCTGCGCTTTGGTGCAAGGACGGCCGTGGCCCCCGCCGCTCCTGTACCGAAGCGCAGCCTCTGTGCCGAACAGCGGCCTCGGGACCGAACGGCAGCCTCTGCTCTCTCGGTTTGCACTGCCCGGCGGCATCATGGAGACGTGCGCGGAGTCCTGCTCGATCTCGACGGCGTGGTCTACGTCGGCGACGCGCCGGTCGCCGGTGCGGCCGCGACCGTGAGCTGGCTGGACCACCAGGGCATCCCGCACCTCTACCTGACCAACACCACGTCCCGCCCACGCGAGGCGATCGCCGACAAGCTGGGCAGCCTCGGCATTCCGGCCACCCCCCACCAGATCCTGACCCCGCCCGTCGCCGCGGCGGCCTGGCTGCGACAGCACCACATCGGTCGTCCGGCCCTGTTCGTGCCCCGCGTCACGGCAGCGGAGTTCGCCCACCTGGACTCCCTCCCGGAGGAGGCCGAGGAGGGCGCGGAGGCGGTGGTCGTCGGTGACCTCGGCGCGGGGTGGGACTTCGCCACGCTCAACCGGGCGTTCCGGCTGCTGATGGCCGAGCCTCGCCCACCGCTGGTCGCGCTCGGGCTGACCCGCTACTGGCGTGCCGAGGACGGGCTCCGGCTCGACGCGGGTGCCTACGTGCGGGCGCTGGAGTATGCCGCCGGCGCGACCGCCGTGGTCCTCGGGAAGCCGGACCCGGCCTTCTACGCCACCGCGGTGGAGGCCCTGGACCTGGCCGCGGACGAGGTCGTCATGGTCGGTGACGACATCCGGACGGACGTCGAGGGCGCCCAGCGGGCCGGTCTGACGGGCGTCCTCGTTCGCACCGGGAAGTTCGCACCGGCCGACCTCCGGGGTGACGTCACGTCCGCGGCCGTCCTCGACTCCATCGCCGACCTGCCCAGGTGGTGGACCAGTCGCTGACGCCACCCGGGAGCGGGGGAACGCCGCCACGGGATGACCACGTCATCCCGTGAACGTCGAGTCTTCTTGCAGCGCAGTCCCTTCGGAGCTCCAACCGTCGTATGCCGTTGGGCCGGCCCGGAGGGATCGCGACCGTCGCCCTGCCCGGCTGTTCGCGGCTCCTCTCATCCGGGTGGTGGCGGGACGGGTGCCTCTCCCGTGGCCGGGGCCGCCGGTGGCTGGGAGACGGAGCCCGGTGTCGACATCGCGGGCGGTGGCGGCGGGGCCTGAACCGGCGGACCCTGCGGTGGCGGCAGCTGCGTGGCCGGTCCCTGCGGGGGTGGGCCCGGCGGCACCGCCGGCCGCTCCGTCTCGCCCCCGTCGAGCCGGAAGGGCGGGTACTCGTCGGTCATCAGCATGACGTAGGCGGCGACCCGGTAGACCCACCGGTTGAGGCCGATGACGAGGTCGAAGAGGCCCCGCGGGTACTCCCCGGAGAAGAGCAGGATGATCCCCGCGATGACGACGAGGATGCCGAGGATGCCGAAGCCGCCCCACTGGGTGTCCCAGCCGTTCTGCACGGACTCGTTCGTCCAGCGCCAGCCGTTGCCGACGAGCAGACCGGTGATGATCAGGTGCGGGAAGGCGAGGAGCCACTTGACGAAGATCAGCCCTCGCGACAGCGGACCCGGGTAGACCACGTCGAACGTGACGACGTCGTCGGGCTGCGGGTCGAGGCTGAAGGCCGGGTAGCGGTCGGTCCCGAGGCCGCCGGGGCCGCAGTAGTACGAGACGCGCCAGGACCAGCGCATCACGCCCACGTTGAAGTCGAAGAGCCCGCGTGGGTACTCGCCGGTGAAGAGGATCGCGAACCACGCGATGAACGTGATCACCCCGAAGGCGGCCCACAGGAAGCCCAGCACGATGAAGTGCGGGATCGCGAGGAACCACTTGACGAGCCACAGCCCGCGGGACAGGACGGGGTCGAGCCGGGCCGTCATGACCACCGGGGTCCCGGGGGACATGACGAAGGGGGCCGCGCCGACCGGGGCCGCAGCGCCCGTCACGTCGGTCCCGACGACGGCCGGGGCGGGATAGCCGGGCCCGACGCCACCGGGGCCGCCCGGCTCACGGTGCCGCACGGCATACGTGATGAGCAGGGCCGCAAGCAGGGTGAGCAGCAGGCCGATCCCGATGAGGGTCCAGGCGAGCGGCAGCAGGAAGTCGGCGTGCGCGGAGAGCTGCGCCGAGGCCGCCACACCGGGGGAGCCGTCGGCGTTCATCAGCACGAGGGCCCAACGCCCCGAGGCGAGCTGCCAGGTGACCTCGCGCGTCCCCGTGCCGGAGTCCTTCGCGACCCAGAAGGTCTGGTCGGTCGGCGGGGCGATGGTCGAGCCGCCGACCGTCCGGTCGTACCGCGGCACCCCCTGGACCACGCGCGTGACCTGGTCGTGGGCCGTGCCGGCGAGGTAGGCGTCGACGGACTGCCCCGGGGCGATCCCGATGAAGATCGCCTTCTGCGGGTCGGTGGGCGTCACGCGGATCCTCGCGTCGATGCCGAGGCGGTCGGTCACCCAGCGTTGCGAGACGGGGTCGATGTTGACGAGGACGTCCTCGACCGTGACCGCCACCGTGTTCGTCTGGAAGTTCTGGGTCGTGGTGAAGTACCCCGCGTCATCTCTGCCGAAGGTGTAGACCGCCCCGAGGACGGCGCCCCCGATGAGCATCCCGATCCCCGGGAGGGCGATCAGGCACCCGATGACGAGTGCGACCACGTGACGAGACCTCATGGCGGACCCCCTTCGTCCTGGCAGACCTCTCCCTCGACCGTACGCCCCGCCGTACGCCACGACAGGGACTTTCGGCCCGGTGCCCGGGGAGGCCGTCTTCGCGCCGGTCCACGCCAAGCGGCATACGACCGTGCCGTATGCCGCTGGGCGGGGTCCCAGGGGGTCGCGCGGTCAGGCGTCGACGATGACGGGGATGATGAGCGGGCTGCGGCGGTGGGTGCGGTGGGCCCAGGTCGACGCGGCGTTGCGGACGAGCTCCTCGACCTGCTCGATGTCGTCGATCCCCTCCTTCGACGCCTTCGTCAGCGCCTTCTGGATCGCGGGGGTCGCGGCCTCGAAGTCCATGGCGCCGTGCTCGAAACCGTGGGCGAGGTAGTCGGGGGGTTCGGTCAGCCTGCCGGTGTCGGGGTCGACGAGGCACACGATGGTGAGGACGCCCTCCTCGGCGAGGGTGCGGCGCACGTGCAGGTGCTCCTCGGTGGCGCCGCCGACGGTCGCGCCGTCGACGAAGACGAGCCCGGCCGGGACGCTCCCGGTGATCGTCGCGCGGCCCTTCACGAGGTCGATGACGGAGCCGTCCTCGGCGATGACGGCCCGCTCGGGGTCGAGCCCGGTCCGGATGGCGATGTCGGCGTTGGCGCGCAGGTGACGCCACTCGCCGTGGACGGGCATGACGTGGCGTGGCCGGATGATGTTGTAGCAGTAGGCGAGCTCGCCGGCGCTCGCGTGCCCCGAGACGTGGACCTTGGCGTTGCCCTTGTGGACGACGTTCGCGCCCCATCGCGTCAGCTCGTTGATGACGCGGTAGATCGCGTTCTCGTTGCCGGGGATGAGTGAGCTGGCCATGAGGACGGTGTCGCCCTCGGTCACCCGGATCGGATGGTCACGGTTGGCCATCCGCGCGAGGGCCGCGAGGGGCTCGCCCTGCGATCCGGTGGCGACGATGGCGATCTGGTTCGCGGGGAGGCGCTCGAGCTTCTTGAGGTCCTCGACGACGAGACCGTCGGGGATGGTGAGGTAGCCGAGGTCGCGGGCGATGCCCATGTTGCGGACCATCGACCGGCCGACGAACGCGACCTTGCGGCCGTGCTGGTGGGCCGCGTCGAGCACCTGCTGGATCCGGTGGACGTGGCTGGCGAAGCTCGAGACGATCACCCGTCCCGGCGTGGTCCGGAACACCGTCTCGATGGCGGGGGAGAGGTCGCCCTCGGAGATCATGAACCCGGGGACCTCGGCGTTGGTGGAGTCGACGAGGAAGAGGTCCACGCCCTCCTCGCCGAGCCGGGCGAAGGCACGAAGGTCGGTCACCCGTCCGTCGAGGGGGAACTGGTCCATCTTGAAGTCGCCGGTGTGCAGGACGAGCCCGGCCTGCGTGCGGATGGCCACCGCGAGGCCGTCGGGGATGGAGTGGTTGACGGCGACGAACTCGCAGTCGAACGGGCCGAGCGTGCGCCGGTCGCCCTCGCGGACCTCGACCAGCCTCGGGGTGATCCGGTGCTCCTTCAGCTTGGCCTCGATGAACGCAAGGGTGAGCCGGGAGCCGACGAGCGGGATGTCGGGCCGCTCCCGGAGCAGGTAGGGGACGCCGCCGATGTGGTCCTCGTGCCCGTGCGTGAGCACGATCGCGTCGACCTGGTCGAGGCGGTCCCGGATCCAGCTGAAGTCGGGGAGGATGACGTCGACGCCGGGCTGGTGCTCCTCCGGGAAGAGGACGCCGCAGTCGACGACGAGCAGGCGACCGGCGTGCTCGAAGACGGTCATGTTGCGCCCGATCTCGCCGAGACCGCCGAGCGGCACGACCCGCAGCCCGTCGGGCGGCAGGGCGGGCAGGCCCGGCTTGCGGCGCTGACCGCGGCGGCTCATCGCCCGCCCTCCCGTTCGACGTGGGGGCTCGACTGGGGTTTGGACTGCGGTTTGGACTGTGGGTTGGACTGCGGGCTTGACTGTGGGCTGGACTGTGGGCTGGACTGTGGGCTGGGCTGGGCAACGCTCGACATGGCATGTCCTTCGGTGGTTCGGGGGGTCCTGCAGCCCAGTCTGGCCCAGCGGCATGCCGGCTGGCGCGTGGCCCGACCGAGCGGGTCGGCCTGTGCTCGAGCGCAGCACCCCGCGACGGGGTCACACGCAGGGTCAGGTCCGCTCCACCTCGACCCACAGCAACGGCACGCCGTTGGCCGCGGCGTAGGCGACGATCTTGCCTGTGCCGCCCGGCCCGCGTGCCGGCCGGCCGTCCCAGACCGCGACGAGGACGTCGCTGTGGTCGACGACCCAGCGTCCCTGAGCCACGTATGCCGTGTCCCGCGACGCAGCGGGCGGCATCACCTCCACAGCGTCGGCCCGGGCCAGCAACCGCTCGAACTCGGAGCGCGACTCCTCCGTCTCGAAGTCCCCCTCGTAGTCCTCGACGGGGACTGGAAGCACCACGGACAGCGTCGTGCCCGGCAGGGCCAGCACCTCACGGGCGACGAGGCGGTCTGCGCCCTCGGCGAGGGACGAGACGAGCTCGATCCGGGTCCCGGCGCCGTCGCCCTCGCCTCCGACGCTGCGCGTGAGCGCGAGCAGGCGACGAAGACCCTTCCTCAGGCACGCCGCCGCCGCGTCGACCCCCGTGAACGAGCGGTGGCCGGTCACGCCGACCCGGAGCACGCGCTCGGAGGTCACGAGGGGCCTGCCCACAGCCGCGTGCTCCGCCTCACTGCACGCGCTCGAGCCGGCCCTTGTCAGCGCGGGCCCGCTGGGCGGGCGTCCTCGTCGCATCACCGGCTTCGACGATCTTGTGGCCGGAGAGCCGCACGATGTCCGGGTAATGGCGGACGGCGTTGCGGTCCTTGTCCTTGTCCTTCTCGTCGAGGATGGCGTAGCGGATCAAGCAGGGGTGCGTCTTCGCCGCGTCGTCCCGGGCGCCCTGGGACCACCCGTCTCGGTACTTCTGCTCCATCCAGCCATCGTGCTCGGCCTCCGCGAGGAGCTCGAGGTTGTCGTCGATGAGCCGCGCCACGGTGTCGTCGTCGAGGTTCGACGGGTGGTCGGCGCCGACGATGACGAGCCCGACGAGGGCGAGCACCCGGGGGATGCGGGCCGCCGCGGCCACGTTGTCGGCCTGCACGCCCTCGGGCAGGGCCTCGAACTCGACGTCGTGCGGGACCGGCTGGCCCTCGACCGCCTCGCGGTAGAAGCCGTGAACCGCCGGGGCGAGCTCCTCGCTGTGCATCGTGAACGGCAGGTCGAGATCGACGAGGTCCATGAACTCGCGGGCATCGACGTGCAGCGACTGCTGGTCCTCGGGCGGCAGTGCCGAGCGTCGGATGCCCGGCTGCCCGGCGCTCCGGGTGAGCCGCATGATCGTCTCGAGGGACCTCGCCCCGTGCTCGTACCGGCCGATCTCGAGGAAGGCGCTGAGCAGGCCGCCGTCGATGTCCATCTCGTCGTTCTCCGCTGCCCCGACGAAGCCGCCGGTCGCCCGCATGAGCAGGGCGCGACGAACCGGGAAGGAGATGTCGGTGGGGGCGTCGTCGTCGACCCAGGCGCCGAGCACGGGGTCGTACTTCTGGCGACGGTTGGGGCCGGCGACGTTGAGGTAGCCGCTCAGCCGGCTGACGAAGTCGGGCCCCTTCGCGAGCCTGAACTTCTCGTGCCTCGTGAGGCCCGTCCGCGATGCGCTGCCGCCGCCTCCACCGACACCGCCGGCTCCGGACGCGGTCCTCGACCACTCCTCGCGCGGGGAGAAGTTGGCGAAGTCGTGGCTCGTGCCGCCGGCGAACACGAAGACGCACGCGCCGATCGGGTGCGTGATCTGCCCCTCCTGGAACGCGCCGTCCTGCATGGGCGCGAGCAGGTACTGGAGCCACAGGTACTCGCGCGAGTCGAACTCGTCCCAGAACACCACGGGCGTGATCCCGCCGAGGACCTTGTCGCGCACCTGGTGGAAGGCCCCGATGAGCTCCTTGGGGTCGCTGAACTGCGAGAGGTTGAACTCGAGGACGGGCACCTTGTCACCGAGCACGGTCTTGGCGATCTGCTTGACGCCGAAGGACTTTCCGGATCCGGGCGGACCGAAGACGGCGATCGACAGGGGCTTGGCCGGGTGCGGGTCCAGCTCGTAGCCCCTGATGAGGCGCTCGAGGCCGCGCAGGCTCTCGATCTCGACCCGGTCGACCGCGGTCAGCTTGCCGAAGACGGCATACGGCATCTCGTCGACGAGGGCTCTCGGCCCGAACAGGGCCACCCGCCGGGCCAGGCCGTACAGCGGGCGGTCCCCGACGGCCCTGTGGTCGCCGGCGACGATGGTCCAGGACCGGGACGTGCCGGCCGAGGCCAGGGCCGTCGGGACGTCGGCGACCCGGTAGTGGAACGCGGGGTCCAGCAGGTCCGCGATGACCGGCTCAGGAGGGAACACCGGCCTCGCACCGGCCTCCGTCGCCAACTCCGCATCGGTGCCGGTGGCCGGTCCGTGGCCGAGCGCGATGAGCCGGCGCGCGGCGGAGAGCCCGCGCACGATGCCGGCACCGATGTCGGGCCCGCGGTCGCCGGCATCATCGGCCGTCAGCTCCGCGACGATCCCGGCGACGAGGCACGACATGCCGCCCCAGACGAGGCCGTGGATGCGGCGCGCCCACGCTCCCTCCAGGCTCCCGGGGTCGAAGACGAGCCGGCACGCGACCGAGCCGTCGAGGCTCCTGCTCAGCCACAGCGCCCCGTCCGTGCCGAGGGTGACGACGAGGTGTCGGGCTCTCGTCAGGTCTGAGATGCTCCGGTTGAGGGTCAGCTCCTGCACGAGGTCCTGCGCGGTGTGCTCCCACGACAACCCCTCGGTGATGCCGACCTCTCCCTGGCGCAGGTCGGCGGCGGCGACCACGACGACGAGGCGGTCGGCGAGCCCCCGGCTGACGCGGTGCCAGAGGTCGCCCTGGGCCAGCGGGGTGCACGTCTTGAGGACGACCCAGTCCGGACCGGGCGAGGCGTCGTCGCGCAGCTCCTCGGGCCAGGCCGCACTGTTGGTGGAGTGCCGGAAGCCGAGGGCGCCGTCGTCGAGGACCACGACGGAAGCCGGCGCTGACCTCCGAGCGGGCGGGGCGGCATACCGCGTGTTGGGCTCAGGGCTGTCCCCGTAGCCGAGGTCGCGGGTCATCCGCCACACGGGGCCCGTCCCTCCGCCCGCGGCGGGGCACGGGGTCAGGAGCGAGTAGGACCCGACGAGCCGGCCCTCGGGCGTGTCGCCCATGGCGAGCTCGACCGTGAAGGGGTGGGGCGTTGCGGACCCCAACCGCGCGAGGATCCCGGCGAGGAGCGTGGCGCCGCCGGTCTCCTGCTCGATGCGGGTGCCCTGCTCGGCGTGGGTGTGCGGCCTGGCCCGCCGGCCCTCGTAGATCCGGTGCTCGACGACGACGTCGCCGGCAACGACGACGCTCTGGGGTCGAGTCTGCTGTTCGTCGTGCACCTGTCGCATGGCCGCACTCACCCGTTTCCGCTAGAAGTAGATCTCGAACCGGTCGAAGCTCCCGGTGACCGTGGCCCCGGCCTTCGAGTAGACGAGCAGCCCGACCTTGGTGAAGCTCGGGTCGAGCCGGCCCTGTCCCATGTCGTAGTAGGTGTCGTACGCGGGGTAGTAGATCTTCGTGACGTAGGAGCCGTTCTTCAGCTCGAAGAGCAGCTGCGCGTCGTGCCCCGGTTTGACGGGCAGGTCTGCGGTCAGCATCTCCTGGTCGTCCTCGATGTTCCCGTTGTGGTACGTCATGGTGAGCAGGGCCTTCTCCGTCCACCCGAACTGCAGCCGGGTGCTGGGGTCGTCGCCCATGAGGACGAGCCCGGCGAAGCCCGCGCCGGCCGCAGGGAGGGCGAGGTCGAGGCGGATCGAGTAGGACCCCGTCGGGGCGGTCCGGAGGAGCACGTTCCGGTACGGCGGTGGCTGCTGTCCGACGATCTCGAGCCGGCCCGGGGCGGTCACCTTCCACGCCCCCGGCTTCTCGTTGAGCCAGGTCCAGCTCGGGTCGACCGTCTTGGTGAACTCGTCGGTGAAGGGCTTCGACGCCGCTTGGCTCGTGACCGTCTTCGAGGTCGTCGCCGGAGGTGTCCCCGCCTGGCCCGCGCCCCCGCCTCCGCGGATGACGAACACCCCGACCACGACCGCGAGCACCACGGCGAGCGCGGCGAGGCCGGCCCAGAGCGCGGTCCTGCGGCGGCCGGGGGGCGGGGGCGGGGGCGGGGCGGGCTTCTCCGCGTCCGGGAGCGGAGCCTGGCGGTCGAGCAGCAGCTGGACCGTCTCCGCGAGGTAGTCGAGGTGCTTCTCGAGCGGCGGCGTGAGCGCGTCGAGCCAGTGGGCGTCGGAGATGAAGTACTCCAGCGCCGGAGACGGAGTGACGTCCTCCATCCGGAACGGCAGGACCGGCAGGCCCGCGTTCACGGCCCGCTCGATCTCCTTGTGGACGTGCTGAGACTCGTTGGAGTGGGCGGAGAAGACCAGGATCACGAGCTTGCTGCCGTGGATCGCCTCGATGATCGACGCGGCCCACTCCCGGCCGGGCACGACGTCGCGGGGAGCGATCCAGCAGCGGATCCGCTTCGCCTCCAAGGTGGCACAGACCGCGTTGGCGACCGCGCGGTCGAGGGACGAGTGGCAGATGAACACGTCGTGACTCATGCAGACCCCTCCGGGCGATGGTCGGGCGGGGTCGAGGCGCCATGCCCTCCAGCGACGCCGACGGCGCCGGCGCACGAGCACTCGCAGGACCTCACACCCCCCTTCTACCCTCGCCTTCCGTGACGCACGAGGGTCCTATGACCCTGTTTGCCCGGACGTGCGGGCGCGGGTGGGGCCGCCCGCGGTCGTATGCCGCTGGGCCGCGTCGCGATCGCGTCAGCCGTGGGTGGGGACCGGGTCGCCGGCCGCCTCTCCGACCCGGTTGAAGGTGCGCCGGTAGACGTCGGGCGGGACCCCGATGGTGCGCTTGAAGTGGCGACGGAGGGTTGTCGCGGTTCCCATGCCGGTGGCCGCCGCGATCGCCTCGACGCTGTCGGACGACGTCTCGAGCAGCTCCTGCGCCCTCCGGATGCGCTGGGCGTGCAGCCACTTCGACGGCGAGGTCCCGGTGGCGGCCACGAAGTGCCGGCTCAGGGTGCGTGTGGTCACGCTGGCCCGGCGGGCCAGGTCCTCCACGGTCAGGGGCTGGTCGAGGCGCTGCATGGCCCACGGGAGGACCGTCTGCAGCGGATGGTCGTCACGGGGCGGCACGGCGGCCCGGATGAACTGGGCCTGCCCGCCCTCGCGGTGGGGAGCGACGACGAGCCGCCGGGCGGCCGCGTTGGCCACCGCGGACCCGTGGTCGAGCCGAATGAGGTGGAGGCACAGGTCGAGCGCGGCCGCCTTGCCGGCCGAGGTCAGCACGTCGCCGTCCTCGACGTAGAGCACGTCGGGGTCGACCCGGACGTCCGGGTACCGCCGGGCGAGGACGTCGGTGTGGACCCAGTGCGTCGTCGCCCGCCGGCCGTCGAGGAGGCCGGCTGCGGCGAGCACGAAGGCACCCGTGCACAGGGACAGGAGGCGGGCCCCGTTGGTGTGGGCGGCCCTCAGCGCCTCGACGAGCTCGGGGGGAGGGGGCACGTCGACGTCGGCCCACCCCGGGACGACGACCGTCCGGGCCGTGGCCAGCCGGTCCAGGCCGGCGTCGGGCTGGAGCCGGAACGGCCCGACCACGACGGGCCGCGGCCCGCAGAGGGTCACGTCGTACCAGTCCTCGCGGCGGACGTCCTGGGGCGGCGAGCCGAGCACCTCGAGGGCGATGCCGAGCTCGAAGTGGAGCATTCCCTCGGTCACGGGGATGGCGATCGTGCGCATGTCCGAAACTGTACGCATGGTGTCGTTCCGGATACTCGTCCGACGCGCCTCGCTCGTCGACGATTGAGTCATGACAAAGGACACGATCGTCGTATACGGCGCATACGGACACACCGGCCGCTTCGTGGTGGCCGAGCTGCTCGACCGCGGACTCGTGCCGCGGCTGTCGGGGCGCGACCCCGAGCGGCTGCGTGCGCTGGCGGCTCGCCACTCCGGTCTCGAGGTCCGCCCGGCGGACGTCGACGACCCGAGCGCCCTCGACGCGGCGCTCGCGGGTGCGGCCGCGGTCGTCAACTGCGCGGGACCCTTTGCGACGACTGCCGCCCCGATCGTCGAGGCGGCCCTGCGGGCCGGCATCCCCTACGTCGACGTCGCCGCCGAGATCGAGGCCAACGTCGACACCCTGGACCAGTTCGCCGACCGAGCCCGCGAGACGGGGACCCACGTCCTCCCGGCGATGGCGTTCTACGGCGGCCTCGGTGACCTCCTCGCGACCGCTGCCCTGGGCGGCCGGACGAGGGCCGACGAGGTCCACGTCGCCTACGGGCTGAGCAGCTGGCTGCCGACGCTCGGCACCCGCGAGGCGGGCAAGGTCTCCCACGACCGGCGCGACGGTCGCCGCGTCCGCTTCACCGGCGGCCGACTCGGCTACCACGACGACGAGCTGACCACCCGCGACTGGTCCTTTCCCGAGCCGACCGGCGTGACGCCCGTCGTCGAAGGATTCACCATGGCCGACGTCGTCACCATCCCGAGCCATGTCACGGTCGGCGAGGTCGTCACGTACATGGCCACGCGGGCGGCGGCCGACCTCGCTGCTGCGAGCCCCACCGGGCCCGTGTCCGTGGACGAGCGCGGCCGGTCGGACCAGACCTTCGTCGTCGACGTGCTCGTGCGGGCGGGCGGCGAGGAGCGACGGCTCACGGCGTCGGGCCAGGACATCTACGCCGTGACCGCCCCTCTGGCCGTCGAGGCGGTCAGCCGCATCCTGACCGGCCGGACGAGGACGGTCGGCGCCGCGTCGGCCGGGGCGATGTTCGAGGCGGCCGACTTCCTCCGGGCCCTGGCCCCGCACGTCACCGTCGTGGGCGCCGACGCAGGGTGGCACCCGGTGGCCGTCCCCGCGTAGCCGGCCGAGCGGCATACGGGCGGGCTCACTCTGTCGAGCGACGGGACCTTCGACCGGTGTGCCGACCGGCCCCGCGGTCCAGGCTGGAGCCATGGGGGTGGATGGCTCGGGCGTGGAGGGATACGTCGACTTCCGCGGTTACCGCACGTGGTACCGCATCATGGGCGACCCGGCGAACGCACCGGGGCGGCGGCCGCTCGTGTTCCTCAACGGCGGGCCGGGCGTGCCGTGGCCGGATCGGCACCACTGGTTCGAGGACCTGGTGGCGGCAGGGCGCCCGCTGGTGCTGTACGACCAGCTCGGGTGTGGTCGCTCGGACAGGCCGGACGACCCGTCGCTGTGGACGGTGGAGCTCTTCGTGGCTGAGCTGTCCGCACTGCGCAGGACGCTGGGCCTCGAGGCGGTGCACCTCTTCGGCCTGTCCTGGGGCGGCATGTTGGCGCTCGAGTACGCCCTCACCCAGCCCGATGGGCTGCTCAGCATGATCCTCGTCGGTACCCCGGCCGACGTGCCGCTGTTCGAGAGGGAGGCCCGCCTGCTGCGGGCCGACCTCCCTCCCTACACCCAGAGGGTGTTCGACCGCATGGAGGCGCGGTGGCGGCCGGCGACAGGCCGAGGCTCGGGCGAGGTTCACCCTGGTCGCACCCTGCGCCAGCGGCAGCGCGGCAGCGCGGTGATGCGCCGGCTCGTGCCGGTCATGACTGCCCGTCCGGTCCAGCGGCTTGCGGACCCGATGTCCGCAGTTCCGGGACTGACCGGTCTGGCCACCCGGATCGCCGGTGTCGAGTGGGCGCGACGTCACGTCGTCCGGCTCTCGCCGCTCCCGGCGGAGCTCCTCGAGGCCATGGTGGGGGTGAACCGCCAGGTGTTCGACACGATGTGGGGCCCTGCGGATCCGTTGCCGCTCGGCGCGCTGCGGGACTGGTCCGTCGTCGACCGGCTCGGCGAGATCCACGTTCCGACCTTGGTCGCGAACGGTCGCTACGACGAGGTGACCCCGCTCCAGGCGGAGGCCCTCGCCGAGAGCCTGCCCGACTCCCGGTGCGTGATCTTCGAGCAGTCGGCCCACCTGCCGATGCTCGAGGAGCCTGCGGCCTTCCAGGAGGCCGTGCTGCGGTTCCTCGACGAGGTCGACCCCCGGGAGCGCACGGTCGACGTCCCGGGACCAGAGGTCGAGCCCGGCGCGCGACCGTAGCCCTCGCGGACGGGCTGCGTGAGCGCGGAGCCGGTTTGCGCATGGCGAAGCGGGATCCCTTCGCCAGAAGGGACCCCGCCTCATCCGAACCCGTGGCCGGGAACGCCGTCCTGTCAGCCGAGGGTGACCGCGGTGTCGTCGATCACGAACGAGGTCTGGAGCGACGAGTCCTCGACCCCGGTGAAGGCGATCGTGACCGTCTGCCCGGCAAAGGACGACACGTCATACGACTTGAGGACGTAACCCGACGCGGCGTTGACGTTCGAGAGTGTCGCGAGCGTGGTCGAGCCGGCCTTGACGGTGAGCTTGTCATAGGCCGTGGTGCCCGTCTCCGCGGTGTCGATGTGGACGTAGAACGTCAGGGTCGCCTTGCAGCCCGCCGGGATCGTCACCGACTGCGAGAGGCTGTCAGTGTGCGACGAGCCGTAGCCGTCCAGCCACGCCTTCCAGCTGCCCGAGTGGGCCGGCTCGCTCGTCGAGCTGTCGATGACTCCGGCGCTGGCCGTCCACGGGGCAGCGGAGCCGGTCTCGAAGCCCGGGTTACCGAGCTTCTGGCCCGTGCACCCCGTTCCACCCGAGCTGCTGATCGTCCAGGTGAAGGTCGCCGAGCCGCTCGCGTTCGTCGTGTCCTTGGCCGAGACCGTGACGCTGAACGTGCCCGCCGCGGAGGGGGTTCCGCTGATCAGACCTGTCGAGGTGTTGATGGACAGACCGGTGGGCAGGCTGGTGGCCGAGTAGGTCAGGGTCTGACCTGAGGCGGAGTCAGTGGCCTGGATCTGCAGGCTCGTGGCCGTGCCGACGGTCCCGGCCTGGCTGCCCGGGTTGGTGACCGTGACCGTGTTGGAGGTCGAGCCCCCGACGATGGCGTGCGAGATGTCGCACCGGTTCGTGTCGTTGGACCAGGTCGCCTGCTCGGCGTAGGAGCCGTTGCCCATGGACACGTTGCCCGCGCCGCCGGCGCTCCCCGGCGAGATCCACGCACACTCGTCGGCGTTCTCCTGGCCGTTGTACGTTGCGTTGCCGGTGTGGTTCGTCCAGCCGCCGGCCGGGTTCTGGTCGGTGATCGTCTCGGCGTACTCGTGGCCCTCGACCATGGTGTAACCGTCGGTCGTACCCGCCGATCCCGCGTTGACGAAGTTCTGGCCGCAGCTCGTGCCCTGATCCATGACATACGGCATGTTCGTGAAGGCGACGTCGCCCACGGTCGACGAGACGGAGAGGTCACCGTTCCAGTCGTGCCAGGCGCAGAAACCACCGGTCTTGTAGTTGTCGGGGTTGAGGCCCTTGGCCGACAGGACGACGTACTGGGCGTAGCGGTTCGACGCGGCCGTCGTGTTGCCGAAGTGGCTGGCGGCCTTGACGGCCTCGGTGGCGAGCTGCGCACCCGTGGCCGCGGTGGGCTCGGAGGCGCTGTTGTCGTACCAGACCCCTGCCAGCGCGCCTCCCGTGGGGTAGCCGACGTGCGCCGTGCCCGATGCACACGAGGTCGCACCGTTGGCGACGCCGGACCCGTCGCAGTACTGCGTCATGACCCCGGACCAGAGCTCGCTGCCCGTGCCCAGGCCCTTGAACATCTGCTGCAGCTTCGGGGCCCCCGCGGCCGTGTCGCTGGAGAAGGTCAGGTTGCCGTTGGCGTCGGTGCCCTGGGTGCCCCACTGGGTGCCCCAGAAGACCAGATAGACCTTCGGCTTTCCGCTCGTGACCCCGATCCCATCGACTCCACCCCCGTAGGACAGGGTCTGGCTCCCGGTGGCGGCCGCTGCCTGTGACTGCGCCCACTCCTTCATCTGGGCGTTGGTCTCCTTGGTGGGGACGACGCCGTGACGATAGGGGTGGCCGACCTGCGGCGAGTACGGGTTCGGGGGCGGACGGTGACCGCTTCCCGTGCCTGTGGCCCCGGCGCTCGCCGCACTGGTGAATGCCGCGGCGGCAACCAGCGCTAGGGCCGAAGCTGCCAGCCGGGCCACTCGTGGTCTACGGGCGTTGATGGACAGCATGGTGGATCCTTTCGATTGGAGTGACGAAGGACCCGAACCGGCCGGAGGCACGGTGGTGCCGGCGCGACTCAGGGAACTGCCGCTGGCCGGCGCGCCAAGCGTGAGGGAACTGTATGGGGGCGCAAAGGCACTGGGGATTATAGGAATTGCCAAGATCCCGTCTCGCTTCGGTCAGCGTTTGGCAGGGGCGGCCGTTGTCTGGGCGTTTGGTGTGAGTCCGGTGAGACCCGGCTGACCGGGGAGCCTTCGCCGCCGTCGAGCGGCGCATTGCCTGGGCCGCCCGTCCGGAGCCGGGGCGAAAGACGGTTGCCAAGCCCGCGGCCTTCGAGTGGGATGCCCGACATGCCGATGCACGACGATCAGCTCGACATCACGAGGAACCAGGTGCGCGCCCTCCTGCGCGACCAGGCGCCGGACTGGGGGGACGCGCCGATCACGGCGGTGCGTGCCAGCGGCACGGTCAACGCGATCTTCCGCGTCGGCGAGGCTCTCACCGCCCGGTTCCCGCTCCGTGCCGGCCGACCGGGCGTCGTTGCAGCCCAGCTGGAACGCGAGGTGGCAGCCATGGCCGAGTTCAGTGAGGCGAGCCCGTTCCCCTCACCGGCCCCGGTCCTCCGTGGCCGGCCGGGTCACGGGTTCCCCCTGCCCTGGTCCCTCCAGACCTGGGTCCCCGGCGAGGTGGCCGGTCCCCGCTCGCACGAGACGTCGGACGGGTTCGCCGCGGACCTCGCCACCGTGATCCTCGCCCTCCGCTCCCGCGACACCGGGGGCCGCACGTTCGCGGGAACCGGCCGCGGGGGAGACCTGGCTGACCACGACGAGTGGGTGCAGCTGTGCATCGCACGATCCGACGGGCTCCTCGACACCCGGGCCATGGCACGACTCTGGGACCGGTTCCGTGAGCTGCCTCGAAGCGGGCCCGACGTCATGAGCCACACCGACCTCATCCCGCCGAACCTGCTGGCGTCGGGCGACCGACTGGTGGGCATCCTCGACACCGGGGACTTTCGGGCCGCCGATCCGGCGCTCGATCTCGTGTCGGCCTGGCACCTCCTCGACGGGCCGCGCCGGTCGATCGTGCGGTCGCGCGTCGGTTCCGACGATCTGGAGTGGAAACGCGGCAAGGCCTGGGCGTTCCAGCAGGCCGCCGGCCTGGTCTGGTACTACGAGAAGACCAACCCCCCGATGGCCAACCTGGGTCGCACGACGCTCTCCCGACTCTTCGAAGCCGGCGTCGAGTAGCTGCGGGGGCTCAGCGGGCCCCTGCCGCGCTGACACGCCGCTCACCTCGGTCGCCCGAAGCCGACCGCACGTATGCCGCTGAGCCGGCTGAGCGGCATAGGTGCGGGTAGACGACCTGACCACCCACAGGTGGATGTGGCGCTCGGTGTCGAGCGCGATGCTCTGGTCGGAGGAGATCGCAGTCGTCCAGGTGTGCGCCGCGAGCGTCTCGATTGAGCGCGGGAGCGGCGGGAAGCGCTTGGCCGATGGAGCTCAATCACTGCGGCCCGCGGCGAGTGTGTCGAGGTCGCGCACGGCATACCGGTGGTGCTCCCACTCCTCGTCGAGGATCGTGTGCAGGCACGAGACCACAGTCGTCGCCTGCGTTGGTGAGTGAGGGTTCCTCCGCGGCGCCGCGAGGTCCTGGGGATCAAGTTCGGCAAGGAAGGTGCGCACCATCGCCTGCCGGCCGGCGCGCGCCTGGAGAACCTCCTCGAAGGACGGTGCCTCGGCCGGATCTGCGGACTCCCCGCGGGCTTCGGTGTCGGTGTCGTCCTGGTCATCGGGGTCGTCGTGGTCGTCCATGGGAAGACCCGCGGGGTGATACGGCTGCTCTCGATCGAGAATCGCCTTCCCGAGCCATACATCGGTCGCATGGACCAAGTGGCGAAGAGTCTCCGCCAGAGACCACTCGTCGTCGACCCGCGTGTCCACGGTCCCTGCAGGCATGGCGGCGGCGCGTCCCATCGTGGCAGCCCACGTCGCCTCCAACACTGCCCAGGCGGCACGCAGACCCTCGGGATCAGCGGCAGTGCGAAGCTCTCGTCCCGGGAAGCGGCGGTTCAGCTCCGCATCGACCATCGGGACGACGTCGACGCCGTTGACGAGCAGCCGGCTGCCGTCCTCCATCAGCCACGGTGAGTCGATCTCCATCCCGGCGACGTCGCTGCCGCGCACCACCACCCGGGTCAGGTCGCAGCTGTCGAACCGGCTCCCTCGCAGGGTCAGGTCACGGAAGGTCGTACCGCTCAGGCTCTCGCTCACGGGTTTGACCATGGCACGTCACACCGACATCCATGGCGTTCGTGCGCGCCCGAAATGCACTCACTCGCCCCTTGGCCAGCAGGTGCTCGATCCGCCTGGTCCTCTGAGTCGGCGCCCAGCCTGGCGACCTGCTCCCTCAGCGTGCCGTCCGGATCCACGTTGGCGAGGACCCTGCCCTGGAGCAGCAGCCCCAACGTGATGCTGCCGCTCAGCGTGGCCACGTTGGCGATCCACCTGAGAGGACCACTGTCGATGTGGCTGGTGACGGCGCTGAAGACGGCAAAACCGGCCACCAGCAGGACGAGCCAGCCGACCATCGTCAGGAAGCGAGCGGTCAGGAGCCGCCTCATCTCAGGGTTCACCCGGGCAGCGTAGGCCCGGCGGGTCATGACGAGGGTTCGATGCGTCTGATGTCGGTCCACCCTGTCCAGCCACGCTCTTCGAGCAGCTCCAACAGGCGTGGCGCGCTCGGGAAGGACTCGAGGAAGGCCGCGTCGAGCAGCTCGACGAGCGCTGGGCTGACGGGGTGCTCGTCCTCCATCCCCTCGGCGCCGGCAGCCGCCGCCTCGATGAACGCGGCGACGCGGTCGGCGAACTCGGGCAGGTGCGGGTCGTCAGGTTCGCAGTCGACGAGGTCTCCGATGTCGAGGTAGAGCCGGCGCAGGTCCGTGTCCTCGAGCTGGGCGTGCTTGATGGCCATCAGCGCCGGCACCGCCTCCGGCATCTGCGCGGCGATGAGAATCCAGCTGTCGCGCTCGACCTCGACAAGCCGCTCTGCGAAGCCGAGCTCGCGCATCCGCTCGACATAGGCGGCCGCCTCGGCCGGGAGAGCGAGGCTGTCGCCGGCCGCGAGCTTGGCGATCCGCTCGCGGTGCCGCTGCCGCTCGCGGATCTCGGCGCGCAGGCGGCGGTCGATGTCCTCGACCGCCGCCGCGAACTCGTCGTCGCCCGCCGCCAGCAGCTCCCGCACCCGAGACAGCGGCACGCCGGCATCGGCCAGGGTGCGGATCCGGACGAGCTCCACCACGGCGGCCGCGTCGTAGCGCCGGTAGCCGGAGTGGTCGCGCTCGGGCTCGGCCAGCAGCCCCTTGGCGTGGTAGTGCCGGACGGCTCGGACAGTGACCCCGGCGTAGGCCGCGAGCTGGCTGATGGTCAGCATGGCCCTAGTCTGCGACCTTCTCGGACCCGCTGCGGCTCAGCGCGGCCGGCCACCCAGCGGCATACATCGTGGTGTCGACGAGGAGCGTGTCGCATCGTTCAGGCGATCTTGCTGCGGTAGGTGCGCATGGCGAGCGCGTAGGCGACGACGAGGAGGCCGCCGCACCAGGCGAGCGCCAGCCAGCCGTCGTCACCGACCGGCTGCTGGGCGAACAGGTTGCGGATCGTGTTGACGATCGGGGTGACGGGCTGGTGCTCGGCGAACCACTGCACCGGGGCCGGCATACCTTCCGTCGGCACGAAGGCCGAGCTGACGAAGGGCAGGAAGATCAGCGGGTAGGAGAACCCGCTCACCCCGTCGACGGTCTTGGCGGTCAGCCCGGGGATCACGGCCAGCCAGGTCAGCGCCAGCGTGAAGAGGACCATGATCCCGAGAACGGCCAGCCAGGCGAGGATCCCGGCACCCGTGCGGAAGCCCATGGCCAGCGCGACGAGGACCACCAGCACGAGCGAGGTCAGGTTCGCGACGACAGATGTGAGCACATGTCCCCACAGCACGGCTGACCGCGCGATCGGCATCGACTGGAACCGCTCGAAGATGCCGCTCGACACGTCGGTGAAGAGGCGGAAGGCGGTGTAGGCGATGCCGGACGCGACCGTGATGAGCAGGATGCCGGGCAGGAGGTAGTTGACGTAGTTGTCGGTCCCGACCTTGATCGCGCCCCCGAAGACGTAGACGAACAGCAGGAGCATGGCGATCGGCGTGACGGCGGTGGTGATGATCGTGTCCGGGCTGCGCAGGATGTGGCGCAGGGAACGCCTGGTCAGGACGCTGGTGTCGCTGACGACGTGGGTGGTCATCGCTGGGCTCCTTCAGTGGTGGCGGCGCTGTCGGTGGTGGCTGGTTCGGTGGGCGCCGCCTGTGTGGTGGCGCCGTCGTGGACGATCGCGAGGAAGATGTCCTCGAGGCTCGGCTGCTTCTCGACGTACTCGACGGTGGCCGGGGGGAAGATCTGCTTGAGCTCGGCGAGGGTGCCCTCGACGATGATCCGACCCTCGTGGAGGATCCCGATGCGGTCGGCGAGCTGCTCGGCCTCCTCGAGGTACTGCGTCGTCAGCAGCACGGTGGTGCCCTGGCCGGCGAGCTGCCTCACCGTCCGCCACACCTCGTTGCGCGACTGCGGGTCGAGCCCGGTCGTCGGTTCGTCGAGGAAGAGCACGGGCGGGTGGCCGATGAGGCTCATCGCGATGTCGAGGCGCCGGCGCATGCCGCCGGAGTAGGTCGCCGCCCGCTGTCCGGCCGCCTCGGTCAGCGCGAACTGCGCGAGCAGCTCGTCCGCGATCCGGCCGGGTTCCTTGAGGTGTCGCAGCTCGGCGACGAGCACGAGGTTCTCCCGGCCGGTGAGGACCTCGTCGACGGCGGCGAACTGCCCGGTGAGGCTGATCGACTCGCGTACCTCGTCAGCCTGGGAGGCGACGTCGTGGCCGTTGACGGTGGCGGCCCCTCCGTCGGCCTTGAGCAGCGTCGAGAGGATCCTCACCGCGGTCGTCTTGCCGGCGCCGTTGGAACCGAGCAGGGCGTAGACGGTGCCGGCCGGGACGGTGAGATCGACGCCCCTCAGCACCTCGTGGTCTCCGTAGGACTTGGTCAGTCCGCTTGTCTCGATGGCGTGTCGTGTGGTCATGCGGCAAGCGTGCAACCTTGACCCTGCGTCAAGGTCAAGCCCCATTCCCCACGGATTTCGAGGCGCAGCTCCCGGCCGACCGTCGCGGGATCGCTCCGCGGATCGGCGGGCACGTCGTCGGGCGGATCGTCGTATGCCGGGTGGCGGGCGTCGTGGCCGAATCCGCCTCCCCTCGTGGGCAGTCGGCCCTGACAAATGTCATGGCTCGGTCGTGACGGTCGGGCGAGGCGCCCGGGTCCGCGGACCGACACGCTGGAGCCATGACAGTGATGACTGAACAGACGATCCTGGAGCAGCGATCCGCGCGGTCCGCCTTCAGCCTGAGCGGGGTCACCAAGGACTTCGGTCCCGTGCACGCGGTTCGCGGCATCGACCTGACCGTCGCCCCGGGCGAGATCGTCGCCTTCCTCGGCCCGAACGGGGCCGGCAAGACCACCACCATCGACATGATCCTGGGCCTGTCGGAGCCGACGACGGGCGAGGTGAGCGTGCTCGGCGTCCGGCCTCGGCAGGCGATCGCGCGGGGGCTCGTGTCCGCGGTGATGCAGACCGGCGGCCTGCTCAAGGACATGACGGTCCGCGAGACCGTCGCCTACACCGCCAGCCTCTTCGCCGACACGCGGCCGGTCGACGAGGTCCTCGACGACGCCGGCATCCGCGCGATCGCTGACCGGAAGGTCGGCAAGTGCTCCGGCGGCGAGCAGCAGCGGCTGCGGTTCGCCATGGCGCTGCTCTCCGATCCGGCCCTGCTCCTGCTCGACGAGCCCACCACCGGCATGGACGTCGAGGGCCGGCGGACCTTCTGGTCGGCGATCCGCGCCGATGCCGAGCGGGGCCGCACCGTGCTCTTCGCGACTCATTACCTCGAGGAGGCCGACCAGTATGCCGACCGGATCGTCCTCATGAGCCGTGGCCGGATCGTCGCCGACGGCACCGGCGCCGAGATCAAGGCGCTCGCCTCGGGCCGCACGGTCCGCGCAACCCTGCCCGACCCGGATGCCGCCGCTCTCACGTCGCTCGGCGGCGTCGACAGCGTCGAGGTCCGCGGCGACAGCGTGATCGTGCACGCCAAGGACAGCGACGCGGTCGCTCGCTACCTGCTCACCGAGACCACCGCCCGGGACGTCGAGATCACCGCCAAGGGCATCGAAGAGGCGTTCCTCAGCCTGACCGGCCACGACGACGAAGGAGAGACCCGATGACCGACCTGCCCATGACCGACCTGCCCATGACCGACCTGCCCATGACAGACCTGCCCATGACCCTCGACCCCGGAGCCCGCCAGCTGCCCGCGATGGGTGGCTTCAACCGCACGGTGCTCGGCATCGAGCTGCGCCGGATGCTGCGCAACAGGCGCACCGTCGTCCTGACCCTCATCGTCCCGGCGGCTCTGCTGCTGAGCATCGGGAGCCAGCGGGGCTGGGAGGAAACGGTCGGCGAGGGGAACGTCGCGGCATACCTGCTCGTGTCGATGGCCCTCTACGGGGCCGCGCTGACGGCGGCGGCCACGGGGACGATGGTCGCCATGGAACGCGCCGTCGGGTGGTCCCGGCAGCTGCGACTGACCCCCCTCAACCCGGTGGCCTACATCCTCATGAAGGCGCTCGTCGCCCTCTTCATGGGGGCCCTCGCGATCGCCGTCGTCAACGTCGTCGGCGTGTCCCAAGGCAAGGCGCAGATGCCGACCCACGTCTGGGTCCTCAGCGCGGTCGTCACACTGTTCTGCACGCTGACGTTCGCGGCGCTCGGGGTCTTCGTCGGCTATCTGGTCCCGGGGGAGAACACCATGCAGATCCTCGGCCCCGGACTCGCCCTGCTGTCGTTCCTCGGCGGCGTCTTCATCCCGCTCAGCCAGTACGCCGACGTCGTCCGGAACATCGCCTACTGGACCCCGATGTACGGCGTCGCCGAGGTCGCCCGCGCGCCGCTCACGCACGACCTGCCCTGGTATGCCGTCGTGAACGCCGTCTGCTGGTTCGTCCTGTTCGTCGCCGGTGCGGCCTGGCGGATGAGCAAGGACACGGCTCGGGCGTGAACGCGACCGGCGTGAGCGCCACTACGGTGAGCCGCATGAGCTCCACCCGCGCCGACCTCGACCCGCGCGACGGTCCTCGTCGGTGGGGGTGGGTCTTCGCGGCGATCTGGATGTTCTACCTGCTCAACCCGCTCGAGGCGGGCTGGTCCAAGCGGGACACGGTCGCCGGCTGGGTCGCGATCGTCGCCACGGTGCTCTTCGCCGCGATCTACCTCGGGGTCTTCCTGCTCCTGCGGTGGCGCCGGGCGGGGACGCCGTTCCGGATCACGCCGAGCCCGGCCCTCGGCGTCGTCGCCGTGGCCGTCGAGATCGCGCTCGCCGTGACGATCTGCCTGGCGATCGGTCAGGCGGGGACCGCGACGGCGGTCTACATCGCCGTCCTCAGCATGATCTCCCTGCCCTCCCTGTGGGGGTGGATCGTCGCGGCCGCCGTCGCCTGCACCACCTACGCCGCCACGCTGCTCGTGGACGGCTGGGAGTCCGACCGCGGCATCCTCTTCGGCACGCTCGTCGCGGCGCTCGCGATCTGGGGCATCTCCCAGTCGATCAGCCGCAACATCGAGATGCTCTCCGTGCGCGAGGAGAACGCCCGGCTCGCCCTGGAGGACGAGCGCAACCGCTTCGCCCGCGACCTGCACGACATCCTCGGCCACTCGCTCACGGTGATCACGGTCAAGGCCGAGCTCGCCCAGAAGCTCTTCGACGTCGACCCGACGCGCGCTCGCGCGGAGGTCACCGATCTCGAGCGGCTGTCGCGCGACGCGCTCGCCGACGTGCGCCGGGCCGTCGAGGGCTATCGCGAGCTCACCTTGCCCGGTGAGCTCGCTCGGGCCCGGATCGCCCTGGAGGCCGCGGAGATCGAGGCAGACCTGCCGAACTCCACGGACGAGGTGCCCTCGTCGTTGCGCGAGCTGTTCGCCTGGACGATCCGGGAGGGAGTCACCAACGTGGTCCGGCACAGTGGTGCGCGTCGCTGCACGGTGACGCTGACGGCGTCCTCGGCCGAGATCGCCGACGACGGACGTGGCGCCCTCGGCGCCGGCGTCGAGGGTATGCCGGTCGGCGGGCACGGGCTGCTCGGGCTGCGTGAGCGGGCCGCGGCGGTGGGCGCGACGGTCGTCACCACCACGCTGAACCCCGGCTTCTCGCTGAAGGTGGTCAAGGCATGATCCGGCTGCTGCTGGCCGACGACCAGGCGCTCGTGCGCGGCGCCCTCTCCGCGCTGCTCGCCCTCGAGCCGGACCTCGAGGTCGTCGCCGAGGTCGGCTCCGGCGACGCGGTGCTCGATGCAGTGCGTGAGCACCGTCCCGACGTCGCCCTCCTCGACGTCGAGATGCCGGGGCTCAACGGCATCGCCGCCGCAGCCGCGGTCCGAGCCGAGTTCCCCGACGTCCGGATCCTCATCGTCACGACGTTCGGCCGACCGGGCTACCTGCGTCGGGCGCTCCAGGCCGGAGCCTCGGGGTTCGTCGTCAAGGACACCCCGGCCGCCGAGCTCGCGGACGCCGTGCGCCGGGTGTATGCCGGCCTGCGGGTCGTCGACCCGGCGCTCGCCACCGACAGCCTGATCGCGGGCGAGTCACCGCTGACGGCGCGGGAGGCGGAGGTCCTCCAGGCAGCCCGGGACGGTTCGTCGGTGGCCGCGATCGCCCGGAAGCTCTTCCTCTCCGAGGGCACGGTCCGCAACCACCTGTCGAGTGCGATCGGCAAGACCGGGGCGGGCAACCGGGCCGAGGCGGTGCTGATCGCCGACGGCAACGGCTGGCTCTGACCGTCAGGGCGTGACCGTCGCGGCGTAGATGTCGAGGTTGTAGGGCGCGGGTTCGGCGACGCCGGTCCACGTCAGCTCAGCGTGCGTGGGCGTCGAGGCGATCCCGTTGTAGTCGCCGATGAAGGGCCGGAAGCCTGCGCCGGACGGTACTCCCCAGGCGGAGGGGTCGAACCCGTGATCCGTCACCCGCGCCGTGCGCCAGCTCGCTCCGCCGTCGGAGCTCGTCGCGTAGGTCACGTCGACGAGCGCGTTGCCGGTGTAGCGACGGTCGTAGAAGGACAGATCGAGCCGACCGTTGGACGCAATCGACAGCTCGCCGGAGAACTGGTCGGCGGGGGCCGGCGAGACGGCTTTCGGCGGCGTCCAGGAGGTGAGGTCCGTGCCGGGCGCCGACTGGACGTACAGCTGGCCGTATGACCCCTTGGCGTCGGCATACGCGACGTAGAGCCGCCCGTCGACGGGGTTGAAGGCCGGTGCCGGGTAGGTCCCGCCGGCGCGGAACTGGCCGCCGGAGATGGTGAAGCAGTAGGGCGGGAACAGGCACAGGGGGTTGGTCAGCGTCGTGAAGGCGTAGGGCGTCGACCAGGTGCTGGACCCGCTCTGGAGTCGGCTCACATAGATCACGGTGCCCTTGCCGCCCTGGACGCTGTTGTCGAACGTGAGGTAGGCGTTGCCCTGTGGGTCGGTGACGACCCGTTGGTCCTGGTTGTTGCGCACGTTGCCAGCGGTCACCTGGGTCTGCACGAAGGTGTCGCCACCGTCCCGGCTGATTGCGACGATGACGGGAGAGTGGGAGCTCGAGCCGTTGAACTGCGCCCAGGTCACGTAGATCCAGCCGTTCGTCGGGTCGACGTGGATGTTCTCGTGGTCCGGGAACTGCCCGTTGGACCCCTTGGAGACGCCGTTGCCCGTGCCCGTCGAGACCTGGGTCAGGCCGGTCTGCTGCCACGTCCGCCCACCGTCATAGGAGCGGTTGAGCAACAGAGCGATCTCGTAGGGAGGCGTGAAGTTGAAGGCCTGGCACACGAAGTAGGCAACCCTGCCGTCCGGTGAGAACGCGATCGTGGGGTCGCCGCCGGCGTCGTAGGCACCCGTCCCGGGAACGGCCGGGTCGTTGGTGTACTTGGTGACGCCGGGGATGAACCCATCGGGAAGCGTTGGGCTCCAAGTCTTCCCACCATCGAAAGTGGAGTTCACGGCGCAGCCGTCGTTGTAGTTCCAGTCGTTGGCGCCCGTGATCATGTTGTCGGGGTTCGCCGGGTTGACCGCGATCGGGGTCTCATTCTGCGAGAGAACGTCCCCCGACTGCGTGCTCTGCGAAACGTCCGTGACCTGGACCTTGATGTCGGCCGTGCGGGCCTGGGCGGCGGGGACCACCGCGAGCCAGGCTGCAGCGCAGACGGCCACGGCAATAAACGGATATCGACGCATTGGGGCCTCCAGTGACCGTGAGCTGGTCTGTCGAGAGCACTTCCTTGAGCTTCCACCGAACCGTGTCACGCTATACCCGCTCGCCTCCGCTCGGGAGGTAACGGGGCAGGGCAACGGTTGGCCCTGGCTCGAGGGCCAGGGGGCGCCCGTCACGACGAGGCCTTATGCCCCTGGCCTGCGTCGACGGCGTTGTCGCCTCCGTGGGCTGAGCCAGCCAACCTGCACCCCAGACGTCACGTTCCGGTCCCGGCTCCGACGGGCGAGCCGCAGGACGGGAGGTGCCTCAGCGGCATACAGGGGGTCAAGGGGCCCACGGGGTGCCCTCTTTCAGTCGCCCCACAGCAGGGCGGCATCCAGCGACGTGGACGAGAGCCCCCGATCTCCAGTCGGGCTCGTTCAGGTGCCCGGCCGCGACTCGGTGCCCGACGATGGTCTGACGGTGCCCCCGCTCCCGCTCGGAGCAACGGCTCGCTGGTCCGGGGGCTCGGGACCCAGCATGCCGCGCATGACACGGTGCATGATCCGGGTCCGAAGCCGACGGGGAGCGAGGGCGAGCCCGAAGGTCAGCAACCGGGCGCGGACGCCGGGGACGACCGAGCCCCGCCGCCCGATGGAGCGGAGCGCGGCGCGAGCCACGACCTCGGGGGCGGCCGCCGACGGCATGGTCATCCCGGCCCGGTCTGCGAATCCGGTGTCGACGGGCCCGGGGGAGACGACGAGGACGTCGACGCCGTGCGGGCGCAGCTCGACGGAGAGGGCCTCGCCGAGCGAGCGGACGTACGCCTTGGTCGCCGCGTAGTTTGCCTGCAGCGGCGTTCCCTGTCCGGCGACGATGGAGCCGAAGAGGACGAGTCCGCCGCAGCCCTGCGCGGCGAGCCGGCCCGCGAAGAGGTGCGCGAGCCGTGTCACGGCCACGACGTTGACCTCGATCATGGCGACCTCGTCCGCCAGTTCACGATCGACGAAGGCGCCGAGGGATCCGAAACCCGCTGCCAGCACGACCAGTCCGACGGAGAGGGTGGCGGTGGTCGCCGCGAGCCGCTCCGTGAACCGCACGTCCGTGACATCGCCCGCCACGACGAGGGCTTCGGCGCCGGAGGAGCGTAGTGCGGCGGCGAGCGCCTCGAGCTCGGGCTCACGCCTGGCGACGAGCACGAGGTTGAAGCCGGCTGCGCCGAGGGCAACTGCACAGGCACGTCCGATGCCGTCGGAGGCCCCTGTGACGACGGCCCAGGGGCCGTAGCGTTGCCGAAGCCGCGAGCCTGCGACGGCCCGGGTCGCAGTAGCGTCGTCGGGGCGATGAGCGGTCACGGGGCGACCTGGGGCTCGCGGTCCGGAGCATGACCCGCCCGGACCGGTGGGCTGGGGTGCGATGGGAGCAGCGCGGCAACGGCGACCGCACCGGCAACGCACACTGCTGAGGCGGTGAGGCACCCGGCCTGAAGCCCGTCCAGGAAGCCTGCGATGACGGTCTCGCGCACGGCGAGTCCGGCCCCCGGCGGCGCCGCTTGAGCGACTGCGAGGCCCTGTGCCAGCCCCTCACCAGCCACCGTGCGGGCCGCCTCGGGCAACTGTGCGACGACGGGAGAGCCGTCGAGGTGCCGGGCGTACAGGGTGGCGTAGATGCTTCCGAGCACCGCGACCCCGAGGGTGCCACCGACCTGTCGAGTGGCGTCGTTGAGGGCTGAGCCCGCGCCGGCCTGTTCGGGGCGCACGACGCCCATGATCGACTCCGTGGCGGGTGCGCTGGTCAGGCCGAGTCCGGTGCCCAGGAGCACCATCTGCCCGGCGACCTCGCCATAGCCGATGTCGGCGTGGGCGGTCGACGCCCAGGCGAAGGCGATCGCGAGCATGAGCAGCCCGGCGGTCACTACCGCCTTGGTCCCGAGGCGGGACGCAGCGAGCCGAGTTCCGACGACGGACCCGACCGCGATCGAGACCGCGACCGGCAGGATCCGGATCCCCGTGGTGAGCGGTCCCTGTCCTTGCACGAGCTGGAAGAAGAGCGTGATGAGGAAGATGAACCCGAAGAGGGCGAAGAAGGCGATGGTGACGGCGCCGCTGGCCGCGCTGAACCGCAGGTTGGTGAAGAGGGAGACGTCGATGAGTGGCTGGGCCTGCCGCAGCTCGACCACGACGAAGGCCACGGCAGCGGCTCCGGCGCACGCAAATCCCATCAACGTCGACAGCGAGGTCCAGCCCCGATCCGGTGCCTCGATGATCGTGTAGACGAGGCTGCCCAGCATGAGGACCGACAGCGTCACTCCTGCCCGGTCGAGGCGGGGTCGGTGTGGCTCACGCGACTCGGGAACGACGAGCCAGCTCAACAGAGCAGCGACGACTGCAGCGGGTGCGAGGGCAAGGAAGAGGCTTCCCCACCAGAAGTGCTCGAGCAGCACCCCGCCGAGGATCGGGCCGAGCGCGACACCGAGGCCGCCCACCGCCCCCCACGCGCCGATCGCGGCTGCCCGGGCCCGGCGGTCGCGGAAGGTGTCCGTGATGATCGCGAGCGTCGTCGGATACACGAGCGCGGATCCCACCCCCATGCCTGCGCGCGCCCAGATGAGGGCGTCCGGGGTGGTGCACACGGCGGCGAGCACGGAGGTCACACCGAAGAGGATGAGGCCGACGACGAGAGTGCCCCGACGTCCAGCGCGGTCACCGATCCCTCCGCCGGCGAGAACCAGCGCAGCGAAGGCGAGGTTGTAGGCGTCGACGATCCACTGGAGCTGGGTCGTGGTCGCTCCGAGCTCCCGATTGAGGGTCGGGACGGCCACGTTGACGACGGTGGTCTCGACGTTGATCGCCAGCACGGCGAGCAGCACGACCGTGAGGACCGTCGTCGGGCCTGCGCGGCGCCACGACCGCGGATCCCAGCCGCCGGGGACCGCGGTAGGAGGGACGGATGTTGGAGGGAAGGCGGCTGGAGGGACGCCCGGTGGTTGGGGGGAGGTGGTCGACGACATTCCAGGGGCTCCTGACCTGCGCGGAAAGTGGAGTTAGCAGTGTCAACTTGGCTAGAGTGACACTGTCTGTTAGCACTGTCAACAAGTGCCCTCGGTGGAGAGGAAGCGCAATGGCCGAACCGGGACGACAGTCCCGCAGGGGCGACCTCAAGGCGACTCTGCTCGCCCATGGGATCGCGTTGGCGCGCGCAGGCGGGCCCGCAGCCGTGTCGCTCCGCGACGTCCAGCGCCGGGCCGGCGTGAGCAACACCGCTGCCTATCGGCACTACGCCGACCGCGAGGCGCTGCTCGTCGCCATCTCGGCGCACGCGTCGGCCGAGATGGCCCGGACCATGGAAGCCGAGATGGCCGAGATCCCGACGACGAGCGACAGGGCGGAGGCGGCCCGGGCGCGGTTCCGGGCCACGGGCAGCGCCTACCTCCACTTCGCCCTGTCTGAGCCGGGACTCTTCGCCGTCGCCTTTCTCCCCGAGGCCCACCCCCGGCAGCCCGAGGCGCCGCCTCCGGAGGCTCGCGGGGACAGCGGGCTCGGACCCTTCCAGCTGGTCCAGCAGTGCATCGACGAGCTCGTCGAGGCTGGCGCGCTCGCACCGGAGCTGCGCGGTTACACCGACGTCGCGGCCTGGGCTGCCGTCCACGGCCTGGCCAACCTGCTGCTTGAGGGTCCCCTCGTCGCCTTCGATGCGGAGCAGCGTGAAGCCGCGATGACCCGGCTGCTCGACATCATGGCCGCGGGGATCCACTGAGGCGTGACCCGGCTCGCGTCTGAGTCGTGGGGGAACCGGGCGGGCCGCGATGTCCTACTCTGTGCGCTTGCTGCGGCCTTCAGGCGTCGGTGCGGTGCGCTGGGAGCCCTTCGGCTGGCGCCACTGGTTGGCGCGGATGTTGAGGGAGGCGTCGCCGACCGCGCGCTCGATGCGGGCTGCGCGGGTCTCGGGGGTCTTCGCCGCCGAGATCCATTCGAGGATGGCGCGTTTGGCGGACCTCGGAAAGGCCGCGAAGTAGGCGCGTGCGACCGGCTCTGCGTCGAGTGCTGCGCTCAGGTCGTCCGGCTCGTTGAGTGCCTCGACGTCATCGAGGGCGTTCCACGTCCCCGACGCCTTGGCTGCCTCGACGACGGCGAGCCCCTCAGGGCGCATCAGGCCGGCAGCGAGAAGTCGTTCGACCCGATCCTTGTTCTTCTTCGACCAGCGGCTGGCAGGCTTGCGCGGGGTGACGAGCAGGCCTGAGCGGTTCTCGTCGACACGCTGGGGACGTGAGTCGACCCATCCGGCGGCGATGGCCTCGTCGACGATGTCGTCGTAGGAGACGTGGGGTTGCCCGCTGCCCTTCTTCCATGTCGTGACCCAGACGCCCGGCTCGCTCGCACCGTGGGCGGCCAACCAGCCACGCCACTGGGCCCGTGACGTGACCGTCAGGTACAGGTACCGCTCGCTCATGATCGGCCGCCCGTGTGGGACTGAACGAGCTCGCGGGCGAGCCCCAGCCCTGCTGCGGCGGGCCCGTCCGGCCCGAGGTGGGCAGCATTGGTGTAGGCGCCGTCGATGAGGACGGCGAGCTGATCGCCCAGGGCTTCACCGGCGGCCCGCCCGGCCAGCTCCACCGAAAGGCCGCGGAGTCGCGTGTCGAGCAGATCCCGGTAGGAGCGTGCCGCTGCCCGCGCCGGATGATCCCGGTCGTCGAACTCGATGCTGGCGTTGTTGAAGGCGCAGCCGCGGAACCCCGGGCGGCGGATGTCGTGTTCGACGGCATCGAGGATCTCCAGCAGCGCTGGTGCGGCGGCACCGGCGTGCCGCTCCTGCACGGCGTCGATCTCGGCGAAGATCGTCGTCGCCAGCCGTTGCAAGTAGGCCCCGACCAGTGCGTCCTTCGTGGGATACAACCGGTACACGGTCGCCTTGCCCAGCCCGGTGGCTGCCACGAGTTCGTCCATGCCTACCTCATGGACCCCGCGCGCGTAGAAGAGATCCTGCGCCGTGTCGAGGATGACTGCCTCGCGCTCTTCGCGCGAGCGACGGAACGCTCCGGTTGCGGTCTTCGATGGCATGCACCTACTTTAGGTGGAACGGACCGTTCCGTCACATCAGGAGTGAGCCATGGCAGAACTCAAGATCGCGAACCAATGGCCGTGGAAGCAGGCCCCCGTCTGCCTCGTCACCGGTGCGACCCGAGGCATCGGCCGCGCGGTCGCCGGGGACCTGGCCCGGAGTGGCGCCATCGTGTTCTTTGCCGGACGCGACCCCGACGCGGTGGCTCGCTCCGTCCGGGAGGCGTCCGCGGCCGGCGGCGATGCCCGCCCGCTCGTTGTTGATGTCTCCGACGTCACCTCGATCCGAGCCGGTGCCGCTGCCGTGGACGCCGGCGCCGGCAGGCTCGATGTCCTCGTCAACAACGCTGCGGCGTACGTCGACTGGACGGAGACGGCGCTCAGTGCGGACCTTGAGGAGACACGAAAAGTCATGGACACCAATCTGTTCGGTCCTTGGGCCATGGTGCAGGCGTTCCTCCCGCTGCTCCAGCGCTCCGACCATCCAAGGGTCGTGAACGTCGGAAGCGGAGCCGGATCGCACGGCGACACGCAGTTCGGGCTGACCTCTCGCCGTGGGGCAGCCGCGTCATACGGCGTCAGCAAAGCGGCGGTGCTGGCGCTCACCGCCGCCTTCGCCGCCGAGCTCGCCGACACGCCCGTCATCGTCAATGCGGTCGACCCCTTCCTCACTGCAACGTGGCCGGGTGCCGAGCAGATGGGCGCACGTCCCGTCGCCGACAGCGTCCCCGGGATCGTGTGGGCTGCCACGCTTCCCGACGACGGCCCGCGAGGGGGCTTCTTCCGGGATGGCACGGCGCTTCCGTGGTGAGACTGCACGGGACTGATCCGGCCCGTGAGGGACATCGTCTTCCGGCAGTGACCAAGGACTTGGCCCGATCCAGCTCGCACCGGCCAAGACCGGCTGACGAACACGTCCCCGAACAAGGGCCACCGTGACGAACGATGTGGTGACCGGTCCCGGCACGGCGTGATAGGCATCAGGCATGAGCCAGGTCGCGGCCGGCAGGGTGGCCGACCCGAGAGCGCCAGTCGTGCTCGTCGTGGACGACGACGCCGCGATCCGTACCGTCGTCCGTTGGCAGCTCGACGATGCCGGGTTCCGCGTCGTGGAGGCCGACGACGGCGCCACGGCCCTGCGCCGGATCCGCGACGACCACCCGACCCTGGTCGTCCTCGACCTCTCGCTGCCGCGGTTGGGCGGTCTGGACGTCCTGCGGTCGGTGCGGGAGGGGCAGGCGGGCAGGTCCGACCTGCCGATCATCGTGCTCTCGGGACGCAGCGGCGAGACCGACCGGATCGTCGGGCTGGACCTCGGAGCCGACGACTACCTCGTGAAGCCGTTCTCACCCGGTGAGCTCGCCGCGCGCGTCAGGTCCGTGCTGCGGCGCAGCTCCCCGGAACTGTCCGGTGAGGCGATCGTCGTCGGCGCACTGCGCATCGAGACGGCCAGCCGAAAGGTCCAGCTCGACGGACAGGAGATCGAGCTCACCCCGAGGGAGTACGACCTCCTCCTCTTCCTGGCCATGCACCCGAGCCACGTCTTCACGCGCAGCCAGCTGGTCGACCGGGTGTGGAACTGCTCCTCCGAATGGCTCGGCGAGGCGACGGTGACCGAGCACGTGCACCGGCTCCGCCTCAAGCTCGAGCAGGACCCGTCGAAGCCTCGGCTGCTGCGGACCGTGCGTGGTGTCGGCTACCAGCTGGTGGAGGGCGAATGACCGCGGCGGGACTGCCACAGCGTGGCGCGGAGCTCTGGCCCGGCGACGCGCAGGAGATGCTCGATCGGCAGACCGAGGTGCTCGAGCTGATGGCCGGCGCCACCCCGCTGCCCGACGTGCTGGGCGAGATCCTCACCTCGCTCGAGCACCTCATCCCTGACGCGCGGTGCTCGGTTCTGTTGCTGGACCGCGAGCGGGGCACGCTCCACCACTGCGCGGCGCCGAGCCTTCCCGCCGAGTACGTCGCCTCCATCGACGGGATGTCGATCGGTGAACGGGCCGGCTCCTGTGGGACGGCGGCGTCGCTCAACGTCCCGGTCATCGCCACCGACGTGCGTACCGACGCCCGGTGGGTCGACTTCCGCGACCTGGCCCTGGCGGCGGGGATGCGCAGCTGCTGGTCCACCCCGATCGAGGGGCGCGACGGGCTGCCCGTGGGCACCTTCGCCGTGTACCACCCTCAACCGCATCGTCCGACTCCGCGTGAGCAGCTGCTGGTCGACCGCTTCAGCCATCTCGCCTCGGTCGCCATCGACCATGCCGGCCTGCTCGGCGACCTGATGGAGAGCGAGGAGCGGTTCCGCAGGTCCTTCGACGACAACTCGCTCGGGATGGCGATCCTCGGACCCGACCGCACCGTCACCACGAGCAACAACACCCTGACCAGGCTCGGGGCACGAAACCTGGTCGGCAGCGCCCTCGCCGACGTGGTGGTCCCCAAGGGCCGATCGCTGGAGACCCGGCTCGACGAGCTCGGCCAGGGCGGCCGCGGACCCATCACCTTCGAGGCGCTGCTGCAGCGCGGCGACGGCCGCACCGTCGAGGTGGAGGTGACGATCTCACTCCTTCGTGGTCGGGACGGCACTCCGGCCCAGTACGTCGTCAACGTGTTCGACCTCACCGAGCGGCGCGCGGCCGAGTCCGACCGGCGAGCCCGGGTGGAGGCGGAAACGGCGCGACGGACGGCCGAGGAGCTCGTGCACGCCAAGTCCGAGCTGCTCGCCGCCGTGGGCCACGAGGCCCGCACGCCGATCCAGGCCATCGTCGGCTTCGCCGAGATCCTCGGCACGATCGACCTCGACGAGGCCCAGCGACGCGAGGCACTGGGCCACATCACCGCCGCCGCCGGCCACGTGATGGACCTCCTGGCCGACGTTCTCGACCTCAGCCGCATCGAGGCCAACGCCCTGCCCCTCGTGCTCGAGGGCGTCCGCGTCCGGGACGTCGTGGTCGAGGTGTTCGGGCTGCTCTCGGCCACGGCCGAGCGGCGGCAGGTCGAGCTGGCGCACGACCTCGCGGACGACGTCGTCTGCGCCGATCGACGCCGGTTCCGCCAGGTGCTGCTCAACCTCGTCACGAACGCCATCCGGCACGGCAACGTGGGGGGTCGGGTGGACGTGCGCACCCGGGCCACGCAGGAGGGTGCGAGCGTGACCGGTGCGAGCGTGACCGGTGCGAGCGTGGTGGTGTCGGTCGACGACGACGGTCCCGGGATCCCGCAGGACCTCCTCCCGCGGCTCTTCACACCCTTCGCCCGGGCCGACCCGTCGTCGGGTGAGCGCGCAGGGGGCGGACCGGAGGACGCCGCGCACTACGAGAGTGTGGGTCTCGGGTTGGGCCTCGCGCACGGCCTCATGCGGGCCATGGGCGGCGACCTCACCGTGGGTCGCTCCACGCTCACCGGGACCTCGATGCTGCTCCGGCTCCCACGGGCGCAGCCGCGTTGAGGAAACCATGAGCATCGACCCCATTGCGGGTGGTCGGGTCCGTGGGTTGAGTAACGACAAGGGGCCAGACCGGGTCGCGTGCAGCACGCCCGGTCGACGCCGAACGTGATCGCTCACGAGGAGATGTCTGACCGATGAAGCTCGCCCTCTACCTCCCCACCTTCCGCAACCACGTCACCGTCCAGGAGCTCGCCGACCTCACCGACCTGGCCGAGGAGCTGGACTTCGACTCCGTCTGGACCCTCGACCGCATCGTCGTGCCCGAGGCCTCCGACCGCGGAGAGCTCCAGTACTCCTTCGGCATGATGAAGGAGTTCCCGACGCAGCTGCCGGTCGCGTCGACGGGCAAGTGGTTCCAGGGCTGGCCCATCCTGCCGTGGCTCGCTGCGCGCACCGAGAAGGTCCGCATCGGCATGAGCATCACCGACACGCCGTACCGGTCCCCAGGTGTCTTCGCGGCCGAGTGCGCGACGATCGACCACCTCTCCAACGGCCGCCTCAACGTCGGCATCGGGGCCGGGTGGATGCCCGAGGAGTTCGCCGCAGCCAGCGCGACGCACCTCTTCCCGCGGCGCCACGCCCACGTGCGCGAGACGATCGAGATCTGCAAGGGCATCTGGACCAACGAGATCTTCGAGTACCACGGCGAGTTCGCCGACTTCGACCGCTGCGGCTTCGGCCACCAGCCGCTGCAGAAGCCCCACCCGCCGATCTACTTCAGCGGCCTGCGCGACCCGAAGCGGTCGGCCGACCGCGTCGCCAAGTACGGCCTCGCAGGCTGGATCGGCATCCAGGACACCCCGCGCGAGCTGACCGAGTGGCGGACCGCCATCGCGCGGGAGCTCGAGGAGCTCGGCAAGTCGATCGACGACCTCGACATGTGCAGCATGATCTGGTTCACGATCACCGACGAGAAGGTCGACCAGACCGACAACGGCAAGGTGTCCAACATCCTCGTCGGCACGGCCGACCAGATCACCGACATGCTGAAGCGCTACCAGGAGGCCGGGCTGACGATGCCGCTGCTGTGGCCTCCGTTCGCCGACGTGCCGGTCTCGAAGACCCTCGACGACCTCAAGCGCCTCAAGGAGGAGATCATGCCGAAGGTCGAGGCGTCCTGACCGGAGCCGCCCGCGGGCCGCGCGCCCGCTGCGAGCGAGCCCAGCGGCATTCGACCCCCTTGGTATGCCGCTGGGCTCGCGTTCGCGCGCGACCCGACCCCCGCGCGTCCTGAGATCTCAGGCGTCCGGGCGGCGAGGCCGGTTCGGTCGTCCACGCCGAGGAAGAGCCGGCCCGTCGACCTGATGTCGCCCCTTCCGCCTGCGGTCAGTGCCCTTCCAAGAGGCGTTTGGCGGCGTCGAGTCCTCCTACTTCGCCCTCCATGGCCTTCTGAACCGAGCGGGAGAGCGCAAGCTTCTTGAGGCCCCCGAGGTCGGCGTTGAGCGACAGGGTCACTTCTGTGGTTTCCCCGGCAGCGGTCATTCGGAACTCGCCTTCGGGCCGAACCGGGCCGGCGATCGCTTTGAAGGCGTAACGGTTTGGTGGCTCGTAGGCTGTCACCTGGATGTCGGCCGGAATGCCGCGACCGCCGGGTCCTTGGACCACCTGGTGAATCCTGGAGCCCGTGGCGGGCGGTCCGAGGGCGTTGATCTCCTTGACGTGCGGGCGCCATTTCGGATCGTTCGAAGGCGTGGTGAAGAAGGCGAAGACTTCTTCGACGGGGCGGTCGATGCTGATGGTGCGGCTTGCGCTGGGCATGGGATTCTCCTCCACCCGAGGTCTCGACTCTCCACATCCTTCCAGCGGCACCTGCCGTTGGGGAGGCTTCTTGGTCGGAGACGGCCGGTGACACACGCACGTCGTCAGGGGGAGACCCGAGCCTGGAGCAGCACCGTGACGACGGCGAGCACGGCTCCGGCGGCGAGGAGGGGCCGGCGGTACCGCCCGGGCAGGGCGACGGCGGCCGCGAGCAGGGTGACGGCCACGAGGTAGAGGTCGTGCCACGCGCCGAGCTCGGGCACGATGACGAGCCGGGCCCAGTAGGGCTGGAACGGCCCCGGGCCCTCGAGGAGCCAGGTCGAGGGCAGGGTAAGCGGGTCGGTGGCGGCCGGTGCGACCTCGATGTTGTAGGGCTGGACCATGAGCGGCGCGAACAGCCGCAGCACGGGACCGTTGAGCGTCCAGTAGGCCGGGCCGGCGACGAACCACAGCACGGACACCGCGATGGAGCCGGCCAGCGGATGTCGCAGGAGCCGCGCGGCGGCGGCTCCAGCCGCGACCGCGAAGGCGGCCAGGGCGACGGGGTGGAGGAGCTCGGGCAGGGTGAAGTGGGCGTGGAGGGTGCGGCCCGGCTCGGCGCCCATGGCGACGCCACCGGTCCACCGCAGCCAGAGAGCGCCCACGGCGACGACGACTGCCACGAGGGCTACGAGTCCGAGGCCGCCGACCAACCGTGCGGCAGCGCGGTCCTCCGCCCTCATGGGGGCGTCCTCGGCCAGTCGGAGACGGTCGCGCCCGGCGGCATACGCGGCGGCGATCGAGACACCGGCCGCGAGGAACGCCGCGGAGGACTGCAGGCCCTGGTACTGGGCACTCGACCACGAGGGCGCACTGGCGAGAGCGGCGTAGTTCGCCGCCAGCCACAGCAGGATGCCGATCCAGGGAGCCGGGTGCCGGAGCATCCGGCGCCCCTCGAGGCGGGCCAGGGTCGTGAACGGCCGGTGGGCCGTGTCGGCCCCACGGGGCCTGGTCGTCGTGGTGGTGCTCATCGGCTTCTTCCCATCAACAGCGCGGCCGAGGCCACGGCGGTCACGACCCACGGATGGCTCTGGTATGCCGTGAGGACCGGGGTCACGGAGTCGTGCAGCCCGCTCCAGGCCCGGGCGAGGGCCATCCAGCCGAGTGGGGCGGCGACGCCCGCTTCGACGGCGAAACGCTCGGGTGTCCAAGCGGCCACGGCGCAGCCGGTCGCGACCAGGGCTACGGCGGGGCCGAGGGGCCAGCCGACGCCGCGGCTCACGAGGTTGGCAGCGGCCAGGTAGGCGAGCCACAGGCCCAACCCCGCCGGGACGAGGAGCATCAGGCGTCGGGCCTGGCGGCGTGCGGCGGAGGTCGGCATGGCGCTCAACAGGTTCGCGGCGGGGTCGCGCAGTCCGGCGACGACAGCGGCAGCAGTGCCCGCCGCGGCGACGTCGAGCACGCCCACGGGCCAGCGGCCGCGGACGGCGGCGAGCACGACGACCCCGAGCAGACACACCGCGACTCCGGCCAGTGGCTGCCACGGCACGGCTCGCGCGGTTGGGGCCACCCACGCGGGGGCGGTGGTGCTCACGACTGCTCCCGACGGGCCAGCAGGAGGTAGCCGTCGTCCAGCGTGGGGTCGACGACCTGCGCACCGGACGGCGGCTCGCCGAGGTGGCGGTAGGCGCCGGTGGCCGTGATCCAGCTGCGGATGGCGCGTGGGTCCTGGCTGGCGTCCTCCCACACCTGTCCGGCCGCGAGCCCGGCCAGCTCCGCCGGCGTCCCGGCGAACCGGATCCGCCCGTCGAACATCACGTAGACGCTCTGGCAGAGCGCACCGACCTCGGAGATGTTGTGCGTCGACATGAGCACCGTCGACGACTCGGTCTTCAGCGAGCGGAGACGAAGGCGCTGGTCCGGGTCGAGCCCGTTGGCCGGTTCGTCGAGGACGAGCAGCTGTGGACTGCCGACCATGGCGGCGGCGAGTGCGACGCGCTGCTTCATCCCGCCGGAGAGCTTGCGGATCTTCCGGTGCATGACGTCAGCCAGCCCCACGGACTCGAGGACCCGGCGCGACTCCTCGTGGCGCCAGTCCCGGTCGGTGTGCTCCTTGAGCACGGCCACGTAGTCGACGAGGTCGAACGGCGTGAAGCCGGGGTAGAGGCCGGGGGACTGCGGCAGGTAGCCGAGCTGTCGGCGGATGTCGGTGCGCTGGGCAGGGTCCGCGGGGTCGAGCCCGAGCATCCGTAGGCGGCCGGCATCGGGCGCGAGCACGGTCGCGACCATCCGCAGCAGGGTCGTCTTACCGGCTCCGTTCGGGCCGAGCAGGCCGATGATCCCGCGCCCCGCGGAGAGGGTCACGCCGTCGACGGCCGGTGTGCTGCCGTAGCGCTTGACCAGGCCGTCGGCCTCGATGGTCGCGGTGGTCGTCGTGGTCGACGTGTTGGTGGTCATGCGGTCCTCCGGTAGGAGACGGTGTCGCGACGGGCGACGGTCAGGAGCACAGCGGCGGTCGCGATGACTAGGGCCGCGGTCTGCAGGGCAGGGCTGGCGATGATGTCGAGGACGACCTCGGGCCGCACCCGGCGGCCTGCTGTCGAGCCGGTGACGACGGCGGCGGCCCAGACGAGGCCGAGCGCGCCCGCCACGCGGAGCGGGTCGAGCCGGGTGGTGCAGGCGAGCAGCACCACGGCCGAGAGGGCCACCCCGGGAAGGAACCACGCGAGCACCATCGCGGCCGTAAGGTCGACCCACAGGTCGACGAGGAGCAGGGTCACCATCGTTGCGACGAGGGCAGCGACGGAGACGACGACGGCCCGGAGCGCGACGAGGCGGAGTCCTGCGGCGGGAGTCGCCAGGCTGATCTCCCCGGCGGGGTCCGCCTGGACGCGGTAGGCGAGGGCGACAGCAGCGACCGGCGCAAGAGGGGCGATGACGAGCAGCGCCAGCAGCCCGGCGTCCCCGGTGACTGCCGCGGCGGTCAAGGGCGCGAGCACGACGAGGGCCACCGCGCTGAGCGCGGCGAGGACCATCGCGGGGGTGGCGATCGTCGACCGGATGGACCCGTGCACCGAGCCCAGCCGGCCGAGGATGCCGGGGGAGGGCCGGTCGATGGCGCTCGCCAGCCGCTCCCAGGCCTCGTCGAGCCCTTGCGGGTCCGCGTCGTCGCCGAGTCGTTGCCTGCAGTCGGCGCAGCCGAGCACGTGCGCCTCGACCGAGGCGGAGAGGACGGGTGGCGTCGTGCCTGCCGCGTATGCGGCGAGGATCTGGTCGTCGACGTGCCACGGGGTGCGGGGTGTGCGGGGTCCGGTCATCGCAGGGCCTCCCTCAGCTCGAGCCGGGCTCGGCTCATCCGGCTCTTGACGGTTCCGCTCGGGATGCCGAGCAGTGCTGCTGCCTCGCGCGTGGACAGGCCGTCGATGACGGTGGCCTGCACGACGGCGAGGAGCTCGGGCGAGAGCCGCTGCAACGCGGTCCCGACGTCGCTGTGCTCGACCTGGAGCAGGACTGCCTCCTCGGCGGAGGGCTGGTGCTCCTGGCGGGCGTGGACCAGCCGCTCGAAGACCGACTTCCTCGGTCGCAGCCGGTGCAGCAGCGTGCGGATGGCGATCCCCCAGAGCCAGGCAGCCACCTCGCCGTCCCCCTTGTAACGGCGAGGGTGCTGCCAGACCACGAGGAAGGTGTCGTTGAGGACCTCACTGACGATCGCCGGGTCGGCGCACCGCCGTCTCACCCGAGCGGCCAGCCACGGCTGGTGCCGGGTGAAGAGCGTGTGGAGCGCCCCGCGGTCGCCCTCGGCGATCTGCGCAAGGAGGTCCTGGTCCGTGGGAGACCCTTGGTCGAGTGTCACGTCTCCTTGTGCCATCGAGTCGTCTGATCGGTTCACACCGCTGTCTCGACATCGTGGCGGAAGGGCTGCGGGCCTTTGGCCAAATGGACTACTTGGGGGATCCCCGCGTCGCAGCAAGCCCAATTCGGAGACAACCCGGCCCCGCCCAGTAAAGGTCGACGACGGCGTCAGCGCGCGGCCGAACAGAGACAGGTCGTATGCCGTGCTCACCCGCGCCTGGCCGAGGCGGGTCTGTCCGTGGTGACCTCGACGCCACCCGCGACACCCCCGTCAGAGTCCGACGGTGTGAATGTCGCTCGGAAGTGCCTGTGCTGCAATGGTTCTCGTACAGCACCAGACAAGTGGTTTGCGATGGTTCTTGACGCTGCGGGTACCTGCGCGGCACTTCCTTCCGCTCATGTCAGGATGCCCTCAAGTAGGTCCGCGGCCTACGCTGCGGCCATGCACGCGGTCGACCCGTCTCGTACTGGCAGGGCGCTGCAAGGAGTCCTGGCCGAGGCAATCGCCCTCCTGCGGGCACACGGCGAGGATCATTGGGCTCGCGCTCTGGCTGGTCACCTGCATCGGCTGTCGGGGGGCGGGGAGGGCTTGGACCTTCTAGGCGCGTTCGGCGGGATGGGAAGCCTCAACGACCTGGTCATCCATCCGGTCAACGGTCACCGCATCGACGAATCTGAGATTGGCGTTGTCAACGCTGACTTCGCGCGTCTGCGTTCGGAGATGTGGGACCTTCTTGGGGCCCTACGAGCTGGGAGCCCGGAGGCGCGCGGACAGTGAAGCGTCGGGTCGGCGGGTCGGTTGATCGGGTGCGCCCGTATCACTACGCCCTTCGGCTTGGCACTTCTGGCTTTCGAACGTGATGCTGAGTGGGCGACGTCGGCGCGCCGTGGCGAGGCGTTCGTGTGCCAGACTCCGCCCGTGACTTTGGTTCTTGGTCGACGCATCTGGTCCTTCTGGGCCCTGACGCTTGTCGTGATGGCTGCCGGGATGGCGTTTGCAGGCGCCCTTGTGTGGGGCTTTCCCGGCCCTCCAGTCGGGCCGCTTCTCGTGTTCGTGGGTGTCCCCATCGCCCTGCTGGTGGCGTCGCGGCTGTGGGTCGGCTTCGGTGCGGACGGCGTGATCGTTCCGGCTGTGCGCGGACGCAACCGGATCGCAGCATCGAGCGTCGTTAGCCTCGCGGTGGTCGAGAGCCGAGCGCCCACAGTGCCGCCCGTCCCACGCCTTGTCCCGCGCCTCCAGATGGTGGACGGCTCCGTGCGGGACCTCAGGGTGCTGACGGCATACATGTTCGGACCTGCAGCGCGGCCAGCTTTTGATCGCGCCATGCAGGCTCTGGCCCAGGCGCTCGGCAAGCCCGTGGTCGGCTGACTGCGCGAGATGGGTGTGGGTGCGCATAAGCCCGCCAGCGTCAGAGCCGCCCTTCTTGACGTCGGCGGCGCTTGCTGCGGCGTGGCTGTACCGGCCTTGGTCTTCAGCCCGAGCGTGGCAGGGTGTCGGTGCGAGGCCGTGTCTGCATCCTTCAGCAGGGGCACGGCCGTGGCTTGATTGTCCCTGTTGGCGTGCAGCCCAAGGCGTGCGCTGCAGATCACATCGGAGGCGGCGACGCCCGCGCGGACGTTGGGCGTGAGTACGGCGTCGCGAAGCTGGTCGTTGTCGTCCAGCAGCCCTACGTCATCGGCGGAATCCACCTTGGCCAGCCGCCCGCGGCGCTCATCCGGGCGGCAGGTTCGAGTGCCCATGAACTACCTCGCTCTCGGGGGCGCACCTGGCGCTGGGACCAAGACCGCTCTCCGGCAACCGTGATGCCGCTTTCGAGGATGTCGAGCAAGACCGGTTCGGCGCAGAAGCGTCGAGGTCGGCGAGCGTGTACACGAGCGGGCGCAGGTCAGCCGAGCGTCAGCCGGGCTTGTAGCGGGCCGTCATCGCCGTACCAGGCTGAGTTGTCCCGCGGAAGGACGACCCTGAGCAAAGGTCGCGGTTCGATGCGTCGGTGTGATTGGGCCGCGCTGCGGCGGGAATTCGACGGTGATCTGTGGCGAAGTGCCTACGGCGGGAGGATGTTGATCACCCGGGACAGCACCACGACGAGAACGGCCAGGGAGATCATCGATTGGATCGCCATCAGTCCTTTGGCGCGATGGGTCAGTGGGAGCGTGTCGGTGGGGCTGAACGCGACCACGTTGGTGAACGCCAGGTAGAGGTGGTCTGGGAATCGTGGCTGCCAGTCGGGGGGCGCCAGTCCCTCGTTGTCGGTTTGGGGGAACTGGAAGTCGGGATAGGGCGCGGCGCCGACCCGGCGCGCGTCGGGGCCGCCGCCGTCGATCTGCCAGTAGAGCAGCCCGAAGGTCACGATGTTCGTGGCCAGCAGGGTGACGGCCGTGACCAGTAGCTGTGTCACGGTGGGAGGCGTCTCACCTTCGGGCGTGCTTCGCAGGACGAGTGCCACGAGCCTGACCGCGGCGCCGGTGTTCGCGACGATCAAGACGGCGACGAGCGTCAGGACCAGGGGACGAGCAGCCCGTGGGACCGGTCCCGGCTTCGCAGCCACAGCGAGGAGGATCAGGACCACCGCCGCCTCGATCGCGGGCACGGCGACCGGGGGTCCTTCACGCATTCTCGCCGGCACCAGAACCTGCGGAAGGATGACCACGACGAGGGCGATCAGAGGCCACCCGTACGTCTCGGACGCCGCGGCGACACCCATCTGTCCGGTACCGGTGCCACGAGGTGGCCCTGGCTCGGGTTCCGTCGACGGCTCGTTGGGCATGGGCCCATCATGCGCCGGCTGATGTCGGCCGTCTGCAGATGTGGGTTGAGCTGAACGGCGAAGTGCGGCCTTTCGCCGCGAGCCGGGTGAATCTGCATGTTTACGCGTGATCTGCCAGGACCGCTCGCTGAGTCGGTGCAGTTTGCGTGCTGGACCACTTGGGGGTTTCGAAAGGTCGGCCCCTTGCGCTTTCGCTCCGGCTACCCAGAGGTAACACTGGATATTGGAGGCGAGTCCAATGAGCAGTGACGTCAGGGAGAACCCGTCCACCGAGCGAGCCGACCGCACCCGTCGTGTCGACTCCACGGAGCGGGAGTCCCGCGCGGTCGTCGAGGCGGCGCGTGAGAAGGGGTGGGAGCGACCGAGCTTCGCCAGGGGCCTCTACCTCGGCCGCTTCGACCTCGACCTTGTCCACCCCCATCCCCGGGCCGACCCTGCCGACGACGCCCGCGGTGACGAGTTCCTGATCCGGATGCGTGAGGTGTGCGACCACATCGACGGCGCCCGCATCGAGCGCGAGGAACAGATTCCTGATGAGGACGTCAAGGCCCTGGCAGACGTGGGCGCCTTCGGCATGAAGATCCCGCGCGAGTACGGCGGGCTCGGTCTGACCACGTCGTCCTACGGCAAGGCGCTGATGCTTGCTAGCTCCGCCCACCCGAGCATCGGCGCGCTGCTGTCGGCCCACCAGTCGATCGGCGTCCCGGAGCCCGTCAAGCTCGTCGGCACCTCCGAGCAGAAGGAGGCGTTCCTGCCCCGTTGCGCCGCGGGCGCCATCTCCGCGTTCCTGCTCACCGAGCCTGACGTGGGATCTGACCCGGCCCGTTTGGCAACCACAGCCATCCCCACGGCGGACGGCGCGGCATACCAGCTCGACGGCGTGAAGTTGTGGACCACCAACGGCGTCGTGGCCGATCTGCTCGTGGTCATCGCGCGAGTGCCCGCACGTGAGGGCAGGAAGGGAGGGATCACCGCGTTCGTCGTCGAGGGCAGCTCCCCGGGGATCACCGTCGAGCGGCGCAACTCCTTCATGGGGCTCAAGGGGATCGAGAACGGTGTGACCCGGTTCCACCAGGTGCGGGTCCCCGCCGAGAACCGGCTGGGCAATGAGGGCGACGGCCTCAAGATCGCGCTCACCACCCTCAACGCGGGGCGGCTGGCCATCCCCGCAATGTGCGCGGCGGCGGGCAAGTGGGCGCTGAAGATTGCGCGCGAGTGGTCCTCCGAGCGGGTGCAGTGGGGCCGCCCGATCGGAGAGCACGACGCCGTCGCCGAGAAGATCGCCTTCATCGCCGCCACGACGTACGCCCTGGAGTCGGTGCTGGAGCTGTCGGCGCAGCTTGCCGACGCGGGCAGCAAGGACATCCGGATCGAGGCCGCAATCGCCAAGCTGTGGGCGAGCGAGATGGCGTGGAAGATCTCCGACGAGCTCGTGCAGATCCGTGGAGGTCGAGGGTATGAGACCGCCGAGTCCCTGCGCGCCCGCGGCGAGCGAGCCGTGCCCGCCGAGCAAATGCTGCGCGACGCGCGGATCAACCGCATCTTCGAGGGCTCGAGCGAGATCATGCGTCTGCTCATCGCTCGGGAGGCGGTCGACGCCCACCTCAAGGCGGCCGGCGCGCTGGCGGACAAAGACGCGACGTTCCAGGACAAGGCGCGGGCCGCGGTGGGAGCCAGTGGGTTCTACGCAAAATGGCTGCCCCACCTCGTGGTCGGCCGCGGCTCCGCGCGGGCATCGTACGCCGAGTTCGGGCCTCTCGCCGAGCACCTGCGGTTCGTGGAGCGGTCCAGTCGCAAGCTGGCACGACACACGTTCTACGGCATGTCCCGCTGGCAGGCGAAGCTGGAGTACCGGCAGGTGTTCCTCGGCCGGCTCGTGGACATCGGCGCCGAGCTGTTCGCCATGACGGCCGCGTGCAGCCGGGCCGAGATGCTGCGCGTCGACGACGACGACGCGCGCGGACGGCACGCATACCAGCTCGCCGACGCGTTCTGCGACCAGAGCCGTCTGCGCGTGGAGACACTGTTCGCCGCCCTCTGGACCAACACCGATGCCACCGACTCGCGGCTGGCGCGGAGGGTGCTGGCCGGCGACTACACCTGGCTCGAGGATGGCGTGCTCGACCCGAGCGAGGGTACCGGACCGTGGATCGCCGCGTGGTCGCCCGGGCCCAGCGAGGTGGAGTCGGTCCGGCGCCCCCTCCGGTGACGTCGCGCAGTGAGTCGTCCTCACTGCGCTGCGCGAGGGGAGCCGCCACCTCCGGTGCACTTCGGCTCCTCCCGGATCCGCCTGGTCCGTACGCGATGCCGAAGGGGCCTACCGATACGCACAGGAGGCCCGGCGTGAGCCACTGCAGACTAGTCGGCGACCGGGGGGAGGTGTTGCGCCTTGCCGCGACGTGATGTGGGTGACTGGACCCGCGCTGACGGCGAGCTACCGGGGTGGCGCGCGGAGATCCGGACCCGCAGCGCCGCTGGGCGGACGGCGAACTCCAGCGGGGCAACGAGCTCGACCGCCTCGCCGTCGATGCCGGCATGCACAGTCCCTGCCGCTTGGACCTGCACGTGGGGAGCGCTCCAAGCCCGCCCCGGGGCGTGTTGCCTCTCCTCTGGTGCGTCGAGCGCCAGGATCCCCAGTCGACCGCTCGCGAGCGTCGGACGGGTGCCAAGGCCGGGACCGTTCAACGCGTACGGATTGTTGGAGATCAGCAGCACAGCAAGCCGTGCATGCTCTCGCCCGGTGTCGTCGGTGACGCGCAGAGAAGGGATTCGCCCACTTGGGCCAAGCACCCTGCGCGCCGTTTCCGCCAGGGTGCGGACCTTCGTGTCGCGGTAGCTTGCCTGCCTGACTGCCTCCCCGTAGAGGCCGAGGGAGACGTTGTTCAGGAAGATCCGACCGTTCACTTCGCCCACGTCGATCAGGCGCTCCACGCCATCAGTGAACGCATCCAGAGACCCGGGCACGTCTTGCCGGTCCACACCGAGGTCCAGCGCAAAATGGTTGCGCGTCCCGACTGGGATGCAGACGAAGGGCAGCCCCCACGCCGAGGCGACTGCAGCCACCTCTGCGAGCGATCCGTCGCCGCCCGCCATCCCGAGCGCATCTGCGCCCCGGGCCGCGACCTCCAGGGCGCGTGTCCTCAGATCGTCGCCGGAGCCGAGGGTCACTGCTTCGACTCCGCGCTCACGTGCTCGGTCGAGGACCCGGTTGCGCGCCGCAGCACCGTCACCAGACCTCGGATTGACGAGCAGCACAGGGCGTCGAGGTGGATCGACCGGACGCCAGCCGCTGTTCATCAGCGTCGAGCGCCGCCGCCCGGGAGGCCGTGGACGGTTCATGTCATTGCTCCCGTCATCGTGGCTCTGCTGGTCGTGCTCCGTGGTGACGTTACGCCCGAGGACGCCTTGGATACAGGCCCAGGACAGCGTCCATGATTCCGAGCGTTGCCCTTGCCGTCACCCGCAGGCTCCATGGTCGAGCCGGTCGCAAGCCAGGAGGCGGCCAGCCTCCAGGCGGCTGAGGTGCCGCAGGCGTCACTGAGCTGGCGGGCGAGTCGCCGGAACGGCTGAAGACCGCGTCGCGTGGATCTCCCTGGTCAGATCCAGGATCTCGTTGGCCAGGAGGAGCAGCCTCTCGTTCTGCTCCTCCTCCTGCTGGACCGTACGCCAGGCTTCGTCCGCGATCACCTGACGCTTCTCGTCGGCGCGGTTCTGGCTGATCATCACGAATGTCGACAGGAAGATGGCCTCCAGCGACACGATCATCGTCAGCAGTCCGAACGGATAGTCCTCGAGGCCAAGTGCGATCCACAAGGTGAACCAGATGGCATGGATGTACACGAACTTCATGGAACCGGCGAATCGTGTGATCTGGTCGGCAACCCGGTTCTCGCGGCGCTTGCTGCGCTCCCGGAGATGCTGCAGCAGCGCAGGGTTGGCCGGTTCCGGCTGGTGTGTTCTCACTTCTGTTCCTCTGCCCGGTGCGCGACGCGAGCCGGCCCGAGGCGTTTGAGATGACGGCCTCGCGCGGTACTGCGTGGCGCCGAGTGCGGGCCTGTCCGGCCCCTCGCTGCCGTGGAGGAGACCCATGTCAGCGAACGTCGCCACCGCGATCAGTCTCGCTTCTGGGTGGTGCCGAGCGGAGGGCACACGACGAGTCCTGCCCGCGGCGGCGCGTCTACTGTGATGAGATGGGGCTGGCTGCCACCAGCCCCGAGGGGACTACGCGTTGTCTGCGGCGATGAGCTTGTCGGCGTAGGCGCGCGCGTGGACGGCGTCGAGGATCGCCAGCTGGGCATTCTCGACGGCCCAGTCGGCGAAGTCGAGGGCGTCGGCCGCGTCACCTTCTGCCCAGGCTGCGTCGTTCGCAGCAACCTTGGCGTCCATGTGCCGGGATCGCTTGTCCATGTCTGCCTTGACGTCACTCCTCTTGGCCGCGGCATCCGCCTTCAGCTGAGCCCACTTCCCCCGAGCGCCTTCGGCGGCCTCCGAGGCCTCCTGCCGAGCGTTCTGGACCGACCGGTCCAGGTCGTCTTGTGCCCGGGTGATCCGCTCCCTGAGCTGTGCCTCGGACTCGGTCGCGGCCGTCTGCACCGCCGACTTGGCCGCCGCGACCCGCTGCTGCAGATCGTCCAGCCGCGAGGAGAAGTTCGTGTGCTGTGTCATGAGTTACCACCTTCGATGAATTCTGGCCCGATGTGGGCCACTGGGTACTTCGTGCAGTACTGACGATATCGTCAGTACTGCACGAAGTCAACGATTGCGCGATGCTGTGACCCGATCCTCGGTCAGTTGCCTCTGGGCGGTCGGCCGCGTTGTGGGAGACCCCCCGGAGGAGTGCGCGGGTCGCCGACGACTGCGTTCCGCCTCGGGCGGGGTCACACCATGAGATTCCCGACCCGCCCGGTTGCTTCACCTGGCTCAGCGTCGGTCCGCGAGTCGAGTCCACGCTGTGCTCCTAGGTCGCTCTGACGGACTCGCAGAGGGCATCTGAGCGGCCATCCGAACAGGTTCAGGTCGCGGGGATGGATGTTCCTTCGGTCGACCGGAATCGACACCCCTGTCGATCAGTCCCGCGAGCTCTCGCCCGGTGCGGTCATGTGGTCAAGGCCGGCTCAGGCGGCGTGGAGACCGATCAAAGGTCGGGCTGGGGCGGCAGCGGGCGGCTGCAGAGCCTGGTTGCCTCCCGCTTGGTCATCCCGAACATTCGAAGTACCGAGAAGGTCATCTGATCGGTCAGGGTCGCGGCGTCTGCCTCGGGCTGGGACTCCAGGAGCTGGAGCAGTCCGAGCATGGCACCACCGGCGGCCATGAGCGCGAGGTCGACGTTGTCGACGTCGAAGCGACCGGCATCCTTCGCGGCTGCGATGTCCTGCCGGGCTCTTGGTGCGAGTCCGGCGTCGTGGACGAGGATCCGCGGCCCGGTGTTGAGCAGCACGCGCACGAGCTCGGGATGCAGCCGCTGGAGTCGGCCGGTCATCCGGAAGCTCACCGTGAAGATCTCCGCGGGGTCGTCGTGTCCCGCCACCACGGCGTCCCGTAGGTCGACGTACGCCTGCAGCGTCTGGGTCACCGCGGCCTCGAAGAGCTCGTCCTTGCTCTCGAAGTGGTTGTAGAAGCTTCCGAAGCCCACGTCGGCCGAGTCGGTGATCTCCTGGATGCTCACGTTCGTCCTGCCGTCGGCGAGCAGTTGACGTGCAGCCCTCAGGAGCGCGCTGCGTGTGCGCTGCTTCCGGCGGTCGACGCGGCTCGGTGCCCCTGTCGCCTGACCGGTCATGCCGGACTCCGCTCCCGCTCGAACGCTCTTGGAGTCTGCATCGTATCTGACTGGTTCGTCAGAAGAAGCCATTGGAGAGGGGCCCGCTAGTTTCTGATGATTCCGTCAAGAGCCATTGACAGATGGTTTCATCGTCACTGATGATCTCATCAGATACAGCGAGTCGGAGGTACAGCACATGGAAGTTCTGGAGCGCGTCCCACGCACCGAGTCGGTGGTCGACGTCGGTCACCGCAAGCTCTTCGTCACCGAGGCAGGGAACGGGAACCCTGTGGTCCTGCTCCATGGCGGCGGGCCCGGAGCGACCGGAGTGTCGAACTACTCGCGCAACATCGACGCGCTCGCCGACCAGTTCCGCGTCATCGTGCCGGACATGCCGGGCTATGGGCGGTCGTCGAAGGACATCGACCACAGTGACCCGTTCGGTGACCTCGCTTGCGCGGTCCGTGGTCTGCTGGACGAGCTCGGCGTCGAGAAGGCCCATCTCGTGGGCAACTCCTACGGTGGCGCCGCTGCCCTGCGGCTGGCGTTGGATCGGCCGGACAAGGTGGACAGGCTGATCCTGATGGGGCCCGGCGGGGTCGGCACCACCCGTGCGCTTCCGACCAAAGGCCTCAAGACGTTGTTCCGCTATTACGGGGGCAAGGGGCCGAGCCGCGACAAGCTCGCCACGTTCATCCGCGAGTACCTGGTTTATGACGGTGCGGCGGTGCCCGACGAGCTCATCGACGTCCGCTACGACGCCAGCATCCATCCCGAGGTCGTCGCCGACCCGCCGCTGCGCCGCCCCTTCCCGGCCGCTCCGCGCACCCTGCTACGCATGGACTTCACGCGGGACCGACGGCTGGCCCACCAGCGCACCCCCACCCTCGTCATCTGGGGGGCGGACGACAAGGTGAACCGCCCGGCCGGCGGCCTGTCGCTCGCCCGCACGATGCCGAACTGCGACCTCTACCTCGCTGCCCGGACCGGCCACTGGGTCCAGTGGGAGCGCCCCGACCTGTTCAACTCGCTCGCCCTGGACTTCCTCGGCGCAAAGGAGACATCCCGATGAGTACGGCGTTCCTGCTGCCCAACACCGACGGTTCGGTATTCGGCTCGGTCCACCTCGGCTACGTCGTGGTGCAGTCCCAGCATCTCACCGACTGGCGGCGCTTCGGTGCGGAGGCGATCGGCCTTCACGTTGACGAGCTGACGCAGGACGTGATGCGGTTCCGCCTGGACGACCGTGAGTGCCGGTTCCTGATCCAGCGCGGCGTCACCGAGGACCTGATGGCCATGGGCTGGCAGGTCGACGACCACCAGACGTTCGACCGCGTCGTCAAGCGCGTGACCGAGCGCGGTGTCCCGATCGCGGAGGGCACGACGGAGGAGGCAGCCGTGCGCGGCGTGGAGCGCCTCTGGCGCTTCGCCGGTCCCAAGGGCATCACCCAGGAGATCTTCACCGCGCCGGTCAGAAGCGCGAGGCCCCTGCACATGATCACCAGTGGCTTCGTGACCGGCGATGCCGGGATGGGTCATGTTGCCATCACCACGCGGGACCCGCAGGGGCTGCACGCCTACTTCAACACCATCTTCGATTCCAGGCTCTCGGACTACATCGACGAGAACGTCGGTGGGATGAACCTCAAGATCCGCTTCCTGCGCGTCAACGAGCGGCACCACTCGGTCGCGATCGCCAACGTGCAGCAGCTCAAGATCGACCCCGTCCGTACCAAGGCGCAACATGTCAACATCCAGGCAGCGACGCTCGACGACATGCTCTCTGCGCACCAGCGGGTGCGCGAGCTGGGCTTCACGATGGCGTGGTCGGTGGGCCAGCACACCAACGACAGGTCGCTGTCCTTCTACTGCGTGACGCCGTCTGGCTTCGAGTTGGAGATGGGATGGAATCCGGTCACTGTCGGCCCGGAGCGGGAGGCCACCTGGGAGCCCGCGACGTACAAGGGCATCAGCATCTGGGGCCACACCCCTGTGGGCGAGAACGTGCTCAGCAAGCTGCATCAGTTCGCCACCATCATGCGCAACGCCCGCCATGCCGAGGTCTGCGTGCCCGAGCTCACGGGAGCCCCCCGATGAGCCACAACACCGACAAGACCTACGACGTCGCAGTGGTGGGGCTCGGGCCAACCGGACTCACCCTCGCCCACCTCCTCGGGCGCCGCGGCCTGAGCGTCCTCGTTCTCGAGCGTGAGCCGGCCTTCTATGGCAACGCGCGCGCCGTCTATACCGACGACGAGGCCATGCGGGTCTTCCAGACCGCGGGCGTGGCAGACGAGGTGCATGCCGATATGGACCTCGACTGCGCGGTCCAGTGGGTGCGCTCGGACGGCGACGTCATGATCCAGTTCCTGCCCACGAAGCAGCCGCTGGGCTGGCCGGTGGTGAACTTCCTCTACCAGCCGACTCTGGAGAACAAGCTGGAGGCGCTGCTGGGCCGCTACCGCCACGTCGAGGTCCTTCGCGCCCGCGAGCTGGTCGACTTCACCCAGGACGCCGACGGTGTCTGCGTCGCTCACGCAGCCTCCACCGGCGCGTCGTACGGCGACACCATCGGCGTTGTCGACAAGGCGACGACGCAGACCGTGCGGGCACGGTACCTCGTGGGTGCCGACGGCGGCCGCAGCCTCGTCCGGGCCCAACTGGGCAGCGGGCTGACCGGCAAGAGCTTCCCGGAGCGCTGGCTCGTCGTCGACCTGGCCGCCAAGGAAGGGGTTGACGCCTTCGGGCACAGGCCGTACTTCGACTTCATCTGCGATCCCGTAAGGCCCACGGTCAGCTGCCCGCAGCCGGGCGGACGTCACCGGTTCGAGTTCGCGCTCACGGACGGGGACAAGAAGGAGCACTTCGAGGCGGAGGCGACCGTCCGCCAGCTGCTGTCTCGGCACGTCGATCCCGACGACGTGGTGGTACTCCGAAGCCTGGTCTACACCTTCAACGCACTGGTGGCCGACCGCTGGCGGGACCGTCGGGTGCTGCTGGCCGGGGACGCGGCGCACATGACCCCGCAGTTCGTCGGACAGGGCATGAACGCGGGGATCCGGGACGCGGACAACCTGTCCTGGAAGCTCCAGGCGATCCTCAGGCACGGCGCCGACTCCGCGATCCTGGATAGCTACCAGAGCGAGCGGGAGCCCCACGCCAAGGCGATGATCGACTTCTCGGTCCTCAACAAGAGCCTGGTCTCGGTGAAGCACCCGGCCAAGGCGAAGGCCAGGGATGCCGCGATGTGGGCGGTACTGCGCACGCCGGGGCTGGGCGGCTATGTCCGCAGCATGGGCATGAAGCCCAAGCCGAAGTACCCAAAGGGCGCCTACCTCGGACTTCCTCGCGGTTTCCGAGGCGTCGAAGGAACGCTTGCGCCGCAGGCGCAGGTGCGGACCTACGACGGCCGGCCGGTCCGCCTCGACGACGCGCTGGGCATGGGCTGGGCCGTCGTCGGCATCGGCGTGGACCCCCGTCAAGTGCTCGGCAAGGACGCCGAGACGTGGCAGCGCGTCGACGCGACGTTCGCAACCCTGCACGCTGCCGGCGAGCGGCCGCAGGGCAGAGCAGGGGACGACCTGCGCGCCGAGGGCGTGGTCGATATCGAGGACATCACCGGCGCGTTCACAGGTTGGCAGCGACGGGCCGGCGCCAAGCAGGGCTCGGTGCTGGTGCTGCGCCCCGACAAGTTCGTCTTCGGCGTCTCCGATGGACAGACCGACGAGCTCACCCGGGCCCTGGTGGCCCAGCTCGGCCTCAAGCCAGCGGCGGCCACCGCGCCCAGCCGAGCCAAGGCAGGAGCCATCCGATGACGTCGGGCACCTTGGAGCAGGTCTCGGAGGCCGCCGACCGGCTCCGAGCCGCCTCCGTCGACCGCATTCCGTGCGCCCCCGTGCGCGACCTCATCGGCGCCACCGACGTGGCGGCGGCATACGCGGTCCAGCTGCAGCTGACCCAGGCCCGGGTGGCGGCGGGCGCCAAGGCCGTCGGCCACAAGGTCGGTCTCACATCTGCCGTCGTCCAGGCGCAGCTCGGCGTGGACCGGCCCGACTTCGGCGTGCTGTTCGAGGACATGCAGGTGGCCGAGTGCATGCCCGTGCCGTTTGACCGACTCCTGCAACCCAAGGTCGAGGCAGAGATCGCCTTCGTCCTCGGTGCCGACCTCGACGGCGACGTGAGCCCCGCCACGGTCCGAGCGGCTGTCGACCATGCCATGGTCGCGCTGGAGATCGTCGACAGCCGCATCGCCGGCTGGGACATCACCTTCTGCGACACCGTCGCGGACAACGCGTCCAGTGGGCTCTTCGTGCTCGGCGCCCAGCGCCTGACGTTCGCGGACTTCGAGCCGCTCGACACGAAGGTGACCCTGTACGTCGATGGCCTGGCCACCTCCATGGGCACCGGCGCCGCGTGTCTCGGCGACCCGCTGCGGGCCCTCACCTGGCTCGCCGCGACTGCCCGCGACCTCGGCGATCCGCTCACGGCCGGTCAGCTGGTGCTGTCGGGGGCGCTCGGACCCATGGTGCCGATCCGGCCCGGGACTCAGGTCCGGGCCGAACTGTGCAGCAACGACGGCCGGCCTCTCGGCACCGTCACCGCAGAGTTCCCAGGAGAGCAAGCATGAGACGCACCAAGGTCGCCGTGATCGGCTCCGGAAACATCGGCACCGACCTGATGATCAAGGTCCTGCGCCTGTCCGACACCCTCGAGATGGCGGCGATGGTCGGTATAGACCCCGACTCCGACGGCCTGGCCCGAGCCCGCCGTCTCGCGGTGCCGACGACGCACGCGGGGGTGCACGGCCTGATCGCGATGCCGGACTTCGACGATATCGACATCGTCTTCGACGCCACCTCTGCGGCGGCTCACCGCGAAAACGCCGCCGAGCTCGCGCCCTACGGCAAGCGACTGGTCGACCTCACCCCAGCGGCCATCGGGCCGTTCGTGGTGCCTGCGGTCAACATCGACGCGCACCTGGACGCCGTCGACGTCAATATGGTGACCTGCGGTGGCCAGGCAACGATCCCCGTGGTCGCCGCGCTGGCGCTAGTCGTGGACGTTCCCTACGCCGAGATCGTCGCGTCCATCGCCTCGAAGTCCGCGGGACCTGGCACCCGCGCGAACATCGACGAGTTCACCGAGACCACCGCGCAGGCCATCACCGAGGTCGGGGGCGCCCGCAGAGGCAAGGCCATCATCATCCTCAACCCCGCCGAGCCGCCTCTTCTGATGCGTGACACCGTGCATGCCTTGATCCACGACCCGGGCGGTCTGCAGCAGCCCGCGATCCGAGAGTCGGTCGTGCGGATGGTGGCGGACGTCGCGGCGTATGTGCCGGGCTACCGCCTCAAGCAGGAGGTCCAGTTCAGCGAGGTGCGCCCGGAGGACCCCGTGGACACGCTCGCGGGCGACGACCCAGTCAGCCACCAGGTCACAGTCTTCCTCGAGGTCGAGGGCGCGGCCCACTACCTGCCCGCCTACGCCGGCAACCTCGACATCATGACGTCCGCAGCATTGCGCGTCGCTGAGCAGATCGCCGGCCAGATCGCCGCGCAGGACGCAGGGCACGTCGATGGTCCGAACCACGCCGCCGAGGTGTCGGCATGACCCGGGTCTTCCTCCAGGACGTCACGCTGCGCGACGGCATGCACGCGCTGCGGCACCGGGTCACGCCCGAGAGCGTCGCTCGCATTGTGCGAGCACTCGACGACGCGGGGGTCGACGCCATCGAGGTCGCACACGGTGACGGACTGGCAGGCGGCAGCCTGAACTACGGACCCGGCAGTCACACTGACTGGCAGTGGCTCGAGGTGGCTGCGGCGAACCTGACCAAGGCCCGGCTCACCACGCTCCTGCTCCCCGGCATCGGCACCCTCCACGACCTGAGGCACGCGCACCGCCTGGGCGTGCGTTCGGTGCGCATTGCCACCCACTGCACCGAGGCAGACATCTCCGCTCAGCACATCGTCACCGCCCGCGAGCTGGGCATGGACGTCTCAGGGTTCCTCATGATGAGCCACCTGACCGACCCCGAGACCCTCGCCGGGCAGGCCAGGCTGATGGAGTCCTACGGCGCGCACTGCGTCTACGTCACCGACTCTGGCGGGCGCCTGACCATGGACGGCATCCGCGCCCGGGTCCGTGCCTTCCGCGACGTCCTGGACCCAGGCACCGAGCTCGGCGTCCACGCCCACCAGAACCTGTCCCTGGCCGTCGCCAACAGCGTCGTCGCCGTCGAGGAGGGCGTCACCCGGGTGGACGCGTCCCTGGCCGGACTCGGCGCCGGAGCGGGAAACTGCCCGATCGAGCCCTTCGTCGCCGTGGCCACACTCCAGGGCTGGAGGCACGGGGCAGACCTCTTCGCGCTCCAGGACGCGGCCGACGACCTGGTCCGGCCCTTGATCAGCCGACCGGTCCAGGTGGACCGTGAGACGCTCACCCTGGGCTACGCAGGAGTCTATTCCAGCTTCCTGCGGCACGCCGAGCGAGCCTCGGCGACGTACGGCGTGGACGTCCGCTCGATCCTCCAGGAGGTCGGTCGCCGGGGCCTGGTCGGTGGCCAGGAGGACATGATCGTGGACATCGCGCTCGACCTCGGCAGAGCGGGATAGCGCGTCATCAGCTACTCGAGGAGGCGCCCTGGTCTCCGGGCGAGGTCAGAAACCCCGAGACGAGCCGGCCGAGCTCGTCGGCGGAGGTCATCAGCCCGAGATGGCCGTCGTTGAAGACGTGGAGCGAGGCGTTGGGCAGCAGCGCACGCATGATCCGCGCATTGACCAGCGGGATCAATGGGTCGTCGTTCCCGGCGAGGATCAAGGTGGGCTGGCGGATCAGTGGGAGGGCCGGCAGGCTCGACCAGCCGAAGCCGGCGAGGAGCTGAAGGAGATAGCCGGTCCCGGACCCGAGGCGTTCCTGCTCGTTCGCCACGTGCCTCACCTCGCCGGGCTGCCGGCGCATCCGGCCGCCGTACAGCTCGGCCGCGATGGCCTTCGCGTATGACGGGTCGCGGTAGCGGCGCGGTGTGAGCATCTTGCTGAGCACGCTGAAGCGGGCCGGCACCATCAGCATTCCGGTTCCGGTGCTGACCAGCACCAGTCGTCGGCAGCGACGCGGGAACTGGAATGCCAGCTGCTGGGCCAGGCCGCCGCCCCAGGAAATGCCGAGGGTGTCGAACCGGTCGTAGCCGAGTCGGTCGAGCAGGGCGCCGACGAACCACGCGAGCAGCGCGAAGTTGTACGGCACCCTTGGCATCGGGGAACCACCCACGCCCGGCACGTCGAACAGCACCACCTCGATCCGGGGATCGACCTCCGCGACGAACGGTTGGAGCAGCTCGAGGTTGGCGCCGATGCCGTTGCAGAGCACCAGCGGTGGGCCGGAGCCAGTGCCCGGACGGACGGAAACCCGGACGTCGTGGCCAAACAGCCGGACCCGTCGCAACTGGGTCACTTGTCGAAGACGTACGTGCCGGGGGCATCCACGAGCACGGTCAGATGACTCGACCCGAGCTGTCTGGGTGCCTGACGGCGCGGGCCACAGCGCTCGTCCAGCCACAGCCCGAGGTCGGCCCACCACGTGCCCTGGTGGAGATCAGAGCCCGTCAGCCAGCCCTCGGCGTCGCATGTCATGTCGTCGTTGGTGTGGTAGGACGACTTGGGGTTGCCTGGCGGGTTGACCAGGGCAGCGATGTGACCACTTGTTGAGAGCACGAAGCGGGTCCTCCCGCCGAGGAGCTGAGCGCTTCGGTAGCAGTTCTGCCAAGGGGTGATGTGGTCGGCGATGCCCGCGACCACGTAGGAGTCCACCGTGATCCTGGCGAGGTCGATGGGAACTCCGAGGACGTTGAGGGCCCCGGGCCGGGTCAAGGAGCTCTCCATCGCCAGGTCGATGAAGTCGGCGTGCAGTGCGGCGGTCATCCGGGTGGTGTCTGAGTTCCAGAACAGGATGTCGAATGCCGGGGGCCGCTTTCCCAGTAGGTAGTTGTTCACCCAGTAGTTCCACACCAGATCCCCCGGCCGGAGCCACGCGAACACCTCCGCCAACCTCCGCCCGTCGAGGTACCCCTGGCGCGCCGACGCCGCCTTGGCTCGGCTCGCCAACCGCTCGTCGACGAGGGCGGACACCGTCTCGGTGTCGTGGTTGTCAACCGCTGTCACTGCCAGGCACAGCCCGGCCAGCCGCTCCTCCCGGTGGACACTGGTCAGGTAGGCCGCCGCGATGCTCGCGAGGATGCCGCCGGAGCAGACACCGCCGAGCACTGTCCGCGCGCTGCCCGTGATCTCCTCAACGGCTTCGAGGGCGTCGAGGACCGCGTGAACGTAGGTGTCGAGGTTCCAGGTGGTATGCCGCGTGTCCGGGTTGCGCCAGGAGATGACGAACATCTGCCGGCCCTGCCTGAGGCCGAACTCGACGAGGCTCCGCCCAGGGGCGAGGTCGAGTGCGTAGAACTTGTTGATCGTAGGCGGGACGACCAGCGCCGGCACCTCGAAGACCTCATCGGTTTGGGGCGTGTACTGGATCAGCTCCAGCACCTCGGTGCGGAGGACGACCGCACCGGGCGTGGCGGCGATGCTGTCGCCCACGACGAAGCCGGTGGCGTCGACCATCTCCGGCACGCGGGGGGCCGAAGCCAGGTCCCTCACGAGCTGCTTGCCCCCGCGGATCATGCTCAGGCCCGCGGTGTCGACGACGGCCTTGGTCGAGACAGGGTTGATCAGCGGGATATTGCTGGGGGCGACCGCCTGGGCTACGTTCTCGAGGAAGAAGCGCACGCGCGTGCGGTCGCGAGCGTCGAGGTCCGCCTCGGCGACGAGCAGCTCGGCGGTGTGGCTGCCCGCCAAGTAGAGCTGGACGAGCCGCTTCAGCAACGGGTTCTCGGTCCAGGCGACATCGATGAACCGCCGGTCCCCGCGGCGTGGCGCGAACGTCGAGGTGCCGGTCAGGATTCGTCCCGCCTCGGCGCCCAGCTCGCCCAGTCGTCGAGCTGTGGGCGTCGGATTGCATGCGAGAGCGAGCGCCCACTTCACCGTGGACATGTCGGGGAGGAAGCGGTGCAGCGGGCCGAGTGCGGCGTCGACGAGAAGGACGTCGAGGGGAGTGGCGCTCTCTGCGAGGCTGGCGGTGGCGGTGCTCATCGAAGGGTCTCCTCAGGGTCTCGGCTGGCGACCGTGGGTGTGGCGCAACCCCAACAGGAACTGAAAGATACCTCGATAGTGACGATCGCGTCAGTACTGCTCAAAGCCGCACCGCGAATGTGAGAGCGATCGCACATCTGAATGTGAGCCAGTCGCCACGCGCGTCCAGACCCGTCCACCCGCTCTCGTCCGCCGCATACCCCGCGCGTTCCGCAGGCCGGCAGGCCGGGGTAAGCGCGCGCGCTCTCGGAAGGCGCCGAGCAGGGGGGTGTGATCCGTCAGGCCGCCGAGTCGCTGTCTGGTGCCGGGTCGAGATCCGGGAGGGGGAGTGAGCAGATCCGTTGGGCCCGGCGCCGGGGCACGCCGAACATTCGCAGCAGGTCCTCGGTCACCCGATCGGTGGTCTCCTCGACGTCACGGTCCGGCTGGTCGTGCAGCAGCTGTCCGAGGGCGAGCAGGGCTCCGGCGGTCATCGTGACGGCCACGTCGAGGTCCTCGACGTCAAAACGGCCGGCATCCACGGCGGCCGCGATGTCCCGGCGGACGCGCGGTGCCAGGCCGTTGTCAGTGGTGAGCAGCCGGAGCGCGTTGTTGAGGAGGACCCGGCTGAGTTCGGGCTCCCTGCGGTGCAACCGCCCGGTCAGCCGGAAGCTGCAGGCGAACACCTCCGCGGGGTCCTCGATGTCGGCCGTCAGCGTGTCGAGCAGCTGGCCGTACGCGTCCATCACGGCCTCGACGGCGGCCTCGAACAGCTGCTCCTTGGTCTCGAAGTGGTTGTAGAAGGAGCCCATCCCGACGTCAGCGGCCTGGGTGATCTCCAGGATCGGCACATTCGTCCTGCCCTCGGCGATGAGGGTCTGCGCCGCGCGAATGAGCGCCGCACGCGTCCGGGCCTTGCGACGATCCAGTCGGTTGGTCTGCTGCTGCGCTGGTGCGTTGCTCACGGGCGCTCCTCTGCATCTTCGTCACAGGTGGTGTGTCTCCACCCTAGCGCGCTCCGTTCAGGGATGACGATTCCCTCAGAAATGCCTTGACTGAGTAATAGGTCATGAGTGACGATTACGTCAGCGACTAACTGAGGAGCGACAATGAGCAGTCACCGCGGGACTCACAACGACCTGCACAGCGAGCAGGGTGCGCTGCCCGCCGAGCACCCGGGACGTGCAAGGAACCCCGTCATCAAGGTGCTCGACCTGGCCTGGCTCGAGTTCGCCAAGCCCGACCTGGTCGCATCGGAGCGCTTCGCGCAGGCGTTTGGGTTCACGACCGTGAGCCGTACCGCGGACGAGCTCCAGCTTCGCGGGACCGACGCCGGCGCCCCCTGTGTGATCGTGCGTCGCGGACCACGCTCGCGGTATGTGGGAGCGGCCTTCCGGGCCGCGGAGACCACCGACCTGGTGCGGCTGGCCGGTGCCACCGGCACCAACGTCGAGATGCTGCCCGAGAGCCTGGGCGGGCTCACCGTGGACCTGAGCGACCCGAGTGGGGTCATGGTCCGAGTGGTGGCCGACACGCACGAGTTGGCGACCCTGCCCTCCCAGCCGACCCAGGTGCTCAACTTCGGGCACGACGTGCGACGCGCCAACGCCACGCAGCGGCCGCCGCATGAGCCCGCGAAGATCCAGCGACTGGGCCACGTCGTCCTGCAGACGCCGAGGTACGTCGAGACCCTGAACTGGTACCTGGAGCATCTCGGTCTCATTGTCAGCGACTTCAAGTACTTCGAGGGGCAGCGTGATCGGGGCCCCACGATGAGCTTCATCCGCTGTGACCGCGGATCGACGCCCACCGACCACCACACGCTGGCCATGATGCTCGGGCCCAGCAACCGATACGTCCACTCCGCCTATCAGGTAGGTGACCTCGACGCGCTGGCCGCGGGCGGGGAGCACCTGCGCGAGCTGGGCTTCTACCGCTCCTGGGGGATCGGTCGACACATCGAGGGCAGCCAGATCTTCGACTACTGGCGTGATCCGGACGGGCTCCTGGTCGAGCACTTCGCGGACGGTGACCTGTTCGACTGCACCCTGGAGCCTGGCTGGTCGCCGATGACGGCGTCCGGGCTCGCCCAGTGGGGGCCGCCTGCCACCAAGGACTTCCTGGGCCTCGCCCCGGGACGAGACGCGTTGCACGAGCTGGTGTCGATGGCTCGTTCGCTGCATGACGACAACGAGTTCGACCTGACCCGCCTTCGCGGCCTGCTGAAAGTGACGAACTCATGAGCACCACGATCCTTCGTACGTCCGACGCCTGGTGGGTCCGCACTCCTGGTGGCGCCGCACGGATCGACACCGACGCCGCCACCTCCGCCGGGCTGCTCGCCGACCGCGAGGCAATCGAGGCCGCCCGGGCCAGCACGAACACCGTGGACCCGGTCACCCTCGACCTGGTGTCCCCGGTGACGACGCGCTGCCGGGTGGTCGCGCAGATGACGAACTTCGCCAGCCACGTGAAGGACTCGGGTCTCGACCCGGACACCATCCCGCTGACGTTCTTCCGCAAGACGTCGGGCTCGATCAGCGGCCCGTTCGACGACATCAGCCGGCCCAGCCACGTGCACTTCCTGGACTACGAGGTCGAGATCGGCCTGGTCATCGGCCGGGAGCTGCCGGTGGGGACGCAGGTGACTGCAGACAACTGGACGTCGTTCGTGGCCGGTCTGGTGGTGACCAACGACATCTCGGCCCGGGACCTGCAGCTTCCGAAGACCCAGTTCTACGAGTCCAAGTCGTACCCGACGTTCACGCCGGTCGGTCCGGCCCTGGTCCTGCTCGACGACGACGAGCTCAAGCGCTTGGGCGACCTGCGCCTGCGCCTCTGGGTGAACGGCAAGCTGCGCCAGGACTCACGGGTCGACAGCGACATGATCTACTCCCCGCTCGAGGCGCTGAAGGCGTTGAGCCGGTTCCAGCAGCTCGACCCGGGTGACCTGCTCCTGACCGGGACCCCGAAGGGGACCGCCCTGAGCGCGCCCCCCAGGCCGGTCGAGATCATGGCTGCGTTCCTGCCGCCCGCACTGAAGTGGAAGATGTTCTTCAAGCGGCAGGCGCAGAACCCCAAGTACCTCAAGCATGGCGACATCGTCGAGGCATCCATCGGCACTGACGACGGAGCGATCGACCTCGGTCGGCAGCGCACGATAGTGAGGACCACCTGATGGGCGACCTGGTCTGGCCGACGTACGACGGCCCGGGCGACCTCGCCGCGATCGAGGCCGTGCCGCTGAGCGACCGCTGCCTTCCGGGCACGACGTACGAGCTCCTCGTCCGCGCCGCGCGCCTGTGGCCGGACCGCGTGGCCCTGTCCGTGCTCCCCGACGGCGAAGGGTGGGAGCGCCCGACGGAGCGCTCCTTCGCCGAGCTGCTGATGGATGTGCATCGCTACGCCAACGAGCTCTACACGCTGGGGGTCCGCCGCACCGACAGTGTCGCCCTGGTTGCCCCCAACTGCGACGAGCTCGTCACTGCAACGTTGGCTGCAGAGCTTGCAGGGATCGCGGCCCCGGTGAACGTCGGCCTCTCCGGCGAGCACATCACCGAGCTGCTCGGCCGGTCGGGCGCCCGGGTCCTCGTGGCCGCCGGCCCCGACCTCGCGCCGCAGGTCTGGGAAAGTGCACGAGAGATCGCCGTCGATGCCGGGATCGAGGCCCTCCTGGCCCTGGGCCCTACGGGCACGGGTTCGTCGCAGGCAGGACTGCGGCCGATCGACGGAGTCCGGGTCGGCCAGCTATCCGAAATGGCGGCGAAGCAGCCGCACGACGCCTTCGTGGGTGAAGCGCCCAACGCCACCGACCTCGCCGCGCTCTTCCACACCGGTGGCACGACGGGCACGCCGAAGCTCGCCGCGCACACCCACGCCAACGAGGTCTCCGACGCCTGGATGATCGCCGCCAGCAACCTGCTGCACGACGAGGCGGTGGTGTTCGCAGCCCTGCCGCTCTTCCACGTCAACGCACTCCTCGTCACCGTTCTGGGCCCCCTGTTCAGGGGACTGCACGTCGTCTGGGCGGGCCCCCACGGCTACCGGGACCAGGGGCTCTACGCACACTTCTGGAAGCTCGTCGAGCGCTACGGGGTCACCACGATGAGCGCCGTGCCCACCGTCTACTCCGTCCTCGCCGGCTGTCCCGTGGACGCCGACATCAGCAGCCTGCGCTTCGCCGTGGTGGGCGCCTCCCCCCTGCCGCAGGCGGTCCGGGACGGCTTCGAATCCGCCACCGGCATCCGACTGGTCGAGGGCTACGGCCTCACCGAGGCCACCTGTGTCAGCGCACTGAGCTTTCCCCACCGCCCGCGTCCCGGGTCCGTCGGCCAGCGACTGCCGTACCAGCAGGTGAAGGCAGTCCACGCCACCGATTCCGGAGAGTGGGTCGACCTGCCGCCCGGTCAGGTCGGCGTGCTCGCCGTCAACGGGCCAACTGTGTTCCCCGGCTACGTCACCGGCCGAAGTGCCGACGGGCCCATGCTGGACGGGCTGGGCAAGCTGCGCGACGGCTGGCTGGACACCGGAGACCTGGCCCTGGTCGACCCGGACGGCTTCATCCACCTCGCCGGTCGAGCCAAGGACCTCATCATCCGCGGCGGTCACAACATCGACCCGGCAGTCATCGAGAGCGTGCTGTTGACACACCCGGCAGTCACCGCCGCGCAGGCGGTGGGCCGCCCGGACCTGCACGCCGGCGAAGTGCCCGTCGCGTTCGTCACCCTCGCCCCGGGCGCCAGCCCGTCACCCGAGGAACTGCGTGCCTGGACCGCCGACCACGTTCCTGAACAGGCGGCGGCGCCCAAGTCCGTCACCGTACTGGACGCACTCCCAGTCACCCTCGTGGGCAAACACTTCAAACCCGCCCTGCGCGCCGAGGCCACCCGAGCGGCCGTCGCCGACGCGCTCGGCCACATCGCCTCGGTCACCGGCGTCCGAGGAACCATCGAGGACGGTGCGGTCGTCGCCGTCGTCACTCTGGCCCGTGGCGCCGACCAGGCGCCGGTCAGGCAAGCACTCGACCGCTTCGCGATCACCTGGAGATTGGAACTCTCATGAACCCCACCTCGATCCTTGCCGCCCTCCTCGTCGTGGTCTTCGCCGTCGTCGGCACGGCGAAGCTCGCCGCCGTGCCCGCCATGCGCGCAAAGGCCGAACACGTCGGCTTCAGCGTCGCGGCATACCGACGGATCGGCCTCCTCGAGGTCCTCGGCGTTGTCGGCCTGCTCGCAGGCTCGTTCGTTCCGGTGATCGGCGCCGTGGCCGGCGCGGGACTCCTGATGCTCCTCGCAGGGGCAGTCGTGGCCCACGTGCGCAACGGCGACGGCATACGCGAGATGGCCCCGGCCGTCGTCCTGGGCGTGCTGACCCTCAGCTACATCCTGCTCGTGGTCGGTGACCTGCGATGAAACGGGCTCAGCCGACCGGCGCGGAGACGATTCCCGTCGTCATCGTGGGCGGTGGACCCGTCGGCGTCACCGCAGCCACCCTCCTCGGGCAGTACGGCGTCGAATGCCTCGTCCTGGACCGCTGGGACGGCGTCTACCCCCAACCGCGGGCCGTTCACCTCGACGATGAGGTGTACCGGGTCCTCGTCCGGCTCGGCATCGCCGAGCAGTTCGCTGCGGTGTCGCGGCCCACCCGGGGGCTGCAGCTGGTCGACCGGAACCACCGGGCGTTCGCCGTGTTCGACCGGTCCGGCGACCATGGCCGGCACGGGCATCCCAGGGCGAACATGTTCGACCAGCCCGAGCTCGAGCAGCTGATGCGCACCAACCTCGAGGCCCAGACCACAGTCCGCCTGCGCGGGAACGTCGAGGTCACCGACGTCGCCCAGGACGGCCAGGATCGGGTCAGGGTGGACTTCACCGACCGGCTCACCGGGGAGCCCGAGTCCGTGCTGGCTACCTTCGTGCTGGGTTGCGACGGAGCCAACAGCGTCGTGCGAACGGCGATCGGCTCGACGATGGAGGACCTCAAGTTCGAGCAGCGCTGGCTGGTCATCGACGTGGCCAGCGCGGTCGAGCTCGACCAGTGGGAAGGCGTGCACCAGCTCTGCGACCCCGGACGCGCGGCGACCTACATGCGCATCGGGGACACGCGCTACCGCTGGGAGTTCCGGCTGCTTGACGGGGAGACCGCCACTGACTTCCAGTCCATCGAAGCCCTCCTGCCCCTCGTCGGGCCGTGGGTCGAGGGCATCCCGTGCGATCAGCTCGAGCTGGTGCGCGTCGCGGAGTACACCTTCCGGGCCCAGTTGGCGGACCGCTGGCGAGATCGCAATGTGTTCCTTCTCGGCGACGCAGCCCACCTGACCCCGCCCTTCATCGGTCAAGGGCTGTGCGCGGGACTCCGGGACTCCATGAACCTCAGCTGGAAGATGGCCGGCGTCCTGTCCGGGGACCTGCCCGAGTCGGTGCTCGACACATATGAGGCGGAGCGCAAACCGCACGCCCGGGCCCTCATCCAGCTCGCCAAGCTCGTCGGTGCCTCAATGACGCGGGGCGGCAGGGCCGGTGACCTCCTTCGCAGGGCTATTGCCCCGCGAATGCACCGGGTCCCCGGCTTGCGTCGCCGACTCGTCGACAGCGAGACCCCGCCGCTGGGCCGGTCCGCACTGGTGGATCGACGTGGACCCCGAAAGGCCCTCACTGGACGGTTGTGTCCGAACGCGGTCATCGCCGACGACCTCCGGTACGACGACGTGACCCGTGGCGGGTTCGTGCTGGTGAGCGGCATACCCATCTCGCCCGGGCAACGGGCGCTGCTGACGGGCCGCGGGACCGAGGTGCTCGAGGTGGGACCTGGTTCGCCGCTGCACAGGTGGCTTGCCGACGGCAAGAGTGCGGCAGCACTCATCCGACCCGACTTCACGGTGCTGCGGGCCGGCCGCGACGTGGCGGCCCTCTGCGAAGCGGCACCCAGGTTCACGGCCGCCTGAATATCGCCGCCGCCCGCGACGCAACTCACGACCGGGAGCGGCCGAGGCGGGACCAGCGTGCGACTGTCTGGGACAGTTCATTGCGTCGTGCCTTCCAGCGCCGGTCGGCTTCACGAACGGCACCGGTTGCCTGCTCGCGGGCGGCGGTGTACTTCGCCCGGACGGTGGAGACGGCAGCCTGGCGCGCGGTCTGCGGCCACGACCCCTCGGCGCTGGGCGGCGTCGGCAGCCTGGTGTGCCGGCCGGCGGCTATGGCGCCGCCGCGCTGGGCGGCCGCGGTGACCCACTGGCGCTCGCGCCACAGCAGCGCGACGAAGCCCACCCCAGAGGAACAGGACGAGAAGGAGCGGGCCGACTACGACTGGGATCAATGTGCCGCGCAACGGCCACCAGTCGGCAACCTACCGCTCTTCGCGTGCAGCTGCGCCGGAGGCCTACGGGAGGGGTCTGGCTTGCAGAGTTGGGAGGCGCGCGGAGCTGGTGCGGGGCACTCGCGCGCTGGCTTGCAGCCGATGCCCGCGACCACTTCGACGCTGGGTTCACCGGCATGACCGAGGACCCCAGCGACCAGAGCAGCGCCCTCTTACCCGCGGCAGACAGCATCTCCCGTGAAGAGATCCACCGTGGTCACGCCGTTCGCGTTGATGGTCGTGTGGATAGTGAAAGTCGTGAGCAAATTCGGCTCCGCGCCTTGGCTGACCAGCACACCGCGGCTGATCTGCGTCAACGTGACCGGGCTGCCCAGGGGCCACGTGTTCGAGCTTGTGGCGCTGAATGCGCTGGTTGAGACCCAGGTGGGTCCAGTGGTCAGGTCGACAAACTCTGTGCCGACAAGCACAGCAGGAACTGCCTTTACTCCCTGCAGATTCACGGTGGAGGTGAAATGGAAAGTGCCCTGGGCGTCCTGAACGTAGTTCACCATGTAGTGCATGACGCCGGTGAGGTGCAGGAACGGCGCCACATTCTGAACGCAAGACGGGGCGAATCCGTATTCATCCACGACGAACGTGTCGTTCTGCTGGTCGATGATCTGGGCTCCTGCGGCGCCCGCAGTCCCAATCGTCATCGTGAGCGCTACGGCAACGACGACGAGGGTGTGCAGAAGGCGACGTGAGAGCGAGCTGGTCCCTTTCATGGTCTCTCTCCAGTCCTTCCAGGAGCAGCCTCGGCGGTCGGGGCTTGCCCCTTCGCTTCAATCTGGCTCGATGGCCGCTCTGGACCCTCGGGGCTCGCGGCGGCCCGACTGACGTACTCGTGGAGCCTCAACGCCTTCGTGGTACGTGACAAGGCCGGCCAGTCCATGCCTCCCCGGCCATATGGTGTTTCAGCGTGCGTCGGAGGTGCCGGGCCGCGCCAGAGTCTTAAGTCCCGTGATCCCCGACACGGCCCGCGTGCAGAGAGCGGCTACCGGGACTGTGACCACACCACCGACGAGGTCACCGCGAGCTGCTGCAGGTCGTGACCAAGGAGTACGAGGCCGCGGTCGATTCAGGTGAATCAGGCGTGCGACTGCGTGAGATCCCTGCGCTGGCACCGAGCCCCGGCAGCCCCGGTGGCTCAGTTGCGGCAATAGTGGGCCTGATGGGTTTACCAAGAAGGAGAGTTGATGGCAGGCGAGTCCGAGCCCCTGATCTACCGGCAGATCGAGTGGGCACACACCTACAACGGGTACGAGCGACTGGCCGGAGGCGAGCAAGCCCAGCCGCCCTGGCCCGGCTGCTGGACCCGGCTTGGCGTGAGTACCAGGCCAGCGAACGAGTGCCCGAGTGGTGCGGGCTCGATCTCCTTCGAGGTTGGGCGTTCTACATCACGCGAGCTGACCGGCACGGCGGCGGATACGACCTCGGCGAGGGCGGGGCGAAGCTGGACGAATGGAACGCGGTGCTCGAGCGCATCTCGACCCACCCCGGTGCCCGACCCGATGACCGGCCACCCCTCGAAGGCAGGCTTCGACCCGCGACGACAGCTGCCTCACGCGGTCTCTCCGTCCGAGTCATCGACTCCCCCGAGATGGCCCAGGCCCGCCGCAGCGAGCTGGACATCGACCGCGACACGGCCCGGCGGCTGGGCAACGAGGCACGCGAGTTCATCCGGCAGGGCTGATACCCCGGCATCACGGGCGGCCAGGTCCGCTGGAGTGAGGCGATCGATCATGCTCGCCGCGCCAAGGTGTCGATTCCACCAGAGGTCGAGCTGCCAGTATTTCAGGTCGTGACTTCGCCCGGCAGCGTCGTGGAGGTCACCAACGAGGCGTCCCTGGGTGCGGCACGTCGACTCACTCAGCAGAGTCTGCGTCCCCTCGTGCTCAACATGGCCAATGGACTGCATCCCGGCGGCGGGTACCTCGCCGGGGCACGAGAACAGGAGGAGTACCTGTGCCGGTCAACTGCGCCGGTGGCCACCCTCGAAGGCGACGCGATGTACCAGCGCCACGCCACGAGGCCCGAGCCCGACTCGACGGACTGGGCCATACTCTCCCCGGACGCGCCAGTGTTCCGAGACGACGACGGCACCCCGATCGAGATGCCTTGGCCCGCGGCGTTCCTCACGGCCGCAGCACCTTACGCACCCATCGTTGGGCAGCCCCGAGCGGGAGACCTGCTCGACGCCCGGATCGCTCGCGTGCTCGATGTCGCCAACGCCCACGGTTACACGGAGCTCGTGCTCGGCGCGTGGGGCTGCGGTGCTTTCGGCAACGACCCTGACCGGACCGCCAACAGCTTCAGGCGACACCTCGACGACCGGGCGGGCTCGTTGCAGCACGTCGTGTTCGCCGTCGTGGGCTGGTCCCGCGACCGCCGATTCCTTGCCCCCTTCGCTCGGGCCTTCGACGCCTAAACGCCACTGAACAGTCTTCGTGGCGAACTCGCTGCCCGGACCGATCACCGTCGTACACCACCGATCCGGACTTGACCCGACGGCGACTTGGACCTCGTTGCTGAGCGCCTACAGGAGGTTCGCTCTTGAGGCTCTGCGGACTATCTGCGGACCACGGCCGCGACGAGGAGCCTGCGCATCGTCCACAGCCAGCCGGAAAATAGCGTCTGAACTGCGAAAACGTGTGGTGCCCCGGCAGTGTCTGATTCCACGAAATAGTTGACGCCTGTCCCGGGACATAGTT
>NZ_AWSA01000014.1 GCF_000576595.1 Intrasporangium oryzae NRRL B-24470 | reverse complement strand
AGGGCGTGCGGGGAGGGGGCGCGCGGGGAGGAGGGCGCGGGACGGCCACCGTGAGAGCGGGGTTGGACGCGTCCGCGCGCCGGCATGAGGATGGAGACCATGCGCGCAACGACGATCCATGCCCCACGGGACATCCGGTTCACCGAGGTGCCCGACCCGACGATCGAGAAGCCGACCGACGCCATCGTCCGGGTCGTCGCCGGCTGCATCTGCGGCTCCGACCTGTGGCCCTACCGCGGCGAGAACGCGATCACGCCCGGCTCGACGATCGGCCACGAGGCGGTCGGGGTCGTCGAGGAGACCGGCTCGGACGTCTCGGGCTTCGCGCCGGGCGACTTCGTCATCATCCCGTTCTGCCACAGCGACAACACGTGCCCGCACTGCCGAGCCGGCTTCACGTCGGTCTGCACGAACCAGGGCTGGACCGAGAGCGGCCAGGCCGAGCTCGTTCGTGTGACGCAGGCCGACGGCAGCCTCGTCAAGACCGATGGGATGCCCGACTCGTCGCTCATCCCATCGCTGCTCACCCTCTCCGACGTCATGGCGACCGGGTGGCACGCCGCGGTCGCCTCGCGCGTCCGCCCTGGTGGCACGGCCGTCGTCATCGGGGACGGCGCGGTCGGCCTGTGCGGGGTCATCGCGGCGAAGGAGCTCGGCGCCGAGCGCGTCGTGGCGATGTCGCGGCACGAGCCTCGGCAGCGGCTGGCCACGGAGTTCGGCGCGACCGACGTCGTCGCGGAACGTGACGATGCCGGCGTCGAGGCCGTCATGGAGCTGACCGGCGGCATCGGCGCGGACGCGGTCCTCGAGTGTGTGGGCACCGACCAGTCGATGAAGACGGCATTCCGGGTGGCTCGACCGGGTGCGACGGTCGGCTTCGTCGGCGCGCCGCACGGGGTCGAGCTTCCGGTCCGGCAGATGTTCGTCCGCAACGTCGGCCTCGCCGGCGGCATGGCCCCGGTCCGGGCCTACCTGCCCGACCTGCTCGAGCGCGTCCTCGACGGGCGGATCGACCCGGGCAAGGTCTTCGACCTCACGCTCCCCCTCGACCAGGTCGCCGAGGGCTACCGCGCCATGGACGAGCGCCGCGCGATCAAGGTGCTCCTGCAGCCCTGAGCCGGAGGGCGCTCCGCCTGGGTGCCAGCGCCGGAGGTGCACCGACATCAACCCGTATGCCGCTGCCCCCGCCCAGCCACCCACGGCCCCGCGCTCGCGGCGCGATACTCGTCGCACGGCATACGCGCTCGCGCCTGACCCCGGCCCGCGCGGTCCGCGCGTGGACGGGCAAGCTGGCCACCCGGCATACGGACGCTGGGTGGTGCCTCGGGTTGAGGCGGCACGAGCCGGGGTACGCAGCGAAGAAGAGCCGGCGACGAGAGGAGCCTCATGACCACCGTCGATGCCGTCGTCATCGGGTCCGGGCCGAACGGGCTCGTGTCGGCCAACCTGCTCGCCGACGCGGGCTGGTCCGTGCTCCTCCTCGAGGCCCAGTCGACGATCGGGGGCGCCGTCGCGAGCGACTCGTCGGTGGCCCAGGGCTACGTTCACGACACGTTCAGCTCGTTCTACCCGCTCGCCGCGGCCTCGCCGACGATCCAGGGGCTGGGGCTCGACCGCTTCGGGCTCGAGTGGGTCCACGCACCCGCCGTCTGTGGGCACCCGTTGCGCACCGGCGGGTGGGCCGTGCTCGAGCGCGACCGCCACACCACCGCCGCCGGCCTCGACGCCCTCCACGCTGGCGACGGGGACGCGTGGCTCGACCTCTGCACCACGTGGGACCGCGTCGGCGACCACGTCATCGACGCGCTGCTCACCCCCTTCCCGCCCGTGCGCTCCGGGCTCGGGCTCGCCCGACGCGTCCCGGGCGCCGGTGGCCTCGCCCTCGCCCAGGCCCTGCTCCGACCCGTCCGGAGCCTCGCGGCCCGGTCCTTCCGCGGGGAGGGGCCGCGGCTGCTCCTCGCCGGCAACGCCGCCCACTCGGACATCCCCCTCGACGCTCCCGGATCGGGCTTCATGGCCCTCCTGCTCGTCATGCTCGGGCAAGCCCACGGCTTCCCCGTCCCGCGTGGAGGGGCTGGTCGTCTCAGCGCCGCGATCGCCGACCGCTTCACCGCGCTCGGCGGGGAGATCCGCGTCGGCACGCCCGCGACCGGGATCGTCGTCCGGAACGGGCGCGCCGTCGCGGTACGCACCCCCGACGACGAGGTCGCCGTGCGGCGAGCGGTCGTCGCCGACGTCTCCGCGCCGGCCCTCTACGGCGGGCTCGTGCCGTGGGAGGAGCTGCCCCACCACCTGCGGGCCCGGATGCGTCGCTTCGAGTGGGACCCGGGGACGGTCAAGGTCGACTGGGCCCTCGACGGCCCGATCCCTTGGCGGGACGCTCCCGACCGACCCCCGGGCACGGTCCACCTCGCAGACTCCGTCGACGAGATCACGCGGACCATGGACGAGATCCGCTCCGGCCTCGTGCCGTCGGCGCCCTTCATCCTGCTCGGTCAGATGGCCGCCGCCGATCCCGGCCGTGCCCCCGTGGGGCACGAGGCGGTGTGGGCCTACACCCACGTGCCGCAGCGCATCCGCGGCGACCTCGGCAGCGTCACCGGGGCCGGCTTCGGCGGGGGTTCCGGATCCGGTGCGCAGGGATCCCGAACGATCACGGGGCGCTGGGACCGCGACGAGGCGGAGCGGTTCGCCGACCGGATGGAGGCGCGGGTCGAGCGCTTCGCCCCCGGCTTCCGCGACCTCGTCGTGGCCCGGCGGGTCCTCGGGCCGCGCGAGCTCGAGGCGCGTGACGCGAACCTCGTCGGGGGCGCCCTCAACGGAGGCACCGCCACCCTGCGGCAGCAGCTCGTCCTGCGGCCGGTGCCCGGACTGGGCCGTCCGGAGACACCGGTCGAAGGCCTCTACTTGGGCTCGGCCTCGGCCCACCCGGGCGGCGGTGTGCACGGCGCCTGCGGGGCGAACGCCGCACGCGCCGCCCTCTGGCACAACCGCGTGCGACGGCGGTTCCCCGGTCCTGGCAACCGGAAGCTGAAGGGACGCATGCAGGGGAGCCAGGTCCAGGACAGCCATGTCCCGGAGAGCCGTATGCAGGAGAGCCGTATTCCGGAGAGCCACGGACCGGGGCCGACGACATGAGCACGACGACCCGGCTGTGCCGGTGTGAACCCGAGGACGTGTTTGCCGTGCTCGCCGACGGGTGGAGCTACGCGTCCTGGGTCGTCGGCGCCGCCCGGATCCGCGACGTCTCGCCCGACTGGCCGTCCCCCGGGGCGACGATTCACCACTCCGTCGGGGCATGGCCGCTTCTTCTGCACGACTGCACCGTCGTCCGGTCGGCCGATGCACCGACCCGCCTCGAGCTCGAGGTGCGCGCGTGGCCGAGCGGTCAAGGAGTCGTGACCGTCAGCTGCGAACGGGTCGCGGATGGCACCCGCGTGACCATGGTCGAGGATGCGACGCAAGGGCCCGCCTCCCTCGTGCCAAAGGTCCTGCGCGACCCGGTCCTCGACTGGCGCAACACCGAGACCCTGCGTCGTCTGGCGACGATGGCCGAGCACCGTGCGCGGAGCACCAGCGGTCCGACCGCCTGAGCCACGCTCGAGAGCGGAATCCTCACCCGGGCCGAGCACCACACGACCTCCGCCCCGGCGGAGTAATCGTGGTCCGGGAGCGCCCCGCCACCACACGACCTCCGCCCCGGCGGAGAAATTGGGGTCCGGGAGCGCCCCGCCACCACACGACCTCCGCCCCGGCGGAGAAATCGCGGTCCGGGCGTCGGGCCCTCGGACAGGCGGTTTGGAGTTCCCCGTTTTCCCGCGCGCCGACCTGCGCGGGCGGGATGATGCTCCCGTCGCCGGCGTCGTCGGCATCTCTCGCGTGAAGGGGGCGTCATGGTCCTCAGTCGTCGCAGCATCGTCCTCGGCGGTCCGGTGGCCGTCGCCACGACACTCGTCCCGACGCACACCGCGTCGGCGGCGACGTCCACAGGCACGTCGGGCTCGCTGCTCAGCAGGTCGCGGTTCGCGAGCCGCGTGGGCGCCTCGTTCACCCTGACAGCAGGCGGCACCCGCTGGTCCGTCACGCTGTCGCGGGTCACCGACGTGCTCGGCGCCCCACCCGGCGACGACCGCCGGTTCGCGGTGACCTTCACGTCGCCGAGCGCCGGGCCCTCGAGCGGGACGTGGACGGTCTCGCGTCCGGGGTTCACCGCGACGACGCTCTTCGGCGTCGCCGCCCCGGACCGCCGGTCATTCACGGCCGTGGTCAACCGGATCTGACGGGGCCACCGAGCCGCGACTCAACCAACGCCCCAGCAGTACCGCTCCGCCCCTCAGGCCAGACAGACGGGATCGCACCATGGACCTCGCCACCGCGACCGCCGAGTCCTTCGCCCCGCTCGTCGGGGAGCAACTCGCCCTGCGAGCACCGACCGGAGAGGCGTTCGATGCCGTCCTCGTCGACGTGACGCAAGGACCGCCCGGGGCGGGCCGAGACCAGTTCGCGCTCCTCTTCGTCGGCGGCCCGACCCCGCCCGCGCGCCAAGGCGTCTTCGAGGTCGCCCACCCGAGCCTCGGCCGGCTGGAGATCTTCCTTGTGCCGCTCGGCCCGGACGGACGGGGCGAGCGCTACGAGGCGGTCTTCGGCTGACCGGCCGGTCGCCGCAGGAAGAGATAGATCCCGAGGTCGTCGACGACCTCGAACCCGAGCCGCGTGTACAGCCGCAATGCGGGGTTGCTCCGCTCGACGTGGATCGTCGTCGCCTTCCCGGTCGCCTCGGACTCCGCGATGACCGCGGTGAGCAGCCGCGTCCCCACCCCCTGCCCGCGGTGCTCCGGCGCGAGGGTGATGTCGACGACCCTCACTTCGTCGGCGCGTCGGTCGACGCAGAGCCGCCCAGCGCGTATGCCGTCGACGACGACCACGTCGAACGTGCCGTCCGGGTTCTGCCGGCGCCATGACGCGTCCTGAGCGTCGAACTGCTGCGTGACGAAGGCCCTCCTCGTCGCCTCGTCCCACGGGACCAGGGCGAGCTCCGCTGCCCGCGTCGTCGCGTAGAGGTCGAGGAGGAACCGCCGGTCCTCGGGCGTGATCGGGCGCAGCTCGACGACGCGCCCCGGGCCAGGGGGGCGCACGATCCCCGTCACGGGCGCTGCGGGTAGATGCCCTGCAGAGCGATGACAAAGAGCAGCCCCAGATAGGGCTGCATGTTGTTGTGCGGCAGGTTCCCTCCGGTCGGGCCGGCCATGGAGGGGGCCATCGAGGTGACCCCGCCGGGAGCGGCATACGAGTTGATGCCGCCCGTCTCGGCGGCCAGCAGGTTCGCGGCGGGGGTCCGGTCGCCGCCCTCGGCCTGCGAGGCAGCCATCGAGTGGGTGTGGGCGGGCATCTCGCTCTGGAGCAGGGTCACCGTCTGCTCGCCACCGGACTCGCCCAGGTACCGCTGGGAGAGCCCCGGGCCCTGGCCCGGGTGCATCGGCGCGGATCCGCCGAGGTTGGGCAGCCCGAAGGTCGTCCTCCCATCCCCGCCGTACGTCGTCCCGAGGAGGGAGAACAGGGCCGTGTTCTGGCTGATCGGCAGGAGCTGGCCGTCGCAGGTCGCCCATCCGGTCGGCGCGAAGGTGAAGCCGACGATGCGGATCTCGGCCACGAAGGGATCGGACATGGCGGCTCCTCAGTTCGGGGTCGGGTAGATGCCGAAGACGGAGATGATGAAGCTGATGCAGAGGTAGGGCTGCAGGTTGTCGTGCGGTTGGGAGCCGCCGCTGGGGGCGGCGCTCGATGGGTGCAGCGTCGTGTGGGGCTGGTCGGTGCCGTAGGCGAAGACCGTCACGCCGGCCGTCGTGGCCGGGACGTTGCCCGTGGGCGAGGTGACGGACGCCGTCGCCGAGGACCCGGCGACCGGGTGCGTGTGCGCTGGTATCTGCTGCGTCGTCAGGGTGACCGACTCGACGCCCCCGGCCTGCCCCTGGACGTAACCGGCTCCGTCCGCGTGGACGGGGATCCGGCCCCGAAGGTCGGGCAGCGCGAAGGTCGACTGGCCGTCGCCGCCGTACGTCGTGCCGATGAGGTTGAAGAGGGCGTCGTACTCGCTGATGGGCAGCAGCTGGCCCTCGCAGAAGAACCAGCCGACCGGCGCGAAGTTGCCGCCGAACATCCGGATCTCGCCGATATACGGATCGCTCATAGTGACTCCTAGTTGCGCGAGGGGAAGATGCCCTGGAGAGCGATGCACATCAACAGGACGAGGTAGGGCTGGCGGTTCTCGTGCGGCTGACTGCCGCCGGCGGGGGCGAGAGCGCCGGCGTCCATCGCGACGAGGTTCTGCGCCGGCGCGTAGGCGGGAGAGCCCACGCTCGTCGCGAGCATCGAGAGCGGGTCGGGCACCCCGGTGGTCGCGCTCGCATCGGTCGCCAACACCGGGTGCGCGTGCGTGGGCAGCTCGCCGACGGTGAGCGTATGGCTCGCCTCCCCGGCCGACTGGCCCTGGCTGATCTCCTGCCCGATGTGGAGCGGGACGCGGCCGAGGAGGTTGGGCAGGGCGAAGGTGACCCTGCCGTCGCCGCCGTACGTCGTGCCGAGGAGGGAGAAGAGGGCCTGGTTCTGGTTGATCGGGAGGAGCTGGCCGTTGCACACGGCCCAGCCCTTCGGGGCGTAGCCGAAGGCGATCAGCTTGATCTCGCCGAGGAAGGGTTCGGACATGGTCGCTCCTTCTAGAACGCCAAGGTGCAGGGGATGAAGTTGCTGCCGCTGATGACTGCCGCGCCACCCGTGCCGAACGTGCCCGAGGCGCTGAGCGGGTTCTGCCCGGACACGTAGCTCTCGGTCTGCGCGGCCGTCGACGGGTTGTTCGGCAGGCCGACGACGCCGAAGTCGTTCGTCGTCGACACCGTGCCCTGCTTGCGCAGCCCGATGCCGGGGGTCACGGTCCCGACGCCGGTGCTGCCGGCCGTCGTGTTCGACGAGATCTGCAGGCACACGTTCGTGTCGGCTGCTGTCCCTGACGATGTGCCCGAGTCGACGCGGATGCCGGCCGCGCTTGCCGTCGTCGAGGGGGCCGCGACGTTGTTGTTCTGCACCCTCGCGTTGAGCGTCCCCGTGGAGTTGGCGAGGAAGCGGATGCCCGAGCTGTCGGTCGACGAGACCGTGTTGTTGCTGATCGTCGCGTTGAGGACGGCACTGTCGAGGGTCGTGAGATCCGACAGGACCCGCTTGTCCGTCCCGCCCGCGATGCCGAACGACCCCGAGATCTGGGTCTGCGGCTTGACGTAGTTCCCCGTGATGGCGCTGTTGAGCACGTGCGCCCCGGTGACATCGATGGAGACGCAGGTGCCTCGGTTGAGCCCGAGCGGTGAACCGGCCGTGCCGTTGCTCGTGACGTCGACGTAGCTCGTGCCGCGCCCGGTGAGGGCGACCTCGATGCACTGGGTCGACATCGGGTTCGCGGCGCTCGCCCCGGCGACGAGGTTGCCGTTGATCGCGAGGTGCGAGCCGCTCGACCCGAAGTTGGCGACCGGGCCAGACGAGCTGGCCGGGTTGCCGCCGAGGAGGATGATGCCTCCGCCGTTCGGGTAGCCCGTCACGCTGTTGCCCGAGATCGACCCCGACCCGATCGCCGCCGTCGTCGTGCTCGAACCGGACAGGTCGAAGAGGATGCCCGACCCGGCGGAGTCGGCCGAGGCGGCCGGGCTCTGGACAGTGTTGTTCGTGACCGTGACGGACGTGAGGATGCCGCTCCGGTTGACCACATGAATGCCGCCACCATAGGCACCGACGAGGTTCGACTTCGACACCGTGAACGCGTCCGTCACGTTGGCGATCGTCGGACCGTCGTCGTTGAAGGCGATGCCCGAGTGGAGCGCGTTGTGGCTCGCCGTCCCGTTGCCGGAGATCGTGCCGCTGACGAACGAGAAGCCGGAGACGCCGGTCCCGTCGATGCCGGGGGCGTTCGGCGTGCCCGTCACCGTGAGGTTGGTCAGGCTGACGTTCTTCGTGCTCGTCAGCGACACCCCGGCGCCCGTCGTGTTCTGGATCGTTCCGCCGGACGCGTCGCCACCCTGGGCGGCGCTGCCACCACCGAGGACCGTCAGGCCGGCGGTCGTCCCAGTGTTGTTGAGGCGTATGCCGTTCACCGCGCCGTTCGCGCTGACGCTCTTGAACGTCAGGCCGCCGGTGCCGATCGTGACCCCGTCCACGGTGAGCGCCGTGCCGGTCGTGCTCGAGAGCGTCGACGTCGTGCTCGTCGCGGAGACGGTCCCGCCGCCGGTCGCCGTGAAGGCGCCCGCGCTCGTCGTCGAGATGGCGAGCTTGCCGGAGAACGCCACGGCGGCACCCGAGTTCGACGAGAGGGCCACCGCCGGTCCCGTGACCGGCCCGGTGAAGGAGACTGTCCCGCCGGTCCGGCCGCTCACGTTGACGGACCGCCCGGCGCTCCCCGTGACCGTTGCCCCGATCGTGATCGTGGCCGCGCCGCCGCTCTGCCCGTTGATGTCGACGCCGTCGGCCCCGCTCGTCGACACCGTGACCGGGGTCGTCGTGCCGACCGTCGCCGCTCCGATGGCCTCGGCGTGGATGCCGTCGCCCGAGGCACCTGTCACGTCGACGCCCTGGACGTCGGCGCCGGTCGCGAGGTCGATGCCGTTGCCACTCGCGTTGGTGATGACCGGGTTGGTCCCGCCCGCCGCGACGATGGTCGAGCCGCCCAGGACGAGGCCGTTGGGCTGACCCCACAGGCGCTGGTTGCCCTCGAGAGGCAGACCACCGGCATACGACCCGGATCCGGGGTAGACGAAGATGACGTCGCCGGCGGAGTCGACGTCGCCTGAGCCGCCGGCACCGTCGAGCGTGCTCAGCGAGGTGAGCGGGCGACCGGACCGGCCGTCGCTCTGCGCGCCGCCGTAGGCGCTGTCGACGTACCACACGAGGTCCGAGCCGATCGCGACCGAGACCGTGCCGGTTGCGCTCGCCTGTCCGTCGCTGACGGTGTAGGTGAAGGTGTCGGTGACGCTCTTGTCGCCGACGGCGGGCAGGAAGGTGAAGCTGCCGTCCGCGTTGATGGTCGCCGTGCCGCCGCGCGTCGACGTCGTCGTTCCCGCGGTGACGGTGAGCGGGTCACCGTCCTGGTCGGTGTCGTTGGCGAGCAGGAGGTTGCCGCTCAGGGTCACCTTGGGCCCGGTGCCGGTCGTCCCGAGCACGGCGAGCGTGTTGCCGACGGCCCCGGTGTAGGTGTCGGTGGCCGCGACGGGCGGGTCGTTGACGTTGTTGACGGTGATGGTGAACGACGTCTCGTAGGTGAGTCCACCGCTGTCCTTCGTCTGGATCCGGACCGAGTACACGGCCTTGGTCTCGAAGTCGAAGGAGGCCGCTGTCTGCAGGGTGTCGCCGGAGATCTGGAACGACGCGTTGTCGGTGCCGCCCGCGCCGCTGACCAGCGAGTACGTGAACGTGTCGCCGGCGTCCGGGTCCGTCGTCGAGAGGGTCCCGACCGCGGTGCCGGAGGGCTTGTTCTCGTCGACGGCGGCGTTCGACAGGGCCAGGCCGGTCGGGGCCTCGTTGACGTCGGTGACCGTGATGGTGAAGGACTTCGCGAAGGTGTTGCCGGCCGAGTCCTTCGTCTGGATGCGGACCGAGTAGCTGTTCTTCGTCTCGAAGTCGAACGAGGCGGCGGTCGCCAGCGTGTCGCCGGAGATCGAGAAGGACCCGTTGTCGGTGTCACCCGCGCCGCTGACCAGGCTGTACGTGAACGTGTCGCCCGCGTCGGGGTCGGTCGTCGACAGGGTCCCGACGGTCGTGCCGACGGGCTGGTTCTCCGCCACGGCGGCGTTCGAGAGGGCGAGATCGGTCGGGGCTGCGTTGGGGCTGACGGTGAAGGAGAAGGAGACGTCCGAGGCCATCGTGTCGGGCGGGTCGATCGGGTCGGTGTCGTGGACTCCGGTCGCGGTGATCGAGACCGTGCAGGTGGCTCCCGGCGGCAGCGGGTCGGTCGGGTCGAGGGTGATGGTCGAGCCCGGCGAGCCGGAGAGCGTGAAGGCGACCGGGGTCCCGGTCGGGCATGCGACGGCGAACGCCGCATCCGTGGTCGTCACCGACTCCGTGAAGGTGATGACGATGTTCGCTCCGGAGCTGGCGTCGGTCGCGCCGTCGGCGGGCGACGTCGAGGCGACGGCGGGCGCGGTGTCGACGGTCGTGAAGGTCGCCGACACGTCCGAGGTCATCGTGTCGGGCGGGTCTCCGGTGTCGACGTCGGACACCTGGCTACCGACGACCTTGACCGTGCACGAGCTCGTGCCAGGCAGGTCGGCCGTCGGGTTGAGCGTGACGGTGTCGGAACCGGAGCCGGACAGTGCGTAGCCCACCGGCGAGCCGCCGCACGTCAGCACGAAGGACGATGACGTCACGGTGACGGGCTCGGTGAAGGTGACGACGACGTTCGAGCCGGGGTCGACGCCGGAGGCGCCGTCGGCGGGGCTCGTCGAGACGACGGCCGGCGGGGCATCGGTCGTGAAGCTGAAGGTGTAGTCGGACGCCAGGTGGTCGGGCGGGTCGACACCGTCGACGTCGCTGATCGCCGCCGCGGTGACGGTTACCGTGCAGACGGACCCGGTCGGCAGGGAGGCGTCCGGTGCGATGGTCAGGGTGGTCGTCCCGGAGCCCGTCGCCGTGTACGTCTTGGGGTCGCCGCCGCAGCTGAGCGCCACGGGGGTCGCGGTCGTGTCGACGGGCTCGGAGAAGGTGACGGTGATCGACGTATTCGTTGCGACGTTGGCGGCGTTGTCGGTCGGGCTCGTCGAGACCACCGTCGGGGCGAGGTCGAGCGTCGTGAAGCCGATCGAGATGGGCGCGGTGAGCTGGTCGGGCGGGTCACCGGTGTCGACGTCGGTGATGGAGGACGCCGGCGCAGTGAGCGAGCACGTCGTCGTGAGCGGGAGGGCGGCAGCCGGGTGGACGGTCACCGTGTCGGTCCCCGAGCCGGTCACGGTGACGGCGCGGGACGACCCACCGCACGTCAGGGTGAAGGCGCCCGCGGCGACATCGACCGGCTCGCTGAAGGTGAGGGTGATGCTCGCCGAGGCCTGGACGTCGGTGGCGCCGTCGGCGGGGGTCGACGAGAGGAGCGTGGGAGCCGCGTCGACCGTGAAGCTGAAGGTGTAGTCGGCGGCCGGGTTGTCGGGCGGGTCGTTGGTGTCGACGTCGCTGACGCCACTGGCGGGCACGGTCACGGAGCAGAGGGCGCCGGGCGTGAGGTCGCCCTGCGGGTCGAGGGTGAGCGTGGTGCCGGGCGAGCCCGCTTCGGACACCGGCTGGGCGACCCCGTCGCACGTCATCGTGACCGAGTCCGGCACGACCGTGACCGGTTCCGAGAACGTGATCGTCACGTTCGTCGTCGTCGAGACGTGGGTGGCGCCGTCGGCGGGGGACGTGGAGATGACGCGAGGGGCCGCGTCGTTGGGGGTCACCTGGTAGGGCACCTCGCTCGAGGTGCACAGCACGGGGTCGGTGACGTAGCGCAGCACCCCGGAGGAGGCGTCGGCGCAGAAGTAGACGACACCGCTCGTGGGCGGGAGGGTGAGCTGGAGAGCCGGCGGACGGCACTTCGAGAAGCTCGTGACGTACCGCGACGAGCCGGAGGGCTGGACGCAGACGCGCACCGGGCCCGGCTTGAAGGTCACGAGGGTCTCGTTCTTGCCGCAGTCGGACGCCGTCGCGACGGCGCGAAGGTTGCCGTTGCTCTTGAGCGCGCACGCGTAGCGCAGCTCCGTCGGCGCCGTCGTCGCCTGGCTGGCCATCGGTGACACGAGGGCACCCACGAGCGCGACCACGCAGAGCACGGCGAGCCGCGCGAGGTGTCGGCCCATGGATCCGGCCTGCGGCCACGTGGCCGTGCGGTCACCCGGGACGGTGGAGCGAGGCATCATCACAACCCTCCGTGCACAGGACGGGCATCTCCGTGTCTCACGGCCCGGTCGGGCGGTCGCAGCGCACGGACGAACAACCCTGTGCTGTGTGATGGATACCACTCGGCGACAGGGGCTCGCGGCAGAATCCGGCGTGCTGACCGCTTTGTCCGCCTTTCCGACGGCGCGTCGCCGACGCCGTGGGTGAGGAGACGGACGCGGCCTGCGCGAACGCGCGCCGGGCTCAGCGGCATACGACGCGTGCCGTATGCCGCCGTGCCGGGTTCACACGACGGCGTTGGTCCGCGTCACCTGGCGGAAGTACTCCGCGCTGAGCTTGGGGGTGCGGACCTGGGTGTCGAAGTCGACGTGGTGCAGGCCGTAGCGGTTGAGGTAGCCCGCGATCCACTCGAAGTTGTCGATGACGCTCCAGTGGAAGTAGCCCTTGACCCGCGCGCCCTCGGCGGTGGCGCGCTGGAGCTCGCCGAGGTAGCTGCGCAGGAACATGACGCGCGCCGTGTCTGCGACGGCACCATCGACGAGCTCGTCGGTTGCGGCACAGCCGTTCTCGGTGATGTAGATCTCGGCGGGGTCCCACACCGACTGGATGAGCCGCGGACCCCAGTAGATCGACTCGGGGCTGACGTGGTGCCAGCTCGCGAAGTGGGGGTGCGACGGCTGGAACGGGAGGACCTCGTAGCCGAGCGGGTGCGTCGCCACGTCGTCGCTCGCCCGGACGTAGAAGTTGGTCTGGTAGATGTTCACACCGACGAAGTCGAGGGGGCTGCCGATGACAGCGAGGTCCGCGTCGGTGAAGGCCGGGGCGTCGGCGCCCGCCGCCTCGAGGTAGGCGTCGGTGTAGCGGCCCTCGAGCATGACGGTGATGAGACCGGCGTTCGTCTCGCGCATCGCCGTCTCGGCGGCCCGGACGTTCTCCGGGGTGTCGATGACCGGCACGCAGATGTTGCTGTTGTCGGCTGGACCGACCTTGATGCCGGGCCGGCCGTGGGCGCGGATCGCCTGGACGGCGAGGCCGTGACCGAGGACGGCGTGGTGGCGGACCTGGTTGACCTGCTGCGCCGGGAGCTGCAGGCCGGGCGCGAGGATCCCCGTCGCGTACCCCGAGTCGACCAGGTTGGAGAACTCGTTGATCGTGAAGAAGTGACCGACGCGGTCGCCGAGCTGCTCGGCGACGTGGGCGGCATAGGCCCCGAAGGCCTCCGGGGTCTCGCGCGAGGTCCAGCCGCCGCGGTCCTGGAGGGCCTGCGGGAGGTCCCAGTGGTAGAGCGTCGCGAAGGGCGCGATGCCGGCCGCGAGGAGCTGGTCGACCAGGCGGCTGTAGAAGTCGATGCCCTTCGGGTTCGGCGTGCCCGTGCCGTCGGGGAAGATCCGCGGCCACGAGATCGAGAAGCGGTAGGCGGTCGCGCCGAGCTCCTTCATCAGGCGCACGTCCTCGGGGTAACGGTGGTAGTGGTCGCAGGCGACGTCGGCGGTGGCGTCGACCAACATCTTCCCGGGCGTCCGCACGAAGGTGTCCCAGATGGACGGGCCTCGTCCGTCCTCGTCGACGGCGCCCTCGATCTGGTAGGCCGCCGTCGCGGTCCCCCAGAGGAACCCGTCGGGGAAGGAGCGGGCCGCGGGTCCGCCATCTGCTGTCGTCATCTCAACCTCCTTGGGGGGCCGGCTCGCTCGCGACGAGCCGGCGCTTCTGCCAGTTGACATACGGCTTGGTGACGATCCCGATGAGGACCGCATAGAGGATGACGGTCGCCGCGAACGACTCCTTGGGGAAGTTCGCGGCGGCGATGCCGATCGCGATGCCCGGGTTGCGGTTGGCACACGCGATCGCGAGGACGATCGAGTGGTCGCGGTCCGGACCGCCCAGCACGTGGCCGATCAGGAGCCCGGCGGCGATGAAGAGGGACATCGCGAGGAGGGTCCCGAGGGTGGCCACCTTGAGGACCGAGGGGAAGACGAGGACGAGGAGCACGACGATGGCCACGAGCATGAGCAGGTTGGCGAGCCGGCTGATCGGCTCGTTGGCCCGGGCGGCGAAACCGGGTGCCAGTCGCTGGACGATCATGCCCGCGGCGAGCGGCAGCAGCACCGTCGTCACGATGGCCGTCGCGATCGTCCCCGGCTCCACGCCGAACGGCCGGCCCATGACCCGGCCGAGGAACTGCGTGAGCGCCGGCACGATGACGATCGACAGCGCGGAGACCGCGAAGGCGAGCCCGTAGGAGTAGGAGAGGTGCCCGCCCGATGCCATGGTCGTGCGCGGGAGCAGCTGCGGGATGGGCGAGAGCGCGATGACGACGAGTGCGACGCGGGCGGCGTGCGGGAAGTCGAAGTAGAGCTCGATCGCGAGCGCGACGACGGGCATGACGACGAACATCGCGAGAAGGCTGACGAGGAGCAGCCGCGGCCGGCGGACAAGGTACTCGACGTCGGAGCGGGTCGCCCCGAGGCCGGCCGCGAAGACGGTCGCGGCGACGCTCACCTGGAAGGTGATAGACAGCAGCTGGGTGACGGTCATCGGTCACCGACCGAACCCGCGCGAGTGGAGTGGCGCCTCCGCCTCGAGGATGTGGTCACCCGCGGATCTCGACACCGCGACGCGGTAGAGGCCGCCCTCGATGCGCCAGTGCCCGTCCTGACCGGTCGTCCCCTCGTAGCGCGCGAGGAGGCGCGGGTCGGCCTCGAAGTCGATCCGCCGCGACTCGCCCGGGTCGAGCTCGACCCGGGCGAAGTCGAGCAGCCGGAGGCGGTCGGTGCTCGGGCCCTCGACGAGGTAGAGCTGCGGCACGTCGGCGCCGCGGCGGTCGCCCGTGTTGGTCACGGTCACGGACGCCGTGACCGTGTCACCGCCCGCCACCTCGAGCCCGCTGTAGTCGAAGGTCGTGTAGCTGAGCCCGTGCCCGAAGGGGAAGAGCGGCTCGTGACCGTGGTGCGCGAACCAGCGGTAGCCGACGTTGGCCCCCTCGTCGTAGTGGATCTCGACGGGGGTGCCCCACGGAGTGCCGAGGCCGGGCAGCTCGGGACGCGGCGTCTGGTCGAGGCTCGCGGGGAAGGTGACGGGCAGCCGGCCGGACGGGTTGACGGCGCCGGTCAGGACGTCGGCGATGGCCCGACCGCCGAGCTGGCCCGGGTACCAGGCCTGGACGATCGCCCGGACCTGGTCGCGCCACGGCATCGTCACCGGGTTGCCGGTCTCGAGGACGACGACGGTGTTGGGATTGGCGGCGGCCACCGCGTCGATGACGGCGTCCTGTCCCCACGGGAGCGACAGGTCGGCCAGGTCGAAGCCCTCGCCCTCGAGGCGGATCCCGAACACGATGACGAGGTCGGAGCGCCTGGCCATGAGGGCGGCCTCCGCCGGGCTCATCCCCGGGTCGAACTCGATGTGGGCGTGCGGCAGGGCCGATCGAAGCTCGGCGAGCGGGGAGGACGGGAAGAGGTAGAGGTTGCGGCCGACGCCCATGATGCCCGGCCCGCCGATCTTGATGACCGCGGCGAAGCCACCGGGTGGGGTGACCGCGCTCGACCCCGTCCCCGTCGGGACACCGGTCTGCGCGTAGCCTCCGATGACGGCGATCCGTATGCCGTCCTGCTGGGCGAGCGGGAGGATGCCGTCGTTCGCGAGGACGACGATCCCCTCGCGCGCCGTGTCGAGCGCGACCTGCGCATGAGCATCGAGGTCGACGGTCACCGTCTGCGCAGGGTCGCCGGCCCACGTGTCGATCCCGACGGCATACATCGACCGCAGGATGCGACGGACCATGTCGGACAGACGCGCCCGCGGGAGGCGGCCGTCGGCGACCGCTGCCGGGAGGTTCTCCGGGAAGGGCTGGTGCTGCCACATCATCGAGTCCATCTGGGCGCCCGACTCCTGGTCGAGCCCGGCGAGGGCGAACTCCCAGTCGGGGGTGGCGCCCCAGTCGGACATCACCCAGCCGGGGTAGCCCCAGGCCCCCTTGAGGACATCCTCGATGAGGACGCGGTTGCCGCCGGCGTAGTCGCCGTTGATCTTGTTGTAGCCCGTCATCACCGCGCCCGGCTGCGAGCGCTCGATGGCGATCTCGAAGGCGAGCAGGTCCGACTCGCGGTGTGCGGCCGGGTCGATGACGGCGTCGAGCCAGTGCCGGTTGGTCTCGTTGCAGTTGAGCGAGAAGTGCTTGATCGTCGAGATGACCCCCTCGCCCTGGATGCCGTTGATCGACTCGGCGGCGAGGACCGCACTGAGCAAGGGGTCCTCGGAGAGGTACTCGAAGTTGCGCCCGTTGCGGGGGTCTCGGGCCAGGTTGATGCCCCCCGCCAGCTGGACGGTGAACCCCCGGCTGCGCGCCTCGCGGCCAAGCATCCGCCCCGCGGTGCGGGCCAGCTCGCGGTCGAAGCTCGCACCGAGGGCGATCCCGGCCGGGAGTGCCGTCGCGGTGTCGCCCGGGCGGTAGCCGGGGTTCGTGACGCCGAGGCTCGCATCGCTCATGAGCAGGGCCGGGACGCCGAGCCGTGGGACGCCCGGCGTGTAGCCGGCACTCATCGGGACGTCGGGAGGGATCCGGGGGTCGCGGTTCGGGCTCATGGGGTTGGCGCCCATGACACTGGTGAGCAGCGCCAGCCGTTCGTCGTCGGTCATCTGCTCCTCGACGCGGCGGGCCCGGTCATCGGGCGACTCTGCCGATGCTGTCGATTCGTCTGCGGTGCCAGCCATGTGAGCCTCCTGGTCGGGGATGCGCGCCCACGGGAGCGCGTTCGTGGGTCACTTCGGTTGCGGGGTGGTCTCCTGCTGGATGAGCCGGTAGTGGCCGTGCGGCATCGAGCCGGGTCGACCCTGGAGGTAGGCGAGCAGGCCCTCGCGCACCTCCCAGACGAGGAACGCGACCGTGTCGCTCCGGGTCGCGCTGACGAGGCAGCGGAGCACGACATGGGTGTCGGTGGTGTCCTGGACGACCAGCCGGGCCTGACGTCCGTCCCAGTACTCCGAGGCGGAGACGATGCGCTCGAGCTCGGCGCGGGCCGCTGGGACGTCGACGGTCCAGTCGGCGGTGACGTCGACCTCGCCGACGATCTGCGCCCCTGCGTGGGTCCAGTTGCGGAAGGGCGTCGTCGTGAAGTACGTCGACGGCAGGATGAGCGTCGTGCCGTTCCAGACCCGGACCGCCACGTAGGTCAGGGTGATCGTCTCGATCGTGCCCCACTCCCCGTCGATGACGACGACGTCACCGACCCGGATCGCGTCGGTGAAGGCGATCTGCATCCCGGCGAAGACGTTGCCGAGGGTCGTCTGGGCGGCGAGGCCGGCGACGATCCCGAGCACCCCGGCCGACGCGAAGAGGCTGACGCCGAGCTCGCGGACGATCGGGAAGGTCCAGAGGATCGCCCCAAGCGCAACGAGAACGATGAGCGAGACGACGATGCGACGGATGAGGGTGATCTGCGTGCGAACGTGACGGGCCCTCAGGTCCTCCAGGTCCTCGGGGAACTTCGCCAGCGCCGCTCGTTCCACCGTCATCGCCACGACGACGGCGAGCCAGGCGATGGCCGCAGTGAGGCCGAGGTCGAGGACCGCGGCGATCCCGCCGGCCCACGCCCGGTCGAGCGCCCGGTTGTAGAGGACCATCGCGGCAAGGACGCAGATCGTGATCGTCGGCGCCCGGCCGGCCCGGCCGTCGGTCACCGTGACGCCGAGCCGGCGCAGGAGCCACCGGAGCAGGGCCGACAGGCCCACACCGACGAGTGCAGCGACGGCGGCCACCACGACCGCCGTCCCTGCGATGCGCCACGCCCCCGCGCCCTCCTCGAGCATGCCCTGCCGCTCCTCAGGGCTGCTGCCAGGTCCGCTCGGCGTCGACGACGGTCCGCGACAGCACGGCCGTGAGCAGGGAGGCGATGGCGAGGCCGATCACGAGGTTGATGACCGACGCGGCGATCTTGCTCGCCATCGTCCCGCTCTGCGCGAACGGGAGGACCATGGCCGCCGCCGTGAGCAGTCCGATGATCCAGCCGAAGAAGGCCCTCGGCTTGGGCGTCGTCACGGACAGCAGATGGGCGAGCCCGGTGGCGGCCAGCGCGGCGGCGAAGGCGGTGGCGGCGTAGTTGAACGCGAAGGAGTCGGTGAGATCGAGCCAGAGCGCGGGCTTGGTGAGCTTGATGTCGAGGACGCCCTGGCAGACGAGCACGCCCAGCCCTCCCACCAGGCCCGCGACGAGGGCGGTGGCGAGGCCGCCCGACCAGAGCCTGCCGGCGTCGACGACCACCGTGGATCGTGGGCGGCCGGTGTGTGGATCGATCGTCATGGAACCCCCATCGGATCGGGCGTCCGGCCGGCGGCTCGTGCCACCGCCCGTGGACCCCCCACCCGACCCCCGGGAGGGGAACCGCGACGCTGCTGCCAGCGTACGGCCGGGAGCGCGCCGGCGGAAGGAAGGCGCAACCAGCGCCAACCCGACGCCAACCCGACGCCAACCGCCAAAGCGACGTCAACCCGGCATCAACCCGGCGTCAACGGATCGTGGGGGCAGGGTGACGGCCTGGGGACGACGGAGCAGCCGTCGACACGCATCCTGCCTGGTCCTACGCTGATTGACATGCGCGGGCGCCAGCTCACCCAAACGCAGGCAAGCGCTCGGAGACGCCTCCCCCGATGGCTCTCCGGCCTCCTCGGCCTGCTGTGCATCCTCGTCGGGGCGTTTCTCGTCCTCAAGCCGTTCTCGTCGTTGGCGATGCTCGTCCTCGTCATCGTCGTCGGCCTGGTCCTGACCGGTCTCGGCGAGCTGAGCGACGACGATCCTCCGGGTGGCCGACGGCTCGCCGTGGCGCGCGGCGTCGTCTATCTCCTCGCCGCCGTCGTGGTCCTCGTCTGGCCCGGCGCCACGATCCGGGTGCTGTCGGTCGTCGTCGGGATCGCCCTCGTCGTCGGTGGCGTGCTCGACGTCGTCGGTGCGCGCCGCCTGAGCGGCACCACACGGTGGAACGCCCTCGTCAGCGGGATCGCCTCGGTCGTCTTCGGCCTGCTCGCCCTTGCGTGGCCCGACGTCACGACGCTCGTCATCGCGGTCGTCTTCGGGGCCAAGGTCGTCATCCTCGGCGTGCGACTGCTCGTCGACGCCGTCCGACGCACCCGGAAGGGAGACCTCGAGGCCGCGCTCGCTCACGACGAGTCTCCCAAGGGGGGCTGGTGGCGGCTGCTCGGCAGTGTCGGCGCACTTGCCGCCGCACTCGTGCTCATCCTCGTCAGCCTCACCTTCCAGCGTGGAGTGCCCACGGCCGACGCGTTCTACGACGCTCCGCAGTCGGTGCCGGCGCAGCCCGGCAAGCTGCTGAAGTCCGAGCCGTTCACGCGCAAGATCCCTGACGGCGCCATGACCTGGCGGATCCTCTACACGACGACCCGCGACGAGGGACAGCCCGCCGTGGCCAGCGCCCTGGTCGTGGCCCCCAAAGCTGCGGCCACGACCCCGAGCCCGGTCATCGCCTGGGCGCACGGCACGACGGGTGCCGTGCCCGGCTGCGCGCCGACCGTCCTCGACGACCCGTTCGAGACCGGCGCGATGTTCATCGAGGACAAGGTCATCCAGAAGGGCTGGGTCATGGTCGCGACCGACTACGTCGGCCTCGGGACCGAGGGACCACACCCGTATCTCATCGGCCAGGGCGAGGGCCGTTCGGTTCTCGACGCGATGCGGGCCGCACGCCAGCTCTCCGGGGTCAGGCTGACCGACCAGAACGTCGTCTGGGGGCATTCCCAGGGTGGCGGAGCCGCCCTCTGGACGGGGGTCCTCGCCCCGACCTACGCCCCGGAGCTGAAGATCGCCGGCGTCGCGGCCCTCGCCCCGGCGAGCAACCTCATAGGCCTCGTCGAGAACCTCCACAACGTCAAGGGCGGGTCCCTCTTCGCGGCCTACGTCATCGACGCCTACAGCCGGATCTATCCCGACGTGCGGTTCGACGACTACGTGAGGCCCGGCGCCCGGACGGTCATCCGCGAGATGGCCACGCGGTGCCTCTCCGAGCCGGGCGTCATGGTCTCGGTCATCTCGTCGCTGCTCGTCGGTCCGCAGATCTGGTCGCAGGACCCAGGGACGGGTCCGCTCGGCAAGCGACTCCAAGACAACACCCCGCCGGCCAAGATCCAGGCCCCCCTGCTGCTCGGTCAGGGGGCGGCGGACTCCCTCGTCGTGCCGACCGCCCAGGCTGCCTACGTGAAGTCGCTGTGCGCGGCCGGGCAGCAGGTCGACTACCGGACGTATGCCGGACGCGACCACGTGCCGCTCGTCCAGGCCGACTCCCCCCTCGCCCCCGAGCTCCTGGACTGGACCGACCAGCGTCTCGCCGGGGCCGCGCCGAAGAACACCTGCCCCTGAGTCGCGACTCGAGGGTCTGCGGGCCCGTTCGGACGTGACCCTCGCCACCTTTTTGCCGGACCAAATCGGTCCATTAGGCGGCGAAACACCCCTCGGTCGTTACCTGAGCGTGACTTCCACCTGACCATTCATTTACTGTTCTACGGTCCGGCGCCCCCGTCGGATGCTCGTGAGGCAGACGCCTAGTCCTGCCACTGCCTCACCGGGCCAGCTCAACCCGCATGGCAGGAGCGGGGGAACCACTTTCCTCCGGGCGTCTCCGGACGCCCTTGGGGTGAAGCCTCCGGCTCGAGTCGCGACAACCGTCGCGACAGAGAGAGCCGAAGGCCGGGCACGCATCTCCTGCCCGAACCCGACAGCTAACTTCGCAGGCGCCGGAGAGGTACATCGTGAACATTGACAAGCGTCCCGGCCGCCATCGCGCGCCCGGAAGGCACCACCCGCTCACCGAGCTCAGGTCCATCGCCCGCGAGTCGGCTCAGCCGGCCATGAAGGGCGCCGCCATCGTCGCCGCCGCTGGTGGCCTCGTCGCCACCGTCGCCCAGCCGGCGAGTGCCGAGACTCGGGTCCCCGCTGTGGCCGCCCCGGCCACCGCCCCAGCCGTTGTCGGCCCCGCTGTCGCAGCGGTCCCGTCCGCGGCATCCGCCCTCACCTCGATCGGTCTCGCCGCGGCCACGACCGCGCCGAGGGTCGCCACGGTCCCGACCGTCGTCATCGAGGACATCGAGGTCAAGGAGGCCCGTGCCAAGGCTGCCGCCGAGGCCAAGGCGAAGGCGGCCGCGGCTGCGAAGGCCAGGGCCGCTGCCGCAGCGAAGGCCCGTGCCGCCGCTGCGGCCCGCGCGTCGCGCAGCACGACCCGGACCGCCATCGCGACGAAGTCGACCTCCAACTCCTACACCCCCCGGGCCTCGTCGGGCTCGCGCTCGTCCTTCAACTGGGCCACTCCGGGCCAGTGCACGTGGGGCGCGCTCAACAAGTGGCACCAGTCCGAGGGCTACTACCCCGGCGGCTGGACCGGCAACGCCATGGCCTGGGCCTGGGGCGCGCGGAGCGCCGGCTACACCGTGAGCAGCACGCCGCGCACGCGCTCGATCCTCGTCATGCAGCCGGGTGTCCACGGCTCGTCGAGCGTCGGCCACGTCGCGTGGGTGACTCGTGTCAGCGGCAACCAGGTGACGATCATCGAGATGAACGCCCTCGCCGGCCCGTACAACTACAACACCCGCACGCTGACCCAGACCAGCGGCATGCAGTACATCTACGCCCCGTGACCGATGTCCCGGTGAGCTGAGGCGCACGACGGCGGGGAGGGTGCTCGACACCCTCCCCGCCGTTGCCGTATCCGCAGCCTTCGAGACAGCAGCCTCAGGCGCCGCGATACTCGGCTCATGGCTCACGCCCTGCGCAACCGGATCCTGCCCGCCAACCAGCGCAGGACGCTCGACGAGCTGACTGCGGACCTTGACCTGACCGTCGGGGACACCACAGCGAAGCGGTCGGCCTTCTGGACGATGCTCGTCCTCGCCGGGGTCATCGCGACAGCCGGCGTGCTGGCCGACTCGACGGCCACCGTCATCGGCGCCATGATCATCGCGCCGTTGTCGACGCCGATCATGGGCATGGCGCTCGGCCTGGTGAAGCGCGAGCGTCTGGGCGGCCTGCGCTTCGTCGTCCTCGGGGCCCTGCTCGTCATCGCGATCGGGGCGCTCTTCTCCCTCGCCATCCCGGGCACGACGACCTTGCTCGACAACAGCCAGATCGCCGGGCGGACCTCGCCCAGGACGATCGACCTCGTCGCTGCGCTCGCGACCGGGCTCGCCGGCGCGGTGGCCCTGGCTCGACGCGACGTCGGCGCGGTGCTGCCCGGCGTCGCGATCTCGATCTCCCTCGTACCGCCGCTCGGGGTCGTCGGTGTCTGCCTCGGCGAGGGAGAGCCGGGCTTGGCGCTCGGAGCGTTCATCCTCTTCCTGTCCAACCTGCTCGCGCTCGTCTTCGCCGGGATGTTCGTCTTCACGACACTCGGCTACACGGCCGAGGCCCGGGAGCGCGCAGGACGGCCACGAGCCGCATACGCGACGCTCGCCATCATGGTGGTCCTCGTCCTCGTGCCACTCGTGGCCAACTCGCTCGTCAGCTACGGGACGACGGTCATCAGGAGCGAGGTCCGGATGGCGGCGCAGAAGTGGCTGTCGGGCACCTCCGGGGCCGAGCTGACAGGCGTGGACGTCGTGTCGACGACGATCCTGGTCCGCCTCTCCACCCCGGGTGAGCTCCCCTCCGTGTCAACGCTCCTCGGCTCGCTCGACGGCAAGGTTCCGGGCAGCTTCCCCATCGTCATCGAGAAGTCGCTCGGCGAGCGCATCGAGGTCGGGACCGTTGCCGGCCGCTGAGCCCACCGCTCCGCTCCCTGACGGCGTCGCGGATCGTTCTCAGACCTGGTCTCGGCCGCGGCCGACGTCAGGATCTGCCTCTCGGCCCGACGCAGCGGCGTCACCCGTCCCGCCGTCGTCGCGCTCGAACCGCAGGCTCCGCCGGTCGGGCAGGGACGCCGCGAAGAGCGAGACGATCATCGCGACGAAGGTGACGAGATAGACCTGTCCGACGACCGCCTCCGACATCGTGGCCAAGCGGCCGAGGTCGGTGACCGGGACGTTGTCGCCGTAGCCGAGGGTCGAGATCGTCTGGAGGCTGATGTACATGTAGATCGTCGTCGAGACCGGTGCCCCGAAGAAGGGCTCGGTCGACAGCGCGTCGATCGCCTGGAAGAGGAACGCGTAGGCGACGGCGATCTGGAGGTAGGCCGTGACCGCGCCCAGGACGGTGGCGATGGTGATCTCGCGGTGGCGGACGAGACGACGAGCGACGATGACCGGCAGGGCCGCAGCCGCGAAGAGCCAGAGCAGTCCGGGGCCGAGGTTGACGGAACCCGGCGTGATCACCGGAGGGGCCGCCAGCAGCGCCCAGACGATGTTGGCGGCGAGCACGAGCAGGACGTAGACGTAGGTCACTCGACGCCACCGTCGAGACACGCCGGAGGCCCCGAGCGCGACCAGAAGGGCGGCTCCGCTCAGCGCGTGGGTGATCAAGGACCCGAAGGCCGACCCGGTCGTGTCGATGAGCGAGAGGCCGATGATCGACGCGAGCACGAGAAGAAGGGCCGCTCCGAACCGGTCGAGGTAGGAGCCCTCCCGGACCCCCTTGCCGATCGCCCGCAGGGCCATGGACCCGCCTCCTGTCGCTGCCGCCCGCCCGGACCGGCTCACCGGGGCCGGCGCCGATTCCGTCGCCGACACCGCCACTGTGCCACTGTGCCACTCGCCCACCCGCGCATGTGGGACAACGCGTGACCTCGCGCCGGCGCAACCAGCCGTGGACGGTCGGCCCGACGGCGCCACCGATCCGCGGCGGTCGGGGCGAGCTCAGTCGACGAACACGCGGACGAAGGTGGCGACGGCCTCGTCGAGGTCCCACTCCATCGTCGAGTGCCCGACCTGGAACTCCGCCCGCGCCCAGCCGGGCACGTCGGCCGACCGCCAGGTGGGCGTGAGGGCGACGTGCTCTCGCTCCATCGCGACGACCATGCGCTCGTTGAGGTCCTCTGCGTCGCGCGCGACGTACACCCGGAAGGCGTTCGTGTGCGGTGTCGCCGGATGGACACGTATGCCGCGGGCGGCGAGCCGCTCGGACAGCTCGACAGCGCGGGCGTGGAAGCCGGCCATCCGGGGAAGCTCGGCGTCGAGCCCGCGAAGGGCGGCGACGGCATACGGCATGAGGCTGAAGAGGGTGCCGCCCATCCGCGAACGCCAGGTGCGGGCCTGCGCCAGCTGCTCCTCGGGGCCGACGAGCGCCGCACCGGCGAGGCCGGCGAGGCCCTTGTAGAAGGAGACGTAGACGCTGTCGGCGAGCGCGGCGATCTCGGCGAGCGGGTGGCCGAGGTGCGGCTGCGACTCCCAGAGCCGCGCGCCGTCGAGGTGGAGCGGCACTCCCCGAGCGCGACATCCCTCCGAGAAGACGACGAGCTCGTCCCAGGTCGGCAGGAGGAAACCCCCGTCGCGGAGCGGCAGCTCGAGGAGCGCAGCCCCGAGAGGTCCGGGGATCGCATCGAGGTCGGCGACCTGCGGCACCCGAGGACCGTCCGTCAGCAGCTCGAACTCGAACCCGTGGATCAGGCGTGGCCCGTCGGCCTCGTGGTGGAGCAGGTGCGACAGGCCCGGGAGGGCCACCCTGCGGGACCCGCGCTCGTCGCACCAGACGCGGAGCATCGACTGCTGGGCCATGATCCCGCTCGGGAAGAAGACGGCCGAGGGCTTGCCGAGGAGCTCGGCGAGACGACGCTCGAGCTCCTCCACCGGGCCGCGGCCGCCGTAGCGGTCCCACTCGCCGGCGTCGCCGAGGCCCGCAACGATGTCCGCGAGGTCGCGCAGCTCCTCCTCCGGCGTCCGCGGCATACGGCCACCGAGCCACCGGGTCACGCCGCGGAGCGCGACCCGCGCCCGCTCCTCGAGCGTGGGGGCGCCCGGCGCCCCCGGGTCCGTCTCGGGCTGGGTGGGTCGGGTCGCGGCGGTGTCGCTCATGGTCGCCATCCTGCCGTGGCGCTCCCTGCCCGGGCACCCGCTTTGTCCCGATCGTTCCGGCCCGGCGTCCGACCAGTCCGATGACACCGCGCCCCGAGCGACAGGCGACGATGATGGCGGCGAGGGCCGCCGGGGTACCCACGTGGCATGAAGCCGATCGCTCAGACGGACGAAGCCCTGCGGCAGCTCTCCCGATACGGCGACGACCGCCTCGCCACCGACCTTGCCGAGGTCGTGCGCCGGGCCGTCGAGAAGGTGCCCGACCTCGTCGGATTCAGCCTGGGCCTGGTGCAGGAAGGCATCGTGCTCACCTACGTGTTGACGGCCGGCGAGCTCTCGGCCCTCGACGGGGTGCAGGACCTCGGCGGTGGCCCCGGCGTCGACGCCGCCGCGAGCGTCGATGCCGACGCCGCCGCGAGCGTCGACGACGCCGACGACGCGGGCCTGCTCGACGAGGGGAGATGGCTCACGCTCGCCCAGTCGGGGTCCGCCCTGGGGGTGCTCAGCACCTTGTCCCTGCCGCTCCTGGAGCACGGCGCGGTGACGGTCGGGATCAGCCTGTACGGGGCCGGCTCCGACACGTTCGTCGGCCGCGAGGAGGAGCTCGCGCGGCTCTTCGGGGCCTGGCCTCCCGGCGCGACATCCAACGCCGACCTGTCGTTCAGCACGCGACTCGAGGCGGCCCGGGCCCCGTCGCGGCTCGAGGACCTCGCGACGATCGACCTCGCCGTCCGAGTGCTCTGCGCGGCGCACGGCGTCAGCCCATCGCTCGCGCGGGCCCACCTCGAGGAGGCGGCCGCGGACGCCGGCGTCGACCTCGTTGCGCTCGCCATCGCCGTCGTCCACCACGGCAAGGGGTGACGGACCACCGCCCGTTCGCCTCAGCGGATCCGGGATGGCGCGGGGTCCCGCTCACCCAGCCCGTATGCCGCTGGGCGGGCCCACGTGAGCCGGCCCAGCGGCATACGGGCTGGGTGGGGAGCCGTCAGGCGTCGGGACAGGGGGCCCCGGCCGGCTCGCCCGACGACGGCGCTACCTGAGGACCGAGCTCGACAGCTTGCCCGCCGTCGCGGACACGATGCAGACGACGCTCCGGTTGGTCCGCCAGTCGAAGTCGGTCGCCGGGTAGAGATAGAGGAGGTCGAGCTTCTCGATCTCCTCTTCGACGATGAGGTCGGAGACGGTGTTGCCACACGTCTTGTCGGCCAGTTCGGCCGCCCGGTCCTCTCCGGGGAAGGCGCCCGAGGGAAGACTCACCGTCGTGACGATCTGCGCCTCGTGCGGCGTGGTGCAGGGCCGGGCCGTGACCAGGTCGAGCGCGGCGCTGTCGCTCTGGGGGATCCCGTCGAAGCAGTCGCCGTCGCGGAGGGTGTCGATGCCGACCTGGCGGACGGCCGTCACCGAGCCGGCGGCGTCCCGGGTGGGGCCGCCGACGTCGATGATCACCCCGGCGATGACGAAGCCCCAGAACAGGGTCGCGAGCAAGCCGAGGACGATCCCGGCGATCGCGAGTCCGCGCCCCTTCTGCGTCCGGGTCCGGAGCTGGTTGAGCGCGATGATCCCGAAGACGAGTGCGAGGACCGCGGTGATCGGGAAGAACCCGGCGAGCCCGCAGCAGAGGGCCGCGATGGCGAGCCCGTTGGTGCCCTGGTGGTTGCCGCCACCGAGCGGCAGAACAGGAGGCGGCGCCGTGATCGGGCCGGGATTCGGGCCGGCGGCGGTATACGGGAGGCCGACGGGGGCGGACCAGTCCGCCGCAGTCAGGGGCTCGGACGGCGGGGCGGCCTGGGGAACCGGAGAGGTCACCGGCGTGGTCACCGAGGCGGGCCCGGGGACGGGCTCGGTGGTGGAGTCGGCCGTGTGGCTGACCGGTGGCTGCTCGTTCACAGGCCGGAGCATCGCACACGGATGCCCGATGTGCGCGCTGTGGGATCGGACCGGTCAGGACCTGGTCCGACGCATCGATCAACGCGCAGATCAACTCGCAGATCACCTCGCATCCGGTGCTGCCAGGACAACACCAGACGCCAGATGATCCGCAGGCTGATCGGCGACACCCGAGGATCGCGATCAGCCTGCGGATCATCGTGCAGGTGGGATCGTCAGGTCCGCCCCCGTCGGCAATCGGGCAGGGGCGGCGGGTGCGTCACGACGCTTTTGTGGTCGCAGCCTGGGTCGTCGCACTCGGCACCGGCGTCGTCGCGCCAGAGCCGCCGACCGAAGCCATCGCCGAGGGGGTCGCCGAGGAGCTCGGCGCCTCAGCCGGTCCGGGCGCGTCGGGGAGCGGCGCGATCGTCGCCGGAGGGATGTAGACGTTGGTGTTCGCTCCCTGGGGCGGGAGGGGGTGGCCGTCCTGGTCGAAGACGCGAGCGTTCGGGACGGGTCGGCCCTGGGCGTCGTAGACGAAGTATCCCGTGACCGGGAAGCCGTCGTAGGCCAGTCCGGGCGTCGGGGGCGAGTAGACCACCTCGCCGCTCGACCAGTCGGGTCCGGAGTGGGTGAGCTCGGAGGGAACGACGACGAGCAGGGTCACGAGGACCGTCACGACGTTGAGGGTGGTCGCGAGCCTCCGCCTCGGACCGGTCCACGCCCGACCGGCCCGACCGAGCCAGAAGGAGATCGCGGCTCCCGCGAACCACATCAGCCAACTGTGGGGATCGCGGCCGAGGAGGCCCGCGACGGCCCAGGCCCCGATGATGCCGCGGAACACCCACCACACCGGCACGAGGTCGGCGAGCCAGGCCCACCGGCGCACCCGGTCGTCCCAGCGGTCCCGCAGGCGACGCACCAGATCCCCGATTCCCGTCGACGCCGACGCCACCACGCGCGGGGGCAGGCCTGCGGCGGAACGCAGCTCGGCGGCATACGCCTCGGGGGTGCCGAGACGGTCGCGGACTCGCCCGCCCGACTCCGCGACGAGCTCCGCGAGGTCGGCCTCCATGCCCTGGGTCAGCTCGTCGACGTCGTCGGCGGGGAGGTCGCCGAGGGCGACACGGACCCGCGCGACGTACCCCCGCACGTCGTCGCGGGGGGTGGAGGCGATCAAGGTGGGTGTCGGTGTCGTTCATGGTGTGACTCCTGCCGTGTCCAGCAGGCCACCCATGGCCTGCGCGAATGCCTTCCAGGTCTTGCCCTGCAGGTCGAGCATCGCCCGGCCCTGCCTGTTGATCCCGTAGTACTTGCGGTGCGGGCCCTCCTCGGAGGCGACGACGTAGGAGGTCAACGCCCCCGCGGAGTAGAGGCGACGGAGCGTGCCGTAGACGGAGGCGTCACCCACGTCGGCGAGCCCGGCAGCACGGAGCCGCCGGACGATGTCGTAGCCGTAGCCGTCCTCCTCGGCGACCACGGCGAGCACCGCCAGGTCGAGCACTCCCTTGACGAGCTGGGTGGAGTCCACGGTCCCGTCCTCTCTCGTGCCGTTGTCGTGGATTGCGGATTACCGTGATCTGCACGGTACTACGCGGTCCGTAGTAGTGGGTGCGACACGACGAAGCAGTTTCGCGAGCGCTGGAAGGTTTTGAGCGGCCCGGCGGTTGTTGGTTGAAATGGTCCGAAGCTGAAGGAGATGCAGTGCGCGCCATCTGGAACGGCAAGGTCATCGCGGAGAGCTCCGACACGGTCGTCGTCGAGGGCAACCACTACTTCCCGCTCGAGGCGGTGGACCCGAGCGTCCTCCAGCCGTCCGACACCCACTCGACGTGCCCGTGGAAGGGCATCGCGTCGTACTTCTCGATCAACGTCAACGGGCAGACGAACACCGACGCGGCCTGGTTCTACCCCGAGCCGAAGAGCGCCGCCTCCCAGATCGAGGGCCGGGTCGCGTTCTGGCGCGGCGTCACCGTCACCGACTGACCCGCCCGAAGCGCAGCCGGCCAGCCCGACTGGCCTGACGGGCCTGACGGTCCGTCTCCGGCCGCAGCCCGATCGGGCCCGGCGACGCGACGGGTCGTCAGTAGAGCTCGAGCTCTCCCGCGACCTGCTCGACGCGGCCCATCCGTGCGTGCGCATCCTCGCCGAGCCGCGAGACCACTCCGGCGAGGACGGTCTCGACGACGGCGAGCGAGGGAGCCATCGCGTCGTACGGCGAGGGCGAACCGATGTCGGCCGCGAGGACGACCTCGGCCTCCGAGGCGATCGGCGAGAGGAAGACGTCCGTGAAGAGCAGGACGCTCGCATGGCGGCTCCGCGCGAACCGCGCGAGCTGCAGCGCCTCGGGTTCGTAGCGGCGGAAGTCGAAGACGACGATGACGTCGCGGGCACCCAGGTCCGCCAGGACCGCCGCTCGGGACGACACGGTGTCGGGAAGCATGCGCACGTCGGAGCGGAGCTGCTCGAGGTGCTGGCAGAGGAAGCGCGCGAGCAGACCGCTGAAGCGGCCGCCGCTGAGGTGGATCCGGCGGTGGCTGCTCGAGAGGAGCTCGATGGCGCGCGCGAGGTCGTGCGGCGCGATCGTGCCGAAGGTCCGTGCCATCGAGTCGGCGGCAACGCGGGCCGCGTGCTCGAGCAGCGCGTCGGCGTCGGACCCGCCGGCCCCGGCCCGGGCGGCCGCGGACGCGTCGTAGAGCGAGAGGGGCGAGGCGTTGCGCGCGTCGAGGTCGTCGCGCAGGGCCTGCTGGAAGTCGGGGTAGCCGGCATACCCGAGCCGGTTGACGAAGCGGATCACCGTCGGGCCGCTCACACCCGCCCGGACGGCGAGCCGGGCGACCGTCTCGAAGCCCGCCGACGGGTACGCGGCAAGGAGGACCCGGGCCACCTTGCGCTCGGACGGGCTGCACTCGCCGAGGCGACGACGGATCGTGTCGGCGAGCCCCTGGCCGCCCGCCGGCGCGGCCGTACCGTCGTCGCTGTCGCCGGTGAGGTGCCGGGCACCGGGGGCGACGGGGTGTGGCGTCACAGGGGCTCCCTTCGGGCGGTCCCGCGCGGCGCGTCGTCACGCCGCGCGGGAGCGTGGTGTCTCAGTGTGCGTCCTCGGGCGCCTCAGGAGGCGTGGATCCCGAGCACGAGTCCCGAGAAGGCGACTGCCGTGCTTCCGTCGCGCGTCCGCGCGCTCGTGTCCGCGGCCCGCGTCAGCGTGACGGTGAACTGCGGGTCGTGCTCGAGCGTGGTGCCGCTCGCGCTCGACTGCGTCGTGGCCACGATGTCGCGGGCGAGTCCGATGAGCTCGTAGCCCGGGGACGTGCCGCGGAGCGACGAGAAGACGTCGTCCGTCTCGACCGCGACGGGGCGGTCGACCGGCGAGAGGTATGCCGTGTCGCCGGCTGCCGTCGTCCGGTCGTGTCGCGGGTCGTAGCGGTCACCACGGGTCAGCCACGTCCAGCGGACCCCGTCGATGGCCCAGCGGCCGGCGGCGTCGGTGCTCGTCCGGGCGGCGGCGAGGTCGAGGACCGAGATGCCGCGCTGGCCGATGACGGACAGCTCCTCGCTCGCCGTGCCGGCGTGGTCGACGACGAGGGCCGTGTTGGGGTCGAGCCCGAAGACGCGACGGTTGCCGGTGTCCGCCGCGAGACGGATGGCTCGACCCTCGCGCCCGTAGGCCGTGAAGTGTGTGTCGAGCAGGCCGGAGCGGAAGAAGCCGAAGCCGCCCTCGGGAAGGTAGCCGAGTTTCGTCGCGTCGTCGAAGTAGCCGGGTGTGGCACCGGCGACGAGGCCCTCCCAGCTCTCCCCGCCGGTGACCATGTCGGCACCCGCCTGGATCTGGGCGCCCGCCGAGGTCCCGGCGACGACGGCGCCGCCCTCGAACGCGGCGCGGATCGCGGCGAGCACCTTCGAGTCCCGCTGCTTCGGGCCGCGCTGGAGGACCTGGACGAGGCGGTACTGGTCGCCGCCGCCGAAGAAGAAGCCGGTCATGGAGCGAACCTTCGCCGCGAGCGCCGGGTCGTCGGCCGCGGCGATGTGGTCGAGATCGACGGGGATGTACTCGGCGTCGCCCGCACCGTACTTCTCGAGCAGGTCCGAGTAGAACGCGCCGTTGAACTCGGAGTTGGACTCCCACTTCGTGCCGACGTCGGGATCCTGCGACTTCGGCACCGAGGCCGCGGTGATGACGCCGATGTGCGCCGTGGCGCCACCGGCCCGGCGGACGATCTCGCCGTAGATCTCCGTGTTGCTGTCGGAGAGGCTGCCGCCGACGAGGACGAGCTGGCCGCCGCCGACCGGTGCGGTCGCACGGGGGGCCGGGGCGGCGGCGTGCGCGGCCGGGGCTGCGACGGCCGCGACGAGGACGGCCGCCGTGGCGGTGGTGAGGAGTCGGCCGAGCCGACGCGTGAGGTGGTGCATCGATCCTCCTGGTGAGGGGTGGGCGCAGTGCGGTGGGCAAGCGGTGATGCGGGTGGTGCCTCGTGCGATGGGTCAGGACGTGCAGCGTTGGTGCGGCGGTGCAACGGTTCAGGCAGTGCAGCGGTTCAGGCGGTGCAGCGGTTCAGGCGGTGCAGCGGTTCAGGCAGTGCAGCGGTGCAGGTGATGCAGCGGGTGGATCAGTTCGTGGGGCCGGCGCCGAGTCGCGCGATGAGGCCGGCGAGGAGCGCGATCCGGGGTGCGACGCTCGAGAGGTCGAGCCACTCGGACTCGCTGTGGTCGTCGCCGCCGATCGGCCCCAGCCCGTCGAGGGTCGGGCAGCCCGCGGCGGCGACGATGTTCGCGTCGGACACCCCGCCGGTGACGGCCGCCCGGACGTCGATCCCGAGCGGAGAGCCCACCTCGCGGGCGAGGGCGACGAGCCGCCCGGTCGCCTCGGTCCACTCGAGGGGCGGGCAGGCGTCCCGGACGTCGAGGCGCAGGCGCGTCCCGGCTGTCCCCGGAGTCGAGATCCGCGTCCGGGCGGCCTCGATGACCTGCTCGATGTCATCGAGGTGAGCACCGCGAACCTCCGCGACGACCGTGGCCTCACTGGCGACGACGTTGGGCCGAGTGCCCGCGCGGACGACGCCCACGTTGACGGTCAGGCCCGGACGGGTCCGGTCGAGCTCGGCGAGCGCGAGAACGACGCGGGCCGCCTCGACCGCCGCGCTCGCACCCCGGTCGGGCTCGACGCCCGAGTGGGCGGCCTGTCCCGAGACCGTGACGTGGAGGTCCGCGACCCCCTTCCGCGCGCCGACGAGGTCGCCGTTCTCGCGGGCGCACTCGAGGCAGAGGGCGACATCGCACTCGGCCGCGAGCTCCCGGAGCAGGGCGGCGCTCCCTGGGGCGCCGATCTCCTCGTCGGGCGTCAGGACGACGACGAGCTCGCCGAAGGCGTCCCCACCGAGCGCGTCGAGCGCGTCGACGGCATAGAGGCCGGCGAGCAGGCCGCCCTTGTCGTCGCTGACGCCGGGACCGAGCGCGCGCGTGCCCTCGACCCGGAAGGGGCGCGCCGCCGCGGTGCCATCGGCGAAGACGGTGTCGAGGTGCGCGAAGACCATGACGCGCGAGCCCCCTGAGCCCGCGCGTCGGCCCACGACCACGTGACCGAGCAGCTCGCCACCGCGGTCGTATGCCGGGTGGCGGGCGACGTCGAACCCCGCCCCGCGCAGGCGGTCGGCCGCCCACGAGCCCACCCGGTCGACGCCGGCGGCGTTGCGGCTGCCTGAGTCGATGGAGACGAGGTGCGCGAGGTCGCGCACGAAGTCGGCCTGCCGGTCGCGGGCATGGAGGAGCAGGGCCGACGGGTCGGCCGTGGTGTGGAGACTCATGCGTTCAGAGGACCTTGGAGAGGAAGGCGCGGGTGCGCTCGTGGCGGGGATCGACGAGCACCTGATCGGGCGCGCCGGACTCGACGATGACGCCCCCGTCCATGAAGGCGACGAGGTCGGCGACCTCACGGGCGAAGCCGATCTCGTGCGTGACGACGACCATCGTCATCCCGTCGGCCGCGAGGTCCCGCATGGCATCGAGGACGTCACCGACGAGCTCGGGGTCGAGCGCCGACGTCGGCTCGTCGAAGAGCATGAGCTTCGGGCGCATCGCGAGGGCGCGGGCGATCGCGACGCGCTGCTGCTGGCCGCCGGAGAGGGCGCTCGGGTAGGCCTTGGCCTTGTCGGCGAGGCCGACCCGCTCGAGCAGGGCCCGTGCGTGCTCCTCGGCGTCGCGCCTCGACTCCCGGCGCACCTGGGTCGGTGCCTCGACGATGTTCTCGAGGGCCGTCATGTGGGGGAAGAGGTTGAACCGCTGGAAGACCATGCCGATCTCGGTCCGGCGCGCGGCGACCTCCTTCTCGCGCAGCTCGTGGAGCCGGCCGCCGCGCTCGACGTAGCCGACCGGGTCGCCGTCGACGGTGAGCCGGCCGGAGTCGATCTTCTCGAGGTGGTTGATGCACCGCAGGAAGGTCGACTTGCCCGAGCCCGAGGGGCCGAGGAGCACGGCGACCTCGCCGCGCCCGACCTCGAGGTCGATGCCCGTGAGGACCTCGTTCTGGCCGAAGCGCTTGCAGACCTGCTCGGCCCGGACCATCGGGAGACCCGACCCCGCGGCGTCCGCGCCGGCGTCGGGACCCGGCTGGACGGCATACGTCGTGCTGGTGGTGGTCATGCGATGGGCTCCTTGGGCTGACGGCTCGCCACGAGACGGGCGAAGGCCCCCTGACGGGCCCCGGCGACGCCACGGCCGTAGCGGGCCTCGAGCCAGGACTGCGGGACGGAGAGCAGCGTGGTGAGGGCGAGGTACCAGATGCTCGCGACGACGAGCAGCGGGATGACCTTGAAGTTCTGCGCGTACGCGGCCTGGATGTTGGACATGAGGTCGTGGCCCGAGATGACCGACACGAGCGCGGTCGTCTTGAGCATGGTGATCGTCTCGTTGCCCATCGGCGGGATGATGACGCGCATCGCCTGCGGGAGGACGATCCGGCGCATCGTGCGCCCCGGCGTCATGCCGAGGCTGTGGGCCGCCTCCGTCTGGCCGGCGTCGACCGACTGGATGCCCGCGCGGATGATCTCCGACGCGTAGGCCATCTCGTTGAGGCCGAGCGCGAGGAGGGCCGCGACCGTGGCCGGCACGAGGTCGCTCGTCGAGCCCTCGAAGAAGACGACGTCGGTGAAGGGGATCCCGATCGTCGTCGTCGGGTAGAACGCGCCGAGGAAGCCCCAGAAGATGAGCTGGACGAGGACGGGCGTGCCGCGGAACACCCAGACGAACGCGCCCGACACGACGCGCAGCACCGGGTTCGGGGAGAGGCGCATCACCGCGACGACGACTCCCCCGACGAGACCGACGGCCATCGCAGCCGCCGTCAGCCAGATCGTCGTCCAGAGGCCCGAGAGGACGAGGTCGGACAGGAGGTAGTGCCAGACGGTCGGCCAGTCGAGGTTCTCGTTCTTGGCGAGGCTGACGACGACCGACAGGGTGACGACGCCGACGAGGGCCCCGGCGACCCAGCGACCCGGATGGCGGACGGGGACCGCTTCGAGGACCGGCGCGCCCGGCTGGCCCGGGACGGCGGCCGGGCCGCCGTCCCGGGTCTCCGAGGTGGACTCTGACAGGTGCACGGACACGTCAGCTGGTCGCGGCGTTGATGGTCGCCTTGTCGATGGCGATGCCCTCGACGCCGTACGTGGCGAGGATCTTGGTGTAGGAGCCGTCGTCCATCAGCGACTGGAGCGCGAGCTGGATCGCGGTCGCCAGCTCCTTGTCCTTGTTGGCGACGCCGATGCCGTTGGGCGTGGACTGGTAGCCCGTCGGGGCCGCGGGGTCGTTGACGACCTCGAAGGCGTTGCCGTTGTCGGTCGTCTTGGCCGAGTAGCCGGCCGCGGGCTTCGTGGCGAGGGCGGCGACGACCTTGCCGGCCTTGATCGCGAGCTGCGCGTCGGAGTCCTTCGGGAACTGCTGGATCTGGATCTCGCCCTTGCCGCCCGCGGTGCACTCCTTCTGCCACGCGGTGGCGAGGTCGAGCTGGTTCGTCGCGGCCTGGACGGCGACCTTCTTCCCGCAGAGGTCCGTGTAGGTCGTGATCTTCTCCGGGTTGCCCTTCGCGACGAGGACGCCGGTGCCCGACGCGGAGTAGTCGACGAAGGTGAGCGCGGCCTGGCGCTCCTTCTTGTCGGTCATGGCGGAGATGACGGCGTCGAACTTGCCGGCCTGGACGGCCGGGATGATGCCGTCGAACTTCTGCGGCGTGAACACGAACTTCACGCCGAGCTTGGCGCCGATCGCCTGGCCGAGGTCGTGGTCGACGCCGGTGATGTCCTGCGAGCCCTCGCTGACGAACATCTCGAAGGGGGCGTAGGGGACGTCGGTCGCGACGCGCACGGTGCCGGCGTCGAGGAACTTCTGCGGGACGGCCTTGCGGGCGGCCCCGTCGACCGAGATCGCGATCCCGGCGACGGTGACCGGAGCGGCGGCCGAGGCGCCCTTCGAGGGCGTGGTCTCTTCTGCGGAGGTGGGGCCCCCACAGCCGGACAGGAGCACGGCTCCAGCGGCGAGGGCAGCAAGGACGGAGATGGGGCGTGCAGTCACGGCGGTGATCCTTCGGTCGCGTGGAGTGATTCGCTGCGCTGCGAATCGGCCGTTGCGCACGTTACAGATCGTGCCGCGTCGCGTCTAGATGTAACACTCGTGACGTATCAAACCGTGACACCACCCGACCACACGGGAGTCGCCGTCAGGAGTCACCCTTCGCGGCGCGCCCGCTCGGGCACCTCCCGCTTGGGCACCTCCCGCTCGGACAGAGCCGCCCCGCGCGAGGCGCGGTCGGCCCTCGCCCGGACCGAGACGCGGACCGCGGAGACCATGAGGGGCAGGAAGGACCCGAGGCCGACGAGCACGAGGGCACCTCCCACGGTCCGGACCGGCTCCGGCCACGGGAGCAGGGCGAGCGGGAGGCCGACGTTCGTCAGGGCGAGCCGGAGCAGGCCACCGCGCTCGATCGCGCGCGTCGTCGCCCGGACGACGTGCGGACCACCGCGGAGGGCGACCGGCATGAGATACGAGAGCGCCCCGACGAGGAGCTGTGCACCGAAGCCCACCGCGAGCGCCGGGCTGGCAGCTGACAGGAGGTCCTCGGCCTTCTCCCACGTCGGCGAGGTGAGCAGGGCGATCGTGAGCAGGACGATCACCGCGACGAGCCACACGAGGCCGGAGAGGACCGAGCGGGTGGCGAAGGATCGTGGCGGCCGCTGCCGGGCGGCCGCGACGAACGGCACGGCGAGCATCGCCAGGCCGGCCAGGTAGACCACGAGCCCGAGCGCGGCGACCGTGAGCCACCCGACCAACGCCGCCGTCACCGTGATGACGAGCCCCCCGACGACGACAGGAAGAGCCCGGGCGGCGGCGCGCTCTGCGCCGCCGGGGATCCGGGTGCGCAGCATCGTCGGCCAGAACGTCAGGAGCGTCCCGAGGACGGTCAGCCCGAGCCAGCCGAACACGTTGACCGTGACGTGCGCGACGACGAGGTTGGGCGCAGAGTCCTCCTCGATCCGCGCCAGGATGGTCCCGAAGGTTGCTCCCAGGGGGAGCATCAGCGCGGCACACACGTAGTAGCGGACCGTCACGGCGAAGCGCGCAGGCAGGGCCGCTCGCAGCTGCCGGAAGAGCGCGGCGCCGTGCCAGGCGGCCGCGGCGGCCACCGAGGTGGCGCCGACGAGGGTGAGCGGCCACCACTCCGCGAGAACCCCGACGAGGACGCAGAGCACGCCGGCGTTGAGCAGCACCAGGCGGGATGACCGGGCCCGGAGGTCCCCCTGGCTGTGGGGCGTGTGCAGGAGCGCGTCGGCGAAGTGCGCGCTCCACACGAGGACGGAGTGGCTGACCGCACCGAGCAGGAGCAGGTGGATGAGCAGCCACGTCGGCGCGTGGAGAACGGGACGGGCCAGCGCGACGAGGCCCGTGGCGACGAGCCAGACGACCGCGGGCGCGTCACGCAGCACTCGTGAACCGGACGACCCGCGGGAGGGCTGCGAGCCCCGCGAGAGATCGGACGCCGTCATGACGCCGACCCCTCGAGGGACGCTGATGCCAGGCGCAGGCGGCACGCCCCGGGCTCGGAGAACGCGAGCAGCTCGGCCCCCTCGGCCGGACGCCCCCAGGTCTGGAGGGCCCCCCGGACGATGCCGAGGTGGACGCCGCAGACGACGTCCGGATAGCGCCGGGCGGCGTCGAGGAGAGGACATCGGGTCAGCCGGACGTCGCTGACCGTGGAGTCGATCTCCGGGGCGAAGCCGAGCTCGTCGAGCAGGGCGACGACGCGGCGGCGACCCTCCGGGTCGCCGCCATCGCCACCGACTCGGACGCCGCCCACGGAGTCGTCCGTCGTGCCGGCCGTCGTGCCGTCCGTCGTGTCGTCCGTCGTGCCCCCCACCAGCTCGCGGCCCCAGGCGACCCCCGCCTCGATCGCATCGGCCCGCGGGTCGGCGCTCGTCCGGTGGATCGCCGCCGCGAGCGCCGTGGCCAGACCTGCGTGCTCCATGGCGCGGCGGCCCGGCGTGGCGACGACGGCCTCGTAGAGCCAGGCCGGACGTCCGCGCCCGCTCGGTACGGCCCGGCGCCGACGCACGCGACCGTCGCCCTCGAGCCCGTCGAGGTGCTCCCGGAGCGTGTTGACGTGCAGCGCGGTCGCCTCGCCGAGCTCCGCGAGGGTCACGGGGGCGGCATACGACTCGAGGGTCTCGAGCACGGTGCGACGCGCTCCCGAGAGGAGTGGCGGCGGCGCATCGGGGACGGCGGGCAACGGCCCCCACCCCGGGGCCTCGGGTCCCGTCGAGACGTCGGGGGTGGTCCTCTTTTTTTCCACGGAACTCAGTGTAGTAAAATCGGAGCGCACCGCCAACCGACGATGTGTCGCCCTCACCCGGAGGTCACCCATGAGCCACCTGTCCATCGCCTCGACCGAGGCGGACGCCCGCGCCGCCGCCGCTGTCGAGCAGCACCATGCCGCGATGGCGGGGGCGCTCGCCGTTCGCGTCAGCGCCGTCCTGCAGTCCGCGGCCCGCGGTGAGCGTGCGGCGGTCGACGCCGCCGGGGCGCTCGTGACGTGGAGCGAGGACGAGCTCGTCCCGCACGCCCTCGCCGAGGAGTCGACGCTGTATGCCGCTGCGCGCGCCCTTCCCGAGGGTCGCCTCCTCATCGGCGGCATGGTCGCGGAGCACGCCGTGATCCTCGGCCTCGTGCGCGAGATCTCCGACGCGACGGAGCCGGTCGCGGCGGCCGCGGCGGCGCGGGCCCTGCAGGTCGTCTTCGAGGGCCACCTCGCCAAGGAGAACACGCTCGTCCTCCCACTCCTCACCGCAGACCCCTCGACCTCGGTGGCCGACCTGCTCGGGGGCCTCCACGAGCTCGTCGGTGGCACGCCCAGCGCCCACGAGGGAGAGCACCCCGAGAAGCAGGGTCACGCCGAGGAGGGCGACCACCCGTGCACGTGCGGCGCGGACGACCCGGGGGCGCTCCCCGAGCTCGACGCCCGCGTGATCCCGCACGCGATCCGCCACGCGACGATCTTCGGCGCGCTCGACAGCCTCGCCCCCGGACGCGGGCTCGTCGTCGTGGCGCCGCACGACCCGGCGCGACTGCTCGCACAGGTCGAGGCACGCGAGCCCGGCGTCTTCTCGATGGAGCGCCTGGAGCAGGGCCCCGAGACGTGGCGGGTGGCGCTCGTGCGCCGCGCCGGCTGATCCTTCCTGCTGACCCCGAGCCGCCCGCTCCGGCGCCCGTCAGCCCTTGAGCACCCGACGGATCTTCTTGCGGTTCAAGGCTTTCCACGCGCCCTCGAAGTCCCGCACGGCGACGGCAGCCCGCTCCTGCTCGAAGGCATGCAGCCGGCCGTACGTGAACGTGTCCTCCCCGGCGGCGTGGGCCGTCGCGGCGAACTCACGCAGCCACTGCCGGGCGACCACCGTGTCCTGGTGCTCGCCGAGCGCGTCTTGCACCCGCTTGGCGGACACGGCATACCGCGTGGCGCGAGCGCCGAGCACCGGGACCGCGGACTCGGCGCCGTACCGCGCCCGCTTGGACTTCTTGCGTGCCTCGTGAAGGGCGAGGTCTCGCTCGGTGGGATCGCTGACGCTCTCGACGGCGCGGACGGCCTTGCGAAGCCGCTTCGTGTCGCGGCGCAGGAGCCGGCGGACGACGGGGCGGGCCCGCCCGGTCGCGTCGTCGAGCAGGGGTGGCGCCTCGGCGAGCCGGGCCAGACCCTCGAGAAGTCGTGCGTGCCGTTCCCCCAGGAGCGCCTGGCGTCCCTCTTCGAGCCCGGTGTCGTAGGCCGCTCGGAGCGTCGCGTCGATGCGCTCCCTCACCGGTCCGGCAAGCAGGTCGGGATCCTCGGCGTCGAGGAGGGCGTCGAAGCGCGCGGCGAGCACCTGCGCGTCGCGGGCGCGGGCGAGGGTCTGCCCGAGCCAGCGCAGCTCTTCGCGCAGGGGGTCGGTCTGCTCTCGGTCGAGAAGCGGTCGGTAGGTCGTCAGGGTCGACCGCAGCCGGCGGGCGGCGATGCGCATCGCGTGGACCGAGCCCGGCTCGGACGCGCGGACCGCCTCGTCGCGGCGCCGGAGCTCGGCCGACTGGGAGGTGAGGAGGTCGCGGAGGAGCTGGCCGGCGGATCCCGTTGGGGCCTCGGCCTCGTCACCGTGCGGCGTCGTCATGGCTCATCGTCCACCCGGCGAGCCCCCGACGCAGCCCAAACGCCTGCCATGCCCGGCGCCGAGTGCGCTGCCGCGTCCCGGACCCGAGGGGCCGTATGCCGCCGGGTGGGCCCGCGAGCCGACCCGGCGGCATACGTCGTGGTGGGGTGAACCGGGGTGAACCCCGGCACCGACATATCAGAAGCCGGTGGGCTCGGTCTCGTACTCGGGCTCGACCGGGCGGCCCTCGTGGTGGAGTGGCTGCAGGGCACGTGTCTCCTCGAACCAGACGAGGGCGTCGTAGCGGGCGCCCATCCGCGTCGGCACCTCGTTGCCGCGACTGCGCTCCGGCGCGTAGACGACACCGATCGCGCGGTGGCCGAGCCAGCACGAGAGCCACGGCCCGGACCGGTCCGGCCCGAAGACGAGCACGGACGGCTCGCCGAGGGCCCGGTGGAGGAGGTCCTCGTGGGTGCCCGCCCGGGCGAGCGGCACCTGCATGACCTCCTCGGGCTCACCCCACCCGGAGCCGGCGACGACCGTGCCGCGGTGTCCCGCGAACCCGACGAGGACGACACCCTCGTCGTGGTGGCGCTCGCGGACGAGCTGGCCGACGTTGACCATGCCGGCCCGCGCCATGTCGGTCGCGCGAGCGTCACCGACGTGGGTGTTGTGCTCCCAGACGATGCCCTTCGACTCCGGCCCGAGGTGATCGGTGAGCCGGTCGATCGTGTCGGCCATGTGGAGGTCTCGGACGTTCCACGATGTCCGGTCACCGCGGACCATCGCGCGGTAGTAGCGCTCGGCCCCCGCGGCGACCTCCGCGTTCTGCCCCGCCGCGAAGGCGACCTCGTCGCCGGCGGCCGACTCGAGGGTGCGCCGGCGCACCTCGACGAGGAGCCCGACGACGTCCGCCTCGCACGTCTCCGGCACGAGACGGGTGCTGTACGCATACCGGTGCGGGTCCTCGTGGAACGGCAGGAAGCACTGCCACGCCTCCATCGCCGCACCGAGGGCCTGCGGCGCGTGGGCCTCGAGCCAGGTGATGACCTCACGGAGGGAGTCCCAGAGGGAGTAGACGTCGAGTCCGTAGAAGCCGACACGCTCCCCTGCCGGACGGGCGAGGTTCCAGGCTCGGAGCCAGGCGAGGAAGTCGGCGACGTCGCGGTTGGCCCACATCCACGTCGGCCAGCGCTCGAACTCGGCGAGGACGGCGACGGCGTCGAGGTCCTGCTCGGCGAGCCCGCGGACCCACCGGTTGATCCTCCAGCAGTCGGGCCAGTCACCCTCGACCCCGATCCACGTGAAGTCGCCCGTCTCGATGAGGCGACGGGTGATCTCGGCCCGCCACTGGTAGTACTCGTGGGTCCCGTGCGAGGCCTCCCCGAGGCAGACGAACCGGCTGTCGCGGGCGCGGTCGACGAGCTGCTCGAGGTCGGCGGCCGAGCGGAGCGGCCGGGCCAGGGACCGGATCTCCCCGAGGCGTGCGGCCTCGTCGAGGAGGTGCACGACTTCGTCGTCGGTCGTCGGCCCGAAGTGCCGGTAGTGCTCGCCGACGGCCCGGAAGCGCCGGGGTGCTGTCACCGCGACGACCTCGTCGGCCTCGGGCAGCTCCCGGAGCCGGTCGGGCGCGCCGACCGGGACCGCCAGCACCACACGGGCCGCCCCGCGGTTCCGCGCGATGCGGCACGCGACCCGCGCGGTCGCGCCCGTGGCGAGCCCGTCGTCGACGATGACGACCGTGCGGTCCTCGAGCGGGATCGCCGGCCGGCCGGCGCGGAGGAGCGCGAGGCGCCGCGCGAGGACGGCGCGCTCCTTCTCCTCGACGGCGGCGACGTCCTGGAGTCCCAGCCCGAGCCGGGTGACGAGGTCCGTGTCGACGACGCGGGCCCCGCCCTCCCCGATGGCGCCCATGGCCATCTCGGGGTGGAACGGCACGCCGAGCTTGCGCACGACGAGGACGTCGAGCGGCGCGTGGAGCGCCTCGGCGACCTCGAAGGCGACCGGGACCCCGCCTCGCGGGAGGCCGACGACGACGGGATCGCTGTCGTGGAGGTGCCGCAGCTGGCGGCCCAGCTGCCGTCCCGCGTCGACCCGGTCATCGAACTCGCTGTGCCCACCGAACATGGTGCTCACCTCCACCCGAGGTGTAACCCCGCCGCACCCGCGCCGGGCAGGGCCGATGGTCCCTGCTCGGCTCTCTCTGCACGACCGGGCACGCGTCCGGGGCGCGCCTGCACGAGCAGGCGCGCGGCGACGCGGCCCGCAGGGCAGACTTCAGGGATGAGATTCGTCGAGGTGGACGGGCTGGGCCCGGTCAGCCGGGTGGGGCTCGGGACGTGGCAGTTCGGATCGCGCGAGTGGGGATACGGCGACGGCTACGCCTCCCGCGTGGCGATCGACATCGTGCGGCGGGCCCGCGAGCTCGGGGTGACCCTCTTCGACACGGCCGAGATCTACGGCTTCGGCCGGAGCGAGCGGATCCTCGCCGACGCGCTCGGCGACGACCGCGAGCGGGTCGTCGTGGCGAGCAAGCTCTTCCCGCTCGCCCCTTTCCCGCCGGTCGTCCGGCGTCGCGCGGAGGCGAGCGCGCGCCGGCTCGGCGTGCGGTCGATCCCGCTCTACCAGGTGCACCAGCCGAACCCCGTGGTCCCCGACTCGGTGACGATGCCCGGCCTGCGTGAGCTCCTCGACGCCGGCCGGATCGGCGCCGTGGGCGTCTCGAACTACTCCCTCGACCGGTGGCGCCGCGCCGACGCGGCCCTCGGCCGGCCGGTCGTCAGCAACCAGGTGCAGTTCTCGCTCGCGCACCCCGCCCCGCTCGACGACCTGGTGCCGTTCGCCGAACGAGAGGGTCGCATCGTCATCGCGTACAGCCCGCTCGCGCAGGGCCTCCTCGGCGGTCGCTACTCCGTCTCCCACCGCCCGGGCGGCGTCCGCGCGGCGAACCCGCTCTTCGGCACGGAGAACCTCCGCCGGGCCGAGCCGCTCCTCGCCACACTGCGCGAGGTGGCGGGGTCGCACGGCGTCGAGCCCGCCCAGGTCGCGCTCGCCTGGCTCCTCGGCCTTCCCCAGGTCGTCGTCATCCCCGGCGCGTCGAGCGTCGAGCAGCTGGAGTTCAACGTCGCCGCCGCCGAGATCGACCTCGACCCCGCCGCGCACCAGGCCCTCACCGACGCCGCGCGGGCCTTCGCCCCCGTCGGAGGCTTGCGTACCGCGACCGACGCCGTCCGGGCGCGCCTCCGCCGCGAGCCGGCGCCCCGCTGACCCCGCCGTCGGCGCGGGCCGCGGTGAGCGGCATACGGGCGCCGTATGCCGCTGGGCCCGCCACCCGAGACGCGGCTCGGTCAGCGCGCCAGCGCAGCGACGACGAGCGCCGGGTCCGGGTTCGTGTGGGCGACTCCGGAGATGAGGACCGTCGGGACGGTCTCGTTGCCGTCGTTGACCGAGCGCACCCACGCCGCCCCGTCGGCGTCCTCCCAGATGTTGACCCAGGCGATCTGCTCGCTGTGCCGGCGCACTTTGGCTCGCAGCCGCATCGTGAAGGGGCAGTTGGGGCGCCAGTAGACGGCGACTCCCGTCGCGCCGTGGGCTTGGGCCTCGGCGTGCGGCGTCGGGGACGGGATGGCGACGAAGTGCTCGGCGATGCCCATGGCGCAAGGCTAGAGGCTGCGGAGGTGTCGCGACGCTCCCACGAGGTGCGGTTGGGTGGTGCCATGGACACGGATGTATGGCAGGCACGGATCCGTGCCTTCGCCGACGAGCGGGAGTGGGACGTGTTCCACACCCCGAAGAACCTCGCGATGGCGCTGTCGGTCGAGGTCGCCGAGCTCGTCGAGATCTTCCAGTGGCTCACGCCGGAGGAGTCGGCTGCGGTCATGGCGGGCGAGCGCCGGCAGGACGTGCTCGACGAGGTTGCCGACGTGATGACGTACCTCCTTCGGCTCGTCGACGTGCTCGGCATCGACCTCGACGCAGCGCTCGAGTCCAAGGGCGCGCGCAACGCCGTCCGCTATCCGGTCGAGTCGTCTCGAGGGTCGAGCGCGAAGGCGCCGGCGCTGGAGATCGCCCCCGCTCCCCCGTCCGTCCCCGACCCGGTCGAGGTGACCGTGCCGGTGCTCGGTGTCGACGGCTGCCGGTCCGGGTGGGTCGGCGCGGTCCTCGAACCGGGTGCACCCCGGCCGCGGGTCGTCGTCGCGGCGACGGTCGCCGAGCTCGTCGAGCTGGTGCGACAGTCGCTCGGCATCGAGGTCGTCGGGATCGACATCCCGATCGGCCTGCCCGACAGCACGACTCGTCAGGCCGACGTCCTGGCGCGTCGGGCGCTCAAGGGCAAGTCGTCGTCGGTGTTCACGACGCTCACCCGAGCCGCCTACCTCGCCGGGACCCGGCTGGAGGCCGATGCCGCCAACCGGGCCGCATCGGGCCAGGGGGTCGGCGCTCAGGCCTTCGCGCTGCGCGAGAAGGTCCTCGACGTCGACGCATGGGTGCGCTCGCGCCCGACGGTGTCGGTGATCGAGGTGCACCCAGAGCTGTCGTTCGCGACGATGACCGGAGCCCCGGTCCTGGCGAACAAGAAGACCGACGAGGGGCGCCGGGCCCGCCTCGCCGCGCTCGCCGCCGCGGGGATCGCGTCCCCGTCCGTGCTCTCCGGCAGCGGGTATGCCGCTGACGACGTCATCGACGCCTGCGCGGTCGCGTGGACGGCTGCGCGCCACGCCGCCGGGCTCGCGACGTCGCTGCCGGAGACGCCGGAGCGGTTCTCCGACGGGATCGCGGCGGCCATCTGGGTGTGACCGGCTCTCGCGGGCGCGGCGACCGGGTCGTCGCAGCCCCGTCGATCGTTCCGCCGGCTCTCGCGCGCTAGCCGCGCGTGTCGTCGGTACCTTCGGCCCTGTCTCGGCGGGAGCCGAGGCGATCGACTGGTGCCATGCCCCTACCGGACCGCATCGATGAGGACCGGACCATCCGAGGGCACGCATCACCCGGTCGACGCGTGCTCTGGTTCTTCGTGCTGTCGTACGCGATCAGCTGGGCCTGGGTCATCCCGTGGGCCGCGACCGGCCACACCGTCGAGCAGGGTGTGGGGTGGCCGACGCAGCTGCCCAGCCTGGTCGGGCCGATGCTCGCCGCGTTCGTCCTTACAGCGTCGACCGAGGGACGTGCCGGGGTCGGGGACCTCGTGCGTCGCATGGTCCGGTGGCAGATCGGGTGGCGCTGGTGGGTCGCCGCGGTGAGTCCGCTCCTCTTCTTCCTCGTCGTGCTCGCGGTCATGGCCGTGGCGGGCCTGGACGTCCCGGCGCGGGACGACGTCGCGAGCTTCAGCGGCATACCTCTGGGGCTCGGGCTCATCGGCGTCTGGACGGTCGTGTTCCTCGTCAACGGGTTCGGCGAGGAGACGGGGTGGCGCGGCTACGCCCTTCCCCAGCTGCAGCGGCGGTTCGGGCCGCTCACGGCGACGCTCATCCTGGCGGCTGCGTGGGCCGGATGGCACGTGCCGCAGTTCTTCTACCTGCGCAGCTACAAGGACTTCCCGCCCGCGATGGTCCCCGTGTTCGTGTTCGGTCTGCTCGCGGGAGCAGTCGTGCTGACGTGGCTCTACAACGGCACCGGCGGCAGCATCCTCGCCGTCGCCGTCTGGCACGCGCTCTACAACCTCACGGGGGCGACGAGGGCCGCCGGCTCGGGGGCTCTCTCGGCGGTGATGTGGACGTTCGTCGTGGTGACCGCGCTCGCGCTGCTCGTCCTCGAGTGGCGGGCGTCGCGAGCGGGGGGTCGGTCGGTGCTCGGTCCGCGCCCCGCCAGGCGGCGGGCCGCGGACCCGGCCGCGTCTACCGTGCGCGGTGGCTGAGGTAGTAGCGGACGAGCGACTGCGTCGAGGCGTCCTGCTCGGCGAGCGCGGCTTCGTCACCGGCCACGGCGGGGGTGACCTGCTTGGCCAGCTGCTTGCCGAGCTCGACGCCCCACTGGTCGAAGCTGTCGATGCCCCAGACGACGCCCTGCGTGAAGGTGATGTGCTCGTAGAGGGCGATGAGCTGACCCACGACGGACGGCGTCAGGGCGGGAGCCATGATCGACGTCGTCGGCCGGTTGCCGGGGAAGACGCGCGCAGGCACGATCTCCTCGGCCGTCCCCTCGGCGCGGACCTCGTCGGCCGTCTTGCCGAACGCGAGCGCCGCCGTCTGCGCGAAGAAGTTGGCGAGGAAGAGCTCATGGACGTCGCTGTCGCCGTCGGTGAGCGGGTTGGCGGGCGTCGCGACGGCGATGAAGTCGGCGGGGATGAGCCGGGTGCCCTGGTGGATGAGCTGGTAGAAGGCGTGCTGGCCGTTGGTGCCGGGCTCGCCCCAGAACACCTCGCCCGTGTCGGTCGTGACGGGTGAGCCGTCGTAGCGCACGCTCTTGCCGTTGCTCTCCATGGTCATCTGCTGGAGATAGGCAGGGAAGCGGTGGAGGTACTGCGCGTAGGGCAGCACGGCGTGGCTCCCCGCGCCGTGGAAGTCGACGTACCAGACGTTGAGCAGGCCCATCAGGGCCGGGACGTTCTCGGCGAGGTCGGCCTCGACGAAGTGGCGGTCGATGGCGTGCATCCCCGCGAGGAAGTCGCCGAAGTTCTCGGGGCCGATCGTCACGGCGAGGACCGTGCCGATGGCGGAGCCGACGGAGTAGCGGCCGCCGACCCAGTCCCAGAAGCCGAACGCGTTGGCGGGGTCGATGCCGAACTCGGCGACCTTGTCGAGCGCCGTCGAGACCGCGACGAAGTGCCGGGCGATCGCCTCGGACGCCTCGTCCTCCGAGTCGTCGATGGCACCGGCGCCTCGAAGGCCGTCGAGGAGCCAGGCCCGGCAGAGGCGGGCGTTGGTCAGCGTCTCGAGGGTGGTGAAGGTCTTGGAGGCGACGATGAAGAGGGTCGTCTCGGGGTCGAGACCCTTCGTCTTCTCGGCGACATCGGTCGGGTCGATGTTGGAGATGAAGCGGGCCGTCAGGCCGGCCTGGACGTAGGGCTGGAGCGCCTCGTAGACCATGACCGGGCCGAGGTCGGAGCCGCCGATGCCGATGTTGACGACGATCTCGATCGGCTTGCCGGTGACGCCGCGCCACTCGCCGCTGCGAACCTTCTCGGCGAAGGCGTAGACCTTGGCCAGCTCGGCATGGACGAGCGGGACGACGTTCTCGCCGTCGACCTCGATGTCGGCGTCCGCCGGGGCGCGAAGCGCCGTGTGGAGGACGGCGCGGTCCTCGGTGACGTTGATCTTCTCGCCCGCGAACATCGCGTCACGCCGCTCGGTCAGGCCCACCTGCTCGGCGAGGTCGACGAGGGCGGCGAGGATGTCGCCGTCGACGAGGTTCTTCGACAGGTCGACGTGGAGGTCGGCGGCCGTGTGGGTGAGACGCTCGGCGCGGCCCGGGTCGTCGGCGAACGCCGACCGGAGGTCGATCTCGCGGCCCTTCAGCTCGGTCAGGCGAGCCCAGGCGGTCGTGGTCGTGGGGTCGATCGGTGTGCTCATCAGGTCAGCTCCCATGGTCCGCGGCTCCGGTGGGCCGGTCGTTGATGTCGCCCTTTTCCTCTCGCGAGCCTAGTGAGGCGCGGACCCCGCGTGTAGGCCGCGCCCGCGGCGTGGTCTCCGCGTCATCGGCCCTGGCACGCCCGTCCGGTCGCCCAGCACTCTTCGTCTGGCCGGCTGTTCGACGGGCCCAGCGGCATACGCCAGCGGGCTCAGCCGTAGGTGCCCGAGCCGGGCCAGCCCACCTGAGCGATGTACCAGACGGCCGAGGTCAGGACGACGCCTATGAGGACGGCGAAGAGGAGGCCGCCCGCGACCGGGATGAGCCACCCGGGCGCGCGTCGGGAGCGGACGGCGACCACCTTCACGACCACGGCTCCGAAGACGGCGCAGCCGAGTATGCCGTGCACGACCGTTCGCGTCGACACCCCCTGGCCCGTCTGCAGGCCGAGAGCCCACAGGCACGTGTAGGCGACGAAGGTGGTCATCACGATGGCGACGACCCCGGTGACCCGGTGGGCCATGCCCAGCCACGAGGGAGCCGCGATCCCGAGCCGGCCGTAGAGCCAGAGGGCCCCGACGATCTGGAGCAGGGCCAGGACGCCGATGACCGTCGAGAGCACGACCTTCATGTCGATGACGCTCTGGAAACCGAGGGCGGTGGTGCCGCTGGCGGTCGGCTGGTGAGCCGCGCCGAACACCCCGATGAGGAGTGCGACGACTGCGCCGGCCGCGAAGGCCGCCAGCGGGACGGCCATGCCCTTCTGCGCCGTGGTGTCGGCCATGGGTTCAGCATCCTCCCCGGCCGCTCGCTTGGGAACGCTTCTGGCGCGTGCGACGAACTTGGACGGGAGAATCGGCTGTGGTCGTGCCACCCTTGCACGGGTTCGCTCCCGCCCGGGGAGCACCCAACGGGAGCGAGGACTCTGTGAGGGCCGACCACTACGACAGCTTCGCCGTGAGCTACGCCAGAGCCAACGAGTCAGGTCTCTTCAACAAGTACTACGCGCGACCGGCGATGATCGAGCTGGCCGGCGATGTCCGGGGACATCGGGTGCTCGATGCCGGATGTGGCTCCGGACCTCTGTTCGAGGACCTCCGCGCCAAGGGCGCCATCGTGACCGGCTTCGACTCCAGCCCGGCCATGCTCGAGCTGGCACGACAGCGGCTCGGTGACGACGCCGACCTGCTCGTGGCCGACCTCAGCCGGCCCCTGCCGTTTGCCAACGCAGCGTTCGACGATGTCGTCGTCTCCCTCGTGCTGCACTACCTGCAGGACTGGACGGCACCACTGTCCGAGCTGCGGCGCGTCCTCAAGCCCGGTGGCCGCCTTCTCCTGTCGGTCAACCATCCCCGCATCCTCGAGTCGAGCGACCCGAGTGCGGACTACTTCTCCGTGACGCAGTACTCGGAGGAGTACACCTTCGACGACCAACGCGCAGTCCTCACGTACTGGCACCGGCCGCTGCACGCCATGAGCGACGCGTTCACCGAAGCGGGCTTCCGCATCGCCGTCATCAGTGAGCCGCCCTTCTCACCGAGCACCCCGCGCGAACTGCTGCCGCCGGACATCGGCGATCGACGCGCGTTCATCTGCTTCCTGTTCTTCGTCCTCGTGGCCTGCTGAGGGTGCCGCCTGGTGTGTACGGTGTGAACACCTCTCGGGTGAGCCCCCTTCGGAGTGACCAATGGGTCCCCGAGAGATCCCTGACGACTCATGGAGGCAGGCAATGAAGCTTCTCCTCACCTCTGGCGGGGTCACGAACACGAGCATTCGTGATGCCTTGATCGGCCTGCTCGGCAAGCCGATCGCCGACTCGAGCGCCCTGTGCATCCCCACCGCGATGTATGGCCACCCCTGGGTCGGCCCCGGCACGAAGGCCTGGCAGTTCATCAGCGGGAAGTCCGAGAATCCCATGGTCGACCTGGGCTGGGAGTCCGTCGGCGTGCTGGAGCTGACCGCGCTGCCCAGCCTCGACGAGGAGCGCTGGGTGCCTGTGGTGCGGGAGACGGACGTCCTGCTGGTGTCGGGCGGCGATGCCCTCTACCTGTCCCATTGGATGCGGCAGTCCGGGCTGGCGGATCTGCTGCCGACGCTGGGCGAGAAGGTCTGGGTGGGACTGAGCGCCGGGAGCATGGTGATGACCCCCAGGATCGGCGAGGACTTCGTCGGGTGGAGACCGCCGACCGGTGACGACCGCACGTTGGGGATCGTGGACTTCTCGATCTTTCCCCACCTGGCGCCCGACGGCATGCCGGGCAACTCCATGGACGAGGCCGAGCAGTGGGCGGCCGGCATCGTCGGCCCGGCCTACGCGATGGACGACCAGACGGCCATCAGGGTGGTCGACGGCACCGTCGACGTCATCTCCGAGGGGCAGTGGAGGCACTTCCCCGCATAACGGTTCACGACCACTCCGAGTCCGGGTCGACCCCTCATGTCGGCTCTTGCCGCGCCGCTCGGATCCGCGATGGCAGCATGGCCTGTCATGAGCGGGAACGACGGTGTCGAGGTGAACGCGCTGGCGATCAACGTCGCCATCCCGGAGTCGCTCCGCTGGACGGACGTCAGACGCGGAGACACCTTCCGGCTGGAGACGCTGACCGTCCGGCTCCTTCCCCACGGCCACCTCGCCGCGAAGGCGTACGGTCGGCCGGTCGAGGGTGGCCGCGGCGCCTACGTCTCGTTCCCGGTCCCGGACCGGCCGGAGATCGCGAGACTCATCAGCGAGGCGGCCGACCGGGCCGGGGCACTGTGGGCGTCGCACCGCGGCCCGCAGTGAGGAGCAGCCACCAGCCCTCGTGACGTCCGTTTCGTCGCGGGGCTATGCCGTGTCGAAGGCTCGCTGGAGCTCGGCGATGTCGAGCTTCTTCATGCTGAAGATGGCATCCGCGACCGCCTTCTCCTTTGCGGGGTCCTCGGAGTGCAGCTCGGCGAGCATGCTCGGGACGACCTGCCACGAGAAGCCGTACTTGTCCTTGAGCCAGCCGCACATGCTCTCCTCGCCCCCGTCGGCGGTGAGGGCGTTCCAGTAGCGGTCGATCTCGGCCTGGTCGTCGCAGAAGATCTGCACCGAGGTGGCCTCGGAGAAGGTGAACTCGGGCCCGCCGTTCAAGGCGGTGTAGGGCTGACCGTCGAGCTCGAAGTCGACGGTCATGGCCGTGCCGGCGCTGAAAGGGGCGGGGAACGGGCTGCCCTCCGGGTAGCGCTGGATCCGCCCCACCTTGGAGTTGGGGAAGACCGAGCAGTAGAACTCGGCGGCTTCTTCGGCCTGCCCGTTGAACCACAGGCAGAGGGCTGTTCGGGTCATCGGCGTGTCCTCCCTGTCTCGTCACCGTCGCGCCGCGTCTGCGGGCGGACGGAGCACGTCCACCGCTGGTCCCACCCATCATCACGCGGAGGGCTTCTGGGATACAGAGCCAACGTCGCGGGAATCGGCTGGCCGGTCCCGCTCAGTCCGCTGCGTTGGGTGCGGAGCGACGCCCGAGGGCGAAGCCGCTGACGCCGCCGAGGAGGACGAGGCCGGCGGCGAAGAGGCCGAGAGCGGCATACCGCCGGGTGCTCACGAAGACGAGTGACGACACGGTCTCCTCGGAGGTCAGCGGTTCGTAGGAGAACCAGCCGAACCCGGCAGGCTCGCTCCGCCACAGGAACACCCCGACAGCGACGAGGACGGCTGCGAGCACCACGCCACCCACGACCAGCTTCCGTCCGCGCCCGCGTGAGGTCATGGCAGCAACCTACTCATCGGCACGGACGCGTTGGCCCTCGTGTCAGCTGCCGCCCTGGAAGAACGCGAGCAGGGCGGGAGCGGGGTTGGCCGCGGTACTGATGTTCGCAGCGGTCACGACGCCGAAGAACGCCGCCAGCGCGAGCACCGCGAGGGCCATCAGGACCAGCGTGCGTCGCTGCCGCCGCTCGTCGCGCGGCACCCGCGCGCGGCGCCGCCACAGGAGCACGGCCGCCGCGATGAGCCCGACGGTCACGACGCCACCCAGCCAGGACATCGCCACGTGGTATGCCGCGAAGTCGCGCACCAGCGCGTCGAGCGCGGGCGAGTGCCCGCCGTCCGCGAGACCGCGCTGGACCTGGGCCGTCGTGGCCGCGAGGTCGGTGTTCGACGAGCCGAACGGGATGAGCCCGAGCGCCGACGACAAGGGGGCGATCGCACCCTGGATGTTGGCCACGAGGATCAGCAGGGCGAGCACGGCCAGGGCCGCCTGCACGGCGCCGACCGTCCCGACGACGAGTCGTCGTCCCAGGCGCTCGGCGTGGACGTATGCCGCCCAGAGCCGCGGCGCCAGCGCAACGAGGACGACAAGCAGGAGCGCGGCGAGCACCGCCTTGATGACGTGGAACCGCGCCCAGTAGTCGACGGGGCGAGCGAGGTCCGGGCCGACGACGCCCTCGCCCGCGGACCAGAAGCGCACGAAACCGGTGCTGAGCGACTGGCCCAGGGTCGACACGTCCGGGTATCCACCACCGGGGCCGAACGACGCCAGCCGGAAGGGTACGAACGCGACGGCAAGGACGAGGAGAACGGCCCCGGCGATCAGCCTGGGCGTGGATCCTTGGCGAACCAGCAGGGTCATCGGACCTCCATGAGCTCTCGTGCGGGCGTGGTCTGGGCGGGTGACCGGAGCCCTCGAAGGACGAGTTGCGCGGCCAGACACACCTCCCAGGCGAAGAGCGGGACGGCGAGCAGCGGCTGCGGTGTCGCGAGGCCGAACATGACCGTCACGTTCATCAGGGCGACCAGGGTCGCCCCGACGATACCGAGGACCGGGATGAATCGCGGAACCAGACGGCGCCGGAGCAGCAGCGCGGCGAGCACGACGGCGTTGACCGGGTTGATGAGCCCCGGGCCGACGAGGAACGTCCAGTCGTGCACGAGGTGCAGGCCGGCGGTGACAGCCGGGTCGAGCCCCGAGCCGGCGCTGCTCGCGGGGCGGGCGACGGCCGGCAGGATCGCGACGACGCCGACGAGGATCACCGAGGCCTCGAGGGTGCGCAGGGCGACGTACCCGACGGCTGAGCCGTGCCCGTGGCTGCGGAGCAGCGGATAGAGGGTGAGTGACGTGCCGACGACCGCGACGGCGAGGACCACCTCGAGGAGTGCGGCGACGAGCACGGACGTCCTTCCGGCGAGGGCAGCCGTCGGGTCGAAGGCCGACCCCCCGTAGAGCGGCACGGCCGCGACGGAGGTGACCCAGGTGACGAGGTAGAGCAGGCCGGCGAACCTGGCGAGAGCGCGTGGATTGGTCATCGTGGCTCCGTGAACTCCGAGGTGTACGGCGTACACCTTCGCTTGAGAGCGTAGGCATACGATGTACACCCGGTCAAGAAACCCAGTCCCCGAGGAGGTCGTATGCCGCGTGGCTCGGCAAGCGCCCGCGAGCCGCTCAGCCGCGGGCGGGTCCTGAGAGCCGCGATCGCTCTGGCCGACGCCGAGGGCATCGACGCCGTGAGCATGCGCCGGCTGGCCGAGGGTCTTGGGGTCGTGCCCATGGCCCTCTACAAGCACGTCGCAGACAAGGACGACCTCCTCGACGGCATGGTCGACACGCTCATCGGTGACATGCCGGCCCTGCAGGCGCCTCGGCCAACCCAGTGGCGAGGCGCCGTGCGCGACACGATCCTGGGGGCCCGGGCCGTCGTCGCCGCGCACCCGTGGGCCCGTCGCGCGATCGAGACCCGCACGGTCCGTACGCCAGCCGTCCTCGGCCACATGGAGCGGCTGACCCAGCTGTTCCTCGGAGCCGGGTTCTCACCGGACCTGACCCACCACGTCATGCACCTGCTCGGCAACCGGATCTGGGGGTTCAGTCCCGAGCTGTTCAACGATCCGGGCGGCGCACCCAGCCCCACAAAGAGGCGCACCTCGGGGACCCCGGACCCGCAGGACTACCCGGGCATCCTGCTCATCGCGGCGGACGCCCAGGCCAGGCGGCCAGGGGCGGTCGGCTGCGACGAGGACTTCGAGTTCGACTTCGCGCTCGGGGTCATCCTCGACGGTGTCGCCCGGCTCCACCGGTCGAAGTGGGCCTCGGACGCGGCCCGAGACGGCGGGTAACCCGTCCGCTCGTCCCTGGTGTCTTGACCGCCCGGTCGAGCCGCGCGCGGCAGTGCCGCGGGGGTGCTCGACACGCCTACGGCACTGCCCACCGTCGCTGGGCAGTGCCGTAGGTCCGTCCGATGACGGGCGGGGGCGCGAGGTGCGGCGACTGGCGCCCGACGGCCGGCGGCCGGCGCCGGCGCCCGTGCCCGCGCTGCGCGCTGGGCCCGACGTGGACGCGGACTCACGCGGGGACGGCGCTCGTTCGACGTGCGGGCAGCGCCGCGACTGCGGCAAGCACCCCCATGACCCCGGCCAGGTAGACGAGGCTGTGCTGGAAGGCAACGCCGACGCCGGCCGTCGTCGCGGTGAAGTAGATGAGCCCGACGAGGGCGACGCCGATGCAGTTCCCGAGCTGCTGAACGGTCGACATCGTGCCGCTCACGAGAGCCGCGTCCGCAGGCTTGGCCTGCGACATGACCGCGCCGATCTGAGCGGTGAGGCACACGCCCATGCCGAACCCGGAGACGACGAGCCCGGGGGCGAGCCACAGCGCCGACCCGTGCGCGCCCGCGTCCGCGACGCCGACCCACGTGAGCAGGTGTCCGGCCAGGAACACGACGGCGGACGCTGGGGCGACGAGGCGGCCCCACCGGGCGACGAGGACGGCAGCCCGGGAGGTGCCGACGAGATAGGGAACGGCCACGAGACCGAACAGCGCACCGGACTCCAGGGCGCCAAGGCCACGGTCGGTCTGCAGGTAGAGCGCGAGGACGAGGAAGTACGACGCCATCCCGAGGAACAGGAGGAACTGCCGTGCCAACCCGAGACGAAGAGACGGTGTCGCGTCGATCACGACGCGCAGGAGCGGGTCGTCGCCGCGTCGCTGCAGCGGCCCGGCGCGGGCCACGAGGGGAAGAGTCAGAACAGCCGCGCCGGCAAGACTCAGCCAGGTCCACAGTGGCCAGCCGTGGCTCGGACCCTCCAGCAGCGGCAGGAGCACGGCGACGAGGGCCGATGTCAGCAGAGCGACCTCGATGAGGTCGAGGCGCGGTGCGCGCGCGACACGGACGTCGGGGACGGCGCGACGAAGGAGCGCGAGAGTGAGGACGCCGACCGGCACGTTGACGAGGAAGATCGAACGCCAGCCCAGGCCGAAGAGGTCGAGCTCGATGAGGATGCCGCCGATGAGCTGTCCCGACACGGCCGCGAGTCCCATCGCCATGGAGTAGGCGGCGACGGCGCGCCGGTAGGCCGCCCCCGAGTAGACGTCACCGATCAGCGCCAGGACCATCGGCGTCAGCATCGCGGCGCCCACGCCCTGGACGAAACGTGCCGCCATGAGCACGTCCATCGTCGGAGCCAGCCCGCACGCGGCGGACGTCACGACGAAAAGGGCGGTGCCAGCGGCATACATGCGTCGGCGACCCCAGCGATCGCCGACGCGGGTGGCCGCGAGAAGGAGGGCGCCGTAGGCGAGTCCGTAGCCCGCGACGACCCACTCGAGGGCGGTTGCGGTGGCGTGGAGGTCGCGCTCGATGGACGGGAGGGCGACGTTGACGATGAAGAAGTCGAGGACGTTGAGGAAGATGCCGGCGAGCAGCACGAAGAGCGGTAGGCGGCCGGGAGCGTCGGTGACGCGTGGGGCCACGTCGGTGCGGGTGCGTGTCTGTGTCATGACTCCGTTGTCGGGTCTCCGGCAAGGGGAGAGTCAAGCGCCTGCGCGACGCTTTCCCGTGGCGCGATCCGGGGGCTTGAGTCTCCCCCTGTGGGAGAGTCGAGCCTGTGTCCATGAGCACACGACTGAGCATCGGCGACTTCTCCCGGATGACGTTCCTCAGCGTCAAGACCCTGCGGCACTACCACGAGGTCGGGCTGCTCGCGCCGGCCGAGATCGACGCCCACTCGGGCTACCGCTATTACCGGCCGGACCAGGTCGGCTCGGCCCAGCTGATCCGCCGCCTACGGGACCTCGACCTCCCGGTTCCCCAAGTGCGCGAGGTGCTCGCGGCCCCTGACGCCACGACGCGCGATGCCGTCATCGCACAACACCTCGACCGGATGACGCGTCAGCTCGAGCAGACCCAGGCCACCGTCGAGTCGCTGCGGCGCCTGCTCTTCAGTGGTGGTCCGGAGCTCGAGGTGTCGGTGGTCGAGGAGCCCGACGTCTGGGCCCTCGTGGCGCGGGCGGTGGTCGGCGGCGACGAGGCGCCGGCCTGGTGGGTGCAGACGTTCACCGAGCTGCACGCCGCGCTTCGCAGTGCGCGAGTGAAGCGGACCGGGCCGGACGGGACGCTGTTCCCGACCGAGTTCTTCACGGAGGGGGCGGCCGAGCTGACGTGCTTCGTTCCGGTACCGGAGGGAACGCCCGGCTCGGAGCGCATCGCCGGTGATCGGCTCGCGACGACGGTCTATGACGGCCCGTTCGGTGACCTCGACACTGCGTACGGCGTCGTCGGCACCACGGTCACCGAGCGCGCCATCGCGAGCGACGGCCCCATCCGTGAGCGGTATCTCCCGCGCGGTGACGAGGACGACCTGCTCGACCACCGGACCGTCGTCTGCTGGCCGGTGACCGCCGCCGACTGAACCCCTCTCCGCCCTTCAAGCGGGGTCGTCAGAAGTCCTCCCGATGCGGTCGGCTGCGACGAGGACGACGAGTTCGACTACGCGCTCGGAGTCACCGTGGATGGAATCGCCCGGCTCCACCCGTCGAAGTCATCCATCTCGAGGACCAACGGTCGCGCCGATCCGGCTCGGCCGGGTTCCAATCGCATGGAGTGAGTATCGCCCGGCGGGGAGTGCCGGCAGCCGACCACCGGCGCGGGCGCTGACTGCAGGACCGCGCCGCGGCAGTGCTCCAGCCCGATGACCTCGATGAGACTGGAGGTCCACCGTGTCACATTGACTCTGTCCTGCGTGATGCTGAGCCGGTGCGCGTCAGCGGTTCCGTCTGGATCGTCATCGGATCGTCGGCAGTTGCTGGCGCGGCGGTCAGTTTCGCGCTGACGAGCGACTCGTGGTGGAGCTGGTTGACTGCCTTGGGCAGCAGCTTGACCGTTGCGAGCCAGCTCGAGCGAGCACCCATCTCAGACCCGGACAGGCACGAGCAGCACACCGTCGACGGATGCTGCACGGCATCGCGGCGTTGAGGGCCGTCGACATCCACCGCTCAGAAGTTCGTGGCCATGTTGGTGAAGCGGCTGAAGTGGCCCTGGAAGGCGACGACGATCGTGTCGGTGGGGCCGTTTCGGTGCTTCGCCACGATGAGGTCCGCCTCGCCCTCACGCGGGGAGTCCTTCTCGTAGGCCGCCTCGCGGTGCAGCAGGATCACCATGTCGGCGTCCTGCTCGATCGATCCGCTCTCACGAAGGTCGCTCATGGCGGGCTTCTTGTCGGTGCGCTGCTCGGGTCCACGGTTGAGCTGCGAGATCGCGATGACAGGGACCTCGAGCTCCTTGGCGAGCAGCTTCAGCGCACGCGAGAACTCGGACACCTCCTGCTGGCGGGACTCGACGCGCTTGCCGGACGTCATGAGCTGGAGGTAGTCGATGACGACGAGCTTGAGGTTGTGACGCTGCTTGAGGCGGCGGCACTTGGCCCGGATCTCCATGAGCGACATGTTGGGCGAGTCGTCGATGAAAAGCGGCGCGTCGGACACCTTGCCCATGGTCGACGCGAGACGGGTCCAGTCCTCCTCACGCATCGTGCCCTTGCGCATGTGCTGGAGCTGGATGCCGGCCTCGGCCGAGAGCAGACGCATCGTGATCTCGGTGCGGCTCATCTCGAGGGAGAAGACGACGGCGGCCATCTTGTGCTTGATCGCAGCCGACCGCACGATGTCGAGCCCGATCGTGGACTTGCCCATGGCCGGGCGGGCGGCGATGACGATCATCTGGCCGGGGTGCAGGCCGTTGGTCAGGGCGTCGAGGTCGGTGAAGCCGGTCGGCACGCCGGTCATCTCGCCGGACCGGCCGGAGGCCACCTCGATCTCGTCGACCGTGGCCTCGATGACCTCGCCGAGCATGTGGTAGTCCTCGCCGCCGCGCTTGTCGGCGACGGCGTAGACCTCGGCCTGGGCGGCGTTGACGATGTCCTCGACGTCACCGCCGCCCTGGGCGTAGCCGAGCTGGACGATGCGGGTGCCGGCCTCGACGAGGCGGCGCAGCACGGCGCGCTCGGCGACGATCTGGGCGTAGTACCCGGCGTTGGCGGCGGTCGGCACCGAGGCGATGAGCTCGTGGATGTAGGCCTGGCCACCGACACGGGTGAGGTCGCCACGCTTGGTCAGCTCGTCGGCGACGGTGATCGCATCGGCAGGCTCGCCGCGGCCGTAGAGGTCGAGGATCGCGTCGTAGATCAGCTCGTGGGCGGGCCGGTAGAAGTCGGTCCCCTTGAGCTGCTCGACGCAGTCGGCGATCGCGTCCTTCGACAGGAGCATGCCGCCGAGCACGGATCGCTCGGCGCCGACGTCCTGGGGCGGCAGCCGGTCGTCGGCCGGTCCCCCCTCACGAGTCGGCGTGAACGCACTCGTGCTCAGCTCGTCGAGCGACACGGCCCGGCCTCCCCCCATCGTGTGAAATTACCTCGGTGCAACTATCGAACTCGCGACCACCGACAACAGCCCCCGGAGGCCGTTGCCGGCCTCCTCGCCGAACCCCCACCCGGGAGCACCGCCCCAACCTAGAGCCGGGCCGCCTCTGCGACAAACGTCCCCTGTGGACAACGCGTGGACAACTCGGAGGACAAGCCATCAACAGCTGTGGACAAGGTGTGTGCACAACGGTGACTTTCCTCCGGAGCTCCTGCCTCGGCGTGGCCGCTGACGTGCGCAAACGCACGTCCACCGGGTGTGGACAGAAAGTTCTCGAGGCCTGTGCTGTCACGTTCCCGTCATCCACACACCCGGGGGTATGCCGCTGAGCGGGGTCGCGCTGTCACCGCCCGGATCCGCGGTCGCCGAGACCCGACCGCGCGCGTCGTCATGGCCGGTCGAGCCACCCCGCAGGCACATCCTCCGGGCCCCTGCCCGGAGCGGGTCAGAGACCGGCTGCCGACTCGTCGTAGTACTCGCGGTTGCGAAGGCCAGCGGCGGCCGCCTCGTCCACGACGACGAGCGCATCGGCGTGGAACTGGAGCACCGAGCCCGGGCACGACGCCGTGAGCGGTCCCTCGACGGCGGCCGCGACAGCAGGGGCCTTCGACGCGCCGGTCGCGACGAGGAGGAGGCGTCGGGCCTCGAGGACCGTGCCGAGCCCCTGCGTGACGCAGTGGGTCGGCACGTCGTCGAGCGACTCGAAGAAGCGGGCGTTGTCGGCCCGGGTTCGCGAGGACAGGCGCTTGACCCGGGTCCGCGACGTCAGCGACGAGCCCGGCTCGTTGAAGCCGATGTGGCCGTTCCTGCCGATCCCGAGGATCTGGACGTCGATGCCACCGACACCCCGGATCAACTCCTCATAGCGCGCGGCTCCGGCAGCGAGCTCGGACTCGTTCCGCCCGGACCCGTCCGGCACGTGGAGGCGCTCCGGGGCGAGCCCGACCCGACGGCATACCTCTGCGACGAGGACCTCGCGGTAGGACTCGGGGTGGCCGGCGGGGAGCCCGACGTACTCGTCGAGGGCGAAGCCGTACGCCTCCGAGAAGTCGACCTGACCGCGGTCGACCGCGAGCGCCAGCTCCTTATAGAGGCCGAGCGGCGAGCTTCCGGTCGCCAGCCCGACGACGGGCGCTCGCCCGGCCGCGACCGACTCGGCCACCGCCTCGATGACGACCCGCGCAGCCCGGCGCGCCGCCTCCTCGGGACCTGCCGTGACGAAGACCTCCATCAGCCGGCCTTTCCCTCGAGCGTCTCTGCGAGAGTGCGGTCGCGCGACCCATCGACCGATCCGTCGAGCATACCGACGCGGACCTGGTCGGCCCCCTTTCGGTCGCGGACCTCGGCGATCGCGCCACCTCGATGGTCGGCACCGACCCACGCGGGCGAGTCGGGCAGCCAGGCCGCCCCGAGCGCCGCGACCGGAACGGCCGACGGGAGCAGCTCGAACCGGTCGGCGAGCCCGAGCGACGCGACGACTCGCGCCGAGGAGGCCCGCCGCTCGAGGTCGGCGAGGATCCCGGCGTGCAGCGGGGCACCCAACGCGGCCAGCCCGCCGCCGATGACGACCCGCTCCGCGCCCGAGGCGAGGACGAGCAGCTGGATGGCGAGCCCGACGCCGCTGCAGAGCACGTCGACGGCGGCAGCGGCGGCGCCGTCCCCGACCTTCGCCGAGGCGAACGGGTCCGGAAGCAGCCTTTCCCCGGCCGGCCACATGCGCGCCATCGTCGACCCCGAGGCGACCGTCTCGAGACAGCCCACCTGGCCGCACGAGCAGACCACGTCCCCCCCGACCGGCAGGTGCCCGATCTCTCCCGCCACCCCGTGGAGGCCCCGCACGACCTGGCCGTCGACGACGACCGCCGACGCCAGTCCGGTCCCGAGGTTGAGGTAGGCGAGGCGCTCGCCGGGCCGGGGTCGGACGATCCGGGCGGCGCCGATCGCGGCGGCCTTGACGTCGTTCTCGACGGCAACGGCCCGCCCGAGGACGTCCTCGAGCGCGCGGCCCAGCGCGAGCTCCTCCACGCCGAGGTTGACGGCGTGGTGCACGACGCCGCTCCCGATGTCGACGAGACCGGGCATGCAGGCGCCGACGGTCGTGATGTGGTCGAGCCCGCCGACTGCGGCCGCCACCTCGAGGGCGAGGAACCGGACGACGTCGACGACGCCCACGGGCCCGTGGCCCGACGGAGCGGTCCGGAGCGCCGCGACCCCGTCCTGCGCGGACCCGGAGTGGTCGTCGCGGACCGCGACGACGGCGGTCTTCGTGCCGCCGATGTCGATGCCGAGCCTCATCCCGCGTCCACCCCGCCCGCAGGATGATCGCCCAGGCCGAGGAGGCGGCCGAGCTGCTGACCGACGACCAGCGAGCCGCCGTACGTCACGAGGTCGGCGCCGCCGCGCGGCCAGCCGCACTCGACGACGATCGTCCGGTGTCCAGCGGCACGCATGCGCTCGGCCGTCCGCCAGGCCGGGTGGTCAGCGGACAGGTCGCGGGCCGCGACGGCGACCTTGGCTGCCGCGGGCACGTCTGCCTCGGGCACGGTCAGCCCGGCCGCCTCCGGACCCCACGCGACGTGACCGACGGCGAGGTTGGCCAGGGTGTCGACCTGGACGATCGCCGGAGCCGCCGCGTCGGCGATCCACTCGCGCGCCGCAGCCTCGAGGTGGAACCAGCCCGCGAGCGCCTCCGCCTGCGCGAAGGCGCCCTCGCTGGGTGAGCCCTCGAGCGGCGGGGGGAACAGGCCCGAGAGGAGGGCGACGCGGTGCGCTGCGTGCTCGACCCGCTCCCGGGGCAGCCGGCCCGACTCGACGGCGGTCAGGATCGCCTCGACGACCTCGGTGAAGAGGACCTCGGAGGTCTCCGAGCCGAGACAGAGCAGGTCGCACCCGGCGGCCAGTGCCCGGACGGCCGCCTCGGGGATGCCGGTGATCGCCGAGGCGCCGGCCATGTCGAGGGCATCGGTGACGATGACCCCGCGGAACCCGAGCTGTCCCCGCAGGACCTCCTCGAGGAGCACCGGCGAGAACGTCGACGGCCGGTCCGGGTCGATCGACGAGACGAGGACGTGGGAGGTCATGACACAGGCCGTACCCGCAGCAATGGCGGCCCGGAACGGCTCGAGCTCTCGCGCTTCGACCACCTCGCGCGGCGCGTCGACCCGGGGCAGTCCGAGGTGCGAGTCGGTGACGGTGTCGCCGTGGCCGGGGAAGTGCTTCGCGCACGCCGCCACCCCGGCCGACTGCATCCCCTCGATCCAGGCCGCCGTGTGCCGCGCGACGTGGGCCGCGTCGGCGCCGAAGCTCCGCACCCCGATGACGGGGTTCTCGTCGGCCGAGTTCACGTCGACCACCGGGGCGAGGTCGAGGTTGATGCCGTATGCCGTGAGCTCACGTCCGATGGTCGCCGCGGACTCCCGCGTCAGCGCGGTGTCATCGATCCGGCCGAGGAGGGCGTTACCGGGCTGGGGCGAGCCGGTCGGGTAGTGCAGGCGGGTGACGTCGCCACCCTCCTCGTCGACGGTGAGGATCAGGTTCGGCGCCGCGTCCCGCAGCTCGGCGCACAGCTGAGCGAGCTGGCCCGGCCCGGCCACGTTGGTGCCGTACAGGCAGACGGAGGCGAGCCCAGCGGCATACTCCCGCGTGATCCAGTCGGGGACGGTCGTGCCGATGAATCCGGGCATGAGCGTGCCGAGGACGAGGCGCCGCAGCGCCTCTTGGTGAGTCGTCATGTCAGCCCTTCACCGCCCCGCCGACGAGCCCACTGCTCATCCGGCCCTGCACGACGAGGAAGAAGATGATGACGGGGACGGCGACGAGCGTCGAGGCGGCCATGACCTGGCCCCAGTCGGTCTCGCGGGTCGCGCTCGCCTGGACGAAGCCACGCAGCCACAGCGGCAGGGTCCGCGCCTGCTGCTCGGTCATGACCACGAGGGCGACGGTGAACTCGTTCCACGCCTGGAGGAAGGCGTACACACCGGAGGCGACGAGGCCGGGGGCGAGGAGCGGGAAGGTGATGCGCAGGAAGGCCTGGGTGCGGGAGAGCCCGTCGACCATGGCGGCCTCCTCGAGCTCGACCGGGACGCCCGCGACGAAGCCGCGCAGCATCCAGACGGTGAAGGGCACGACGGCCGCGGTGTAGAGGATCGCCAGGCCGATGACGTTGTTGAGCAGGCCGAGCGAGCTCATCATCTTGTACTGCGCGATGAACAGGCCCTCGGCGGGCAGCATCTGGATGAGGAGCAGCGCGAGGATGAACGACCTCCGGCCCCGGAAGCGGAACCGGCTGATCGCGAGCGCCCCGAGGAAGGCGATGAAGAGCGCCGCCGCGACGGTCGTGAGCGTGACGGCGAGCGAGATGCCGATCGCGCTGAGGAAGCCGGGGTCGGAGATGACGGCCCGGAAGTTGTCGAACGAGCCCCCGAAAGGCAGGAAGGTCGGGGTCGTCGACTGCAGCGCGACGTTCGGCAGCAGCGAGGAGTTGACCATCCAATAGACGGGGAAGGCCCAGGCGAGGGCGAGAACGATGGCGAGGGCGGTGAGCAGCCCGGTCCGCACGGTCTTGGCGCGCATCAGGACTCCTCCTTCATGATCGAGCGGACGTAGTACCAGCTGAGGGCCACCGTGAGGGCGAGCATGAACACCGACACGGCGCTCGCCGTTCCGAAGTCCCCTGCACCGGTGCCCAGCCGGTAGACGAACGTGCCGAGCAGGTCGGTCTCGTTCGCGACACCACCCGCGTCCTGGAGGATCTTGATCTGCGTGAAGACCCGCAGGTCCCAGATGAGCTGGAGGAGCAGGACGATGGACAGGACGGGGGCGATGAGCGGCACGATGATGTAGCGGAGCCGCTGCCAGCCGCCCGCGCCGTCGATCTGGGCCGCCTCGAGGACCTCGGTCGAGACCTGGGTCAGGCCCGCATAGATCGACAGGGCGACGAACGGGACGCTCATCCAGACGACGATGACCGCCGCGACGACGAAGAACGAGAGCGGCTCGGCGAGCCAGTTGTGGCCCTCGGCGTCGACGCCGAGCCGGACGAGGAGCCAGTTGAGCAGGCCGCGCCGCCAGTCGACGAGCCAGACCCAGACGGTCATCGAGGCGACGACCGGCATGGCCCAGGCGAGGAGGAGCGCGAGCTGGAGGATGATGCGGGTGACGCGGCCGACGGCCTGCATCAGCAGCGCGAGCCCACCGCCGATGGCGACGGTCGTGAGGGCGCTGACGAGACAGAAGGCGATCGACCGGGCGACGACGGCCCAGAGGTCGGGGTCGGTGACGATCGCCTTGTAGTTGTCGAGGCCGACCCACTCCGGGGGCTGGCCGAACTGCTGGAGCATCCCGAAGTGCTTGAAGCTCGTGGCGAGCTGCCAGCAGACGGGGTAGCCGAGGGCGACGACGAGCAGGGCGAGGGTCGGGACGATGAGGAGGAGGGGGACCCTGCGGCCTCGGCGCTTGGCGCGGGCGGGGAGGGCGGCCGGTGCGGGGGACTCGGCTCGGGGGCCACCGGAACCGGAGCCCGTGGCCGGCTCGTCGGTCACGATGACCGGTTGGGGGGCTGACATGGGGGGCCTTTCGAGCAAGGGGTGCCCGGCGGCCGGACGGGGATCGCCCGACCGCCGGGCCGTGCCTCACGGCACGGTGTACCTCAGGGTGTTGCGAGAGCGTGCTGCATGCTTACCGCAGACCGTCGCGGGTCACTTCATGTTGAGCATCGGCGTGATCTTGGCGTCGTACGCCTTGGCGAGGGCCGTGAGGTCGGCCGCATCGCGGATCTTGCCGAAGAACTCCTCCATGACCTGGGCGGACTCGACCGCGGCCCAGCCCGGCGCAGCGGGCGTCAGCTTGGAGTTGGAGGCCGAGGCGATGAGGGCCTTGGCGAACTCGTCCGAGCCGAGCGAGCTGACGTAGTCGGAGTTTGCCGGGCCGAGGCCGGCACCGCCGAGCTTCTGCTGGTAGTCACCCGAGAAGATGATCTTCATGAGCTCGCGGGCGAGGTCCTGGTTCTGGCTCGCCTTGGAGATCGCGATGTTGGAGCCGCCGGCGAAGACCGGGGCCGGCTTGCCGTCGTTGCCCGGGAGCACGAACGCCGTGAACTTCGCCGGGTTCCACTCGCGGACCTTCTTGCCGTCCTTCGTCTTGAGGTCACCGATCGACCAGTGGGCCCAGCCCGGGGCCATGATCGTCGCGGCGGCGAGGGACGTCTTGCCGGTCACCTGCTGCTTGTCGTCGAGGATCTCGTCGGAGTCGTTGACGTAGAGCCACGGCGTGACGTCCTTGGCGTCCGCCGGCGCCTTGGACGCGTTGCGGTAGAGGTCCTGCAGCTGCTGGAGACCCTTGACCGTGTTGGGGTCCGACAGCGTGGAGACCCACTGGCCGTTCTCCTTCTTGGCCAGGTCACCGCCGTTGGCGAAGATCCACGAGATGCCGTTGCGCCAGTCCTGGCCGCCGATGAAGAAGCCCGAGAAGTTCTTGATGTTGCGCGGGTTCTTCGCGGTGATCGTCTTGACGGCCGTGTTGAACTCGTCGAGCGTCTTCGGGGTCGCGACGCCGGCCTCCTTCCACAGGTCGGCGCGGGCGAACATGTAGCGCGAGCCGAAGTAGTAGGGAAGGGCGTACTTCTTGCCGTCGACGCTGCCGGCGTCGACGAACGACGGGAGCAGCTTGGACCCGCCGAGCTCGTCGTACATGTCCGAGATGTCGGAGAACGCGCCGACGTTGGTGAACGTCGGCGACTGCGTGTTACCGAGCTCGACGACGTCAGGGGTGTTCTTGGGGTCGGGGAGCGCCGTGGTCAGCTTGGTGACGAGGTCGGGCCAGGCCTGCTCCTCGATCTTGAGGGTGGCCCCGGTCTTCGTCTTGAAGGTGTCCTGAAGGTAGGTCCGCAGCTCCTGGGGTGTGTCGCTGCCGGCAAGCCACAGGGTGATCGTGCGCTTGGAGTTGTCGGCCTTCGACGGCGACGCGCCCGGCGACGCTGTCGTGCCACCACCGCCACAGGCGGTGAGCAGCAGGGCCGTCGTGGTGGCCACGGCCAGGCCAAGGGTCTTCTTCATTGCTGGTTTCCTTTCACGTGGCCGCGGGCCGCGGACCGAGTTGCGTGATGAGCCGGATGGACCGGGTGCTGCGCGTGATGGTGCGTGGTCTGTCTGGGTGTCGTCGTTCTCGTGCGTTTCGTGCGTCTGATGGGTTTCGTGCGTCTGGTGGGTTTGGCGGGTTTCGGGTGGTTCGCCCAGGTGGTGTGGGCTGTCTGGGACGTGGGCCAGCACGGCATATGCCGCCGGGCCGGCTCAGGCGACCCCGAGCTGGTCCCAGAGGACGAGCACCGAGGCGCCCCGCAGGACGATGTCGGTGGAGTCGGAGGCGAGCCGTACGACGAGGTCCTCGGCGGGGCGGGCGAGGGTGCGAGCGCGCAGGGTCTCGTCGACGGCGCGAAGGAGGGCATCGCCGAGGAGGTGCTCGGGCCCGCTGAGGACGACCTCGGACAGGTCGAGGACGCCGACGACGGGAGCGAGGGCGATCCCGAGCCGCTCCCCGGCCTCTCGCAGCGGGGCGTCGTCGGTCGCGCCGGCGAGGGCCTTCTCGAGGTTGGGAGCCGAGAGCCAGGTCTCGAGGCAGCCGACCTTGCCGCATCGGCACGGCGCCCCGCCGTCGGTGCCGACCGTGACGTGTCCGATCTCACCGGCGGCGAAGTGCGCGCCGCGGACGCGCTGACCGCCGACGATGAGACCGCAGCCGACACCGCGGCCGATCTTGACGAGGAGGAGGTCGTCGCCACCGTCCCCGAGCGTGTAGTGGGCGTGGACGGCGGCGTCGGCGTCGTTGCAGACGAACACGGGGAGCTGTGTCGCTTCGGCGAGCAGGTCGCGGAGCGGGACGTCGGTCCAGCCGAGGTTGGGCGCCGTGCTGACGACGCCACCGGGGCCGACGAGACCGGGCGTGCCGACGCCGACGCCGAGGAGGGGGGCGGTTGCGGCGCCGACGATCTCGTGGACGAGGTCGAGGAGCGTGTCGAGGATCTGCTTGCCGCGCTCGTCGCCGATCGAGCGTTCGGCGCGGGCGAGGATGTTGCCGTCGAGGTCGAGCACCGCGGCCAGGAGCACCTCGTGGGCGGTGAGATCCACCCCGATGATCTGCAGGCCCGTGCGGTTGACGTCGACGAGGGTGGCGGGCTTGCCGGGCCGGACGACCTCGGACGGCCCGAGCTCCACGGCGTGGCCGCTCTCGAGGAGCTGGCTGACGAGGTCCGACACGGTCACCTTGGTGAGGCCGAGCTCTCGGGCGAGGTCGGCCCTGCTCATGGCGCCGGTCGAGTACAGCGACTGGAGGACGAGCGACAGGTTGTGCCGTCGTCCGTGCGCCGGCTGCACTGCCGATCGCTGCCGGACCCGTCGGGCGCGGGGAGGAGCGGTGGTCACGGGAGTTAGTAAACTTTACTAACTCCCAACTGACAAGACCCCGTCCCAACATTTTCTGCCAGCCGAGCAACCCAGCGATCCCACCCCCACCACGCGCGCTACGGCACTGCCCAGCAATCCTGGGCAGTGACGTATGGAGCAGGAACACCCCCACCCCGCGGGCTACGGCACTGCCCAGCAATCCTGGGCAGTGACGTAAGGAGCAGGAACACCCCCACCCCGCGGGCTACGGCACTGCGCACGAATCCTGGGCAGTGCCGTAGCGGCGGAGGTCAGGCCACCTCGGGTTGGGCCTGCCCGACAGGCTCGGCGCGCAGGCCGAGCGCCGTGATCACGGCCCCCGAGGCGACCAGGCCCGCGCACACCCACATCGCGGCGCGATAGGCGCTCGCCATCGCGACCGGGTCCTCGTAGGCCGCCCCGGACAGCCCGACGAGGGGCGGCAGGGCCGCGACGGCGAGGAGGCCGGCCGTGCGCGAGACCGCGTTGTTGACCCCGCTCGCCGTGCCCGACAGCTCGTCCGGCGCCGCGGCGAGGACCGTCCCGGTCAGCGGGGCGACGAGCATCGCCAGCCCGAGGCCGACGAGCGTCATCCCGGGAAGGATGTGGACGGCATACGACGGCTGCGACGGGGCGAAGCCGAGCAGGACGAAGCCGGCCGCCGCGACGAGCGTCCCTCCGACCATGTACCTCCGGGGGCCGTGGACCGTCGCCAGCGCGCCGAAGCGCTGCGCGAGCAGGAGCATCGCGAGGCTGAGCGGCAAGGTGGCCGTTCCGGCGGCGAGTGCCGACCACCCGGCCACGACCTGGAGGAAGAGCACGAGGAAGAGCAGCGCCGCGCCGAGTCCGGCGTAGACGAGGAGGGTGACGATGTTGACCGAGGTGAAGACCCGGCTCTCGAAGAGCCGCGGCGGCACCATCGGGTGACTGGTCCGACGTTCGACCAGGACGAACCCGACGAGCGACAGGACGCCGACGACCCCGATCACCCACGGAAGGAGGCCGCTGTGGCTCGGGCCGGTGGTGAGGGCATAGGTCAGGCAGCCGAGGCCGAGCACGGCGAGCGCCACGCCAGCGACGTCGAGGCGCCGGGTCGCCTGCGGGTTGCTGGACTCCGGCACGTAGAGCACCGTCAGCACGACGACGAGGGCGGTCAGCGGCACGTTGAGCCAGAACGCCCACCGCCAGCTGTGGTCGACGAGCCAGCCGCCGATGATCGGTCCTGACGCCGAGGCGACCCCGAGCAGGCCCGTCCATGCCCCGATCGCCGCCATCCGGTCCTTGCGACGGAAGGAGGCCTGGAGGATCGCGAGGCTTCCCGGGACGAGAAGGGCCGCCGCGACGCCCTGCACGGCGCGCGCGGCGATGAGGGTCCCGATCGACGGTGCCAGGCCGCACGCGAGCGAGGCGAGTCCGAAGCCCGCCGTGCCGATCGCGTACATCCGGGCCCGTCCGAAACGGTCACCCAGTGACCCGCCGAGAAGGATGAGTGACGCGAGAGCCAGTGCGTAGGCGTTGACGACCCACTGGAGCTGCGCGAGGTCGGCATCGAGCTCACGGCCGATGTGCGGGAGTGCGACGTTGACGATCGTGCCGTCGAGCAGGGCGATCCCGCTGCCGAGGATCGTCGTCGTGAGGACCAGCCTTCCGCGGCGGGTCCCCATGGCGAGCTGCTTCGCGAGGGCGCACTCCCCGACGTCCGCGGCGACGCCCACCGCGAGAGGAGGGGTGCACGTGACCGGCGGCGCCGTCGCGACTGGCGCCAGGTCCGGCACGTCCGTTGCCGCTCGGGGCTCATCGACCATGCCCTCCATCGTCGCACCGCCCGCGAGACGATGCAGCGCTCAGCGGGCACGGTCGGTGGCGCGGCCTACCCTTGGAGGCATGTGCCGGAACATCCGCCAGCTCCACAACTTCGACCCGCCGGCGACGAGTGACGAGGTGCGCGCGGCCGCGCTCCAGTACGTCCGCAAGGTGAGCGGCGCCACCAAGCCCAGCCAGGCCAACCAGGAGGCCTTCGACGAGGCCGTCGAGGCGATCGCCCACGCGACCCAGCACCTCCTCGAGCACCTGACGACGAGCGCTCCGCCCAAGGACCGCGAGGTCGAGCGCGAGAAGGCTCGCGCCCGCAACGCGGTCCGGTTCGGCACTCCCGCCTGACGGCCGCTCAGGACGGGACGTCCCCGGTCCCGGCTACGTTGGTCGCCATGTCCGCCGACGCCCTGTCCGACCCGGAGGCGCGCCTCGACCTCGCCGCGGCCATCACCGCTGCCCTCGAGCAGGCCGCCGACCCCGAGCGGGCGGCGGGCCAGCAGCGTTACATGAAGTCGGCCATGCCCTACTTCGGCCTCACCTCCCCCGCCTTCCGGGCCGTGGTCGGGCCGATCCTGCGCGACCCGGCCTACCGACTGCGCTCCCGCGACGCGTGGCTGGCGACCATCGAGGCGATCTGGCGCGGGGCCACCCATCGCGAGCAATGGTATGCCGCTCTCGCCCTTGCGCGTCACCGTCCCTACCGGGCCTGGGTCGACAGCGACGCGATGCCGCTGTGGGAGAGGCTGATCCGCGAGGGCGCCTGGTGGGACGTCGTCGACGACATCGCGACGCACCTCGTGCGCGACACCGTCCTCGCCGCTCCTGCGGTCGAGGCGCCACGGATGCGCGAGTGGGCCCGGAGCGATTCGTTGTGGGTCCGGCGCGCCGCGATCCTCTGCCAGGTCGGCACGCGCGAGCGCCTCGACCAGGAGCTGCTCACCGACGTCATCGAGCCCACCATCGGCGACCCGGACTTCTTCGCGCGCAAGGCGATCGGCTGGGCCCTGCGCGACCACGCCCGATCCGACCCGGAGTGGGTGCGCCGCTTCGTGGCCGGGCACCCGGACCTGTCGGGGCTCTCGCGCCGCGAGGCCCTCAAGCATCTCGGGCCGCTCCCGTGACCGCCACCCCGCAGCCGGTGGCGCAGCCGAGCCATCGGCGCGAGATCCTGCGGCTCGCGGTCCCGGCGTTCCTCGCCCTCATCGCCGAACCGCTCTTCCTCCTCGCCGACTCGGCGATCGTCGGCCACCTCGGAACGGCCGAGCTCGCCGGCCTCGGGGTCGCGAGCGCCGCCCTGGCGACGGCCGCGGGCGTGTTCGTCTTTCTCGCCTACGGCACGACGAGCGTCGTGGCCCGCCACCTCGGCGCGGGTGACGAGCGCGCGGCCATCAGCGCCGGCCTCGACGGGCTGTGGCTCTCGGTCGGCATCGGCGCGGTGACGGCCGTCGTCGTCGCGGTCGCGGCGCGGCCGATCTGCGCCCTCTTCGGCGCCTCTCCCGCCGCGCTCGACCAGGCGACGACGTACCTGCGGATCTCGGCCATCGGCCTCCCCGCGATGCTCGTCATCATGGCGGTGACGGGGGTGCTCCGGGGCCTGCAGGACACGACGACCCCGCTCATCGCCTCCGTCGCCGGCTTCGGCGCGAACATCGTGCTCAACGTCGTCCTCGTCTACGGCCTGCACTGGGGCATCGCCGGCTCCGCCTGGGGCACGGTCACGGCCCAGACCGGCATGGCCGTCGCCCTCGTCACCGTCGTGCTCCGGCAGGCGGGGCGCCGGGGCTCGGAGCTGCGACCCCACCCTGGCCGCGTCCTCGCCGCCGCCCGGACCGGCTTCCCGCTCCTCGTGCGCACCCTCGCTCTCCGGGCCACGCTCCTCGTCACGACGTGGGTCGCGGCCTCCCTCGGCGACGTCCCCCTCGCAGCCCACCAGGTGGCCCTCACGGTGTGGTCCTTCCTCGCCTTCGCCCTCGACGCCCTCGCGATCGCGGCACAGGCCCTCACCGGACGCGCCCTGGGTGCGGGCGACACCGTCGGGGTGCGCGTGACCACGGCGACGATGGTCCGCTGGGGCGTCTGGGGAGGCCTTGTGCTCGGGCTCGTCCTCGTGGCCCTGCACGGCGTCATCCCGCCGCTCTTCACGTCCGACCCCGATGTCAGGGCGACGCTCGGAGCGGCGCTCGTGGTCGTCGGACTCGGCCAGGCCGTCTCGGGCTACGTCTTCGTCCTCGACGGCGTGCTCATCGGGGCGGGCGACGGACGCTGGCTGGCATGGGGCCAGCTCGCGACCCTGCTCGCCTACCTGCCGATCATCCTCACTGTTCGCGCCGCCGGGCCGAGCGGCTCGGCCAGCCGCGACGTCGTCACCCTCTGGCTCGCGTTCACGGCGTTCATGGTGATCCGCGCCGGCATGCTGGGCTGGCGGTCCCGGCAGGACGCCTGGATGGTGACGGGCGCCCGCTGACGGCGCCAAGGGCTTCGCTGACCACGCCGGGCTTCGCTGACCGCGCCGCGCTCACGGGAGGCCCAGCGAAGCGGCCGGTCAGGGCCACGAGAAGGCCGCCCAGCGGCATACCAGCTGAGGTGTCCGAGCAGCGGCGCCGCAAAGCCCACACAACTGGGACGGCAGACTCAGGGTTCTTTAAGGTGCGGCGGTCATAGTCGTCTACGTGAGTTGCTCCTGTGCGGCTCGGTGATCTCCTCCCCCTGTCAGATCACCGGGTCAAAGGGCACCCGCCCCTGCTGGTCTTGTTCGGCGACGTGACCAGCGGGGGCGGGTTTTCTCGTTTCCGGGCAGCTGCCGCTAGAGCATCCGCCGGTCGACCCGCCCCGCGAGCAGGAAGAGCACGCCGCCGACGATGAGCGGCAGTGCAACCGCTCCCGCGGACCCCCCGATGCCGTGCAGCACCGGCCCCTCCCCCTGGCTGAGCGCGCGTCCGACGCGTTCGAGCAGGGGCGCCACGCCCGCCACGAGCAGGAGGATCGCGGCATGACGCGGCTCGCGCAGACCCAGGAACGCGATCGGCACCGCGACGACGAAGGCCGCGACGGCCGTGCCGGGCCCCCAACCGGTGGTGACACTCGTGAAGGCCCCCAGCACGGCGAGCGCCACGACGACGACCACCGCCCCGTCGAGGATCCGCCCCGACGCGTCGGGCAGGCGCAGGACGACGAGGGTGAGCAGGACGATCGCGGCAACGACCGCCGCGGAGAGCAGGCCCCCCGCCACCCCACCCGGGTCACGGATGACCTCGGCGACGTACCAGACGGTGGCCAGCACCCCGAAGCCGACGACCCACACGAAGGCTGCCCTGGTCAGACCCGGAGCCTGTTTCCACATGGCCATCACCCGATTCGAGCCTCGCCTCACCGTCCCGAGGGGTCCCGGGACGGTGGCTCACGCCCATCGTCCCGCGCGACGAGCCGTCCGAGGCGCGGGTGTGAGCGACGAGACCGACTGCGGTCAGTACGCGCCCTCGACGAACTCGACGTCGGCGAGCAGCGTCTGGATCTCGGCCGTCGTCGGCATCGCGGTCGAGCAGCCCAGGCGGCCGGCGACGATCGCCCCGGCGACGTTGGCGAAGTTGAGGACGCGCTCGAGGTCCCAGCCGCTCAGGAGGCCGTGGACGAGCGCCCCGCCGAAGGCGTCGCCCGCACCGAGCCCGTTGACGACCTCGACGGGGAAGGCTCCGACGTGGACGCGCTCGGAGTCGCTCAACGCGAGCACCCCGTCGCGACCCAGCTTGACGACGGCGAGCTCGACCCCGCGGTCGACCAGCGCCTGGGCGGCGAGCTCGGGGTCGGTCTCCCCGGTCGCGATCGCGCACTCCTCGCGGTTCCCGACGGTGACGGTCACGTGAGCGAGGGCCCGCTGCACCTGGTCGTGCGCCGTTGCGGCGTCCGGCCAGAAGGTCGCGCGGTAGTCGAGGTCGAGCACCGTGTGGGTGCGCCCCGCGCGCTCCTCCCACGCGGCGACGTGCGCCGAGCGACTCGGCTCCTGGGACAGCCCAGTCACCGTCGACCAGTAGACTCCCGCTTCCCGAATCGCCTGCAGGGGAAGGGATTCCGGCTCGATGAGCAGGTCGGGGGCCGTCGGGTGCCGGTAGAACCAGATCGGGAAGTGGTCGGGCGGGAACACCTCGCAGAACGTGATCGGGGTGGGCGGTCCGCCACGGACGGTGCCGACGAACGCGTCGTCGACGCCCATCGTGAGCAGCTGCCGGTGGACGAAGCGGCCGAACGGGTCGTCCCCGGTCCGGCTGATGAGCGCCGCCCGCCGACCGTGCCGGGCGGCGGCCACGGTGACGCTCGCCGCGCTGCCCCCGAGGAACCGCTCGAACGTGCGCACCTCGTCGAGGGGGACGCCGTACTGCTGCGGGTAGAGGTCGATGCCGACCCTGCCGATCGCGAGGAGGTCGTAGGGACGGCGATGCTCTGGGGCCTCGTCACGCAGCCGGTCGGGCCGGTCGTTGGCGGGTCGGTCGGGCCGGTCGTCGCCGCGGTCGTCGCCGACGGGCCGGTCGTCGGCGACGGGGTCGGTCACGTCGTATGCCGTCATGGCGCGCTCCCTCGTCCGGCCCGCTCGGGCGTCGGGCCGTGACCCCCATCCCAACCCGGCGGCGAGCGGCCGGTCAACGGTCGAAGGGCCCTGTTCCCCGCCTCATACCCGTTCCCGCCCGTCCCGGGAGCGCGTGCCACCGGGCTGCACACCCGGGAACGGTTGGTCACGGGTTGGTAACGGTGGTTGACCGCTGGGCATCGGAGCCCCCATTCTCTCCGTGAGAGCGCTCTCATGGTTGGGTTTCCCGCTGGGAGAGCGCTCCCACACCCACCCCCGGGCAGAGACCGAAGGAGCTCTCATGGCATCGCGCACGACACCGCGCATGGCATCTCGCAAGGCAACACGAACCACCCGCACCGGCCGCATCGCCGTCACCGCGGCCCTGTCCGTCGGGGTGCTCGCCGCCCTGACCGCGTGCGGAGGGGGCTCCGACGCTGCCGACGCCGCCAAGACCAGCAGCGCCAGCGGGCCGGTCACGCTGACCCTCGCCACATTCAACCAGTTCGGCTACGACGAGCTGATCCCGGAGTTCGAGGCCACCCACCCCAACATCAAGGTCACCCACAAGAAGGCCGCGACGTCCAACGAGGCTCGCGACAACTTCTTCACCCGCCTCGCCGCCGGCAGCGGCATGGCCGACGTCGAGGCCGTCGAGGTCGACTGGCTCCCGGAGATGCTCCAGTACTCCGACAAGTTCAACGACCTCAACAGCCCCGACGTCCAGGGCCGCTGGCTCGACTGGAAGGCCAAGGCCGCCACCGACGCCAAGGGCCACCTCATCGGCTACGGCACCGACTCCGGCCCCGAGGCGATCTGCTACCGCAGCGACCTCTTCAAGAAGGCCGGCCTGCCGAGCGACCGCGACTCCGTCGCCAAGTTCTTCGGCACCACGTGGGACAGCTACTTCGCCGCCGGCAAGCAGTTCAAGGCCAAGTCCAACGTGCCGTTCTTCGACAGCATCGGCGCCACGTACCAGGGCATGATCAACCAGGTCCAGGCCGCCTACGAGAACCCGTCCGACGGCACGGTCACGGCCACGGACAACCCCGAGGTCAAGAAGATCTACGACCAGGTCGTCCAGGCCGGCATCACGGACGGCCTCTCGGCCAAGCTCCAGCAGTGGAGCGACGACTGGACCGCGAGCTTCCAGAAGGACGGCTTCGCGACCATGCTCTGCCCCGGCTGGATGGTCGGCGTCATCGAGGGCAACGCCAAGGGCGTCAAGGGCTGGGACGTCGCCAACACCTTCCCCGGTGGCGGCGGCAACTGGGGTGGCTCCTACCTCACCGTGCCGAAGCAGAGCGCGCACCCGAAGGAGGCTCAGGAGCTCGCGGCCTGGCTGACGGCCCCCGAGCAGCAGATCAAGGCCTTCAAGAAGGTCGGCGCCTTCCCGAGCCAGAAGGCTGCCCTCGAGAGCCCCGAGCTCGCCGCGGTGACCGTCGCGTCGTTCAACAACGCCCCGACCGGCAAGATCTTCGCCGAGCGGGCCAAGGCCGTCACGATGTCCCCGTTCAAGGGCACGAAGTACTTCGCCATCAACGACGCCATGCAGCAGGCCCTCACCCGCGTCGAGCAGGGGACCTCGCCGCAGGACTCGTGGAACAAGTGGGTCTCCGACGTCAAGGCGCTCGGCTGAGCCGAGCGGTCGCACCCCGACCAGCCCTGAACGAGCCCACGGCGTACCCCACCGTATGCCGCTGAGCGCCGATCCGCGGACGGCCCGGTGACCCCACCAGGCACCGGGCCGTCCGCCCGACGAGCGGAACCGCCGTGACCGTGCACTCCCCCTTGCGCACCGAGTTCCCAGGACGCCCCGAGCCCGCGGAACGCACCCCCACCCCGACCCGTCCGGCCTGGCGCCGGCGCCTCACCCGCGCCGACGAGAAGGCCTCCCCCTACCTCTACGTCTCGCCGTTCTTCATCCTCTTCGGCCTCGTCGGCCTCTTCCCGCTCGTCTACACCGCGTACGTGTCGGTCCACGAGTGGAACCTCATCGGCGGGGAGGGCGACTTCGTCGGACTGAAGAACTACACCGACGTCCTCGCGCAGCCCTACTTCTGGAACGCCCTGCGCAACACGATCAGCATCTTCCTGCTCTCGAGCGTGCCGCAGATCATCCTCGCGCTGCTCATCGCCGCCGCCCTCGACAGCGGCCTGCGGGCCCGGACCTTCTGGCGGATGGGGGTGCTGCTGCCCTACGTCGTCGCTCCCGTCGCGGTCGCGCTCATCTTCAGCAACCTCTTCGGCGACAAGTTCGGGCTCTTCAACCACCTGCTCGGCCTCGTCGGCCTCGACCCGATCCAGTGGCACAAGGACGTCCTGCCGAGCCACGTCGCGATCGCCACGATGGTCAACTTCCGCTGGACCGGCTACAACGCGCTGATCTTCCTCGCCGCGATGCAGGCGATCCCGCGCGACTACTACGAGGCGGCCATGATCGACGGCGCGGGTCGGATCCGGACCTTCTTCTCGATCACGATCCCCCAGCTGCGCGCCACGATCATCTTCGTCGTCATCACCTCGACGATCGGCGGCCTGCAGATCTTCGACGAGCCACGGATGTACGACACCGCCGGGATGGGCGGGGCCGACCGCCAGTGGCAGACGCTGACGCTCTACCTCTACCACCTCGGCTGGACCCAGAAGAACTTCGGGCGCGCCTCGGCCGTCGCCTGGATGCTCTTCCTCATCGTCGTGGTCTTCGCCGTCATCAACTTCCTCGTCACCCGCCGGATCTCGTCGAAGGGATCGCGATGAGAATCGTGCGCCGCACCCAGGCCAGCCCCACGGCATACGTCTTCCTGCTCATCGTCCTGCTCGCTTCGGCCTTCCCGCTGTGGTGGTCCTACGTCATCGGCAGCAAGGACGCCGCGGCGATCGTGCGCGACCCCTACTCCCTCGTGCCGGGTGGCCACTTCCTGGAGAACGCCTCACGGGTCGCCACGTCGATCCCGTTCTGGAAGGCGATGGGCAACAGCGTCCTCGTCTCGACGGTCGTCGCGTTCTCCGTCGTGCTGCTCTCCACCCTCGCCGGGTTCGCGTTCGCCAAGCTCCGCTTCCGCGGCCGGGCCGGGCTTCTCGTCTTCGTCATCGCGACGATGGCCGTGCCGACCCAGCTCGGGATCGTGCCGCTCTTCATCGTCATGGCCAAGCTCGGGTGGATCGGCAGCCTCGGCGCCGTGATCGTGCCCTCGCTCGTCAACGCCTTCGGGGTCTTCTGGATGACCCAGTACCTCGGCGAGGCGCTCCCCGACGAGCTGATCGAGGCCTCCCGGGTCGACGGGGCCTCGACCCTGCGCACCTTCTGGAGCGTCGCCCTCCCGGCGGCCCGTCCTGGTGCGGCGATGCTCGGCCTCTTCACCTTCATCGCGACGTGGACCAACTTCTTCTGGCCCTTCATCATCCTCGACCCGGGAAACCCCACGCTGCCGGTCGCGCTCCAGCAGCTCCAGGCCGCCTACTACGTCGACTACTCACTCGTGCTCGCCGGGGTCGTGCTCGCCGCGATCCCCCTCCTCATCGTCTTCGCCGTCGCCGGCCGTCAGCTCGTGTCCGGCATCATGCAAGGAGCAGTCAAGGGATGACCCCCAACCTCACCACCGCCGTCACCGCCGTCACCGCCGTCACCGCGGGGACCTCGGCACCCGCGCCGGCCGTCACGCTGGCGCCGACCCGGCCGGTCCCGGCCGACTTCGTCCTGGGGGTCGCCACCGCTGCCTACCAGATCGAGGGCGCCCGCCACGAGGACGGGCGCACCGACTCGATCTGGGACACCTTCTCCCACACGCCGGGAGCCGTGGTCGCAGGCGACACGGGGGATGTCGCCTGCGACCACTACCACCGGTATGCCGACGACGTCCTGCTCATGAAAGAGCTCGGGATCCAGTCGTACCGCTTCTCGACCTCGTGGGCTCGGGTCTGCCCCGACGGCGGGCCGGTCAACCCGCTCGGTCTCGACTTCTACGAGCGGCTCGTCGACTCCGTCCTCGCGGCCGGCATCGCCCCCTGGCTGACGCTCTACCACTGGGACCTTCCCCAGGCCCTCGAGGAGCGCGGCGGCTGGAGGTCCCGCGAGGTCGTCGACCGCTTCGTCGACTACGCCCTCGCCGTCCACGACCGGCTCGGCGACCGCGTCTCGACGTGGACGACCCTCAACGAGCCGTGGTGCTCGTCGTTCCTCTCCTACACCGGCGGCGAGCACGCGCCGGGTGGCACCTCTCCCGCCGACGGCCTCGCCGCGGCGCACCACCTGATGCTCGGTCACGGCTCCGTCGTGCAGGCCCTCCGTGAGCGCGACGCGTCCCTCCGCCTCGGCCTCACCCTCAACTTCACCGTCGCCGACCCGCTCGACCCGTCGGACCCGCGCGACGTCGACGCGGCCCGCCGGATCGACGGCCAGATGAACCGGGTCTTCCTCGACCCGATCTTCAAGGGCGCGTACCCGGCCGACTTCCTCGAGGATGTCCGCGGGCTGGGACTCGAGGACCACATCATGGACGGTGACCTCGAGGTCATCTCGACGCCGATCGACGTGCTCGGTGTGAACTACTACAACGGCTCGCTCGTCAGCCACCGACCGGCGCCGCCGCGTCCCGACGCCGCGCCCGCGGGCCCGGCGATCGCGCACCCGACGCGGTCGCCCTTCCCGGCTGCCGACGACGTCCACCACCACCCGCACGACCTCCCCGTGACGTCGATGGGCTGGCCGATCCAGCCCGAGGGCCTCACGCGGATCCTCGTCCGCCTCCAGGAGGAGTACGCCGGCCCGGCCGGGGTCGACCTCCACGTCACCGAGAACGGCGCCGCGTTCGACGACGTCCCCGACGCGGAGGGCTTCGTCGACGACCGGGAGCGGACGGCATACGTGCGAGCCCACCTGTCGGCCGTCCTCGACGCGATCGACGCGGGCGTACCCGTGCGCGGGTACTTCTACTGGTCGCTGATGGACAACTTCGAGTGGGCGTGGGGTTACGACAAGCGGTTCGGTATCGTCCGAGTCGACTACGAGACCCAGCAGCGCACCCCGAAGACGAGCGCACTCGACTACGCCCGGATCATCGCCAGCCGCGAGCTGCCGATCGACGCGGCCACCGAGACCTCGGCCTTTGGCACGATGGACCTGAAGAGCACCAACGGCACCGTTACCACGCGTGCCACCTCCCACTTCGACTCCGTAGGAGAGATCGACGCATGAGCGACGGCACGCTCGCCGTCCCCGGGCGACCCACCCTCGAGGAGGTCGCCCGGGTGGCGGGCGTGTCCCGCGCGACCGTGTCCCGCGTCATCAACGGCTCACCGCGGGTCAGCCCCGAGGTGCTCAGCGTCGTCGAGAAGGCGATCGCCCAGCTCAACTACGTGCCCAACCGGGCGGCCCGCTCCCTCGTCGCACGGGCGACGATGTCCATCGCGCTCGTCGTGCCCGAGGACGCCCACCGCTTCTTCGGAGACCCGTACTTCGCCGATGTCGTCCAGGGCATCAGCGACCGGATCGACGACAGCGACTACGTCCTCAACCTCCAGCTGACGCACCCGAGCTCTCCCTCGGAGAAGACCCGGCGCTACCTCCTCGGCGGCAACGTCGACGGGGCCATCGTCGTGTCCCACCACTCGGGCGACCACTTCCTCGCCTCGCTCGGGCAGTCGCTGCCGGTCGTCTTCGGCGGCAGGCCCTTCGGTGAGGTCTCCAGCAAGACCGACTACTACGTCGACGTCGACAACCGGCTCGGCGCCGTCCAGGCGACCGAGCACCTCATCACGCACGGACGCCGGGCGATCGCGACGATCACCGGACCGACCGACATGCCGGCCGCCATCGACCGCGAGCAGGGGTGGCGCGACGCCGTGCGGGCCGCTGGACTGTCCGAGGAGCGTCTCGTCCACGGCGACTTCACCGAGGCCGGTGGCGTCCGCTCGGCCCTGACCCTGCTCGACGAGCACCCCGACGTCGACGCGATCTTCGTCGCGAGCGACCTCATGGCGAGTGGCGTCATGCTCGCCCTCGAGGAACGCGGCCTCCGGGTGCCGCAGGACGTCGCCATCGTCGGGTTCGACAACAGCCGCTACGCCACCCGCGGGCCCATCGGGCTGACGACGATCGCCCAGCCGTCGCAGCAGATGGGCGTCGTCATGGCCGACACCCTGCTGCGGCTGCTCTCCGGCGAGCACCCCGAGCGCGTCAACCTCCTCGAGACGCATCTCGTCATTCGCGACTCCGCCTGAGGGCGACGTCGGGGAGCCCGTCGGCCCCGCCCTCGCCCTCGGCACCTGAGGTCGGCCTCCTGACAACCTTTCCGCCGGCCGGACGGTCTTGTCGGTGTGGCTCGACAGGCGAGCCCGACGAGGCAGGGGGAACAGGCCATGAACACGACACGCATCCTCGGATCCGGCGCAGGCGCCGCACTCGCGCTCTCGCTGCTGACCGTGGCTCCGGCCCAGGCGGGCGGCGACCCGGGATACCCGGTCGGCACCATCAGCGTCGAGCGCACGGCCGTCCTCGACGGCGACACCCTCCGGGTCGGCGGCTCGTACACCTGCGAGGGCGCGGGCGACCGGATCGGCACCCTGGGCTTCGAGGTGCAGTTCCGAGGTGGGTCCTCGACGGAACGCGTCGAGGTCACGTCGCTGCGCTGTGACGGAGCGTCCCACGCGTGGGCGACCGACGTCCCTGTCGAGGGCGGGAGCACTCCCCTCGGGTCGTCGACGTTCTGGGGCTCGATCCAGGTGTGCGAGACCCCGGACGGTCCGTGCCCGATGAAGCTCGTCGAGGAGCGTGTCGTCGTCCGCCCCGGGTGAGTGTCAGTCGAGTCGGCCCAGCCGGCCCAGCCGGCCCAGCCGGCCCAGCCGGCCCAGCCGAACGAGTCTGCTCGATGGCGCCGGGCGGCCGTGACCGCTCACAGGGGCTCCCCGGGCGGTCGGGCGGAAGGGGCCGGCTCCGCGTCTGCGGAACCAGCCCCTTCTCCACTCGATCGTTCCTCGCCCAGCGCCACCCCGGATGCACACCGCGGGAGGGACACGACGGGTCAGTCCGCGAGGCGCATGCGCTGGAGGATGCGGACCCCCATCAGCGCGAACGGCGAGAAGCCGACGAGCACCATGGCGGCGACGAGCACCGGCGCACCCGCACCGAACACCATGAGCCCGGCGACGCCCGCCACGAACAGGCCGATGGTCCACCAACCGAGGACGCCGGCCCGGGCGAGACCGACGAGGAGCAGGATCGGACCGATCAGGCTGAACGGCTCGGTGCCGTCCCAGAGCCAGACCAAGGAGGCCTCCTTGAACCCCCGGAAGAGCTCGACGGCCTGCTCTGAGGTCAGGGCTCGCCCGGCCGAGGCGTTCCACCAGTCGCTGAGGACCATTCCCGAGACGTTGGCGAAGCCGATCGCCGTCAGCACTGCTCCGACGACCGCGAGCCACGCGCCGCGGACCCCTCGGACGAGTGCCGGCGCCGCGAGGACACCGAAGGCGATGGCGAGGTTGCCGTAGTGCAGCAGGAGCGCCGACACCTGCGTCATCGTCGTGTCCCGGGCCAGCGAGGCGATGTAGTCGGCGTCGGCCATGCTGTCTGCCGGCGGCGAGGTGTACATCCCGAGGGACCAGAGCACCGGGCCTGCGATGAGGGCCGCGGCAGCCGCGGCGGGAAGGGCCCGTGCGACCCGACGGCTGCGGTCGGCGGGGCGCTCGGCGGCACGTTCGGCGGCACGCTCGGCGCGGACACCGGACGTCGAGCTGGAGCTGGAGCTGGAGCTGGAGTTGGAGGTCATGGTGATTCCCTTCGTCGTACCCCGGTCAGGACCGGGGGCGCCGTTGTGGCGACACCGGAACTCTCCGGCCGGCGCACCTCAGTGGAGATCCCCCGAGACGTACCGATCTCGCCTCCGTCGTCCGGCGGACCCGAGGAGGGACGTCCTCCCTCTCACGGCGGATCCGCCGCGTTCGCTCCCCGCCCTAGGCTTCACGTCATGTCCACGTCAGCCGGAGCCGCCGGCCGGGCGCACCTAGCCCGCCTCCGCGGCGCGCGCCTCCTGCCGTATGCCGCCGCCCTCGTCCTTGGACTGCTCGGGCTCGTGGAGGCGTGGTCCGACCCCGGGTTCCGTCCGATGTTCGGAAGCCTTGCCGTCGTGGCGGCCTGGATCTCGATCGGGTTCCTCGTGGCCACCACGTGGCCGGCCGCGGGCGCCGTCGTCGTGGCGGCCTTCTATCCGCTGAGCACGGTTCTCGGGGCCCCGGGGCCGGGCGGCACCGGCCTCATCGCGGTCCTCGTCGCCGTCGCCTGGGCCGGATATGCCGCACAGCCCCGACGCTCTCGTGCGGCACTCGTCATCGTCATCGGCCTGTTCATCGCTGCCGACGCGGTCAAGCACGGGATCTCGTGGGACACCGTGTTCTTCCCGGCGATCTTCGTCCCCGCCTGGTGGACGGGCACGCTCGTCCGCCGCGAGCAGGAGCGCAGCCGCCAGCTCACCGCCATGGCCGCCGAGATCGACGCACAACGCGAGGCGACGGCCCACGCGGCGGTCGTCGAGGAACGAGCCCGGATCGCCCGCGAGGTCCACGACTCCGTCGCCCACTCGGTGAGTGTCATGACCCTCCAGATCGGCGGGCTGCGACGCCAGCTCGCCGACGTGCTCTGGGACCGACCGGTCGAACGTGACGTCATGCTCGGGCTCGAGCGCCTCGGCCGGCAGTCCGTCGAGGAGCTGCGGGCCGCCGTCGGGATCCTGCGCGACGAGTCGGAGGACTCGTCGGTCGGCCCGGCCTCGCTCGCCCGGGCCGAGCAGCTCGTCTCCGACGTGCGAGCTGCCGGGCTCAACGTCTCCCTGGTCGTCGAGGGCGAGCTCGCCGGCCTGCCGCGCGGCTTGGACGTCGCGGCATACCGGGTCGTCCAGGAGGCGCTGACGAACGTGCTCCGGCACGCCCCCGCGGCGACGGCGATCGTCCGGGTCACGCGGGGCGACGACGAGCTGAGCGTTCTCGTCACGGACGACGGACGAGGCGCGCGGCCGAGCGAGGGCGCCGGGTCGGACGGCCCACGTGCGAACCGCAGTGGCCGACCAGTCGGTGGGCACGGGCTCGTCGGGCTGCGTGAGCGCACCGAGATGTTCGGCGGGTCGCTCGCGGCAGGGCCGGGAGCCCACGGCGGCTTCGAGGTCGCCGCGCGGTTCCCCCTCGACCGGAGGTGGTCATGACGATCAGGGTGCTCCTCGTCGACGACGAGGCCATGGTCCGGGTCGGCCTGCGGATGGTCCTCAGCGCCGAGACGGACATCGAGGTGGTCGGCGAGGCCGCGGACGGTGGTGCCGGCGCGCAGCTCGCGCGCACCCTCCGGCCCGACGTCGTCCTCATGGACGTCCGGATGCCCGACGTCGACGGCATCGAGGGGGCCCGGCAGGTCCTCGCGACGTGCCCCGCGAGCCGCGTGGTCATCCTCACGACCTTCGGCGAGGACGAGTACATCGAGAGGGCGCTCCGCGCGGGCGTCAGTGGGTTCCTGCTCAAGGTCTCGCCTGCGGAGCAGCTCATCGAGGCCGTGCGCACCGTGGCAGCCGGGGGCGGCCTGCTCGACCCGGCGGTGACCCTTCGCGTCATCTCGTCCTTCGCGGCCGCGCCGCCCGGCCGGACCGCCCGCTCGGCGGCCCTCGACGCCCTGACGCCACGGGAGCGGGACGTCCTCACCCTCGTCGCGCGTGGCCTGTCCAACGCGGAGGTGGCCGCCGAGCTCTACCTCGGCGAGGCGACGGTCAAGACCCACGTGTCGAGCGTGCTGCTCAAGCTCGGCCTGCGCGACCGGGTCCAGGCCGTGGTCACCGCATACGAGACCGGCCTGGTCCGGCCCGGGGAGGCCTGAGCCGAGACGGGGCCGGCGGGATGCAGAAGGGGCCGGCCCCGCAGCAGCGGAACCGGCCCCTCCTCGAGCGTCACGCCTGGGTCAGGCGGGGACGACCTCGAACTTGAGCGTCGCGGCAACCTCGGGGTGCAGACGGACGGTCGCCTCGTAGGAGCCGAGCGTCTTGATGTGCGTCTTGACCTCGATCTTGCGCTTGTCGAGCTCGGGACCACCGGCAGCCTTGACGGCCGCGGCGATGTCCGCGTTGCTCACGGCGCCGAAGAGGCGACCCGACTGGCCGGCCTTGGCCGGGACCTGGACCGACTTGGCCTCGAGCTGGCCCTTCATGCCCTTGGCGGTGTCGAGGTCCTTGATCTCGCGGACCTCGCGGCCCTTGACGAGGGCGTCGACCTGCTTCTGGCCGCCCTTGGTCCACGGCGTCGCGAGGCCGCGCGGCATGAGGAAGTTACGGCCGTAGCCGTCCTTTACCTCGACGACGTCACCGGCGGCACCGAGGCCGGAGACCTCGTGGGTGAGGATGAGCTTCATGGTGTTCTCCTTGGTCCCGAGGCTCAGCGAGCGGAGCTCGAGTAGGGCAGCAGAGCCATCTCACGGGCGTTCTTCACGGCCGTGGCGATGAGGCGCTGCTCCTGGACGGACACACCGGTCACGCGGCGAGCGCGGATCTTGCCGCGGTCGGAGATGAACTTGCGCAGGAGCGCGGTGTCCTTGTAGTCGATGTTCTCGACCTTCGCCGCCTTCAGCGGGTTGGCCTTCTTCTTGGGCTTGCGCACAACGGGCTTGGCCATCGTGGTGCTCTCCTTCTGGTGAGAGCCCGGGGTTTCTCGCCCCGGGATGGGGTTCTACTTCTTTGTCTGTATGCCGCCCAGCTGGCTGGGCGACGAACGCTGCGTGGGTCCGTGGCCGGGTCACACCCGGCCGACGGGGACCGTCCGATCAGAACGGGGGCTCGTCGTAGCTGGGGGCCTGGCCCCAGCCACCCTGGCCGCCGGACTGTGGACCACCCTGACCCGCGGGCTGGCCCTGGGGAGCACCCCAGCCGCCACCCTGCGGGGCGCCGCCCTGCTGGCCGCCGGTGCTGCCACCGGTCGCCCACGGGTCCTCGGCGCTCGGGCCGTTGTTCCAACCGCCACCCTGCTGGCCGCCGAAGCCACCGCCACCGCCGCCGCGCTGGGTCTTGTTGACCTTGGCGGTGGCGCTGCGCAGGGAGGGACCGATCTCGTCCACGTCCATCTCGACGACGGTGCGCTTCTCGCCTTCCTTCGTCTCGTAGGACCGAGACTTGAGGCGGCCGGACACGATCACGCGGGTGCCACGCTGGAGCGACTCGGCGACGTTCTCCGCCGCGTCACGCCACACCGAGCAGCGCATGAACAGCGTCTCGCCGTCCTTCCACTCATTGCTCTGGCGGTCGAACTGCCGCGGCGTGGACGCCACGGTGAAGTTCGCGACCGCGGCACCGGACGGCGTGAAACGCAGCTCGGGGTCGGCGGTCAGGTTGCCGATGATCGTGATGACGGTGTCGCCTGCCATGGATCTCTTCCTTGGATCGCGTCGGTGATCGGTCGATGACCTGTGCCGCCCTCCGGGGAGGAACGGTCAGATCGCTGACGGTGGGATCAGGCGCCGGGGCGCAGCAGCTTGGTGCGCATGACCGACTCGCTGAGGTTCAGCTGGCGGTCGAGCTCCTGGGCCGTGGCCGGCTCAGCAGTCATGTTGACGACGACGTAGATGCCCTCGGACTTCTTCTTGATGTCGTAGGCGAGACGGCGACGGCCCCAGATGTCGACGTTGTCGACGGTGCCACCATCGCTCTTCACCACCGTGAGGAACTTGTCCATCGTGGTCGCAACGGTGCGCTCTTCGGTCTCCGGGTCGAGGATGACCATGAGTTCGTACTGACGCATGCTTCTAACCCACCTCCTTTGGTCTTGGCGGTCACGAGTCTCTCCCGTGACAGGAGGGTTGCATTCGTCCCACCGCGTGCCAGCTAGGTGCAGCCTCGCAGATCGGACCGACATTCGGGCGGTCATGATCCACAGGACTCGGGCACACGGTGAACCCGGCAAGACTACCCGGCCCGGCGGCATACCCCGAAATCGAGGCGACCGCGCGACCCCGCGGCACCGGCGAGACGCCTGTCAGCCCTCAGGTGATGCGGACGAGAAGACGGTCGGGTGCGTCGGTCATGACCCCGGCGAGGTCGTCGGGGTCGGGCCCGCTCCGCCCCCACCGGTCCCGGGCGCGCATCCACACGACGGCGGCGAGCCACAGCACGGCGATCACACGCAGCATCGAAAAGAAGGCGTACCAGGGCGCGGGCATACCGCGGTCGGGCACTGTCGTCGCCGCGATCGTCAGCCAGACGGCGACGAAGTTGAGCGCCTCGGCACCGGCCCAGATGAGGTGGTCACGCCACTGGAGGGCGCACCAGGCGATGAGGGGCACGAGCCAGAGCGAGCTCTGCACGGTGAAGGACTTCCCCGTGACGAGCACGATCGCGACCATGAGCAGCGAGACCTCGGCGATCGTCGGCCTCCGGGCCGACGTCAGAGCGAGGACCGCGCCGGCGACCAGGGCGACGACCCAGCCGAGGACCGTGAGGATGGTGACCGCACCGACGGGCAGCGCGTGGCCGGCGAGCTGGGGCAGCAGCCACGGCGACCCGTAGCCAGCGCCCGCCGAGAGCCAGCCCGAGTAGGCCGACGTGGCGGCGTCCGGGTTGAGCAGCCAGAGGAGGCCGAAGAGCCCGGCGAAGACTCCGAGGGCGACCGTTGCCGTGCGTGCGAAGTCCCGGCGCCGACCGGTGCGCAGGCAGAGCAGCCCGATCGCGACGAGGATGAGCACGGGATAGCTCCGCGCCCCGATCGCGAGCCCGAGGTAGACCCCGGCGAGGGTCGGGTGCCGCCTCGACCACGCCCAGAGTCCCGCGCTCGCGAGCGCGACGCCGAGCAGGTCCGCCGAGACGAACCCGACGAGGGCGACCACGGGCGACAGCGCCACGTGGGCCGCCGCGAACGGGTGGCGGGCGCTCGAGGCGACGAGCCAGATGATGACGAGCACGAGGATCGTGAGCGCGACGGCCCACAGGGCGAAGTACCACGTCGTCCGCGTCCGGAGGGAACCGTCCCCCGGGGCGAGGCTCGCGACCGCCGTCAGGGCGAGGGCCGTGAGTGGCGGCTGGCCCGTGACCGGCGCCCCGGCGCCGCCCTGGAGGTATGCCGCGAGCCCGGCCTTGACGTTGGAGTCACGGTAGGCGCTCGGCAGGTCGGAGTAGCAGGCGTTCCAGAACTGCCCCTGTCCCGTGAAGCTCGTGCGCAGGCACGGGATCCGCAGCGCGATCCCGAACGCCGTCGGGATCGCCGCGAGGGCGGACAGGACCGCGGCGGTGAGCACCCAGGGGAGCTCACGCGCCGCGGCATACCGTCCCCGTGGTCCTCCGATGACCTCGGAGGCCGCGGTGACGACGGGGTCGGACATCAACCCTTGCCCGGTTTGGTGGTGGTCGTCGTCAACGTCGGTGTCGGGAACAGCGTGACCGTCCCCGTGTCGGTGGGAGTCGGTGGGCCCGGGTCCTTCGTCTTCGTCGGCTTGACCTGCGTCGTCGGCGGCGCCTGCGTCGTGGTCGTCGGCGGCGCCGTCGTCGTGGTCGTCGGGGCCGTGGTCGTCGTCGTCGTCGGCGTCACGATCTTGTCGTCGCCCACCCCGACCCGCGCCGGGAACGGAAGGACCTCGACGCCCTCCATCGTCGGCTTCATGAAGTCGAGCCAGATGTCGGCAGGGACCGTCGCACCGGTCAGCGGGTCGGAGCTCTCGCCGTTGGTCAGCGTCGTCGGGTTGCCGTTGGCGTCGGGCTTGTAGAGGCCCACGGAGACGGCGAGCTGCGGGACGAAGCCGGAGAACCAGATCGACTTGCTCTCCTCGGACGTACCGGTCTTGGCGGCGACCGGGCGGTCGGGCATCTCGCGGCCGATCTTCGTCGCCGTGCCGCCGGGCTTGACCGTGTACGTCATCGCGTCGGTGACGTCGGCGGTGATGTCCTTGTCGAAGGCGCGTCGTGTCTGCGGCTTGGCCTCGTAGACGAAGTCGGGGTTTGTCGTCGAGGTGACCTTCGTGACGAAGTACGGCTTGGAGCGGACCCCCTGTGCGGCGATCGTCGAGTAGGCGGAGGCCATGTCGATGACGTGCGGCGAGGCCGTTCCGAGGACGTTGCCGAGGTCGTTCTCGAGACCGAGCGTCTTCTCGGGGATGCCGGCGTCGATGGCGGCCTGCCGGGTCAGCGGCGGCCCCATCTTCTCGTTGAGCGCGACGAAGGCCGTGTTGATGGACCGGCCGATCATCCGGCGCATGTCGACCATGCCGTAGGAGCGCCCGCCGAAGTTGTTGACCGGGTGCGGGTAACCCTTGAACTCCTGGGGCGAGTTGCCGTCGAACTGCGTCTTCGTCGAGATGCCGTCGCGGACGGCGGCGAGGACGGCGAACGGCTTGAAGTTGGAGCCGCCCTGGAGGATCGCCTGGGTGGAGTTGTTGAGCTGCCTCTTGGCGTAGTCGTCGCCGCCGTACATCGCGACGACGGCGCCGTCGCCGGGCCGGATCGCGACGAGGCCGCCCTGGACCTTGTCGGGCAGGTTGTCCTTCATCGCCTTGACGGCGTTGGCCTGGGCCTTCTTGTCGATCGTCGTGACGATGCGCAGGCCGCCCTTGTCGAGGTCCTCGTCGGTGATGCCGTTGGCGAGCAGCTCGCGCTTGACCGCGGCGGTGATGAAGCCGGTCGCACCCGAGGAGAACCTGTTGCCCTTGTACGGCTGGATCTTCGGCAGCTCGGTGTACTTGGCCCGCTCGGCGGCGCTCAGCCAGCCCTCCTCGACCATGCCGTCGAGGACGTAGCTGACGCGCTTGACGAGGTTGGCCTCCGCGCGCGGTCCGTTGGCCGGGTCGTAGAGGCTCGGCGCGTTGATGACCGAGGCGAGCACGGCCGCCTCCGGGACGGTGAGCTTGGAGACGTCCTTGTTGAAGTACGCCTTCGAGGCGCTCTGGACGCCGTAGGCGCCGCGGCCGTAGTAGATCGTGTTGAGGTAGTTCTCGAGGATCTGCGACTTGCTCAGCTCACCGTCGATCTTCATCGCGATGAGGATCTCCTTGGCCTTGCGGGAGATCGTGCGGTCCTGGCTCAGGAAGTAGTTCTTGACGTACTGCTGCGTGATGGTGGAGCCACCGACCTGCGCCTCACCCGTGACGCTCGTCTTGATGGCGCGCAGGATGCCGCCGAGCGAGATGCCGTTGTTGGCGTAGAAGGTGCGGTCCTCAGCGGCGATGTGCGCGTCCTGGACGAACTTCGGGACCTGGTCGAGCTTGACCGACTCCCGGTTGCCGTCGGCCTGGGCGATGCGGTCGAGCTCGGTCTTGCCGTCGGAGTAGTAGACGATCGAGACCTGCAGGTTGGCGATCTGGTTGGGCTGTGGGATCTGCATGCGGTTGTAGGCGATGAAGACGCCGATGATGCCCATGACGACGAGCACGGCCCCGACGATCGAGCCCCACTTGAGCGTGCCGAGGGCCCAGCGCTTCCAGTCGCGTCCCCCCCCGCCGTCGCCGCCGCTTCCGCCGGAGCCGCCTCCGCCGGTGCCGCGGACGCCGTTGCCGGAGCCGGAGCCGGAGCCGGAGCCGAGCATCGCGGCGCGGCCCGGGTAGTCACGGCCGCCGCTCGGGCGGCCGGTGCCGGCCGCTCCGCCGTTGCCGTCACGGCTGGGGGCACCGCCACGCTTGCTCGCAGCCAGCTGGGCAGCACGGATCTCGTGCCTGCTCTGAGTCACTCCATCACTTCCGTTCGCCGATCGGGCCGAGAGTGCTCCCGAGCCGACCAACAGTATGGACCGGGCGCCCCCCATACACCGAAACGAGGCCCGCCACGCACAGGGGGTACACAGACGCGGGACCGCGCCCAGCGGCATACGCAGGTGCGCCACGACACAGCCGCGGAAGCCGCCCGTATGCCGCTCGGCCGGGTTCGGGTCCGCACCTCCCGTGCAACCTTCCGCGAGGTCACTGTGGTCCTTGTACGCGTGATGACGACAATGGACGCCGGCAGCGAGGCACCCCTTGCACCCGGGCTGCCGAGGACAGGGGATCGTGTCGTGGAGCGCATCGGCTTTGAGGTGTTCGTCGCTGCCCGTTCGACGAGCCTGCTGCGCACCGCCTACCTGCTGACGCACGACCGCGCCCTCGCCGAGGACCTCGTTCAGACGGCCCTGGCCAAGGCGTGGTTCGCGTGGGGCCGGATCGAGGGGCAGCCGGAGGCCTACGTCCGCCGGATCATGGTCAACACGTACTCGAGCTGGTGGCGGCGCAGGTGGAACGGTGAGCAGCCGACCGCGGAGCTGCCCGAGTCGCGCCGCGACGGGCGGCACCGCGACCACGCGGAGGCCGCGCAGGTCGACGACCGCACCACCCTGTGGGGCGCGCTCGGCCGGCTCCCGAAGCGGCAGCGTGCCGTCGTCGTGCTGCGCTACTACGAGGACTTCTCCGAGGCCGAGACCGCCGAGCTGATGGGCTGCTCCGTCGGCACCGTCAAGAGCCAGGCGAGTCGGGCGCTCGCGAAGCTCCGCCTCGACCCCACCCTGCGTCCGATCTCCGACGAGGAGCCTGTCCGATGAACCTCTCCGACCTGCGCGACGAGCTGACCACGCGCGCCGACGGCCTGGCACCCGCTCGCGACCTGCGCGCCGGGGTCGTCGCCCGGGTGCGCGCCACGAAGCAGCGCCGGGCCGCGGTCGCCGGTTCGGTGGCGACGCTCATGGTCGCGGCCCTCGCGGTCGGGGCCGTATCCTCCCTCGACCGCCCGGTGGTGCGCACCCCGGCAGGCACCCCGTCGAGCCCGGCGCCCATGGTCGGCGACGACGGCATGCCGTACCGGGTCATCCCCGACTCCCCGGGCGACGTCGTCAAGGACGGCCTGCGCTACCGCAGGCAGGTCGCCGACGACCGGCTCGCGGTCGGCTTCATCGGCGACCGGGGCCAGGGGCAGTTCTCACTGCTCTGGGAGCCCACGACGACGCACGTTTCCCTGGGCGCCGAGTGCTACCTGCCGGGCCTGACCAACGCCGAGGCTGCGAAGTACCTCGTCACGGTCGGCCTCGAGGGCAAGAAGGGCTTCCTCGCCAACCAGTGCTCTGGCCGACGACCGGCCGAGCGTGACCTGCCGGCCGGCGGCGCCGTCCCGGGCGAGCCGGGTCGGGGCTGGACGGAACTGGCCGTGGGCCGGAGCGCGCGCCTGCGCGTCCAGCTGGTCGACGCTGAGACCCAGAGACCGGCATCGGTCGACAGCGCGCAGCTGACCGGCGTCGTGTACGAGCTTGGTGCCCAGACGCGCATCGTGGACGCCTCGGGCACGACGGTCGCGTCGCTGCCGAAGGTCATCGAGCACCAGGGCTACCCGTACCGCTTCCTTGCCATGGAGGCTGCGCCCGCTGACAGGAACCCGATGCCGAGTCTGGAAACCCCCGCCCGGGTGCCCTTCATGGTGACGGCCGGCGTCACGGGATCGGACGCGTCCTCGCACCCCGGCACGGTGTATGTCACGGGTCTTGACCAGAAGTCCGGCGCGACGAGCGGCGGCTGGCAGACCCTGCCTCAGCCCGCACGCGCGGCCGGACGCGTGGGCCTCCAGTCCGAGGGTGCGGCGCCCTTGGGCACGGCGTTCGTCGCCACCTACGTCCTCGACACTTCGCCCACCCCCTGACTGCTGTCTCCCCTGCCTCGTCGGGGTCGAGTGGCCGGATCGAACCGCGGTTTCGGCAGGTCTGGGCCGTTCCTGCGCCTCGATCCGGCCGTTGAGCCCACGACGCATCAAGATACGTCGTTGAGATGTATCGCGCCGATATATCCGCGTGTAGGGTGAAGGCGTGCCTTCCTCATCGCGACCGACCAGCCGCCGTGCTGCGCTGCTCGAGTTCGCGATCCTCGGCCTCCTTCACGACGGTGCCCTGCACGGCTACGAACTGCGCAAGCGCCTGACGACGGCCCTCGGCATCTTCCGGGCCCTGTCCTACGGGTCGCTCTACCCGGCCCTGCGCAACCTCGTCGAGGCCGGCTTCATCCACGAGACGTCCGAGCCCGCCGGGACGTCCTCGCTCGGCACGGCGAAGCGACCGCGGATCACCTACGAGCTGACCGCGGACGGCAAGGAGCACTTCCAGGACCTCGTCGCGGCGAGCGGGCCCGACGCCTGGGACGACGACGACTTCGACGTCCGCTTCGCCTTCTTCTCCCGGACCGAGGCCCAGGTCCGCCTCCGCATCCTCGAGGGCCGGCGGTCCCGCCTCGAGGAGCGACTCGCCAACGTGCGCGAGGCCTCGATCCGCAACCGGGAGCGCATGGACAGTTACACCCTCGCCCTCCAGCAGCACGGCGAGGAGCGCGCCGAGCGCGAGGTCCGCTGGCTCGAGGAGCTCATCAGCGCCGAACGGCGCGCGGCCCTCGACCCCGGCCCGGCGGCATACGACACGCCCGTCGCGCCCCCCGAGCAGACCCATACCAGCCAGACCCAACCCAGCCAGACCCAGCCCAACAACAAGGAGTGATCCATGGGATCCGTACGCGTCGCCATCGTCGGCGTCGGCAACTGCGCGAGCTCGCTCGTGCAGGGTGTCGAGTACTACAAGGACGCTGACGCGACCGCGTCCGTCCCCGGCCTGATGCACGTCCAGTTCGGCGACTACCACGTCAAGGACGTCGAGTTCGTCGCCGCGTTCGACGTCGACGACAAGAAGGTCGGCAAGGACCTCGCCGAGGCCATCAACGCCTCCGAGAACAACACGATCAAGATCGCCGACGTCCCGACCACGGGTGTCGAGGTCCAGCGCGGTCACACGCTCGACGGCCTCGGCAAGTACTACCGCTTGACGATCGAGGAGTCGGCCGCCGAGCCGGTCGACGTCGTCCAGGTCCTCAAGGACCGCAAGGTCGACGTCCTCGTCTCCTACCTCCCGGTGGGCTCGGAGCAGGCCGACAAGTTCTACGCGCAGTGCGCCATCGACGCGGGCGTCGCCTTCGTCAACGCCCTGCCCGTCTTCATCGCCTCCGACCCCGAGTGGGCCGCGAAGTTCGAGGCCGCCGGCGTCCCGATCATCGGTGACGACATCAAGAGCCAGGTCGGCGCGACGATCACCCACCGCGTCATGGCCAAGCTCTTCGAGGACCGTGGCGTCGTGCTCGACCGGACGTACCAGCTCAACGTCGGCGGCAACATGGACTTCAAGAACATGCTCGAGCGCGAGCGCCTCGAGTCCAAGAAGGTCTCCAAGACGCAGGCCGTCACGAGCAACCTCACCGGCCCGCTCGCCGGCAAGAAGGACGACCGCAACGTCCACATCGGCCCGTCCGACTACGTCGCGTGGCTCGACGACCGCAAGTGGGCCTACGTCCGCCTCGAGGGCCGCGCGTTCGGCGACGTCCCGCTCAACCTCGAGTACAAGCTCGAGGTCTGGGACTCCCCCAACTCGGCCGGCATCATCATCGACGCCATCCGTGCGGCGAAGATCGCCAAGGACCGTGGCATCGGCGGCGCCCTGCTCTCCGCCTCGTCCTACCTCATGAAGTCCCCGCCGGAGCAGCGTCCCGACGACCTCGGCCGCGCCAAGCTCGAGGCGTTCATCGCCGGCACCGAGGCCCGCTGAGTCTCAGCACCACAGGCCGTATGCCGCTGGGCCCGCTTCCACCCGGAAGCGGGCCCAGCGTGGTGTCGGCGAGGATCGCCCGCCGCCCGGTCAGGGCAGGGCGGGGCGCCCGGCGTGCAGGGGCGCGTTCGCGTCGGCAACGATCTTGAGCGCGGCCCACGCGTCCTTGGGCTGCTTGCCGGGGTTGGCCGAGAGCCAGGCGGCGAACAGGCCCGACACGAGGGGCGTCGAGAACGAGGTCCCGCTCCACTTGGCCATCCCGTTGACGAACTGGACGACCTTCGGCGGCACCGACGGCGGCTCGGTGTACGTGTAGGCCCCGTTGGGGTAGGCGTTGACGACATCGCTCCCGCGGGCGTACACGTCGACCCAGTCGCCGGGCCCCACGGGTCCGCGGTTGCTGTAGACGGCCAGGGACCCGTCGGCGTCGAGAGCGCCCACCGCGACGGCCTCAGGCCAGCCGAGACTCGCCGGTGCGAACGGCCCCCCGTCGCCGTCGTTGCCCGCCGCGCAGACGAGGATCGTGTTCGTGTGGCTGAGGTGGTCGTCACGGAACACCTGAAGCCCGAGCAGCACGTTGGCAGCGGTCGTCCGGGTGCCTGCAGACATGCTGATGAAGTGCGGGCCGGTGTCGAGGGCGGCGACGAGCCGCGGGACCAGATCGCTCTCGCAGATCGCTCCCCCGCTGCTCATGAGCGCATGCACGTAGACCTCCGCCTTGGGCGCCATGGCCCGCAGAACGCCGGCGACGAAGGTGCCGTGCCCCCGGTAGTGGCTGCTGAGGATCGGGTCCGGATCCTCAGGTTCTCCGTCGACCTTCGGGGCGTTCCTGAGCCAGGAGTGCAGCTGGACCACGCCCGAGAGCAGGCCCGTGTCGATGACCGCCACCTTCACGCCGCCCCCGGCAGCGGCGTCCGGGTTGACGGGCGGGACCGGGTCCGGCGGCGTGGTCAGGTCGTGTCCGCCCACCAGCTCGGGCTCGGTCGCTGGGCAACAGCTCGCCGACGTGATGTGCAGGACGTGGTCGATGGCGACCACGGGGCCTCGGGGGTCCGGAACGGCTGCGTTGACGTCGTCGACGAGCTGCAGCATCTCGGCCGCGCTCCTGCTGCTGACAGAGAAGGCGCTGAGGCCCGGGATCGGGTCATGCCGGCTGACGTTGGCTGGGCCGAGTCTGGTGTTCAGCTGGGGCGTGACATCGACGGCGCGGTCCGCGCGTGCGAGGACCCGGTCGGGCCGGAAGAGGAACTCCGCCTGGCCGGCGGGGGCGCCTGGGGGGAAGGTGTTGATCGAGACGCCCTGTCGGGCGAAGGCGGCCCTGATCTGTCGGATCTGTTCGGACAGGCGCTGCGGTGAGTTGACCTCGGGCATGATCGCCTCCAACGGGTTTGGATGGGTGGAGTCATGGAGCCAGACGCACGCAACCGCGTACCTGATACGGCGCGCCGTGATGCCGGCGCGTCCGGTGCCACCCGTGCAGCGGATGCGCTGGCACCCACCGACCTCGCCGACTCACTGCTTCCTCTGGCAATATCCCAGCCCGAGGCCGCGCTCGCATCAGCTGAGTCCCTGATCTCGAGCGAGACGGACCCGACGACCCTGTCCGTCGCCCACCAGGCGGCAGCCATCATCTACCGCGACCGAGGACGGACCGACACGGCCGTCGCCCACGGGTTCACGGCCCTGCGCCACGCGCGCCGCGTCAGCGCCGAGCGCCAGGGGGACGTGCTGGCCACGCTGGGGACGACCTTGATCTACGCCGGCCGGACCTCCGACGGGCTGAAGCGGCTCGACGAAGCGTTGACCCTCACGCCCCAGCGTGGACTCCCAAGGCTGCTCGTGCGCCGCGGCAACGCCTTGACCATGCTGGCGCGCTACCGCGAGGCGGTCGACGACCTGACGCAGGCCATCGACGGATGCCACCGCGCGCAGGACACCCTCTGGGAGGGCCGCGCCCTCAACAACCGTTTCGACGCCTACCTCGCACTGGGCGAGACGGATGCCGCGGAGCGGGATGCCGTCCAGGCCGCGGAGCTCCTCTCGAGCGTGGGCCAGGATTTCGAGGCAGCCCAGGCCGTCCACAACCAGGGCCTCGCGGCGCACCTCCGCGGCGACCTTCCTGCCGCCCTGACCCTGCTCGACGAGGCGGCCGAGCGCTACGGCGCCCTGGGGAACGTGCGGCATGACCTCATCATCGAGCGCACCCAGGTCCTGCTCACCGCCGGGCTCATCGACGAGGCGCGTGACCTCTGCACGGACACGCTCGCGAGCACCGAGCGGGCGCCGATCCGAAGGGCCGAGCTGCTTCTCACCCTGGCCCGGGCCGCTCTCGCCCAGGGCGACACGGAGGCGGCCGAACGGAGCGCCGACGAGGCCGCCAGGCTGTTCGCGGCCCAGCTCCGCGGCGGCTGGGCGGACCGGGCCAGGCTGCTCCGGCTGCGCGCGCAGTACCTCGCCGACCACCCCGACCTCCTGCCGTGGATGGTGGAGCCCCCCGTCGCGACCGCGCGGATGTCCGGCTCGGCCTCCCGGCGCACGTCGAGGATGCTGCGCGAGGCCACGGCCTTGGTGGAGTCGATGCGCGAGCGGCGTGCCACCGAGCTCAACGTCGCGCTCGTGCTGCACGGACGGATCGCCCACGGAGCCGGCCGTGACGACGACGCCCAGCGCAGCCTTGCCGCGGCATCCGCCACGAGGCAGACCGGACCCCCGCTGTCGCGGGCCGCAGCCTGGTTCGCGCAGGCCCTGCTCGCCCAGCACCGGGGCGACCGGCGCGCGCTGTTCCACGCATGCCGTCAGGGCCTCGACGCGGTCGACGAGCACCGGTCCACGCTCGGTGACATCGAGCTGCGGGCGCTCGCGAGCGGCCACGGCATCGAGCTCGCGCGGCTGGCCATCGCGGAGGCGGTCCGCGGAGGCCGGTCCCGGCAGATGCTCTGGTGGACCGAGCGGTGGCGCGCGGCCGCGCTCAACGGGTCCGCGACCCGGCCGAGCGAGCCAGGGCTGCGCCGAGATCTTGCCGCCCTGCGGGACGTGACCCGCCGACTCGAGCCCCTCGACGCCACCGACGCCGCCTCGCAGACGCTGGTCCGGGAGCGCACCCGGCTCGAGGCCTCCGTTCGGCGGGTCCACCGACACCTGCGGGCCGAGGGCTCTCGCGGCGACCGCAGACCGGGAGAGGGGGCGCTCGATCTCGGAAGCCTGCTCGACGCTCTCGGTGAGGCCGACACGGTGCTCACCCTCGTCCACGACCGGGGCCGGCTCCACCTGGTCACGGTGGCCCGGGGTCGGGTGACCCGCCGCGAGGTGGGGCCCCTGGCGGCCGCCGAGCAGGAGGCGGAGTTCGCCCGGTTCACCCTGCGCCGGGCGGCTCACGGCCGTCCGGTCGACCTGTCGAGCGCCGGTCGCCGCCTCCAGGACGCTCTCCTCGGCGTCGCGCCCCCACCGACCTGGTCGCGCGGCGGGCGCCGTCCGCACGGCGATGAGGGTCCGTCAACCTCGGTGACCGGCCGACTCCCCCACGTCGTGGTCGTGCCTCCGGCCGACCTGCTCACAGCGCCATGGGGTCTGCTCCCCGTGTTCGACGACGTCGTGCTGTCGGTCAGCCCGTCGATCAGCCAGTGGCTCCGCGCCCGGCGGGTGCGACCAGACGCGGAGCGCGGCTCCGTCGCACTCGTGACGGGCCCGAACCTCACGACGCGCGAGGCCGAGGTGTCGGAGCTGCGGCGCATCCACCGTGGTGCCCGGGTGCTCGGACCCTCACAGGCGACGGTGGCCGCTGCGCTCGCCCTGCTCGACGGCGCGGACCTGGCGCACGTCGCCGCACACGGTCAGTTCCGTGCCAATGCTCCGCTCTTCTCGGCCCTCCAGCTGGCCGACGGCCCGTTGACCGTGCACGACCTCCAGCAGCTGCGCCGACCTCCCCGCTCGATGGTGCTCTCTGCCTGCGACTCGGGAGGTGCGGCCTCGATCGGCCCCTACGAGGCGCTCGGTCTCGTGTCGAGCCTGCTCGGGATGGGCACCTCCGGCGTCCTCGCAAGCGTCGTCCCCGTCAACGACCAGGCAACCCTCGAGGTCATGGCCGAGGTCCACGGCGTGGCCGGAGCCGGTGGGACGCTCGCCGAGGGGTGGCTGGCCGCCCGACAGGCCGGGAGGCCCGACCCCCTGCTCGCCGCGACGGCAGCCTCCTTCACGGCCTGGGGAGCCTGACGGCAGGCGCACCGCGCCTTGCCCGGACGGTCGCGACGCCTGCCGTGCCCGCCGAGGCGGAACGGATGGAGCAGCGGCGGCCGACCCAGCGGCATACGTCATCGCGCACGTCATCGCCCACGTCATCGCGAGGGCGGGGTCAGCCGATCTCGAACCAGCGCGTCGAGAACGCCGGACGGCCGTCGTGCTCGAGCAGGATGCGCACGAGGCCGAGGGCGAGGTTGGCGACGGTGAAGCGCCCCTCGACGACGTCGACCGTCGTCGAGGAGTCGGCCGTCTCGACCGTGACGCTGCGGCCGGAGAGCACGGGGCCGTGGGCATCGGTCACCACGCCGACCATGGCGCCGAGACCGCCGCGGACGGTCACCTCGACGTCGATCGAGATGTCGCCGTGCTCGAAGAAGTAGAGACGGCTCGTCCCCGGCGAGGAGCGGACCACGCTCAGGTCGGGAGGGCTCGACACGAGCTCGAGCAGCTCGAGCTCAGGGTTGCGGAACGCGAACGCGGCCTTGCCGAGCTCGACGACGGGGTCGGGCACCGGGTCGATGACCTCCGCGATCGCGCCGAGCCGCTCGAGGAGACGGGCGTCGTCGCCGTTCAGCTCATCGCGCGGGGTCATGGTCGACCTCCCTCGAAGGCGTAGCCGCTGCCGGCCACGAGGTCCCGGAGCTGGTTGAGGCAGCGCATCCGCGTCGGACCGATCGATCCGACCGGCATGTCGAGGGCCTCGGCGACCGCGCCGTAGCTCGGCCGGTCGCACGACATGAGCACCCGGAGGAGCTCCTGGCACCGCTCGGGCAGCCTGGCGAAACACGACCACAGCTCGGCGTCGCGCTCGTCATCGAGCAGGGCGGTGTCGAGGGCGACCGCCTCGATGTCGGGCAGGTTGACGGCGAGGTCGTCGTCACGCACGACGACGTCGCGGCCCCTGCGGCGGAGCATCGACAGGCTCTCGTTGCGCGCGGTCGTCGCGAGCCATCCCGCGAGCGCCTCCGGTTGCCTGATCCCGCCGAGGTGGTCGAGCAGCCGCAGCCAGGTGTTCTGGACGACGTCGGCAGCATCGTCGGGGCCGAGTCGATGGGCCCGTGCCACGCCCCAGAGCAGCGACGAGAAGCGCTCGACGATGGCGTTCCAGGCGAGGGCGTCGCCCTCGGACGCGGCGGCGACGAGCTCGGTGAGGCCACTCGGTTCGCCCATGCCACGCCCCCTTCTCGGGTGCACAGTGTATGGCTCACCCCCTGCAGAGTCACCGGGATCGAGCCAGATACGCAGGCGGAGCCTCGTGCGCCGGTCCGGGGTGCGGGATGCAGGTCTCGCCTCTCGGACCGCGTGAGGGGAGGGGCGAGACACCCCCGCGCGTCGCAGTATTTGGACACCCATAACACCATGCACTGCTCGGCTTCCACAATGGAGTGCAGACCGGGCCCCCGCAGTCCATCACGTGGCCCGCACGCGAAAGGGACACGACGATGACGGTGCGTCTGGGCGAGATCGCCCCTGACTTCACGGCTGAGACGACCGAGGGGCAGCTCTCCTTCCACGACTGGAAGGCCGACAGCTGGGCCGTGCTCTTCAGCCACCCCGCCGACTTCACGCCGGTCTGCACGACCGAGCTGGGCCGCGTCGCCGCGCTCGAGGACGAGTGGGCCGCCCGCGATGTCAAGGTCCTCGCCGTCTCGGTCGACCCCATCGAGCAGCACCACGCCTGGAAGTCTGACATCGAGGACGTCGCCGGCGCCACGGTCGGCTACCCGATCATCGCCGACGACGCGCGCACGGTCTCCGAGCTCTACGACATGATCCACCCCGGCGAGGGCGACACCTCGGGCGTCCGGTCCGTGTTCGTCATCGACGCGGCCAACAAGGTCCGCCTCACGCTGACCTACCCCAAGAGCGTCGGGCGCAACTTCGACGAGGTGCTCCGCGCGGTCGACGCGCTCCAGCTGACCGACCGCGGCCCCTTCTCCACTCCCGCCGACTGGAAGGACGGCGACCAGGTCATCGTCGCCCCGACGCTGTCGACCGAGGACGCGCGGGCCCGGTTCGGCGCAGAGGCGGTCGAGGAGGTCAAGCCGTACCTCCGCTTCACCGCCGCACCGACCGCCTGAGCGGGACGGGTCGGAACCACTCGACGGCCTCGAGAGGTCACGGGCCCGCGGTCGGGCGGGAGGGCGGCATACGGACGGCCGGTGGTCAGCCGATGAGGCGACGCAGCTCCGCGACGAAGGCGTCGACGTCGGCCTCTGCCGTGTCCCACGAGCACATCCAGCGCACCTCGCCCGTGGCCGGGTTCCAGTCGTAGAAGCGGAACCGCTCGCGCAGGGCCTCGGCCACGTCGCGGTCGAGGATGGCGAACACGGCGTTGGACTGGACCGCCTGGGTGATCTTCACCCCGTCGACCGAGCCGACACCGGCCGCGAGGCGCTGGGCCATCGCGTTGGCATGGCTCGCCGAGCGCAGCCAGAGGTCGTGCTCGTAGAGCGCGAGGAGCTGTGCCGAGACGAAGCGCATCTTGGACGCGAGCTGCATGTTGAGCTTGCGGAGGAAGACGAGCCCGTGCTGCTCCGCGGTGATCTCGGGGTTGACCACGACGACGGCCTCGGCCGCGAGCGCGCCGTTCTTCGTGCCACCGAGGCTGACGACGTCGACGCCCGCCTCGGAGGTGAACGCCGCGAGCGACGTGCCGAGCGTGGCGGCGGCGTTGGAGATCCGGGCGCCGTCGAGGTGGACCCGCATCCCGAGGGAGTGCGCGTGGTCGGTGATCGCGCGGACCTCGTCGGGCGTGTAGCAGGTGCCGAGCTCAGTGGTCTGGGTGATCGACACCGCGAGCGGCTGCGCCCGGTGCTCGTCGCCGAAGCCCCACGCCTGCTGGTCGATGAGCTCGGGCGTCAGCTTGCCGTCGGGAGTCTGCACCGTGAGCAGCTTGAGCCCGCCGACCCGCTCGGGGGCGGCGTTCTCGTCGGTATTGATGTGGGCCGTCTCCGCGCACACCACGGCACCCCAGCGCGGCAGGAGCGACTGGAGGGCGAGGACGTTGGCACCGGTCCCGTTGAACACCGGCCACGCCGTGGCCCCCGCCCCGAAGTGCTCGGCGACGACGGCCTGGAGGCGCTCCGTGTAGTGGTCCTCGCCGTACGCGATCTCGTGGCCGCCGTTGGCGTCCGCCAGCGCCTCGAGCACCTCGGGGTGCAGGCCGGCGTAGTTGTCCGAGGCGAAGCCGCGTCGTCCGCGGTCGTGCAGGGTGCTCACTCGTCCCCTCCGGGGGTGGTCGTCGATGGTGTCGTCAGCGGGCAGCAATGGCGTCTTCAGCAGGTCTTCAGCGAGTCCCGGCCGGGCGCAGGTCGACCCGAGCGCCGTTGAGCGCTGCCGCGTCGCCCTCGATCATCTCGCGGATCCCCTCCGCGAGCGCCGCCGGGGTGGTCGCCGTCCTGCCCTCGCCGATCCAGCTGACGATGCCGGTCACGGCTGCGGCGGCCTGTGGACGGGGGTCCTCTTCCGCCCCGACTGCTCGGCGCGGAAGGAGTCGGCGAGGGCCGCGATCCAGGCCTCGGCCGCGGCCTTGGCCGCGACGTAGTTCGCGTTGCCCGCGGTGGGCGAGGCGACCGACGCGGCCGAGATGATGACGGCCCGGCCCGCGGGAGAGGCGACGAGGTCGTCGTGGACCGCGAGCGTCACGTGGCGCAGCGTGTCGATGAGCAGCGCAGACAGGACCGCCCAGTCTGCGTCGACGTTGTCGGTGAAGGCCTTGCCGCCGCGCCACCCGCCGACGAGGTGGACGAGGCCGTCGATGCGACCGTGGGCCGTGCGCACCTCGTCGACGGCGGCACGGGTCGCGCTCGGGTCGGTGAGGTCGCACGTGTGCGTCGTCAGCGCATCCGAGGCGACCTCGGCCGCGACGGCGGCCAGGCCCTCGGCGTCGCGGTCGACTGCTGCGACCCGGTGGCCGGCCGCGACGAGGGCGGCGCAGGTCGCCCGCCCCGTCGCGCCCGTCGCGCCGGTGACGATGACGACGCTCATCATGCCGTCCGCATCGTGCCGGTGATGCCGGCGGTCGACTCGATGACAGGCTTCATCTTCTTGGAGAGCGCCTCGAAGAACATGGAGAGCGGGAACTCGTCGTCGAGCACGGCGTCCGTGAGACCCTTCGGCGGGCCGTCGATCGGCAGGGCCGTGCGGTCGCCGGCGAGGTAGCGGGCCCACGCCGAGCCGGGGTGCGGCGTCACGACGGAGGAGACGAGCTCGTAGGCCGCGAGCCAGTGGGCGACCTTCGGCCGGTCGATGGAGCGCCAGTAGAGGTCCTCGATCGCGCGGCCGAGCTCGAGGACGGGCTCCGCGACGTTCTCCCACTCGATCGTGAGGCGGTTGTCCGTCCAGTGGAGGACGCCCTTCTGGTGCAGCCACGCGAAGAGCAGCTGCCCACCGAGGCCGTCGTAGTTGCGCACCCGCGAGCCGGTGATCGAGAAGCGGAAGATCCGGTCGAAGAGGATGGCGTACTGGACCATGCGGGCGTGCGGGTGGCCCTGTGCCTCGAGCGCGACCGACTCACGGAAGGCCGTGAGGTCGCAGCGCAGCTCCTCGAGCGAGTAGAGGAAGTAGGGCATCCGCTGCTTGATCATGAACGGGTCGAACGGGAGGTCGCCGTGCATGTGGGTGCGGTCGTGGATGAGGTCCCACATGACGAAGGTCTCCTCGGCGAGCTGCTGGTCGGCGACCAGGTGCAGCGCGTCCGGCGGGAGCACGAGACGCGTCACCGAGGCGGCCTCGGTCACGACGCGGCGGAACCGCGCCGCCTCGCGGTCGGCGAAGATGCCGCCCCACGTGAAGGCCGGGACCTCGCGCATGGCGACGGTCTCGGGGAAGAGGACGGCCGAGTTCGTGTCGTAGCCCGGCGTGAAGTCGAGGAACCGGATCGGCAGGAAGAGCTTGTTGGAGTAGTCGCCCGCCTCGAGGTCGGCGACGAAGTCGGGCCAGATGACCTGGAGGAGCACCGCCTCGACGTTGCGGTCGGGGTTGCCGTTCTGGGTGTACATCGGGAAGACGACGAGGTGCGGCAGCCCGTCGACGCGGTTCTGCGCCGGGGCGAAGGCGAGGAGGGAGTCGAGGAAGTCGGGGACCTCGAAGCCGCCGTCGGCCCAGCGGTGGAAGTCCTTGACGAGCGCCTCGAGGTAGTCGGCGTCGTGCTGCAGGAGGGGCGCGAGGCCCTCGATGCCGGAGCAGATCCGGCCGACGAGGTGCGCGGCGTGCTCGTGCGTCCCGGCGTCGGGGAGCGACCCGTCGGCGGCCTGGAGGGGACGGAGCTCGACGACGGCTGCCTTGAGCTGCTGCCAGGCCGGCTCGCCGACGAGCGGGTGCGGCTCGGCCAGGCTGTGCGACTCGGCGGGCTCAGCGGCATACGACACCGCGTTGAGGAGGAGCTCGGCGAACGCGCCCGCGGCAGCGTCAGCCTCGCCCGGGCGGACCGAGAGCACGACGACGCGGCGACCGCCGAGCGTGGTCACGGCGGCGACCGGGGCCGGGCCGACGCGCAGGAGCGGGGTCGCCGCAACCTCGGTCGAGGGGGTGAGCGCGAGGGCGCCCGTGGCTGCGAGCCCGGTCACGTCGACGCGGGCGAGCAGGTCCGGCGCGCCGGGCACGAACTCGGCGGGGCGGGCCTCCTTCGCGGCGCGCACCTCGCCCTCGGGGGCCGGGCCGGCGGGCTGGACCGACAGGCCGGGCCATTCGGACGCGAGCCCCAGGACGACGACGCCCGCCCTCTCGGGCAGCGCGCCGAGGACGCGGTCGAGCTCGACGGCCTGACCGGCCGCCTGACCCGCACTCTGGTCCACGACGACGACGTCGGCGTCTGCTGCCGAGGTCGTGAGGTCGACCGCTCGGCCCTGCAGCGACGCGCGGAGGTCGGACTTCTCGTCGAGGACGAGGACGGACGGAAAGACTCGCATAGAAGAGGCCCTTGTCGATAGATCCTTCGGTTTCCTAGGGCCTGTCTGTTAACCGGACGCGGT